>JBEIFX010000012.1:0-74806 GCA_040382195.1 Halobacteriovoraceae bacterium | reverse complement strand
TGATGGCTGGTGGAATCCTAAATCTGTGTGACGATAGTTCTTGAGATAGAAGTTAATCAAGGAGGATTAATGAAAATGCTTTCGCAAGGACTGCTTCTTGCCATATTTATTTCCGCACAACCAGTTATGGCATGTAAGAAAGATGCCTCAGAAGGCTTCCTTCCAAAAAATGATCTCAATATTCCTGTGGATGCTAAGGGAATTAATTCCATATCTCAAGAACAGTTTAACTCGGTGATTGATCAAGTTGAAGAACTTTATTCTCCAATCGTGGCCGAATACGGAGGGAAACTCAAAGTAGTGCGAAAATGGACTGATGGAACAGTGAACGCTTATGCAGAGCAATCTGACAATATTTGGAGTGTTTCTATGTTTGGCGGACTGGCCCGTCATAAATCTATTACGCCCGATGGATTTGCTCTCGTTGTTTGCCATGAGATTGGGCACCATATTGGAGGAGCTCCTCGTTATGCTGGTGATGACTGGGCCTCTAACGAAGGTCAGGCAGACTATTTTGCAACTCTTAAATGCTTAAGGCGTATATGGCAATCCGAGGACAATGCTGCTGCTATAAAAAATCTAAATGTCCCTCAACACTTAATTGAATCCTGTGAAAAAAACTGGACCTCTGAATCCGATAGGGCCCTCTGTATCCGCGGAGGCATGGCCGGGGATTCAGTGGCTCGACTCTTCGCAGCACTTTCTTATTCCTCCAAGCCTGCTCAGTTTCATACACCTGATCCTAAGAAGGTTACTGCCACTAATGACAATCATCCTGATACGCAGTGCCGATTAGATACATATTTTCAGGGTGCTCTTTGCGAAGTCTCCTTCAATGAAGAGATTGGTCAAGAAGATGAGGTCTCTGGGGTTTGTCATGGTTCAAATGGATATACTTCTGGATTACGTCCACGTTGCTGGTTTAAGCCCAGTGTTGATTAGACTTTTCAAAAAAAAGGGCCGGAAGGCCCTTTTTTTGCGCTGAATTGATCTCATGTATCTGTCAAACAAAATCTTACTTTAAAATAATACTCTGCCCCCCTATATATGATTATGTAAGAATGTTCCGAAGAAGATGTTTTATCTTTAAGGAGTTTTTTCAAATGAACATTTTTAAGCAAGGATTGCTAGTTCTCTCTCTCGTCACCACGGCACTACCAACTATTGCCTGCACCCCAGATGGTTCTGAAGGTTTTGTGCCCGAGAACAATTTAAAAATTTTTTCTCACACTAAACGTGTTGGAGGAATCACTGAAGAACAGTTTAACGGTTTGATAGATAAGTACGAAGCTCTTTATTCACCGATTATTAAAACTTACGGTGGTGAACTTCAGGTTGAAAGAAAATGGACTGATCCAACCGTTAATGCTTACGCTCAACAACTTGGAAAAACTTGGCGCGTCTCTATGTTCGGAGGTCTTGCTCGTCACGACACTATTACTGAAGATGGTTTTGCTCTTGTTATTTGTCATGAAATTGGACACCACATTGGAGGGTCTCCGAAGAAAGTTTCCCCTTGGTCTTCACCATGGGCTTCCAATGAGGGTCAAGCCGATTACTTTGCTACTCTCAAATGTCTTCGCCGAGGTTGGGAGAACGATAATAATGAAGAAATTGTAAGCAAGATGGAAGTACCTGAAGCTCTTGCGAAAGCTTGTTCCTCTCAACATATTTGGAACCAAGACTATTTCATCTGTGTGCGTGGAGGTATGGCAGGTCTTTCTGTTGCTAAACTTTTCCAAGCTCTTCGAGGTTCAAGTGTTGAGCCAAAGTTTGATACACCAGACCCTAAAATCGTTACTAAGACTGATGACAATCACCCGGCCACCCAGTGTCGTCTTGATACTTACTTTCAAGGCTCTCTGTGTGAAATCTCTTTTAAAGAAGATGTGACATCTGATTCGGAAGTAACTGGTACATGTCACGGTTCCACAAATCACTCTAAAGGTCTGCGTCCACTTTGCTGGTTCAAACCTACTGTTAGCAACTAAGTTAATGAAATGTTAAGGCTGGGTTAATACCTGGCCTTCATTTTATTCCATCCAATCTTTCATCTTCTTACAAATATATTTTTATTGCTGACTTTGCCTGTCGGGAATTCCTAAGATATTTCTTTAGTGATATTTCAAGGAGTTTTATGAAACTTTTTTTGGCCTTGGGTTTTGCTTCATTATTAAGCATAACAGCTTCGGCATGCACAGAAGATGGATCTTCAGGATTTCTTCCAGAAAACGATCTTTACATTCCTGCGGACTCTAAGTTGACTAGCGGTTTAACTAAACAGCAGTTTGATGCTGTTATCGACAAGGTTGAAGCGATCTATTCTCCGATCGTTTCAAACATGGGCGGAACTCTCAAAGTAGAAAGAGAATGGAAAGACGGCACAGTCAATGCCTATGCTACACGCGTTGGTAGTTGGAGTGTACATATGTTTGGAGGACTGGCACGTCATTCAACAATAACTGAAGACGGTCTTGCTCTCGTTCTTTGCCATGAGATCGGCCATCATATTGGTGGAGCTCCAAAAGTGAATAGCTTATTCGGCCGATGGGCATCTAATGAAGGTCAAGCAGATTACTTTGCGACTCTTAAGTGCTTACGAAAGACCTTTCTAAACGATAATAACCTCACCATCATTAAAAGACTTCAGGCCCCTAAAGCGCTAAGCGCGGCCTGTGCCTCTACTTGGACAAATAAAGAGGACAGAGCTATCTGTGTTCGAAGTGGTATGGCCGGTGCCTCTGTTGCGGCACTTTTCGCGGCTTTAAGAAATAAACCCGAATCAAAATTTGATACTCCCGATACCAATGTTGTTTCCAAGACTGATGATGACCATCCGGCCACTCAATGCCGTTTGGATACCTATTTTCAAGGGGCCCTATGCGAAGCCTCTTTTAACGAAGACGTCTCACAAAAAGACGAAGTTAAAGGTACTTGTCATAAATCCCTTGGTCATACCAATGGTTTAAGACCGCTTTGCTGGTTTAAACCAAAGAAATAACTTAAAAAAACCTGCCTTTGAGCAGGTTTTTTTGTAATTTTTACAAATCGTCCATTCCAATTCTCTTTTCAGTATAGCATCCAATGAAACTAACCTTCTTCATTGGATTGCTTATGAAATTTCATTTCCACTCCATCGCTCTTGTTTTTCTTCTTTCTTTAGTCAATTTTGCATCCGCTGATGAACATGGCAGACTTTACTACAAAGATTTAGATAGAACCGGCCTTCGGGATCATCTTGCACGTATGCCCGACAGTCCTAGTAATACGTGTGCTAGAGGAGTTCGCTTAAGTCTTAATGTCTTGTTTCGAGGAGGGCCTTCTAATGGAAAGAATGCTCTCGACTACAATGAGGCCATTTTATCTCAATGGCAAACCGAAGATTATCGATATAAAAAGTTAGGGGACACCAAAAAATTTAAGAATTTTGACGTAAAAGTTCTTTTGCCAGCTAAAACCTGTCCAGACGCAATGATAAGAAAATATGGTCACATTGAGTTTCGATACAAAGGTGTATGGTATTCAGATTTTCGGCAGCGAGGCTCGGCCTATGATGGAGACCTCGCTCTTTCAAAAAGTGACCCTAATCATAAAAGATGTTACTCTGAGCAGGTCATTTATCGATTGATGCCTAAATAATGAGTCATCCTTTTTTCAGTCGATGTAATCAGAGTTTTTGAAAAATTGTACACTTGGATTTTTTTCCATCGCAAGTTTCAAGTCCCACTCTGTCCTGACGGCGAAGCAAAGCCGCTTTTCCTTATCTTCCATTATGACTGAAGAATATTCTTGAGTGAATTTTTCTTCAGCTTTCTTGTCGGAAAATTTAAGCCATCTAACTCCTGCCCAGGAGATTGGTTCGTAGGTGGCCTCAACTGAGTATTCATCCTCCAGTCGAAACTTAACAACTTCAAATTGAAGAGCACCAACAGCACCCAACATTTTTTCATTAGTATGACGGCGGATAAAAAGCTGAGTGGCACCTTCTTCAGAGAGCTGGGCAAGGCCCTTTTCCAAATGTTTGGCCTTCATAGGATCCTTGGCTGTCACTCTCATAAAGAGTTCCGGGGAAAAACTGGGAATTCCTGTATAGCGAATATGCTTTTTGCCCATCGAAAAGGTATCACCAATCTGATACTTTCCAGTATCATAGAGACCGATGATATCTCCCGCCAATGCCTCTTCAGCAATATCTCGATCTCTTGCCTGAAAGATTAGAGGAGTTGCGATTCTGATCTCTTTACCTGATCGCACATGATAGATCTTATCGTTTCGATTAAATTTTCCAGAGCATACACGCATAAAAGAGATCCGATCTCTATGCTTTGGGTCCATATTTGCTTGGATTTTAAAAATGAAACCGGTAAATTCCGGATCTTCAGGACCGATGATAATCTTTTCAGCGGAAGAATCATAGGGAGCAAGAACTGCTTCACGAGACTTCGGTTTTGGAGCAATCTGCGTAATGAGGTCGAGTGTTTCTTTTACACCAAAGTTTTTAAGGGCAGAACCGAAGAACACTGGAGTTTGGATTCCCGCTAGGTACTCATCCATATTGAATTCAGGGATAAGCGTCTGTACCATTTCCAGCTCTTCCTTAAGCTTCTCAACCAGTGGCTTTCCGATTTCGGATATTAATTTCTCAGATTTGATATCTGAAGCGTCTATGAAGCTTGGAGTAAAGGGATCTTTGGAGTCTTTAAAGCTTAAGATCTGCTTAGTCTTAAAGTTGTAAACTCCTTTAAAGTCGACTCCATTACCTACTGGCCAGGTCATGGGAATGCACTGGATTTTTAAAATGGATTCAATATTATCCAGAAGAGCGAAAGGATCCATGGCCTCTCTATCAAACTTGTTCATGAAAGTCACAATAGGGGTATCTCTCATGCGACAAACTTCCATGAGCTTAATCGTTTGGGCCTCCACACCCTTAGCAGAATCAATCATCATGAGAACTGACTCCACAGCTGTCAGAGTTCGGTAAGTGTCCTCGGAAAAGTCTTTGTGACCGGGTGTATCCAGAAGATGGAGGGCACGATCGTTATACTCGAAGCTCATAACAGATGAGGTGATAGAAATACCCCTTTGCTTTTCCAGTTCCATCCAGTCAGATTTTGCAAAATCCCCAGTCTTTGACTTAACCATTCCAGCTTCCCGAACGACTCCACCAAACCATAATAGTTTTTCTGTCATGGTGGTCTTACCGGCATCCGGGTGGGAAATAATGGCAAATGTACAGCGGGGCCTGAAACTCATTTTAATATCCTGGGAATGGTTTAGCTTCGGAGCGAAAATTTGATATCAGGAAATGTAAGAAATGTATATTAAATACGTCCGTCGCTCTTAAGAATTAATTGAACCTTCTGTAAGAAATTTCATGCCTACAATAGACTCATGAGAAATTGGTTCGACATTCTATTTGTCATCTCTCTATTCATTCCGCTTTATATGGGTCTTCTCTCTTATCTCTCCTATCAAACCCATAAGGAAAAAGAGCTTAGGAATCTCACAGAATTTTGGGCCTCCTTAGGAGTTGGAGTTTTGGTGATGAAGCTTCTCAATTCAAATATGAACTCTTGGGCCGCCCTCAGCATGCTTGGTTGGATCTGGCCTCTTCGTACATTCAAACTTTTGATGGAGGATTTTTCTGGTGCTAAAATAATCAGTCGCTGGCATGTGATCGCTTTAGGGATAGCAGCTTTTTTTACCTTCACTATGAGCGGGTATGGCGTTTCTTTTGTTTATTTCACGATGCCATTTTCTTTGGCGGTAGGAGGTATCGGTCTTTATGTGACGTTTAATTCATACAAGAAGACTCCCTCTCTTACTTGTTCACCTCTACACAAAACTTCTTATATCTTATTTGGATTATTTTTTATAAGTCGGCTCCTTTTCCCGTTCTGGCGGCTCAACCCAGATTTGAATCTGCTTGAAATCGGAACTGAGGTATTTTTCCTTATTGGTTTCACCGGGTCGAGTTTATCAACCTACTTAGAAACAATTAAACGTCGTCACGACGCTTCTATGACGAAGGTCCTCAATGAAAGAAGTGAAAAATTCCTTGGGCAATCTAAATTTTCTGAACTCGGCATGATGTCTGCCGGTATTGCCCACGAAATCAATAATCCTCTGGCCGTGATCCAGGCACGCACCTCTCAGCTTCTGAGGATTTATAGGGAACCTGATAAGCAAAAAGAAATAGGCGAAGGCCTACATCAGATTCTTTTTACTTCAGATCGTATCAATAAAACAATTCAAGGAGTTAGGGAATTTGTTCATCAAGATGAAGCGACTCCTCCAATTGAAGTAACTCTAAGGGACCTTTTCGAAGATGTTCTTGCCTTCTGCGGGCAAAGAATGAAAAACCATGGAGTCAATTTGAGACTTTACGGACTGGAAAACTTTTCGGTTGTGGGTCATAAGATTCAACTCGAGCAGGTGATTCTCAATTTACTTAATAATTCTTTTGATGCGATTGAATTTTTGCCAGATAAATGGATCGAAGTTAGTAGTCTTAAAAAAGACGGCAGGATTCAGCTCTACTTCAAGGACTCGGGTCATGGCATCCCACCGGAGATTGCCTCCCGTATAATGGAGCCATTTTTTTCAACCAAAGAGATTGGAAAGGGAACGGGACTAGGATTATCTCTTGCCCGAGGAATTGTCGAAAAACATGGAGGTACTCTGCAATACTTAAGTGACCGGCCCCACACGACCTTTCTTATGGAGCTTCCCCAGGCAAAAGTCCAGGAATGGGGAATACCACTTCACTAAAAGATTCTATCAAGAAATAGATTCTCTATGCGCCCTTAGGATTTGTTCACACAGATCACCTGGCGTTGACCTTCGTAATTTCTCGGCGTCCACACGATCCGAAATAATAAGTGGTAAGTGTGTCGTTAACTTTTCTGCCAGAACGGGGTTTTTGTTTGCTTGAACCTCATCAACCCGATCAATAGGAGTGAAGTGCGGAACTGTTTTTAAAACTTCTGGATGTTCACTTATAAGTTTCAAAATAGACTCAACTACAGTTGTGAATTGATCGAGCTCTTCTTTTGAATATGTCTCTGTTGGCTCCAGCATTAGGCCGTATTGTTCGGGAAAGGCCACAGTTGGTGCATGGAAGCCGAAATCCAGAAAGAGCTTTCCAATTCGAGCGATGGTATTAGTTTTTGGAGTTCCTGAAGCTTCAATTTTTTTAAAAATTTCAGGTGAAAGAGTGATGATAAATTCGTGCATTCGAGGAGAACTTACCGCTTCTCCAGGAAGAGTAGGGTAAGTTTTAGAAAGTTTCGCAAATAAGTAGCGAGCTGAAAGGACTGCAACCTGGCTCATCTTTCTAACACCATCAGAACCGAGGGCCTTGATGTAGGTGTAGGCACGAATCTTATGGGCAAAATTACCGAAGTGACGGTGGAATGAGCCGCAGCTTTTCGGGGCCTTAACAATATCGAATTGGTGACCCTTTTTTACCACTTGAATACCTGGAATAAAATCTAGTAGCCGATGAGAGACTCCCACAATAGCGTCCCCTGGACCGCCACCCCCGTGAGGAATGGTCCAAGTCTTGTGTAGATTATTATGAACAGCATCGACACCAAGTTTATTGAGGTCAAGAATTCCGGCAATGGCATTCATATTCGCCCCATCCATGTAAACGAGACCTCCGGCCTCGTGGATAAGAGAGCTCATCTCCTTGAACTGAGTTTCAAAAATACCGGCCGTATTAGGATTTGTTACCATCACTCCGGCCACTCGATGACCATCGGTGGCGAGGAACTCTTTAATCTGTGCTAGGTTCATCTCTCCGTTGGGTAGAGCGTCGATGGTGTAGATTCCATAGACTTTGCCGTCGATCGTTTTTGTTTCATAACCGGCCATCGTAGCGGTGGCCGGATTCGTACCATGAGCGGATCGAGGAATAATAATGACATTTCTTTGTTCAGCTTCTCCCCGGTCTCTGTGGTAGGCCTGAAACATTTTGATACCTACCAATTCTCCTTGAGCACCCGCAACTGCCTGAGTTACAACTCCTGGAAGTCCGGTGATCGCCTTAAATTGCTCCTGGATATCAAAGAGAACTTCAAGACAGCCTTGGACATCTTCAATTGGGGCCTCCGGATGAATATTACTAAATCCTGGTAGGGAAGCCGCATAGTCATTGATATGAGGGTTATATTTCATCGTACAAGAACCAAGTGGGTAGATCCCATCATCTGGAGAAAGGTTTTGTTTCCCAAGCTTTTCGTAGTACTCGATAATCTCCTTATTCGAAATTTTAGGAATTTCTGGAGAATCGGTTCTCAAAAGAACTTCCTGAATTTTAGGTGCCAAAATCTCATTTTTCGTACGGGGGAACTGAGAAGCGAAGAAGTCAATTAGCTTTTGCACATCCTGATCTGAGTGAATATCGCTAAAACTCATAAGGAGCAGATGCTCTCCTGTTATTTCCGGATGACGTTCGGAAACGTCAACTCCGATATGAAGACCATGAGAGCTTCCTAAAGTGATGAGGTTTCTGGTGCTGCAAGGAAGTTTAAGCGTGAATTCGTTAAAAAATGATGATCCTTTAAATTTTAATTCAACTCCTTCAAACGTTGAAAGCGCTTGGGCCGCGTGCTCTGCATGAGCGCGGGAAATTTTAAGAGTTTCCTCAAAACCAAGATCTCCTCTTGAGAGCATGGAGGCTCCGGCGATCGTGGCAACGAAGGATTGATTGGAACAAATGTTGGAGGTGGCTTTTTCTCGGCGAATATGTTGTTCTCTTGTAGAGAGAATGAGGGCCTTACAATCTCTGCCTTTAATGTCTTGGGTTTTACCCACATATCGCCCAGCCGTTGAGCGGATGGAGATTTTATCTTGCTCATTATAGCGGATACCAAATATCCCAAGTCCCGGTCCACCGAAGTTGGGGCCGATGGCGAGATGTTGTCCTTCGGCAACCACCATGTCACAGCCCTGGGACCTCGTTCCGAATTTCACTGGTGCCTTTAGACCACCTTTTCCCAACAGCATGGGATCCACCACTGCGATGGACTTGATATTGGCCGTTGAGCAAAGATCGACGATCTCATCAACTGCCTCTAGATTTCCTAAGTTATTAACTTGAGGAAAGGCCACCGCTGCCACTTGAGGAATGGTATTAAGGAGCTTTTTCAAAGAAGGAATATCGAGTTTTCCACTAAGAGGATTAACCGGAGCAAAAAATATCTTCATACCTGTTTCTTTGGCATGAGTTTCTATAACTTCAAGATCTCCGGGATAAAGAGTCTTTGAGGCGATAATCGTGGTCGAGTCTTTGACTAGACGAAGAGCACAATGCATTGCTTCGTAAAGACAAGTTGAACGGTCATAGAGGGAAGCGTTGATGGCCTCAAATCCCGTCAGCTGGGAAATCAGTGATTGATAAATCCAAAGTGTCTGGAGAGTACCCTGAGAACGCTCTGGCTGGTATGGTGTATAGGCCGTTGTGAGACCACGTATATGACAGATCGGTTCTACTACATCCGTCACCTTATACTGAGGCAAACCATCTCCCAGGAAAGAGATCTTTTGATTATTTTTTTTAGCGACTTCATTGACCAGTGAAATGAGTTCCTGGTAGCTCAAGTGCTTGGGGAGTGGGACAGATGGCATTTTCACGTCATCACTGATGTGGGAATAGAGATCATCCAGACTAGAGAGTCCGAGCAAATGGAGCATATCGTTTATGTCTTTCTCATCAGCACCGATGTAAAATGGTTTTAATTCCCGTTTAAGTTTTTCTGGATGGTACTTGAGGGGCACATGCGTACTCTTCATGGATATTCCTTATTCTCTGAAACCTTCAGTTAAATCAAATCTATGGTAGGACGAAGGAGCATGATTTGTTAAGAGATTAGACTTAGAAAAATGCGAATAGTAAGGAGAAATTATGGTTTTTCTTTTTATCCTCTAGGGAATGAATTAAACTTTAAAGAGATGGCCTTAACAATAATTAGAGAAGGACAGTTGTTATCTCCCATGGACTGTCAATTTCTTGAACTAAACAAGTTTTGCTCTGAAGAAAACCTAAGTTTAACTCTGGAGTGGATTAGGGGGCAATTTTGGCTTCACTCAGATGTTTCATACGAAAATCCTATTGGAATTGAAATTGATGGAGAACTAGAGCGGCATTTAGATTTTTTTAAAAAATCGAGTCTGCAAAAAGAGCTTCTCGCCAAAGCCGTAGGCATAAAGAGCGGTTATCGGCCAAAGGTTTTGGACCTCACGGCCGGAATGCTAGGGGACTCCCTTTTACTGCTAAGTTTTGGCTGTGAGGTATGGGCGGTTGAGCGTCATCCAGTGATTCGCTTCCTGATATCAAGTGCATTGCATAATGCCAAACATCCCTTACTCAATCTTTTCCATTTTATTCCTTCTGACGCCAATTCTGTTCTTTCGGAAAATCTGGAGATGGATGTTCTCTACTTTGATCCGATGTTTGAAGATCCCAACGAAAAAACCGCACCCAAGAAAGAGATGCGGATATTCCGAAGCCTTGTCGGTAAAGACCATGACGCTGAGGACATTTTTATAAAGTGTATTTCGAAAAGGTGTAAAAGGCTGGTGGTAAAAAGACCCCGGCACTCCGGAGTCTTATCATTAAAACCCTCCGTTCAATATGTCGGAAAATCTACTCGATATGATGTGTATTTTTCGCTTTAAAACGTTTAAAGTAGATTTCACTTCTGGAGTTTAGATGACGAAAAAATACGATTTGTATGCAATCGGAAATGCCCTCGTGGATATGGAATACGAAGTGCATGATGAGTTTTTTTTTAAACACAAGATTGATAAAGGTCTTATGACTTTGGTGGACGAGGAGAGACAAAAATATCTTCTCGATGCCTTAGGAACGGCACCCAAAAAACAACAGTGTGGGGGATCCGCTGCCAATACCGCCATCGCGGCCGCTCAGTTCGGTGCTAGAAGTTTTTACTCTTGCAAAGTAGCTAAAGATCCGATCGGAAATTTCTACTTTCAGGATCTTTTAGACAATGGAGTTCATTCCAATCTTATGCACCAGGATCGCGAAGACGGAATTACCGGGAAGTGTCTGGTTCTTATAACTCCAGATGCAGAAAGAACCATGAATACGTTTCTTGGAATTACTTCTACCATCTCTAAAATTCAGATTGATCCTGAAGCGATTCGTCATTCAAAATACATGTACATGGAAGGCTATCTGGTGGCCTCTCCCTCCGGTCGAGAAGCAGCTATTCATGCACGAAGAATTGCAGAAGCAGCTGGGGTTAAAACTGCCCTTACATTTTCTGACGTTAATATGGTTCGTTTTTTTAATGATGGCCTTCGCGAAATGATCGGAGATGGTGTTGATTTGTTATTTTGTAACGAATTAGAGGCCTGTGCTTTTACCGATACCGATGACCTCATTTTAGCAAGTGAAAAGCTTAAACAAACGGCAAAGACTTTCGTTATTACTAGGGGAGAAAATGGGGCTTTGATCTTTGACGGCGAGGCATTTATAACTATCAGACCTTTCCCTGTTAAGGCCATCGATTCCAACGGAGCGGGTGACATGTACGCGGGGGCTTTCCTCTATGCAATAACCCACAACCATACATTTGATTCTGCTGGAAAGCTTGCTTCTATGGCCGCCAGCCGGGTGGTTTCTCAGTTTGGGCCAAGACTCAAGACAGAAGTGGCGATGGAAATTAAAAAGAAAATTTTAGGATAGGAGTAATCATGTCTCAGTATCTTCTAATTAAGAAAATCTACGAAACTAAACCTATTGATCAGACAATTGTTGTCAAAGGCTGGGTTAAATCTTTAAGACAATCAAAAAAATTCTCTTTCCTCGTTCTAAATGACGGGACAACTCAAAAAGATCTTCAGATCATTGTCGATTCCACTCTCTCCAACTACGATGATGCGACAAAGCTGACGATAGGCTCCTCTGTTGAGGTTGAGGGACTCATTGTCGCCTCTCAGGGCAAACAACCCGTTGAGATGCAGGCCAAACGCATACATACTTTTTGCCTGAACACTGAAGATTACCCTCTTCAGAAAAAAGAAACATCCCTTGAGTACCTACGGGAAATCGCGCATCTTCGCCCAAGAACCAATACTTTTTCAGCCGTCTTTCGTTTAAGACATGTTCTCGCGCAGGCGACTCATGAGTTCTTTTCTAATGAAAGTTTCACATATCTTCACACTCCTATAATCACTGCATCAGATGCTGAAGGGGCCGGGGAGATGTTTCGTATTTCGACACTTCATCTTGATAAGCTTCCCCGAACAGATAAGGGCGACGTTGACTTTAAACAGGACTATTTCGGGCGCGAAACATTTCTTTCGGTTTCTGGTCAACTAGAGGCCGAGACCTTTGCGGTTGGAGGTCTTGGGCGTGTTTACACTTTTGGCCCTACGTTTCGTTCTGAGAACTCAAACACGGCCCGGCATCTTTCTGAGTTTTGGATGGTTGAGCCGGAAGCGGCTTTTAATACACTTGAAGATAATGCGGCCCTGGCAACTGGATATGTCAAATACCTTATAAAAAAGTCAATTGAAGAGTGCGGTGATGAATTGGAGTTTCTTGCCTCTCGATACGCTCCTGAGAATTTAAAAATGTTGGAGCATGTGATGACCTCTCCCTTTGAGATTGTGACCTATACAAATGCCATAAAGATTCTTGAGGAAGTCTCAAAAGGCCACAGATTTGATTTCCCTGTAAAATGGGGAATCGATTTACAGACTGAGCACGAACGCTTTCTAGCTGAACAATACTTTAAGCGCCCAACGATCGTAACCGACTATCCAAAAGGCATAAAGGCTTTTTATATGAAGCAAAATGAGGACGGAAATACGGTAAGAGCTATGGATGTTCTGGTTCCTGGTGTTGGAGAACTCATCGGCGGCTCTCAACGTGAAGACAATTACGAAAAACTGGTTCGACGAATGGAAGAGATGAAGATGGATATCAAAAACTACTGGTGGTACCTCGATCTTCGAAAATACGGTTCTGTTCCTCATGCTGGCTTCGGTTTAGGCTTTGAAAGGGCCGTTATGTACATTTCTGGAATGACCAACATTCGGGATGTCATTCCTTTCCCTAGAACACCAAAGAGCGCTGAGTTTTGAGTAAAATGCCTACTTTGAGTAAGCCTTTTTTAATTCTTCAAATATTCTTTCGTTCATGTTTCCAGCTCGAGAGCACATAAGATCTGTGATATCGAGCTGGTAATTTACATAGGCTTGGGCATTTAGATCATAGAACTCGTGGTAACAATCAGGAAGTCCCAGAACATGGCCAAACTCATGACGGATGGTCCATTGAGACTCATATTCTTCTATCGGCTGATTGGAGTCCATTACAATCTCATTTCCACCCAAACGGTCCACGTGAGGGACAACTCCTGGCCTAAATTTCAAATAGGCAGAACCAGGCAGAGTGCCAAAGTTAAGGACAAGTTCCCAATTTTTCCACCGAAATTCATCTTCAATATTATCTCTTAGGTAGGGAATAAATTTGGGGATTTCAGGAATTTTAAACGGGATGGTTGTTCTTTTAGCACTCCACTGGATGTCCTCTCTTCTTGCATTCAATGGGATCTTAAAGAAGGAGTTCCAGTTTTTCTTCGCAGCGGGAAAGTATTTTCGGTAGAATCTTGCCACGGTATTATTTTCAAAAGCTTCATTAACTATACTTCTGCAGAGTTGATCGTTACCTAAGTTATTTAAACAAATGAGGGCAAGGGCGTTCTTAGTCGGAGTTATTTTATCTTCAGGTATTCGACTTACATCCGAAAGATCGTCTTCACCGATAGAGTTCTTTGTAAGATAGTAGTAACCACGTACATCTTTTGATGCCGCCTGAATATAATAGGATCGATATTGATCAACCGACTTAAAACGTGCCGCAGATTGATAATTTCTGTCGAGACGTCGGGCCAGTGTAATAAAAGTCTCATCATCAACCGGAAGACTCGTTGGAGGTTCAAAATTTCCAGTAAGGACCTCTTTCATGGCGGTGGGTAGTTCTACCAAGATCCCGTAGGTTTCCTTTTTGATAATGTCAGGTGAGTAGGTATTTGGAGTATCGATAGGAATCCCTCGACGGGTTGAAGGGGAAGTGAGGCGAATGGCGGTCTGACTCGTTCTCAATTCATTCACCTTAGCGATCCATTTCGAAAGCCTCTCTCCTAGTCTAAGGGCCTCATTGATGGAGGGATGGTCCCCCGTCATTTTATTAACAGCTTGGCTGTTCATCTTGTTTAGAAGAACTCGATATTCTTCCGAACTCATTTCAAGGTCTAGATGAAGGGGAGATCCATATGTCACAGAAATCATCATGGTAAAAAGTAAAAATGGAAGTGCAGTCATTGTTAAATTCCTGGTTTAAAGTGGCCGGAGTTTAGGACGAGTTGAGACGAATTGTGAAATCATTCTTTAGGCCAAGTAAGAATTTCTCTTCTGAATGAGTTTTACTCATAAGAAATTCAGCAACTTGTAGCTGCCCTTTCTTTTATCTTCTTACTAAGTCTTGAAGGAGTGGGTAGGAGTTTGATTTGATAGAATAATGAACAATTCATTTTTTATTTTTGTTGTCCTCTTTATCACTTTAAGCTGTGTAAAAGAACAAGATAGTTCTTTGTCATCTCGTAATGTAGAAGCACTTCACGGCGAAGAGTATTTTGAACTTATGAATGACCACCGTGAAAAATTAGGCTTAACACGCCTAAGCTACTTAGGTGTTATTCAGGAATCCGCCTTTGAACACTCATCCGCTATGGCCAAGGGTACAAGACCATTTGGTCATACCGGCTTGTCTCTTCGTTGTTCAAATCTTCAGGCAGAACTTCGTTCCACCTCTTGCGGTGAAATCGTTGCCACAGGCCAAGTCAGTGCTAAAGATGTTTTAAAGGCTTGGCTTAATTCAAGCTCTCATCGTGCTTCTATTGAAAAAGCCGAATGGACAGATACTGGTGTGGCGCTTTCAATTTCACAAGATGGGACTTTTTTCTGGACCCAGATTTTTCTTCGGCTCGATTAGTTGTGGATGACCTCAAGAGCAGATGTCCCATCATTTCTTTTTTTAAGATTTAAATTTACTGGTATGGCCCCAGTAAGGGCCTTAATGTGTGATATAATTCCGACCATGAGTCCTCTCGTTTGAATCTGCTGAAGCATGTTTAGAACATCTTCCAGAGATTCCTGATCTAAAGTGCCGAAGCCTTCATCGATGAACAGTGAGTCTATTTCCGCCTGACCTCGAGTCATTTCCGCTAAACCTAAGGCCATGGCGAGAGAGACCATGAATGTTTCTCCACCGGAGAGAGTAGACACTTTTCTTCTTCCGCCCTCGCGGTATTTATCCAGGATATAAAACTCAGGGGTCATTCGAAGAGATTTGGTTTGGTGAACGATTTCGTAGCGTCCCTGACAGAGCTTTTGTAGTTCCTCATTTGTCTGGAGAATGAGATTTTCCTCCACCAAGGCAAGAACGAACGTTCTGAGCTCATCTTTTCCAAGGACTTCAAATAACCGCTCCTTTCGATAAAGCAATTGATTTAGTTCCTTGAGTTTCAAATTCAGAAGACTCATCCTATCCTGGACTTTTTCCCACTCGACAAGATTCGCCTTCACAGTCGCAAGGTTGACTCGGCACTGGTTGGTTCGATCTTTTAAGGCTTCGCGCTCTTTTGATAAGAGATCCTTGATTGGTAAATAGAGCTCCCTTTCAGATTGAAAGGTTAAATCGATTTCCTTCAGGAACTTTAACACAGGAAGATCTATTTCGTGGGCGATTGCTTTTAATATGTGAAGTTCTTTAACAAATTGGAGGTCAAAGTCTTTCAAAAGTTCTTCTAGCTGACCAAGCCGTCCCTGTGAATCCTTTAAAAATCCTTCCTGTCGACGCTGAAGCTCTAATTGCTTTAACCACTCATCTTGTGCCGATTGCATCTCTTTGTTTAATCGCTGAATGACCTCTAATGCTCTGTCACCCTTAAGATTGTCGTTCAATTCTTCCTTGAGTGTTTTGATTTGGGATAGAACACCTTTAAGTTCATTATTTATAAAGGATGAGTCTTGATTCAATTTTGTATCTGAAATCTCCAATTGGCGAAGTTCTTCTAGACTTAAATGGGTTTTCGCCTCTAGTTCAAGATAGAGATTTAAATGACCTGTTTCTTGACCAAGTTTACGGATGGAATCCTTTGTTATCTGCGTCAGCAGAGGCTTAATCTTTTCAGAAATTTCGATTAATGAGTCTGTTTTTTTCTCGAGTAATTTTCTGAGGGACTCTATTTCATTTTTTTGTAATAAGTACTGAGATCTGATCTTTTCTAACTCAAGATTAATTTTTTGTAATTCTTTTTCGAGATTTTCTCGCTTCCATATTTTTTTCTTACACTCTTCAATCTCCTGATCAATAAGTTCGGGTGAAATAACTTCAAGAGACAGTCCCTTTTGGATTGATTGAACTTCCGCTTTAATTTCAAAAAGGCGATCTTCATCCCGTTTCTTTTTGCTTTCAAAGATCGCCTCTTCTCGATCAAGCTTCAAGAGTTTTTCATTAGTTTCGTCAAACTTTTGTTGAACACTCTGAATGTCTGATTGCGCATACTTCTTTTGTAAAAACTGGAGACGATCTAGCGTCACGTGGCCATCACAGACGGGGCATTCAGCTAATCCCTTGGAGAGGGCATGGTTAACGCAAACAGACCTTGCCTTTAATACCTCTTGAAGAGAAAGTGTAGCTTCTAGTGGAAAAAGTTCAACCCTAAGACTCTCTTTGAGGATCCTTAGTTCACGCAAATTTTCGTTTAACTTTAGACTATCTTCTTCTATTTGAATCCTCTGACGGTGAAGTTCTTCGGCGCGCATGAGAGCGCGATTTTTTTCCTGAATTTGAAGACTATTTTTTAACTTACGTTCTTCAGCGAGATGAGTCTGATGAGAAAGGTCCTGAGGTAAATGAGAAAGCTCACCCAAGAGTGTTTCTTGAGCTGTTCGGAGGTCAATGCCATTCTTCTCCAGCTGCTCCAAGGCCTCTTTTTTACCTTGTAATTTTTGTTCGATGAGTTCTTTTTCTGAGAAAAGATCGAAAATAACAGCATGAAGATCACGGGTGTTTTTGAGTAGATCTATGGGGTAAGAAATAAGTTTTTTTAATCCATGGAGTCTATCCATCAAGACTTCATTTTCTTTTGTTTTCTTTTCTTTTTTATCCGTAAGGAGGTTCATTTCTTCAGAAAGTGTCACCTGCGACTTTTGAAGGCGTTCACTGCTTTCGTTTAAGTTTTTGAGATTTTCTTCCTTTAAAAGTAATTCTTGAAGTCTTGGGAGTCTGCGCTCTTGGGTTTGTTTTGCTTCTTCGGCACGGATTTGGATGGATTCACCAGTTTTCAGGAGAAGATTAAAGCGTGTTGTTTCTTGCGCAAGATCATTAAACATTTGATTTTTTTTTGTAAGCGCCTCATGATATTTATCAAAATAACTCAGAAGACTTTCAAAGCGACGATTCAGCTCTTCGATAGTCGTTAACTCACTATCAAGCTTTGTAAGTGTAACTTCCAGAGATCTTCTTTCCACTTCAAGATTTTCCCCCGCTGTCTTGTCCGTTGGGAGTTCACCGAGTTTAATTTCAGTTTCGTTTTTCAGCTGTTTTAGGCTCTCAAGTTCAATCCGAAGTTCTCGGCCCATGTTTTCTAGGTCCTCACCCGGATAGAGTTTTTCCAAAATATCTTTGCGATCATTAAACGTGCTTGTGAGAAACTTTGCAAATTCTCCCTGATTAAGAATCACACACTTGCAAAACTGATCGAAGGACAGGTTCAAAAGTTCAGCGGGGTTTTCCCCGGTCACCTCTCGATCCGAGGTGAAATCTCTGCCTTCGATTTTAAAGAGATTTCTGAGTGCGGGCTGTGGGCTTGAATAAGGTTCACCGTTATGTTTTTTTACTCGTGCCTTCCATTCAGCAAGATAAAATACTCCTCGGGTATGAAAAATGAGTTCAATCGATCCGTCTTTTTCTCCCAGAGTCACAACGTCCAGTTGATTTACATTTTTCTTGTAGACTTGTCCATAAAGTGCCAAACCCACGCAGTTGAGAATTGTTGACTTTCCTGCCCCTGTTTCTCCAGTGATAGCAAACAGGGAGCTGTCTTGGAGAAACTCCTCAAAATTGATAATGTGCTCGCCTCTTAGCGAGGCGATGTTTCTTATCCTAAGTCGGACGAGACGCATCTTTCACCTTTTCTAAAAGGGCCTTAAAGTCATCCATAAGATCTTGCGGAACTTCTGTTGTTCCCGGATATTTCGCTTCAAAAAAGTCCTTGAAAATGTCAATAGGACCTAACTGAAACAGGTGCTCAATTTTTCTCGTTCCATTGTGTTGCACATCGAAAATTGGCTGAAAGGAGAGAAGCTCCATTCCTTTTTTTTCAAGTGAGTTTTTTAATTCATCAATGAGACCTGCTTTTGGAGATCTCAGTTCAACTTGAATCTCTACCATGGGTTTTAATGAAGACCTGGATGTTAATTTTGCGATGTCCTCAAAGAGCTTTTCCTCAGTTGTCTTCACACATAAAATATCTCGAAAGACAGGAATTTCCTTGTTCATTTCTCTTAGCTTTCCCTCTTTTTCCTCGATGATCATCACCGACTTTTTCATAGTTTCTGAAAACCGTAATGGAATGGGAGATCCGGAGTAATAAGTATGAGACGAAATCTTCTGTGGTTTATGGATATGTCCAAGCGCTACATAATCAAAATTTTTTAAAAGCTCGGGGGGAATTGATTCGACCCCGCTAAGAGAGATTACCTGCTCAGAGCCAGCAGCTTCATAAAGTCCGGCCAGGTGATGAAGAAGTAGCACCTGAGGTCGCCCGTCTTTTTTATGATAATGAAGGTATGTTTTCAGAGCTTCAATGGCATCCCCGTTACCCTCCGGTAGAATTTCATAAGAACGAAAGAAGGGTATAGCACAAAGATCAATATTCTTAATTGTGATCCAATGATCTTTTGGGTCTTTAGATAATTTTCCCCATACTTTAACCCGGTGATAAGAAAGTATTTTTGCTGGCGCATCCAAAAGAAGTCCACTGTCGTGATTTCCAGCAATAATCAGAGTCTGCGCGGTGGTCTCTACAGACACCCGATGAAGAAAGTTATAATAGACTTCGAGCGACTGATGGGGAGGAGTGGGAGAGTCAAAGATATCGCCAGCGATGAGTAACAAATCGATCTTATCATTTTTTATGGTGTCAATTAGCCAATCTAAAAAGAGGGCATGCTCATCGGATCGATCAAGTTTGAAGAGTCTTTTGCCTAGATGCCAATCTGAGGTGTGAAGAATCTTCATCGACTATCTCGGAGGTCGATTTCTTCCCTGATTCTGGCCTTGTCCTCCACCTTGAGGACGATTTTCTCGTTGCGATCTGTCGTTTCTATCATGGCGTGGGCCTCTTTGATCATGAGGGCCTCGATGGCGATGATCCTGACGTGGACGCTGATCCCTGTTATCACCCTTGTTGCCTACTCGTTCTCTACCATCTCGTTCGCGGTGATCGGAGGAAGCAACCCGAGTTTTAACTGGATCGTGATTGATGAAATCATCGTCTTCATCTTCGGGGAGAAGCTCATCCTCTGATGGGGTGTAAAAAATTTCTTCTTCTTCGTCTGGTAACATGACCTTCGATCTGGCATTTTCCAGTTCCTTCACCTCTGGCAGTGAATAATCCAGTGACTGTTGTCCAAATAGTGACTGGAAAACTCCATCAGCGAAAGACTTTGATTTGTCTTTATATGTTTTGACCTCGAATTCAAAAGCCTTTACTTTTTTTGCAGAGGCATCATCAAGACCGATGACTTTATGAGTTTCATCAGAAATGGATTCGAACTCTTTTGGAAAGTTTGCTGATTCTTTATCCAGCGTTTCTTTGAAGAGGTCCACCACGAAGCGCTTGCGAACACCTCTATTGGTCATCATCACAAACTGCTCACTCAAAAGATGAAGACGATCTACTCTCCCAATTTCACCAGTATGGGTGGCAATAATATCACCCTCTTTGGGAAGTCGAGCTCGCTTTTCGCGGTAGACGTCATCTTCATACTGAAGACAACACTTGAGCTGGCCGCAAACTCCATTTAGCTTTGAAAAATTGAGGGTAAGGTCTTGATTCTTGGCCATTTTAATTCCGACGTTTCCGTATTTGGTCAGAAACGACGAGCAACAAAGCTCTCTTCCACATGGACCGATTCCACCGATTGATGCGGACCGGTCTCGAACTGAAATCTGTCGAAGTTCGATGCGGGTTTTGAGTTTTCCTACCAAGTCTTTGACCAGGTCACGAAAGTCAACTCTAGAAGGTGCGATAAAGTAGAAAATGGCTTTTTTGCCAAATGAGGTAAATTCCACATGGGTGAGTTGCATATCCAATTTGTAGTCATCGATCAGATCATTACAAATATTTTCAGCATTCTTCTGCTGACGATAAGCTTCTTGGTCCTTATTAATATCTTCTTCAGTCGCGACTTTAGAAATGCTTCTTATGGGCAGCATGGTCTTATTGAAAGGCACTTCGTAGGGAAAGGAATTGACATAACCTAGCGCCATTCCACGGTCAGACAAGGCCATCACTTTCTGACCATATTCAATTCGTCTTTTACCTATGAGGAAGGGGAATGAGCGAGAGTTTCCAGGGAAGCGAACCCGAACAAAGCGTAGGATTTGTCCTTCTTTGAATCTTGTTTCTTCTCTGTTATCTCTGTCCTCAAGTGATTCACTACCGGGACCTTCCAAAGACGTATCTTCAGAAGTTATATCTTTCGTTTCAGGAAGTTCATCCCCCTCAACGATATCGTTTTCAGTCATTGGACTATGATGGGAGAAAGAGGGCGCTATGTCAACGATTCCATTAATTTAGGCGATTTATAACCTGTTCTCTTAAGTAAGTATAAAAAAGAGTCCACTTTGTTGCGGCCGGTTGATTAAAGGCTTCCATTTCCTGAAGATCTTTCAGAAGGAGTTCAAGCTCTTTTTTGGGAGCGAAATGGTCATTTTGCTCAGCTTCCCACTGGATGGCCTCATTAACCCAAAAAGAGAGTTCACCTTGGCGGGAATTTTCTTCAAGAAATTCGGAGAGCGTCATTTCCTTAACCCGATGAATAAAATCACGCCACAAGTTCTCCTCTGTCACCTTTTTGTAGGGAACAACTCTAAGATGAATCGCCCTCGAATGAATGGTGGAAAGAAGCTCCACACGCCGAGGATTTAAGAGAAAGATAGTAGAAGTGCCCAGAGGCTCTTCTAGAAGCTTTAGCCACTTATTGGCAATAGTTTGATTAATTCGATGAGCTTCTGTGATAACGGCAAACTTTCTTAGGGCCTGAATCGCTCGATATTCAAAAAATCGAGAAAAAGTTTCTGCCTCTTCAACCTTAAATGCTTTTTCATTCTTATCTTCGTCCTCGCCCCCTTTATATCCGAGAACAAAGACATCTGGATGATCCATGAGGTTCTTAAGACTCTGCTTATGACCTTCTACTTTTTGATAGTAATCTTTAATAAACCCATGAGTAAAACTCAGAAGTGTATCATGGGCCGTTTCTCTGGGTGCGGAGGTCTCTAGAATATAGAAGTGAGCGAGCTCCTGTTTTTTTGCTTTCTGTAGAAGGAGATCATGGAGATTCACGTAATAATTCTCCTAAGGTCTTCTAAAATGAGTGCAGTAACTTCCTCTAGCGAATATTCTGCATTGATTCTGCAGATCCGTTCAGAAAAAATTTCCGAAAGCTCACGATACCCCTCAACCAGGCGATGATAAAATTCCCCAAGCTGTGATTCAAAGTAATCTTTGGAATTCCCTCTTGTTTCTTGCCTCTTCATAGAAGTTTCGAGTGATATGTCTAAGAAATAAGTGCGATGAGGAAGAAGATTTAGAGGATCATTTTGATGCAGATTTAAAACTGTTTCATAAGTAAGTTGTCGTGCCTTACCTTGGTAGGCAAGGGTTGAATCAATGTAGCGATCAAGAATCACTACGGATCCTGGTGTCAGAAGAAAAGGGAGAATTTTTTCCTTCAAAAGCTGTGCGCGACTCGCTAAAAAGAGGTGACATTCGGCCAGAGGATGCAGAGGCGTTTCAGAATGAAGAATCGCCGCACGGAGATTTTCTCCAAATCGTGTTCCTCCTGGCTCTCTTAATGTCAGAACGCGAAAACCTTTGAATTGTACATAGTTCTCGATTGCTTTAATCTGAGTCGACTTACCAGAACCTTCAATGCCTTCCAATGAAATGAAAAAACTACCGGGCGTTTCAGGAGTTCTAAAGAGAGATTTAAGTTCTTCAAGTTGAGTTTTCACCGCTTCATCATAACGAAGAGGCATCAGCTAATCAACAAAAGTCAGTGATTAAAAATCAGTCGCCTCTTCAACAACGGCTTCAGGCTGTTGGGCACCATTCATGGCCGCATCAAGACTCTGATCTTCCGGTGGTTGACCTTGATCAACCAGTGAATGTTCCTGACCAGAGTTATCTTCTGATGAAGAGTAATCTTGTGGCGGCTCGATGTAGTTGTCCTGGTGATTTTCAATCAGGGTTGGATAGCGAGGTGAAGAATCATTTGTATGTGAGTGAGCGTAGCCCACGCTTGAGGGTGAGCGGTAACTTGGAATGGACCTTCGTCCTGGTCTAGGCATTTCTCCATGAGAATTTCTTGATACAGTCCTGGATTTTTTTATCTTGAGTGGACTTTCATCCCAGCGTCCCAGATCGGCTGTTTCACTGGGTGTACTAAACATAAAATAGCCGGTGGTTAGAAGTGTCACTACAAAAGCTGCTGCAGTGGGGACCGCCCACTTCAGTGAGGAGCTTACTTCAATACGACTTGCGGTGGAGAGTTGAATGTCTTCGGCCCGGAAAGGAATGACTTTTGCACTCTGCTGGCCTTCCCAAACTGATTCAGTGAGTTCATCGAGAATTTCAGAGTGGGAATGGTCATATTTTTGAACGATCTCAAGTTGCGCCCGCTGAAAGCTTTTTTCATCCGGAAGAAGGGGCAATTGATCAGGAGAGTGCGAGCGCCGATCAAAACCCTCAATCTCAAAAATTTTTATCCAGCTTTCACCTTCATCAAGAGACAAATGGTCTGTCATAGAGAGAAGTCCCATCTCTATTTTTTTATCAATCTCCATATGTGACATCGGGCCTTTTAGGCGCCCTTGGTCCATTATCCAATACGGTCCCTCAGAGCTTGTCTGGGACACTCCTTGAAGTTTTCTGCGCTGAAACTTAGTGTGTGCCCAAAAGGGTTTCCATTCCGTCTCTATTGTGCGAGAAGCTTCCGCGGTCTCGAAGAGGCCTTCATTATCTGATACGTAATGCTTTAAGGATTCAGTTTCGAATGGGCCGTAGACGACAGAGTCGATCTTCACGAGCCAGAGCTCATGGGGGTCAATCCCCATCTCTTTTATGGCTTCGTCGGTTAAAGGTTTTAGATCTAAGGCCTCTGCCATAATGACCACCTCAAAATTCTTATCGGTAGTTTTGAGCAAAGCTTGAATGGCACAAGATTAAATTTCGATTTGTCCTGGTTCGGAAAGGGGCATCTCAGGAGGATGAGTTTTGTCAGTTCGATGGGGCGGGCACTAGAAGAAACGGGACTCCTTGCCAATCACCATCAGCTGGTTTCTCACCCAGCAGCCCATATTCCAAGTATTCATTGTCGTTAGAACCACTCTGAGAACCACTTAGTGATTGATGCATGAAAACATAATTAGTGAAGGTAAATTTTTTATTGGTATATTCTTGAGAATCCTCAAACTGGGATTGATTGCAAACGAGGTAGGTTCCTTGAGTATCTGAAATTTGGTCTACGATTGGTATATAAGCTTCAAATTTTCGGCAAGGGTGCATAGAGAAGAGATTAAGCATGTTAGATTCAAATTCGAAGCGAGGGATGTCTCCAGCCTTATTCACTAGGGAGTATTTCTCATAGGAGATATTTAAAATAGCGGCATTTTCATCTGATAATTTCAAAGCTGATCCATTACTCAAAAAAGCGTCCTTATTCATTGGAGTACTGGAATCTGAACTATAATCTTTCGTCGGCTGTGTCTTGACATAAAAATTAGAACCATCCGCTTCTTGAGCGATGGGATAGATCTTGCAATGTTCAACACAATTTTTTAAAAAACGACCGTAAAAATAGTTGTATTCAATTTTTGGTGGATTTTCTTTAACGACCGATCCGACAATTCCCCCCTGGTTCAATTCTTCCGTTGTTATTGATTCTATGATTCCGTGAACGTAGTTATTTTTGATAATTGTACTATGTGCTTCCCCGACGATACCGCCAACAAAGTTATGGGCAGAAATCATGCCCTCAAAGCGAGATTTTTCTAAGGATTCCCCCACAACACTACCCGCAATACCCCCAATGAATGAGGAGGATTTTGAATGAATATTTCCGCTAATAAGAATTTCTGAAATAATGTCAACATTACTTTGTCCAACGAGTCCTCCGAAATATTTACCATATTCTATTTGATGTTGAACATTTAAATCAGCTAGATCTAGTCTTTCGATCACAATATTTTTAAACGTGGTATTATCAGATTGTCCTGCAATGGTCCCAACATAAGATTTACCTATTATTTTCGGGGCAATCAGTTTTAGATTTTTAATGGTGGCACCCAAAGTTTTTGCGAAAAGACCGACATAATCGTGAGCACCACTATTTGTGCCTAATATTAACCCCGAAATGGATTTCATATTTCCATCAAAAGTTCCACGGAATGAGTTTGCGAAGTCGCAACTCTGAGAATCAGATTTATAACCAATTGGCAAAAAAGTATGATTATCGAATAAACATTTATACTCTCTTTTAGTCAACGCTTCCTTACCATCTCTGAGGTCAATATCACTTAAGAGCTTGTATGATTTACTTAGCTCTTCAGCAGGTTGATCAATCACGTTTAAGAGTTGATTAGCAGTGCAAATTAAGTAAGGATTACCTTCGGATCCATCTCCACCTGCAAATAGTTTTGAGCTTTGATCTTCTGAACAGGGACGACTATCGAGTTCAAAATCAAATCTTGGGATATCGCCTTCTCTGGTTATGAGTTTATATTCACTACCAGTAATATTTAATTTTTTGCCAAGGGTAGTGGTATTAAAAGATGACTCCCGGCTTAAAAATTGATACAATGAAACTTTAGAACTTTGATCATCTGAAATTTGTATGGTCCGAATATTTGGTGAGTCTGGATAGAAGTTGGTATCATCAGCGCCATTACCAATTGGAAATATATCACAGTTCTTTTTAAATCCACATTGATGAACCAACTCGCCGTAGAAGTAATTATATTGGATCTTCGGTTTTTGATGAGAACCCCCAAGGATACCTCCTTGTTTCAAATTAACACCAGCTGAATTAAAATATGTTGATTCTACTCGACCATGGACGTAAGTATTTTTTATCGAACTTTCTTTAAAGGCTTGTCCCATGATTCCCCCAACCCACTGGCTTCCTAAAATAGTACCAGTGAAACGTGATAGTGAAATGTCACTATTCTCGGAGCGACCTATTAGGCCACCGACGGAGTTTGCGTTGGGTGCATTTATTTTTTTTGCATTAATCAGGATTTTAAAAGCTTCATCATTAGTACTCTGTCCAACCAATCCACCAATACTCCCAACAATCCCTGGAGGTGCTTCTGAAATTTCGAGATTTTCGACAGTAATATTCTCGAATTCTGTATTTTGTGATTTCCCCGCGATTGTACCCAAGGAAGAGTTGCCATTTATTTGGGGAGATCCAATTTGTAGGTTTTTAATGAGTGCTCCCTTCGTCTCACCAAAGAGTCCTACAAACGAATCTTTGGTCATCTTTAATCCACTAATTTTTTTAAAATTACCATCAAAAGTTCCCTCGAAAATACTTCTTTTAGTACAATTACCCTGGTATCCGATAGGATAAAAAGTATCTTCTTGGTCGGTTAAACAAACGTTCCAAGGTCTATTGCTTACATCTACATTTTTGAGATCGATATTTTTCAATAATTTGTAATGAGATTTTGGTTTAACTGCCGCGTGAGTGATGACATTCAGAAGTTGAGTGCTATCACAAATGAGGTAAGGTTCTGTTTTAGTTCCTTCTCCACCTGCAAAGAATTTTTCCTCATTTCCAAAGCATGGATCATCTTGGATTTCGAAAGATATTTCCCTATTAGGTTTTGAAACAGTATCGGGACCAGAAAACTTGTTTGATAGGCCTCCATCGAAAGCAAACTTTTCAAAGGAGTCATCGTAAGAGCAGGTTTGACTTTGGCGAAAAAATTCTATTTTTATGCCAAAAAGTTTTTTCGTTTGATCATTACCAAAAGGGATCCTTAGGAACTTTTGGTCGTCAACTGAATTTATTTTTATACAGTTACTTTGGATGCCTTCCAAATCTATAGAAACTCCTCCTTTAATAGCAATTTCCTCATCCTGAGGTAAGACTCCAATCTTATTAAATGTAGCAATTGAGATTCTGTATGAAGATGCTATTCCGGGGTCATTACACTTTTGACCAGTTATATTGTCACAGATTTTCAAAGTGGGAGCTTCTTCTATGCTAAAAGGATCCTTTCTACATTTATCTTTTTTAAGGTTCAAACTGACTTCATTACTCGATATATCATCTATCTTGGTTTGGGTTTGGTCACAAATTGTTTCTCCTGACAGTGGCCCGTTACCATCACCTTTCCATCCAATAGCGTAAAAGTTCCAGATACCGTAAGGTAGTGTGAGCTCAAGTTTTTGACCCTCGACTTTGTAAGCAAATGAGCTTTGTCCATCCTTCCTTTTTCCCCATACCATAAGGCCCCCGCTTGCTTCGAGAGCAAAGACGGTTTGAAAATTGACCGAAACTTTCAATTTCTCGCTCTTGGAGCAAGAAATGAGGAAAAGAAGGAAAAAGGACACGATAAATGAATTCAAAGGGTGAATACCTTTTTAAGCCTTAATGACTTAATCGGCAAAAACCTTGAAAAACCTTATCTTTTAGCATTCTAAAGGCTTAATTTTTTGACGAATTTAAGGGCTTAGAGCATACTAGGGCCCATAAATAGGGGAATTTCTGTGACGATGGAAGAACGAATTAGTCATATTAAGGCACGGTTTCTTAAGTTTAAGGACTGGGAAGACCGCTATAAGGAGCTGATCTGCCTTGGGAAGGAACTGAGCTCCTACCCGGAAGATAAGCGCGAAGATAAATACAAGGTGAAGGGCTGCCAGTCCCAGGTCTGGCTCTACCCGGAATTTAAGGATGGTCGGATTTATTTTTTTGGTGATTCAGACGCTGTCCTCGTAAAAGGTATAGTAGGGCTCTTGATTAGTGTTTACTCTGACGCCACTTCTGATGAGATTATTTCAACTAAACCAGAGTTTTTAAAAGACGTGGGCATCAGTGAACACCTGTCCATGAACCGCTCTAATGGACTTGCCTCCATGATGAAGCAGATACAGATGTACGCCCTGGTTTTTAAATCCATGCAGAAGGCGCAAAGCTTATGATGAACCACCGTCCAAGAAGAAATCGTCAAAACGAAGTGGTCCGCTCCATGATTCGGGAGAGTCATCTCTCAACAGACCATCTGATTGCTCCTTTGTTTGTAGTGGATGGAAAGTCTCAGCGGATTGAAATTAAATCCATGCCAGGCCATGCTCGACTCTCGATCGATGTATTGATTAAGGAGGCCAAGGAGCTTTACTCCCTGGGTGTTAAGTGCGTTGCCTTGTTTCCGGCAATTGATGAAAAGTTAAAAACTCCCGATGCCCGCGAGGCCTACAATAAAGATGGTCTTAATGCTCGGGCGATCCGGGCGGTAAAGGAGGCGATCCCCGGAATGCTCGTCATGGGTGACGTCGCCCTTGATCCTTACTCCTCTGACGGCCACGACGGGCTGGTTGATCCAAAGACTGGAGAAATTTTGAATGACCCGACCCTGGAGATTCTCGCTAAGCAGGCCCTATGTGAAGCCGAAGCGGGTGTGGATATCCTTGGGCCATCGGATATGATGGATGGTCGCGTGGGCTTCATCCGGCGCGCCCTGGATGAGTCTTGTTTTCAAAACACTCTGATCATGAGTTACACCGCTAAGTACGCCTCAGGCTACTACGGTCCTTTTCGCGAAGCCTTGGACTCGGCCCCCAAGAATGGGGATAAGAAAAGCTATCAGATGGATCCCGCCAACTCCAACGAAGCTATTCGCGAGGCACTGCTCGATACTGACGAAGGAGCGGATATATTGATGGTGAAACCTGGTCTTCCTTACCTCGATATCATCTACCGCTTAAAGGAAATGAGTACTCTCCCTATCGCCGCCTACAACGTTTCCGGAGAGTATGCCATGGTCAAAGCTGCCGCTCAGAACGGTTGGATTGACCACGATAAGGTGATGATGGAGACTCTCTTATGTTTCCGTCGGGCCGGTGCGGATATGATTCTTACTTATTTTGCCAAAGAAGCAGCAAGGCTTCTTCATCAATAATGAAAAAGTTTCTTTTAGGCTCTGTCATTGTTAATTTTGTCCTGGCCTACATTCTCCTTTTTAATCAAAAGGAACCAAAGGTTATCGAGCGCCTGATCATTGAAACTCATCCACAGAAAAAACCAGGGGGTGAGAAGATTGAAGTTAAAAAGGTTGTAAAAGAAAAGAAAAAGAAAACCAAGGTAGAGGATACCGGCGGGGTACCTTTCATCCATGACTCCGAAGAGTTTCAGCTGGCCGGGGAGAAGATGGAGGAGCGACGCAAAGAGTTCTTCTCGGAAAAGCTTGGCATGACGGAAGATAAGATTGCTGAGCACAACCGTCTTCGTGATGAGTTTTATCAACAGAGCGCTTTGTTCTGGCAAAAAAATCCGATGAGAGAGCTTAGCTTCAGGGAACGACGTGAGATGATCGATCTTGAGGAGGTTCTTTACAAGAAACTCGAAAAGCTCCATGGAAAAGAAAACTGGCAGCGTTACCTTAAATTCAGGGAGAGTTATAACGAAAAGGGCCAGAAACGTCAGATCGAGGAAGGGGAGCCCTTCATCTTCATGGGAATTTAGTGGCCGAAGTCTTGGCCGATGCCCTAAAAGAATCGTATAATTTTACCCATGCACATTCTTCTTATCCGATTTTCCAGTATGGGTGACGTGGTCCTTCAGACCGCCACCATCAATTGGCTCAGATCCCTTCTGGGTAAAGAGGCGAGATTTTCTTTTGTCACTAGCTCGGAATTTGTTTCTTTACTGGAAAACCATCCCGAGATTACCTCAGTCATTGGATTTGACCGAAAGAGAGGGGAAACCTGGAGCGCACTCAAAAAGAGAATCAATAAGCTCCATCAAGACCATCCTATTGATCTTATCCTTGATCTTCACGCTAATCTGAGATCTTATCGTTTAAAACTCTCTTTTTGGACCATCCCCTCTCTTACGGTTGATAAGAGACGTTGGGAGCGCTTTATTTTGACGAAAGTTAAGAATCTAAGGTTAAAGCGCCTCTTTGCTAAAAAGTTTTTTAGGCCTGAACCCCAGGTAGAACGGATTCTTAATGATTTTGAATCGATCTTTGGAGATCATCGCGCCAAGCGCAGGACCCAAGACTACCGAAGAGGCCCTCATCAGGAACTCACTTCACTTGGAGAAGTAAGCTCTACTATTTCCTTGTCGCCTCCTTATATCGTGCTAGCACCCTCTGCTTCTTTTGAGGCGAAAAGATGGCCTATATCTTCCTTCCTTGCTCTTACTCAAAAAATCATTCAAGATGGCCGATTTAGGGTAGTGGTTCTCGCGGGACCGAGTGATACCTTTTGTGAAGCCTTCAATGAACTTCGTTCTGACCGGGTCACCAATCTCCAAGGTAAAACAAGTCTTCGGGAGAGCATGAGTGTTCTCAAAGGAGCGACCATTTGTGTTGGTAATGACTCCGGTATGAATCACATCGCCGAGGCATACGGCGTTGCCTGTCTAACGTTGTTTGGCCCAACCGATCCACGATTTGGGTTCGCTCCCCATGGAGAGAGTTCTGGATTCATTTCTAAGGAGCTTTTTTGTAAACCCTGCTCAACGACTGGAGACAAGGCCTGTACTCGTGATCGGCACTACTGCATGGAAGACATCTCGGTTATGGAGGTTTATGAAAAGCTCTTTGCCATGCTGAGGGCATCATGAGACTCCTCATAGGTTTAATATTTTGGTTTTTTTATTTTCCTTTTGTCCGCCTCCTTTGCCTGGTGCTTTTCTGGCATCCCCGGGTTCAGGAGAGGAGAATTTTTGAAAAAAAAAAATAAGTTTGAATGGTTATCACACTCCTTTACTGAAACTGCACAGGTCGCCGATATTTGCTTTGAATTTTCCTCGGAAGGTGAGTACCAACAGGTGGCACCTCTTATAGATGATGCTTTAAAAATGAAGAAAAAGATCGAGCTGGTTTTTTTCTCTTACAGTGTTGAAAAGACGATCATGAGGCTCGCCTCCAATCATCCCGATCAAATCCGTTATCTAAGATATCCCTTCTTGAGGCTTTTCCCTGGAGTGCAGCGGCGGTGTTTTTCATCATGGGTGACGGCAAAAACCCTGGTTCTTGTTCGCTATGATCTTTTTCCGGAGTTTCTTCTTTGGTCTCTTAATCCTAAGCATTCGTTAAAAATGGTCTGGGTGAGTTTTAAGAAAGAGCGCACCCAGGGAGGCACTCCCTCCTGGTGGAAGAGGTTTTTTTTAAAGCAAGCAAAGATGATTATTTACGCTGGTGCACAGGATTTGGAAATGGGCAGTCAAATCGGTTACTCTGGCACTTTTTATGATTTCAGATTGGAACAGATCAGGCGCAGAGTTGAGATGAGGGATGAAAAACTCAATAAGAATTTTCACCTCTATCCCAATTTAAAGTCTTTTATCGAAAAAGAGCAAATCAAGCTCATCTTAGGAAACGCCTGGCCGAGCGATCTTTTTCTTTTAAGTGGCCTCCCCAAAGATCTCTTCATCATGATTGTGCCTCACAAACTTTCTCCGAATATGATTTTAGAATTTCATCAGAAACTGAAAGAGTTGGGACGTGAGGTGACAGAGATCAATGAAGAAACTTCAGTGCTTAGCAGCTCTTCGACCTTCCTTCTTAATAAGAAAGGAATCTTATGTGAACTCTACTCAGATTTTCATCATGCATATGTTGGAGGAGGATTCGAAGGAAGCATTCACTCCGTGCTGGAACCTTTAGTGGCCGGTTCGTCAAAAATTGCTTGTGGTCCTGGGCATCACCGCTCAACTGAGTTTGACATTGCTCATTCCTGTGGTGCTATTTCTGAGATAAAAACTCCGGAACAGTTCGCTCTTTGGATCAAAGGTGAGGAGAATTTCATTGGCCGTGATAAGCTTGAACTATCTACTTCTAATTATCAAATGATGCGGGAGCTTGTCCTTTCATGTTGAAGAATCGTTATCAAGAAATACTCATTGGTATGGGTTTGATGTCTCTTGTTAGGGCGATTATCTCTCTTAAAAGAAACAGGTCGACCCTTCTGATTGATGATAAAAGATTTGCCGTCGATAGTTATCCTGGGTTCTTTGTTTCGGAATTGGAAATTCTCTCTCTTTTGAGGTTGGGAAAAAAATATGACATCCCTGAGCTTAAGAACCTTCGCCAATTTCTTTTGCCGGCAAATATTGAGCTGGTAACGACACAAAGTCGTTTGAGACTGGGTCGTTCGCCTTTGTTAAACATCAAAGAGGTACTCCGGAAGTACCCGGATTTTTTGGATCAAGGAGACTTAGATCAAGTTTACTCCGAGAGCGATGAGGAGTTTACGAAGTACTTTTTTTCTGAACTCACTAGATTTGAAACTCAAAATCATGAGGCCAGTTTGAGACCGAAAGGCCATCATTTTGATCTTCAGGGACCAAAATGGATAAAGACTTTTTATTCTCGTTTTGGAAAACTCTTAAATCAGGAATACTCCTCGTCTAAGAGCCTGCGTTTTTCTGCTCTTTTGCATTTACTAGGCCTATCTCACGAAGAAAAACTTAAATCCAATCTGGGAGCGGAGGAAATTCCTTTTTATTTTTTCCGGACCTTCTCTCCAATAAGTCGGCTCCAGGACTTTTTTCTGGCGACTCAACTAAAAAGAAGAATCGTCCTCCTTGGCGGCGATTATAAAGAAAGCACTGTGCAATACTGGCAGTTTTTCGATAACCGCTTTGAAAATCTCCTTCTCGCTAGCTTCGAGGGAGTTATTCCAGGTGAGAGAGCTCTTTTTTTTGCTCATCTACCGGAAGAAGTTCCGTTTAAAATCAACTTACCCTACGGTCTTTATCGCAAGACTCAGATTTCTCCAACAAAAAGAGCAATGGCCCCCTTTCCTCCAAATTCTGTCGTCTATATGACCGATACTAATCTATTGGGGTCAGAAACACCTTTTCGAGTGAAGACATCTGGGCTGGAGTTTGCCCACTATCACTGGCCCTATCCTGATCTTCCAGGATCTAAGCCAGACTTTTATGAGGCGGAGATGAAGGCTGCTTTTATGGAGGATTCTCTTCGACTTCCATTTACCAAGGGGTCCTCGGAGGTCTCAACTCATGGAGGAGTGACCCTGGATTTGAGATTTTTAAAAAATGATGAAAAACATGAGGCACCCATCTTAAAGCGCCTTCCTATCGAGATTGTTTCCGATGAACGTCCTATCAAGGGGTTTGAATACTGGGGTCCCTTTAGGTACCGATCTCACGGACTTTTAGCACTTTCTTATGGGATTGAAGAAATTTGAGTTATAATAAAAGAATGAGGCTTTTTAAAAGCAAATCTCAGAAGGGACAAACCGTAGTTGAGTATATATTACTGTTTGCCATGGCCGTTGGTCTTGGCATTACATTCTTTAATAGGCTTGATGAATACCTCATCAAAAATCCCAACGGAATTATTGGCAGGCCTCTTAAGCAATTCAAGAACTTACTCAATTCTGACCCCAGTGGCCGTTACCGAAGGTTTCCTCTTCGACTCCCAAAATAGCAAAATCTTGGCCAATAGCTTGTAAATTTTACACTTCTTCTACCTCTCCACCTGGATATGCATTACTGTTGTCGCAAAATGCCATTTCCTTTCGAGGAGGAATGAATGAAAACGAAAAATCTTTTGGTGTTGGCACTGTCTTTAAGTTTTGCCGCCGCCTATGCTCAGTCTGAAGAACAGGTTTTAAATTCCGCCCCCATTAATGTTGATGGATATCTAGATGAACCCAAACCGGTGACCGATGGTGAGCTTGAGCAGATTCGATCAGAGCTGAATAAGCAGAAGACTGGAACTCAGCTCAATAAAGAAAAGGCCAAAGACCTTGGTAAGCTGACCAATCAAACTGAAAAGCTTTTAGATAGTCAGGACGAATATATTGATCAGAAAATTGAAAGTACGCGTGCCATCCAGGACTTTAATACCAAATACGAAGAAGGCCAGAAAAAGCTCAAGTGTATTATGGAAGAATCTGATTCTCCTGATTGTGACCCTTACAAAGATAAGTACCGTAAGAATAAGCAACCTAGCGTCACTCAGGAACTTAATTTAAGACAAGCGGCTCCTGCCAATACTTCTCTTGGAAAAATCGATTCCTCTTCTACTGGTGGTGCTTTTGAGACCATCAAGCTTCTGCCTTTTGCTGGAGCAACTTCATATAATGGTGATGTTGAGCAGTTAGAGACAGAGCTCTCGGCAGGGCTTAGGTTGGAATCTAACATTACGACTCGCTTCTCTATGGGTATAGGGTTTAATTTTAATCAACTCAAGACCAATGATTTTGCTAATAATCTCGGTTATATGAACTCCACTTTTTATACCAACGCGTTCGGAGCTGGTCGGGAGATTCAATACCGCTCTATGGGACTTGAGTTCTACGGTAAATTCTTCCTTACGAGCTCAGAAAGATTTCGTCCTTATCTTGGAGCAGGGCTTGGCTACAACCGATCAAACTTACAGTACACAGATAATAATTCCGCCTTTGACCCCAACTACTTGGGAAATGCTTACTCTTACGGGAGTGAAGACTATACTTCGAGTTTCGTGAGTGGCTCTCTAAGCCTCGGATCAGAAATCATGATCACTAGAAATTTCGGAGTGAATATCGAGGGTGCTTACTCAACAGGACTAGGGGACACTCTTTCCTCTAAGGCCTCTAAAAACGGCGGAACCAGCCCTGATCAGACAAGACTTCGTGATCTTGGAGATGAAATCATAAACTCCAATGCTCTATCCATCTTCGCTGGTGCAGTCGTCGCTTTTTAATTTTAAAAAATATAATCATAGAAAAAAGGCCCCTTATGGGGTCTTTTTTTATTTTTGTATTGCAAAATTTTCGTAATCCTTTCACATTTGCGCTGAAGACTTTGACGAAATAATTAACTGACTTGTTTGCTTTTATCTTAATCAATCCAAGCAAATGAACTAAAATAGACGAAATTATTTTATCCCCATTTTCCGCAAAGGAATTCAAAATGAAAGCTGTTTATCTCGTCGATGGAAAGCGCACTCCTCAAGTCAAGTCCGGAGCTGAATTAAAGGAAATCGCTGCACCCTATCTTGGCCACTATCTTATCCGCCATTTGGTAGATAAGTATGCGCTACCTTTTGATCAAGTGGATGAAGTGATTGTAGGCAACACGGGAACTCCGGCTAAGTATCCTAACGTTGGACGTGTCATCGCACTCGAAGCTGGACTTCATAAAAAAACTTCTGGTTATTCAGTACATCGAAACTGTGCTTCAGGTATGGAAGCTCTCTCTCAGGCCTTTGATAAGATTGCTTGTGGAAGAAGTGAGCTTATTTTCGCCGGAGGGGTAGAAAGTATGTCCCAGATGCCTCTCATCTACAGTAAACAGATGACCAATTTTTTTCTCGAGCTTATGAAGGCGAAGAGCACTGCCCAAAAGTTAAAAGTTTTCTCAAGCTTTCGTCCCCAGTTTCTCGCACCTGTGATCGCTATTGAACAGGGACTAACTGATCCTTTCTGTGGAAGAAACATGGGGCAGACTGCTGAGACACTTGCTCGAGAGCTCGGCATCTCCCGTCTGGAGCAAGATGAGTTTGCTAATCTTTCTCATCACAAAACTGCAAAAGCAACTAAAGAAGGAAAATTCCGCGAAGAGATTCTTCCTATTACCGCAGGTGATAAACTCGACAAGATGATCGCTGATGATATTGGCTTTCGAGCAAACTCTACGGTTGAAGGTCTCGGTAAATTAAAACCGTACTTTGAAAAGGAAACGGGAACAGTGACAGTTGGTAATGCTTGCCCCATCACCGACGGAGGTTCCATGTGGCTTCTCGCTTCTCATGAGGCGGTCAAGAAATTTAATCTCGATCCTGTTGCCCGTATGGTAGACTATCACTTTCATGGTCTTGAGCCGGAGAGGATGGGGCTTGGTCCGGTGCTGGCCACCCACGGCGTCTTGAAAAGATCGGGGATGAAACTTTCTCAGATCGATCTTTTTGAATTGAATGAAGCCTTTGCTGCGCAGGTTATTGCATGCCTTAAAGTGATGAAAGATAAAACACTCTCCTCCAGGTGGGGAATCGATGAAGTGATTGGTGAAGTTCCCCTCGACCGACTTAATGTCAACGGAGGGGGAATTGCTTTGGGCCATCCAGTGGGCTCCACTGGTTCGCGTCTTGTTGTCACTCTTGCACACGAGCTTAAGCGTCAGAAGAAGAAGTATGGTCTGGCCTCTCTTTGTATCGGAGGGGGTCAAGGAGGAGCGGTAATAGTAGAGAACTTAAAGTTGTAGGGAGCAAAAAATGAAATATCAAAACATCACTTTTGATGTGGATCAAAACCTCCTTTGGATTGGTTTTGGTAAGTTTGAGAAAAAGTCAATGACCACTTTTACTCGTGAAACACTTATTGAACTTAAAGAAGCGATTACCGAGGCCCAGGAACTCGATAAGAGGAAAGCTGTAGAAGGTTTAGTCTTTTTTTCTCATAAACCAGGTGTCTTCCTCGCCGGAGTTGATGTCTCTGTCATAAATTCATTAAAGAACGAGGCGGAAGCGTTGCGGGCCCTTGACGAGGCCCATGCTATTTTTAATTCGCTAGATGATCTTAAGATGCCTACAGTTGCTCTCGTTGATGGAATTTGTCTAGGCGGAGGCTTAGAGCTGTCTCTGGCTTGTAAGAAGATTTTTATATCGGATAATCCTAGAACAGCACTTGGATTACCGGAAGTCATGCTGGGAGTCCTACCTGGCTTCGGAGGAACTTATCGCCTTCCTCTTAAAGTTGGGCTTCCTACTGCTTTGGATATGATTCTTACAGGGCGGCAGATTAAAGGAAAGAATGCCATCAAGATGGGACTTGCAGATGCGATGCTACCGGCAGAGCGAATGCGTGAGCTCACTAGGAGTTATCTTCTTGAAAAGAAGACAGGTCGTAAAAAATCCGTGAAAGAGGAAATTCAAGCTGCGGCCATGGATAATTTCTTAACTAGAAAAATTATTTTTCAAAAGGCGAGGGAGAAAGTACTAGAGACCTCTAAAGGCTTCTATCCGGCCCCGCTAAAGATCCTTGAGGTATTGGAAAATGGTGCAGGAAAAAGCAGGACTGACTACCTATCTTTTGAGGCCCAGGCCTTTGCTGAGCTTTCTCAGAGTACTCAGTCAAAAAATCTTCAGCACATCTTTTTTCTTACAGATAGTTCCAAGAAATTAGACAATAAAGATCAGCTTCCAGATGTGAAAAGGGGAGCAGTTTTAGGCGCTGGAGTTATGGGGGGAGGGATCGCTTGGCTTTTTGCCCAAAGCAATCAGTCCCCAATTATGAAAGACCTCACTCCTGAGGCGCTGGAACTTGGGCTTAAGCAGGCCTCTCAAAACTTTTTTTCTTCGCTCAAAAAACGCAAGATAAGTGAGGATGACTTTAACCGGAAAATGCGATCTATCGAGCCTACTCTGAATTTTGAAGGATTCCGGTCGGTGGACCTCGTCGTTGAAGCTGTTGTAGAAAATATTGATATTAAGAAAAAAGTTTTTGCCGAGGTAGAAAGTCACGTTTCTTCTAAATGCATTTTGACCTCTAATACTTCCTCTTTGTCGATTGAGGAAATGAGCAAGGCCCTCAAAGACTCTTCACGCTTCGCTGGACTCCATTTTTTTAATCCTGTGAATAAAATGCCTCTGGTCGAAATTATCTCTCATGAAAAGGCTTCTAAAGAAACCATCGATACCCTCGTTAAGTGGGTTCTGGAGGTAAAGAAAACACCTATCGTTGTAAAAGATGGTCCAGGATTTTTAGTAAACAGGATTCTTGCTCCCTACCTTAATGAGGCAGCTTTTCTACTTGAGGAGGGTCTTAGTGTAGAGGCATTGGATGAAGCAGCTTTGAATTTCGGTATGCCAATGGGGCCCTGCCGCTTAATGGATGAGATTGGTTTAGACGTTTGCGTGAAGGTTGGAAAAATAATGCATGAGGGTCTTGGGAATCGGGCGTTCCCCAGTTCTCTATCAACGAAGCTTTACGATGAAAAACTTCTCGGGAAAAAGAATGGTAAAGGTTTTTATTTATATGATGAGAAAGGTAAATTAACAGGAAAAAATCCTGAACTCACCAAGATCATTTCTTCTAAAAAAATCCGTAAAAATGAGTTTGAGACACAGATGCGTCTTTTCCTTCCGATGGTCAATGAAGTTGCCTACATTTTCGCCGATCGCATCGTGGACAAGGCCCAGACGGTGGACATCGGCATGATTTACGGCACGGGTTTCCCCCCTTTTCGTGGTGGTCTATGCAGATGGGCCGACCAGGAAGGTTTGGAGCAGATTGCGGAACGGCTTAATAATTTTTCCAGGGAGGTAAGTATGGATAGGTATCAGATCGCTCCCTTCTTATCGATGATGATTGCCGATAAAAGAAAGTTCTACGATCTGTGAATACCTGGCCTTTCTTTAGTTATTTTTTCTTTTATGTTATTAAGGCGAAAACGCGCCAGAGACTTTTATTTATAGCAGTCCTGGGTTTGTTTCTTTCTTCCATGAGTCTCTTAGTTATTCAAGGAATCATGGGAGGTCTACAAAGAGGTCTTATTGCACGTTCGAAAAATATTCACGGCTCTTACCTTATTAAATTCAATCAAATCACCAATGAATCTCTTGGAGTAATTAAAGACCTCCTTCGTAAAGAAGGCATTTCGTTTTACTCAGAGCTTGAAGTCGAAGTGATGTTAAAGCATCGTAATTTTGTGGCACCGGGAAAAATTCATGGCATTGATTTGGATGATGATAGACCTACTTTTATTCAGAATAAGGATTTCTCAGGTCTTGTCATGGGAAGTGAACTCGCTTCAAAGATTAAGCTACAATTTCTTGATGAGGTCCAAATTATTGCTCCGGGAATCACCGATGCCCTCATGGGAGAAGTTCCGAGATTTGTTTCAGAGGGTTTATCAGATTATCTTCAATCGGATCTATCTGAGGTGGATGAATTTGAGCTTTGGGGCCGTAGCTCTTTAGTTCAGAACCTCATTCGTCAAAAAGGAATCAATCAGATTCGAATTTTTGGCGATGTTAATCAACAGGTACTTCAGCGAATCCTCAACACGGAGACAGAGGTCCCCAAGAGTCTTATGAGTTGGGAGAAGATGAATGATGCCTTGGTTTGGTCTCTTAATCTCGAAACTAAAGTCATGCTTTTTCTGTTTGTCAGCATGAGTCTTCTCGTAGCTATTGCTATCACCTCGGGTCTTCTCATTTTTTATTCAAAAATACGCAGAGATCTCATGAGTTTTTGGATTTTGGGAATGTCTCAACAAAAGCTTCTTAGTCTTTGTTTCAAATTTACGTTAATACTTTCTGCTGTGACGGTATGCGTGGGAGGCATTTTTGGCCACCTTACTCTTCTATTAATTGAAAAATACGGGCCCCAACTCATGCCAGATATTTTTGTGGAGCGGGAGCTACCAATTCATTTAAATTTCAGTCACATAGTAGTAAGCCTGGTTATTCCATTTGGGATTTCTCTAATTTTTAGTTATTTTTCTTTCGCTAACTTTAGAAAGGAAAATCAGTCATTTGTTGCGGTCGTTCGTAGTCTAGGATAATTCTTTCGTTTTTTTTATAAAAATTTTTCTTTTAAGTTAAAATAGTTACATTGGATTCAGGAAGATTTTTTGAGGATTCCTATGACTCGATTACAGATATCCCACCCTATAGATTATGATCTTAAGAAATTTAGAATCCCTCTGACTTCTCTCTCTGAGGAATTAGTCATTAGTGATAAAATCGGTATGATTTTTCACTGGTCAGACTTCCACGAGACTTGTGATCTTGTAAAATCTCAGATCGAATATAACTCAGAGTTGAGAGATGATTATTTTAGAAGAGAATATAATTTAAGGTTTTTCCAACTAATCCCTGTCTGGATAAAAATGGAAAGTAAGAACATTCAGACGACTCTTTTTGATCTTTACGAAAAATTTATCTTTGGGCAGTTTGATCACAAACCCATCGTCGACCCCTTTTATCCATTTGAGATATCTTTTATCTCAGCTACGGGCCCATTTAAGACGATGGCAATTACGGAATGTTTTAATTCTTCAATTTTCCGTGACTTTATCTTTGTTTATCTTCTTCAGGGTAAATTACCCCGTCGTGACTTCCGGATTCACCTTAATAGTAAAGTGATCATGGAGCACGGTAAGGGTTTCAGTCAAGCAGATCTCCTATCTATAGTACAGCTGACTTCTGAAGGAATTCTTTTTTCCCTAGAATCGGAGGTTTTTTTTAGGCATATCTCTACATCAACCGAAGAGGTCCGTGTTCTTATTAATTCTGACATTTTTAAGGACTGCTTGAAGAAAAATCTGGATGAACTTAAATCTCATCTGTCCAACTATACCTCGAATGTTCTTTACTCCTCTTTTAAGAAAGATGCCACATATGGTTTTCTCAAAGATTTTGAGCTCCAGTCTTCTTTTGATTTTACTCAGAATAAAACTATTTATCTATTTATGAAGTATCAAGATCCCAGAGGCGTAGTGAATCTGACCCCTATTAAGGATTTCGTAGCACACACCAAATCTTTGGTTCACGACTACTACCAACCGGGTCCGTCTGAAGTTCGAAGAATAGCCTAGAATTTAGGTTCCTTCTTTATCAAAATTCACCTGATAGGCCGCACTTTTATCGAGATTCTTTCTTCTTTTATCATAGCGCTCTGTCGTGTTGATATTGGCATGGCCTGCAAACGTAGCGACGTCCCTTATAGCTGTATTTTGAGTGTCGAGGAGATGGGAGATGACAGTGGCCCGGCAAGAATGAGGGGAAACTGCTTTGGTGATTCCTACTTCTTTAGCGTATTTATCTATGATGCGGAAAATAGTGGAGCCGTCCATTGGCTTTTCATTTTTCTTTTTCACCTCTGTCTGAAGAAGAAAATCTTCCGCGCCAAGCTGAATTCCCTCACTCATCAATTTGTCCAGATAGCTTTGAATCTCTTTTTGGACATGTTTATTGATGGGAATTAGTCTTACCTTATCTCCCTTTCCTAGGACTCGCAGTACAGTGTGGCCCCGATCGTTGGCAAATTGGTGTAACTTAATATGTGTTAGCTCTGATCTACGAAGCCCTAAGTGAAAAAGAAGAACCATGACGAGTCGGTGAGTTCTCCCTTTGTGAGTCTTTATATCCGGAGCGCCGATCATTCTGGTCACTTCCTCATCATCGAACGCCACTGTCGCAGTTTCCGTCTGAACTTTTGGGAGTTTCACTGTATCAAGAGGATTGTGTTCCATAAGTCTAGCGGCCACTGCCCACTTGATAAAAGATCTTATGCAAACCAGGCGTCTGTTTATGGTCGCCGAGGCAAGACCACGTTCCATCAAGTGATCACGATAAAGCTGGAAATGGTAACTTTCTATTTCTTTTGGATGAGAAACATTGACGTTTCCTGAAGAAAGAAAGTCAAAGAAAAATTTCAGATCTTTGATGTAGGCCATCTTAGTATCTTCAGAAAGGAATTGGACTAGAAACTCTTGAATAAAGTCCTGGATGCTGGTTTTTTTCTGAGAAGCCTCACGGAACTTTTTGGCAAGCTCAGCATTGTAATTTAAGGCCAGGGCATGAGAAGACTTTTTTGGCATACTTCCATTTTAGTCGACCTCTTGTTTATTTTCAAATCTGGTCCTACGGCAAAGGTTACTTGTAGAAAAGTTGAGAAAAGGAAATAATCAGTTCTAGGGAGATTTCTATGGCCACAATTGTGTTAGTAGGCATATTTGGTTTTATTGTTGGAGTTATCATTTATCATTTTCGTGTACAGAAGTTATTGATTGACCTTGCTGTTCTTCGAGAAAAAACCTCTGTTCAAGAAAAGACTCATACTGAAGCTCAGGATAAACTACGTCTGGAACTCAAGACTTTATCCCAAGAAATATTTGAAGAAAAATCCAAACGATTCCGAGAGGATTCACTCCGTGGGATGGAGTTGATTTTAAATCCTTTCAAGGAAAAGATGATCGACTTTCAAAGAAAAGTAGAAGAAATACACATCTCTGATTCCAGAGATAGAATTAAGCTTCAAACTGAAATTGAACGAATCGTTCTAACCGGTCAGAAAATGTCTCTTGAGACTGAAAACCTCACCAGGGCGCTTAGAGGGGACGTTAAAGTTCAAGGTAACTGGGGAGAGATGATCCTAGAAAAACTTCTCGAAGCCTCAGGTCTGAGACCTGGAGAGGAATTTATTATTCAGGCAAAAAATATGGGTCTAAAAGACGAAGAAGGAAAAACACAACAACCTGACGTCGTGATTGTTCTCCCCGATAATAAGCACCTCATCATAGATTCGAAAGTGAGCCTCCTCGCATATGAAAGATACGCCACGGAAGAAAAGCAAGAGGATCTCTCCCTCTTTCTTGACTCGATTTATGCTCATATTAAAGGCCTTAGTGCCAAAAATTATCAGAGACTTGATAAGCTTCAATCTCCTGATTATGTAATGCTTTTTATTCCGATTGAAGGGGCGTTCATGCTGGCCATGCAGAAGGACGGTGAGATTTTTTCACACGCATGGGAAAAAAATATTATGCTAGTGGGGCCTTCGACTCTACTTGCAACTCTAAGAACAGCAGCAAGTTTATGGAAGCAGGAGAGGCAAACTAAGAATGCTCTTGAAATTGCTCGTCAGGCGGGTCTTCTTTATGATAAATTTGTAGGATTTGCCGAGGATCTTAATTCTGTTCAGGCCCAAATCAGAAAAGCAGGGGACGCATTTGATGATCTTCGTATTCGGATGATTTCTGGTAGAGGGAGTGTCGCCTCAAGAATGGAAACCCTAAAAGATTTGGGCGCCAAAGCAACAAAGAGTCTTTCATTGGAATGACACAAAACCTATTCGCCGGATGATTTATTTAAAGATTTCCAGCGCAAAGTAAGATTTTCCTGATCGACGAAATGTCCTTTAAATTCACACAAAGGAATTTTGTCATCCAATTTTTCAATAACTCCAAAAAAAGCTATGCCACCGGATTGGTAGCAGAGTGAAAAACCAGGGGATTGATCCGTAACGAAATTTAATCTTAAATCTTTGATTTTAAAGCAGGACTCAATCGTTAGACATTCTGGAGAGAGATAGAGTTGTTCTTTTTCCTTAAAACACAAAGAGACTTTCTTCCCGTAATGAACGAGAGTCCTTCGGTCCTCGCAAAGTTTTTCTGCCCCGAAGGCATTACTCAATATAAGTTGTAGAAAGAGTAGCTTTAACAAAGTGTTCATCATTTACCCAAAATGAGCCAGTCTCTTTTTCACAATCGACGAGATTATTATAAAAAGAACAGCTTTTACCCCAGCTATTTCTTATCTTAAATTGGCATTTTCCCTTGTGCCACCGGCGGGCAGTAACCACACTTGAATGAAAGCCCGACATACCAGTATATTGATTAACATTATAACTTATCTCGATTGGCTTTCCATTTATCAAAAGGTCACTGACTCTATTAAGAAATACTCTACTTTTTTCAACTTTTTTACCGTCTGTAGTAGGAATACTTCTAGTTTTAAATCGCGGAACGGCGATCCCATCATTTTTACATTGTTCATTACCGATTTTGTCTAAAACATAATTCATGTTTTTTGAAGTGAGTTGTTCAGTAATATAATTCGCATCAATGGTGAGATTATTTTCATTATTAAGAAAAATATCAACCATACCACAAAGCTTTTCTTCACTGAGGCTCTTTCGTCGCTGACGGATCTCCTCGAGGATCATAATCATGTCTCTTGTCTGCCCGGAATGTGTGTAATCGAAGGGAAGGTCTTTTTCCCTACAAACTTTTGCATTTCTCATAGTTTCTGCTAGTGCCACATTACATGGGCACCTTGATAGACTTCTTTGAAGCCATCTTTATCGGACTTGAGTAAAATTCCATGTACCGCCCGATAAAATAAATTTCTTCTCGCTTTACGGTTATAAAGAGAAGAGACATGAAATGAAGATACATCGGCCCCAAGATGGGCCGAAAGAAGATCAGCAGCAGAGAAACCATAGCACCAACCAATAGAGTCTTGGTCTCTAGGGGCGGTGAAGTGATGCTTAAGATAGGAGCTTTTAGAAATATAAGGATTCGTTTTTCTAATATCCACAGGGGAACACTCTTTTTGAGTGAGAACTTGGGCATAAGAGGAAGATATAAATAGAGTCATTAAAAAAAAGAATAGTTTCATGAATTGAATTATCGGATTGTCACCCAAGAAACCTTAGCGAAAAGATCATGTTTTATCTAAGGTCTTGATTTTAATTCACAGACTACTTATCCACTCGCGGTATTCTATATTTTCTAACTGGGCCAATCTAATGGTGTTGAACTTCAAAATTCACCCGCAATGTCTGAGATTTACGTCCCTTTAGTAAGGCTGCCCTCAATGAGGACGAAAGAAACATATCTATAAGACTTCTGCTGCGTCATTTGGTTACTCGCTCTCAAGTATTTACTTAACCTTGAGTCAGTATGAGACTGGTGAATTTTCAAGTTCTAAAATGAAAACTGGATCTAACACCACTTTAGTCGGTCAGTTAGAAGAAAGAACTCTTAAGATGAGATAATCCACAATTTCATCTAACTTCTAATTTCGTGCCTATCAACATAAAGATAGAAAATTATATTTATGACTTTTGATATTTATGGCCACCCCACCCGGACTCGAACCAGGATCAGAGCCTTAGGAAGGCCCCGTTTTATCCAGTTAAACTATGGGGTGTACGGCTGAAAATATACCAAAAAGTATTTAGGATTAAGAGGCTTTTTTTTCATCATCCAGAAAAGGCGTTTGATTCAAGATGTGACCCGACGTGGTAATGACCAGGAGCGCTCCCTGGAACTTCTCCATAATTTCCTTTGAGGGAATTTTTGGTTTAGGCCCAACTTCACGAAAATAAGTTTCAAGGGTGTCAGGATTGACGAGCTTAATTTCATAAAAAAGCATAATGACATTTACGGAAAGTCACAGAAAAAAGTTAAGGAGAAAAATATTTTTAAGATAATTATTTTCGAGGATGAATAAACTTTCTTGAGGAAAAAAATAGAGATCCTTCAACACATGATAAAAACATGTGTTGAAGGATCTCGTATCAAGAAATCATTTTTTAACTTGGATGTTTTTTAATCCAGCAAAGGCATTATTTTTAAACTGGGGAACATTTTTAAGGGTAGCTTCAGTTCTTTGATTGTGTCCTCGTTTTCCAGAAAGTCCAGCTCCTGTTCCGGTCACACCCTCTGTCTGAGAATCTGCTTTGCAGGAAAGTGAAATTCTTCGCCTGTCCATATCTATTCCGAGGACACGAACTTTTAATTCTTGTCCAACTTTCAAGACATCCATGGCATTTTCAACGAAGCGGTCACTCATTTCAGAGATATGAAGGAGCCCGTTCTCCTTGATACCTATGTCCACGAAAGCACCGAACATGGTGATGTTCGTGACGACTCCTTGATACCATTGACCGATCTTTAAGTCCTTGAGATCTGAAATTCCTTTAGTGAACTCTACAGACTTAAATGTTGTTCTTGGATCTTGAGTAGGGGCCTTTAAGCATTTAACGATATCAGTAAGAGTCATCTCTCCGATTTTCTCTTTAAGTTCTTTATCGCTGGAGAGTGCATTTTGGAGAGACTCATCAGAGAGGAGATCTTTTAAGTCTTTTTTCTTAGATTTGACCCACCCCTCGAGGACAGGGTAGCGCTCTGGATGAATGAATGTTCCATCGAGAGGATGTTCTCCATAATAGATTCTTAAAAAACCGGCAGACTGTTCAAATACTTTTTGAGTAAAGCGGGGTACTTTTAGAAGCTGCGCCCGAGACTTAAAGCCTTTATTTGACTCCCTGAATTTAACAATGTTTTGGGCCACCGCCAGTCCAATGCCTGAAACGTAAGCGAGAAGTGGTGCCGAAGCCGTATTAAGATCCACTCCCACAAAGTTCACACAGGACTCAACGACAGCTTCAAGATTATTTTTTAATTGAACCTGATTTACGTCGTGTTGGTATTGGCCTACACCAATAGATTTTGGATCAATCTTCACTAGTTCAGCGAGAGGATCTTGGAAACGACGAGCAATGGAGATGGCTCCTCTCACGGTCACGTCTTTATCAGGAAACTCTTCTCTAGCAATATCTGAAGCTGAGTAAATAGAAGCACCTGCTTCCGAAATCATCGTTGCTTTAACTTGACCAGCTTTGACTTGGGGCACGTGAGATTCAACAAACTCTAATGTTTCGCGGCCGTAAGTTCCATTACCGATGGCGATGTACTGAACCTTGAACATCTCGATCATCTTGGTGAGAATCTGCGCCGCGCCCACTTTATCATTTTTTGGTTCGTGTGGATAAACCACATGGTCTCCTACAAACTTACCCGTATCATCGATGATAACAACCTTGCATCCTGTGCGGACTCCAGGGTCGATACCAAGGACAGCCTTTGAGCCTAGGTAAGGCTGAAGGAGAAGATTTTTAAGATTAATTCCAAAGACGGAAATTGCTGCGGTGTCAGCGATCTTCTTGAGTTCATTTTTAACCTCAAGGTCTAAGGAGGGCTGAATGTAGTTCGTGTAGGATTTTTCAGCGCACTTTTTGAGAAGCTCAAAATTAGCAAGACGCTCTTTTTTAGAAAAAAACTCCTGCTCTATGAGACCAATTCCTATCTCTGGCATTATTTCTGCATCGACTTTAAGGACTTTTTGATTCATTCCTCGTCTCATGGCCATGTACCTGTGAGAGGCTTTGGGATCCTTGATCTTAAGAAGTGGTTCAGAGAATTCAAAAAAGTCTTTAAACTTATGAGAGTCTTCGATTTTATCTCCATCTTTTCGCAGAGAGGCTTTCATGACTCCTCTCTCCCAGAAAGTCTGACGGATTTTTTCTTTAAGTTCGAGGTGATGAGAGAAAGTTTCGATTAAAATGTCACAGGCCCCGTTGATTGCCTCCTGAACGTCTTTGATTTTACCCCCAGAGGTTTTCACAAAATTTTCTTCTAGCTCCTCTGAGATCGTGCGGATGTCTTTTTCACCCTTTAAGATCATCTCAGAAAGTGGCTCAAGGCCATTTTCTTTTGCGATCATGGCCTTGGTTTTTTTCTTAGACTTATAAGGGGCGTAGATATCTTCAAGCTGAGTCAGAGTCGTGGCTGCCTTGATCTGTCTTTCTAGCTCCGGAGTCAGCGCCTCCATCTTTTTGATGGCATCGAGAACAAAAGTACGTCTTTTTTCAGTCTCGACGTACTCATTATAGGCCTCCTGGATGTCCCTGATCTGAACTTCGTCGAGTCCTCCGGTTGCTTATTTTCTGTAGCGTGAAATGAAGGGGATTGTACACTCCTCTTCGAAGAGCAGCTTACATGTCGCCATTATTTTTGTGGGAGCAATCCCCAATTTAGTCGTACAAAAAATCATGGCGTTCTGATCGAGAGTTTGCGCGCTCATGGGGTCTTTTCTCCTAAAATGAATAGAAAAATGGAATTCCAGGTTATCGACGGTGGGTAGAAATTGGCAAGAATTTGTGAGAGGATGTGATGGAAATTAAATGAAAAGGATTGAATTTGACAACTCTGGCCATCATTGGGGGAGGAATAATGGGGAGATCTCTCCTCTATACTCTTGCCAAAGAAGAAAATTGTTATTCAAAAGTCTGTCTTTTTTCTTCTGATAATATCACCGCCCCTTGCACCCTTCATTCTACGGCCATTGCCGCCTCTCGGGGAGTCACGATTGGTCACTCTACTTTAGGGGATGAGCTTGTCAAAGGCTTTAAATTTTTTCACAGGCACATCGACATAGATAGGCCGGATGGAGTCCAAAAAATTTTTCAATATACGGTTGCAACTAAAGAAATTGAAAACTTTAGAAAGCGGTATTCAAATGCCACACTTTCCTCTCATTTTCTCAAAGAGTCCTCGTGCTTGGCGACAGAGGAGGCTTTCATGATCGATCCCCAAAACTACCTCAAGTGGCTGACTGATAAAGCGGTGAACTTTTTTGCAGATCGATTAAGTTTTGTTGAAGATTTTGTTTATGAGGTTCAAGTTGGTGAAAAAATCAAAATCTTAACTTTAAATGGAAATGCGTTTTACTTTGATCAGGTTGTTTTTTGTTGCGGGAGTTATAACCGCTTTTGGAAAAACAATGTTCCTGATTCAAGGCTTCAGACTTCAAGACCCGTTCAGGGGAGTTATCTTGAGTTTACAGATATTTTTTGGAATCATCCTTCTTTTTCTTTGACGATAGATGGAGATAACATTGTCTGGAATGCACCTTTTAAAAGACTCTTTATTGGTTCTACCTCCAAAGAATGTTCTCATCAACTTTCTCCACAAAAAGAGCTTTATGATATTTATGATAGACTAAGATCTCAGTCATCTTTGGATTTACCAAAAAAAGAATTAGGAAAAATTCGAGTGGGCCTTAGGGAGAAGGCACAAAAGCGAGAACCCTATGTCATTTTTAAAGACCGGATAGTTTTCGTTGGGGGACTTTATAAAAATGCCTTCACTTTATCCCTGAAAATCGCGAAGGAAATTGCTCATCAACTCCTGGTAAACGCAAGTAGAACTCTCTAAGACAAGAGTTAAGTGGAGTCTTTTGACGCAGATTTGTTAGCTCGTCTTTTTCTACAGGAAGACGTATTCTTTCTTTAGTCTTGAGACTGGCCTCAATCATTTTTTTTATAACCCCAACAGTTTTTTTAATTTTTTTCTCTCCAAACCAGCAGTTCTTGGAAGGGACGTGGATAAAACCAAAAGATACGTCAGGGTAGCTGTGGGTGAACTGGTAGGCGAGGTTGTTACAGACAAAACTTCCTGGGTTATTTGAGACAATTATTTCTTCTCGCTCTTTAGAAGAAAGTGCACAGTACATCGTTGGCAGCGGGTAAGTGAAGCCTAGAATCTCTTTGGCGCCGGGAATGATCTGAGTTCCATTTCTTTCATTTCCCTCATTATCTGGGCCATAGGTCTTATCGAAATTTCTTCCCCAGGCCTCAATTTTTACATCACAACCATATTCTCCCAACCCCAAAACAAGACGGGGAGATTGTTTCAACTCCTTTAAGCAAGTCTCTAGCTCTAGGAAGGACTTATCAAAAATAGTAGAGAGGGGACAAACCTTGAGTTCCACATCTGCATGCCCTTTCAACTCAGCTAATAGGCCTTGGGCGACTATTTCTGAACCATTATGGACAGATCCACTGAAGGAGTCAAAATGACCAATCAGTATTGTCGACTTTCCCCAGCTATTTAAAACGGTAATTAATAAAAACAAGAGCAATTTCATTGGGATCTTCATCCCATTTTTTCCCCAGAAACAAAAGCTAATCAGGAAGATTTTACCGACATTAGAGGATTTTATTAAAGGCCATAAGCTTAATCTTAGAACCCACAAAAGGTACATCTTGAAAAAATGGATTTTTTCACTGGCCCTAGGACTCACTTTCCAGATTTCATCTGCATCTCAAGAAATGACAGTTCATGGTGCTCATCAATTTGCAGACAGTTTCACTTCAATTGATCGGGAGTATGTATCACCTGAAACGGTTGAAATGGGATCTCTCAGAGTGGTACCCGCACAAGTGGATGGATTTAAAGGAGAGAGTCTAGACAAACTCCGCCTGGCGTTTCGGGCCCTGGAATTAGTGGTCAACTCAACGGAATTTAAAGAGCGTGTTATTAATTTCAAAAATGCTGAAGGAGAGCGGCGATTCGATTCAAATCGTAACCTAACAAATGAAGAAATCTATCGGATGTTTATGGATGGAAGAGAGGTGCTTCTTCCTCAAACTCCAGGAGAAATGAATTTTTATCTCAGGCTCTACAACAGACCATGGTCAAGAGTCATTGGCTACACTTATCCGGACACCAATCTCATAAATATCAATTGGAAATATTTTAAAACTTACAGACCTTCTGATGTGGCGGCTAATCTCGCTCATGAGTGGACTCATAAGATTGGATTCGATCACAAATCCGCCAAAGAGAGAAACTCTGTCCCTTACGCGATTGGTTACATAGTTGGTGAGATCGCGGAGAAAATGTTAAAGTTAAAACCTAATTGAAAAATCAGCTCCAAATGCCGTTGTTTCAGGTCTAAATTTTATGAGGGCCTGAGAGAAAACTCCTACTGACTGAAGATATTTCAATTTTTGAGGAAAGTAAGAAAGGAAGATCCGGCCTCGGTCTGAGAGGTTGTTATTAAATTCTCTGGAGTCAGTCTGAAGACCTCTCTGATCCCAGTCAAAAGTGAGTAGTGAACCAAGCATCCATTTATCCGAGAAGCGATAATTGACATAAGGCCCTCCGGAGACGATCAAAGTTTGGAGCGGTATGGGTCGTCCCCCTAACGCCGGAGAAAACGGAGGGGCCTTGACGTTATTTTGATAATAAATCCTATAGACCTGCCCCATGAGCCCAGCGCTCCAGCGATAGTCAGGAAGATTGAAGGCGAATGATTGGGCGACGACCCATCCCCAACGCATTTCATCTTCTTTAGAAATAGATGAAGTGGGTTGCTCGTAGGAGAGAGTGGTGAAAAGAGTACCTGGAGAGGTTTTAATTGCAGGAAGTCCTAAAGAGACTCTGGCGTTGAAAAAATCCGTCTTTGGTCCGTTGAGGAAGGTCGATCCACCGCGATCAACATTTTCTACTCCTTCCGTGTAACCGTTCACGGCCGAAAGGCTCGCAGCAACAGACCACTTAGTGGTTATTTGATGCCTTAAGCTCAAAGCATGAAAAGACTGAAGAGGTGCTTGACCTGATCCAGGTGAATCAATGCCTTCTTGAAAGACATTGTAGGTTTGTGATCCAGGGCCTTTTGCAGTTGGACCTAAAAATTGTTGGTAATATCCCAGAGATGTATTTTCAAAAAGTCGACGGGCGAGGCTTTTTTGGGGCATTGCTGTTTGAATAACCTGAGACTCTGATGAATTTTGATTTTGAAAGCTTCCTTGATTTCTTGTTTGTGCCAGTTGTGGATTTAATGAACCCACTGATTGAGCGAGGGTGAGGGAAAAGGGGACTAAGTTTATGATTGGCAAGATCAAAAACTTCTTCATAGTTTAGTCCCTGGATTATTTTTTTCCGCCACCATGCCAATATGGTCTAATTTCTCACGGTCTCCTAAGAATTCTTTGATGTTCTCAATGACAGTAATTCGCTGATGAGATTCGATGTCTTTTTCGAGTCGATTCATCATTTCTTCTCGTATTCCAACATATTCAAGGCTGAGGTTGTGAAGGAGGGTCTCGTATAGCATAGAGATCTTTGAGCGGCTTAACATCTGCTCTGGTGTAAACATTTTTCCCGAAACATCTCGTTGTAGTAGGAGAGGCAATTCCTCGCGCTTAGCTGAATAAAGTGATTGAAGAATCCATGCGGTATTACGAATTGACCAGATGTACATGTTAAGCCCCATATTAGAAGCTTCTTCTGCCTTTGAGTTTTGCAGGTAGAGAATTTCCCACTGCCGCTTCATGTATGAACGAAATTCTTTAGTGTCATAGAAATTATTTTGTTTATACAGATCTGAGTTTGCCATGAGGTTTTTTAATACACCACCTGCTTCCTTACGGTTGGCCTTATAAAAATCTGCAAGCTTCTGGATTTTTTCAAATCCTTCTGGTTTTTTTAAGTCCTGGTATCTCCAATTAAGAACATTCGTCATTTCTTCCATAAACACGAAAGCTCGGCCAACGTAATAATCATTCCTGCGCTGTTCATTACTTTGGTCGAGCATGACATATATTTGATCAAGAATAAAGCGACCCATTCTATCCCAAAGATAAAGTTCAAGTTGCTGGGTGCGATTAATCTCATTAAAAAGATACTGCTTCATCTTTGCTGAAAGATTGGGGTTTTCCTGACGTGCACGGAAAATAAAATTGTTATAACGCTCAAGCTCTTCCCATGCTGCTTCCATCTGCATCGGAAAATTGTATTGAGTTTCAAGTTGTTCTAATCGACCCATGCGTGAGGCAAATTCAATATTTTCTTCATAGGCTATCTGCATTTGTTTAAAATTACTCATCCGCTCTGGCCAACTGGTCTTATTTATCATTTCAGAGTCAGTGGTGAGGAGCATATTCAGATAGGTGGGAGAGAGCTTAAGGGGACCTTTCGTAATCGGAGTGCCGGATGATGTAATAGAAGAGGGAGAGATTATATTAGGATTAGCGTTACCCACATCAACAGATTTCGCGGCAAGAGTGTTTACCGAATCTTGACTGACAGGGGTATCGGAAATTTTTTGTAAAATAAATGAATCTTTGCTCTGAAGTCCTTTCACCACTGTCTCAGGAGAATCAAGGAGTCTTGTGAATTCGTTCTTTGCCTCCAGGTAAGTAGATCTTACTTTGCCAACTGCCTGCATGGCATGAGGATTCATTGGCATCGTAATAAAGTAATAAGTAAAGGGTCCGTATACCGCTAGTGCTATGGAATAGCCGAGATTGTTTCTCACTGTTTGAAAAAACCACATGATTTTCCCAATGGTATAACGATAGAGCAGGCCCTTAAGGTTACTGAGGGGTCTAACCAGGAGCCGGGCGAAAAAATTAGAGAAGTTCTTCCTTATGAGCCCTATCCTAAATAAAAGAGAGTTCAACTTGTGTGCCCGGAGTTTTGTTTTTAAAATTTTATTGAGTTCTTTTTTTGCCAGGCCAAAGACGGTTTGTCTTTCTTCCCAGGTAAGGACAGGATCCATCTCAGAGGCAAGGATATTTAAATAAATTATCTCAATTGCTGGGTCATCCGCACCTTTCCTTATGGGCAAAGTTTTAGTCGGAAGTTGATAGAGGTTCCTTAGTATCGTCTCAACTGCATGAACAATTCCCGTTTGAGACTTTCCTTCCTCTGCATTTCTGTATTCGAGTGAGAGGTAATTATAGAAATGATTTAGAATTGGACAAGAGAGATCCATTTCAGAGAAGTCAACAACCACAGACTTTAGAGCTTCTCGATCAGAGTTGAAAGTTGACTCACCTTTAAGATTAAAATAGTCATGTCTTTCATGAGCTTCCTCACCTTTATAAACAGTCCTTTTAAGAGAAAAACCTGTTCCACCCAAAATCAGACCCAAAAGGAGCTGCCCGTGAACACCTTCTAACTGGTAGTCAAATCCGCTTTGTCCTTCGATGAACCTAAGAGGTGAGATTTTCCCTGATAGATTGTAGGCCTTTTCTCCGCCATCCTGAATAACTGAGATGAGAAAGGGCATCAGAGAAGGAACATCAGTTGTAAGAAACTCGTGATTCATAAAAAACCTTTAAGACCTTACTGCTGTTGCTGCTGTGTTTGGTTATAGCTATTGCCAAGCGAGATCGTGCTCAATATTGGCCTTAAGCTGATAGATTTATTGAGTTCCATCTTCCTTGGGAAACTCACTCCATAAAATTGATGGTTTCCAATGGTCGTTAAAGCCTCGTAGTCTGGTCTCGGTTTTCTGATAGCGCGCTGGATTTTAATCTTATTATTTCTAACCTGTTGACCATTGGCCGAAGGAAGAGCAGAAGTTATTTCGTCCCATGAGATATCCAAACCGAGTTCCTTAGCAAACACAATGTTCTTCGCATTCTCAAGAGCAGGAAGTATTTCTTGAAGGGCCTTAACACGAACTTGGTTTGAGTTTGGCATCATATACCCAAAAAGAGAGCCATATTTGTTCAGAACCGAATTGTAGTCCTCTTGGCTTGAGTTAATCCCTTCCCGAATTTCAGTGATCAGGTTCGTGAAGAAATAAGGTATTATTCGATCAGCAAGTCCATACAGTGGTTGACGCTCTAAAGAAACATCCACAGAAACCCCTTCGAGAGAGGCAGCCGAAATACCCAAAAAATTTCCGTAGAAGTTTAAAAAATACGCTTGGGCAATAGCACCGTCAGACAAGGCCTTGGCCTCCATCTTTGTTGTTTCTTCAATTTGATGGTAGTGGATGACTTCGTGGCCTGCAGTATAAATTTGCGTCAAGGGGTCGAGTTCTTTTCTAATCCAGATGAAGATATCTGAGTCGGAGAAAAGACCGTGAGATTTTCTTTTCTTGGCAAAACATTCTCCCGCATCTTCACGGGCCGATAGATGGGCGTCTCGAATTTTTTTCGAGGATAAAATGGAGATACTGTTTGGAGTCAGTTCTTCGGTGAAGATTTCTTCGATTGAGAGTCCTTGTTTCTTAGCAAACATTTCTAGATTGTATTTAGCATAAGGCATGGCCGGCATGAGTTCTATGAGATCTTTCACTCCTGCACGTTTTAGCTGCATAATTTCGGTCATTCGTCGAAGAAAGGGGAAATTATCGAAATGAATCTCACGTCTTTTCTCAAGATATTTTTTTCGCTTTTCAGCTGGAAGTTTTCTAGCCTCATCTTCAATCAAAAGCCAAGCCTTCCGTGCCTCTTTAATATGGAGAGGAATATAGTCTGACTCAACTAGAAGTTCTCCAGTGGCAAATTCTTTTTGAGTCGCAGTTAAAAATCCATGTCGCTTTTGAAGGCTTCTTTCGGAGAGACCAAAGGTTTCAAACTTTAATTCAGGATGAACTGTTTCAGTGCTGAAGAGTTTGGCAAACTCAATCGCTTTTTCAGAATTTTGGAGACGCTCACGAACCATGGTCATAAACCTTTCAATCAGCTTCATCATGTGAGCAGCAGTCTTGCCTTTGATTACCTTTCTTGGGAAAGATGCCTCAATCGAGTTTTTGAGGATTTTGATTAGGTCTTGATAATCCCTCTGGACACTTTTGTTTCGAGGAGCTTTTAGTAGCAGTTGTTTTTTAAGTTCTCTAAGAATTTTTCTGTCATGTCGTTTGTTTTCTTCGCTGTAGCACTGATAGACTATCTCCATGTCCAGCACGATCATCTGATCCATGGAGTCCCGGAAATCTTTTGGAAGTTTATTCTTCGATTCAAGTTTCTCAAGGATTCTTACCAACTTGATCTGATTCATATTAATCAGATCGAAGTATTCAGAAATTTCTGATGAGGCCTGCTTCGTCTCCAGTAAGTCAATCAGTCGGTAGATTTCGACAATCGACCGAGGATTTATAAAGGAAAGAACTTCCCGACACTGGGTCTTAAGAGACAACGCCAGACCCAATATAATATAGCTATCGGCCGTTTCAGATTTTAGTTGATGATAGATTTCACTCGCTAGACGTGAAACCTGTATGAGTTGAGCGGCGACAAACATCGGTAGATGAGTCTGAAGCGGTATCGAATTTTTTGCTTTGACAAATTCTGCAGCGGAGACTGCCCCGGGAGTTCCCACATCATCAACAACGACAAAAGGGGCGTAGCCCCCACCCTTAGATGTGTTAACGATGGAACTCATGGGGCCTTTTTCCTCAGGAGCATAACGAACCAGGGCGTTGTGGGTCATCTTGGGTAACGCCTTAGCACCACCCCCATAAAAAATCCAAAGCCTGATATCTGCCGCCAGATTAGCAAAGCGGGTCCCTTGCTTATCCTTCATGGCCACAGGTATACGAGCAATTTTAACCAATTTTTGAAAGGCAAAATGATATGGGTTTTTTCTGACCATTTCCATCACATCATTTTTCTGAGATTCTGAGAGGGTTTTCATGATGTAAATGCCAGTTCCACCAGAGAGATTTGGCGCCTTTATCACCCAGTCTTCCACATTTTTTTCAATAATCTTGATAGATTCTTTTTTCGGAGGAAGAGTTTCAGGCGGAGTAATCTTTGGACCACTTGTGGGAAGTCCTAGCTCCTTCAGTCGATTGGCGAAGAACTTGGGTGCATAGGTTGTTAGTGCAGCCAGGATTATTTTATTGTCCAAAATTCTGTTGAGGCCACCCATGTAGATCCGTCTGTTGATGATGGCATCTAGAAGTCCCGGAACGGCGTAGTCTGATTGAAGTGGGATGGGATCACCATTGACGTCTAGAACAAGGGGGGCTTCTCCCTCTTTTCCTAACTTTAGAGAGTCTCTGAGATAAATGGGTTCATTCGAATCCGGATCTCTTAGGATGATTCCCTTGTCAGGATCAAAGAGGGCAGAGTCAGCGTTGATCCTTGAGTAGATTGCCGTCACTATTGGATTGGATCCATTAATTGTACGAAGCCTGATATGGCCCTTTTCATCCTGAAAAAGCTGTACTGGATCCGCATAAACGAGCCCAGAATAGGCCGCCAGATTGTGAATCTCCGGTGCGGCACCATTCATTCCTCCCGGAGGAAGAATGACCTGAATCCCATTTTTGATTCCAGTCCAGTCTTCACCTAACGATTTATATGTTTCAGCGAGCACCTGGAAATGATCATTAGGTATCAATTTTCCCATTGAATCTAGGACATCGGGATTTTGCTCGTAGTGACCTTCAAGCACATTCATGTTGTTAGAAGCACCCGAGGGTGAGCCGGCGTTGAGTTCAAGGATTCTAAATGGGAGCTGTGCTGGGAGCTTATCGAATTTTTTCAGCCGCAGAATTTTGTCAAAGTCTTTAGATTGTTCGACATAATCCTCGATGAGCACTAAGTCCAGGCCCACGTTATCGAAGAAGGGGTATTTCTTCATGTTGGGGTGATGTAATTGTTTAAAGTAGTTAGGTGATTCCTGGATAGCTTGAATAAAGATTTGTCTTATATCTTCCGGTAATGATTTTACAAATAGCGAGTCAGCTACAGTCTTGGAACCATAGATGTCCTGAATCACGCAGCGGAGAGAGACGATGAGGGATTGTGCCGCTTTTTCAATTGTATTGAAAACTGATTTTTGGAGAGGAACAATTGTAGTCGTGCATGGAACGGTGAAGATTTTGTAGTTTCCGTTGGCATCGGATTTTTGAAAAGTGAGATCCCTTTTTCTAATGAACTTTGTTAAATTTTGAGACTCCTTCAAGTGGAAGGAAACTTCTTTTGATAAAAGACTTCTCACCAATGCCTTGGAATGATGATAAGGAGAGCGCTTTCTTTTAGAAGAGAAAATATAATTTGAAACATCGACTTTCGATGTCCCAATAAACCCTAGGTTCGGATTATAGGGCCGAATCTTCTTACGAGTGTTTTTAACTTTTATCACTAGTAACCTCTCCAATTCGATAGAGCCAAGGGGGTAATATTTTATGAAAGAGTTTATCGGAGCCATCGTTGCGCCGCACTATTTTCTCCTTTAGAGTGAAAAAATTACGCAACATTGCCAGATAAGCTTCCTCACCGGCGTTGATCTTTGCAAAAGACGTGACAGGAGGAGGGCCGTGAAAAAATGAAGACTTAGATATTGTTAATGCAGGGCCCTTGTGGATAAGTGTCTTGAGAATGGGCATTTTGGTACGAAGGCAACCACCCAAAATTATTGAATTTAACTAGGTTTCAAAACTTTTAATTGAGGCACAAAGCTTAAGATCTTTTTGGGAAAATGACTTTAAAGAGGCTCCCTTGGTGGGGAGGCTTTTCATATTCAATTCTGGCCGAGTGAAACCCAGCTATTTTATTGGCAAGAGAAAGACCTAGACCGGTGCCTGAAATATTTTCGGAGGCACGTTGGAAACGAGTTTTTATAATAAGGTCAAAATCTTTTTTTGACATTCCTGGCCCCTCATCAGAGATCCATACTTCTGTTTGATTGTTAACCCTTTTAAGGACAAGCTCAATAAGGGATTCTTGAGGAGAATATTTGATGGCATTATCAAGAATATTCTCAAAGACAGCATCTAAAAGCTGCCTTTCTCCCAACACCTCGAGATCAAAAGTTGTCAGGTTTTCATCTATATTATATCGAATGGTAATTTTTCTTTCCTTTGCCTTGAATCGAAGGCGAGAGGTCGTTGACAGGAGAAGCTCGTCAAGTCGAATAGGCCTGAAAGCAAATTTTTCAATTCCAGATTTCACTCTGGAGATAAGGAGCATATTTTTAACGAGTTCAATTAATCGCTGGAGTTCTTCCCGAAGACTCTGGTGAAATTTATTAATTTCTTCTTTGCTTCTTTCCTTTGATTGCAACACTTCCAGTTCTCCCTTCATAATAGCCAGTGGAGTATTGAGCTGATGGCTGGCGTTGGAGACAAAGTTTTCCTGTGCCTGAAATGATTTTTCAAGTCTCTCGAGGAGATTGTTAAGTGTAAGTGCCAATTCCTGGACTTCATCTCCGGTATCAACCAAGGGAACTCTCAATGATAAATTTTGAGCAGCGATGTTGTTTGCCGAATCGGTCAGTGTTTTTATGGGTGTAAGGGCATTTCCTGCCAAAAGGAAAGAAAAGATACTTGATGCCAGGATGAAAAGTGGAACCATGAGAATGGTCATCAAAGTGTACTTATTTTCCCTATCAATAACAGAGTTATAGTTTGAGCCCACTTGAAGGATCATCTCTTGTCCCGTTAAGGTAGTGATCTTAAGGTTAACTGCTCTGTAGAAATTATCGTCTTTCTTAAAACTAAGAAGACGGTGAGTATAATCCTGTTTAAGAGGTAATGAAGGATTGTAGGGGATAAGAGGTGACACACTATTTCCGGCATCATGACTTTTCGATAAGATGTTACCAGCGATATCTCTAATAGAGTAAAAAGTCTGACTCAAAATGAAGGGGAAATTTTTCTGTTCCTCACTCTCTGGAACCTTCAGGGATATATTTACCCCAGATTTATCGAAGGAGAGATAACCGGAAAGGTCAATCGCGTAGTTAATAAGGCTAGAGTCAAAATCATTACGGTTGTTCTCAAAGTACTGTTGAGTCATAATGTAAGCGAAGATGACAAGAAACAAACCAAAAAGAGTCGAATACACTAGGGTTAATCTGAATCGAACCCCCTTGAGAGACCTATTCCATTTTGTTAAGGACATAGCCCTGGCCCACAACGGTCTTGAGAATTTTTTTTGGAAATTGAGCATCTACTTTTTTACGTAAGTGATTGATATAGACATCGATAACGTTAGAGTCAGGATCAAAATCCGTACCCCAGACCTGACGAGCGATGGCGTTGCGGTCAACCACTTTGTCTTGATTCCTCATAAGGAATTCGAGAAGTGAGAATTCTTTAACAGTCAGCTCTATTTTTGTGCCGGCCCGAAGGACTTTTCTGGAAATGAGGTCAATCGTGAGATCTCCGTTTTTGAGCTGGGCCTCGTGTTCATTGGAACGTCGTACAAGGGCACGGACTCTGGCCAGGAGTTCTTCAAATTCAAAAGGCTTAATAAGGTAATCATCGGCACCAGCATCGAATCCCTGGATTTTATCTTTCGTAGTGGAAAGAGCGGTGAGCATCAGAATAAACCCTTTGTGCCCAAGGGAGCGAAGGTCCCTGGCAAGTTCAAGACCGCTCATGTCTGGCAACATCACATCAAGAATCACCAGATCAAAATGATTTTTTAAGATTAAATCTTTTGCATTAATAGGATTTTCACTTATTTCTACGTGGAATCCAACCTCTTGAAGACTTTGCTGGATGAGTGCGGAAACTTTTTTTTCATCTTCCACAATTAATATCTTTTTCATCCATATATCCTTCTGAAAATTGGTCTACTTTCTAAGGTAGGTGGATGGTATTCTACAGTCAACCCCATTTGAAGGTTAAAATTTTTTCATTATCAACTGTTGATCAGATGATAAGTGTAAATTAACCAGGCGAAAATAAGAAGAAGTCCAGACTTTCTTCCTACGCCCTTTTTGTAGAAGGCAAGAGGGATGATCAAAAGAGAAAGTCCAACCATAAAGCCTGCATCGATTGTTGCGAGATGTTGACTTGCCTTTAAATCAACGATTAATGCGGAGATTCCTAAAACTCCAGTGAGATTAAAAATATTCGAGCCGATAACATTTCCGACGGCAATGTCATCCTCTCCCTTCAATGTCGCTGCGACTGAGGTCGCAACTTCAGGAAGTGAAGTACCTGCTGCAACAATAGTGAGACCAATCAGCTGTTCACTAAGCCCAAATAACTTTGCACCATTGACGGCCCCATCGACGAAAAAATGAGCTCCGCCGATTAATAGAATTAGACCTAGAAAAAAAAAGAAACTCTCTTTCAAAGGCCTTAAGCTCTTTTTGTATTCATCGGCAAACTCCTTTTGAACTTCCTTACTTTCTTTGAGAGCTAGCTTAACCTGAATATAGGTATAGAGGAGAAGACCCGTAAGGAGTATGCCACCCTCAAAAGCTGAAAGATGAAGATCGTAGATCATAAAAAGTGTGACGAAAGATATCACAGTTAAAAGAGGGATATCGAGCCTAAGAAGTTGGAGGTGAATCTTCAAGGGTGATATTAAGGAGCATATGCCGATGATAATACTGATATTAAAAATGTTAGAACCTATGACATTTCCTAAAGCGATATCCTGGTTTCCCCTCATCGATGCGAAAATGTTTACCGCCATCTCAGGGGCCGAAGTTCCAAAGGCAACAACCGTTAGTCCGATGACAATAGGTGGTATGCCAAAATACCTTGAGAGCTTTGATGAAGAGCCGACGAATACGTTGGCACCGATAGTGAGAAGAATTAGACCCAGCAGAAGATAAAGGGAGATGAATAGTAATTCCATAGAACTCCTTTAGACCTATCATGTCTGATTCTCGAAAATTTCTCCAATGGAAAAAATTGTTCAGATCATTCGCTTAAAACGAATGATATCCTTTAGATTATCAATTTTTGTTTATTAGGATGATTCGGCATAATGATGAAAAAAACATTTCCAAGGGAAAGGTCTATGCTGATTCTTAAACTCATTTTCAGTTTTCTTATCATGACACTTCTTTTGTCATGTTCTTCAATTGATGAACGTTCCAACCCCTCCCAAGACCACGGAAAGGCTTTTCCTATGACGTCCTCTGATAGGTGGCAGCGCTCTCCTTAACGAGAATTTTTGTCGAAATAAAGGACAATACAGCTGTCTTTGTAGAGTCTTGACTGCCCCTGAGTAGATGGCACTCTAAGAGGGGCATTGGTAATTAAGAAAAAGATCTGATAAGATTCGAAGAAGATATGATAAACAAGAATGGTAGCAACGGGCAGAATTGAACTGCCGACCCCAGCGTTATGAATGCTGTGCTCTCACCAACTGAGCTACGTTGCCCCTGAAAAAAAAGTAGTGTCATCTTAATTTCCTGAACATCGTTCGTCAATATTATTGAGTGCTTGCCTATGAAAAAATTAAGTCCTGTTGCCTACCGCTCGCTGTTTGTCATGCATGTTGGGCAATTCCTCGAGAAAATTGCATCCAGTGATGAGCTTAAGGGAAATCATGTTGTTGCAGTCTCTGGGGGCCTTGATTCCATGACTTTACTATGGTTTGCTCAAACACTTTTTCGGGCCGGAAGGATTGGGAGAGTCAGGGTGATTTTTGTGAATCATCACACCCGAGCCGGTCAGAGCCGAGATGCGCAACTGGTGAGAAATTTCTGCATAGAAGAGGGTATTTCTTTTACTGAACTCTCCATAGAGGGTCTTTCTTCTCTTGAAAGTAATTTCGAAACTAAAGCAAGACGAGCGAGAAGACATCTTTTCTTAAATGAGATCAAAAAGAATGAGCTTCTTTGGATGGGACATCACTTGGACGATTCCTTTGAGTGGAATTTTATGCAGCGTAACCGTTCTACAAACCCTCGCTCAACCATTGGCATTCCCGTTCGTCACAATCAAATCATCAGGCCATTTAATTGTGTTACTAGAGCTCAGATAAAACGTTTGGCAAGATTTGAGCAGATTCCATACAGGAATGACCCCACTAATTGGGACATGAAATATGATCGCAACTTCGTACGACATAAGATTATTCTTTTGATCAAGGCCAGGTATCCGAAGTACCTTAAGTTTTATTCCCATTCTGCTAATTTCTCCGCCACGGCCTTGAAATTGAATCTTGTGGGACGAACAAATGACTCCAAACTCTTTGTCTTCGAGGAGGGGGCAGCCTTGGAGGGCAAAATTTTTTCTGAAATTCAAATCCAGGAACTGATACATACATATTCAAAATCAGATCGAGGAAAGATTATGACTTCCATCCATCGGATGATTCGGTCCATCGATCAGGGTAAAAAGGGACCCTTTCATTTTAGTGGGGCATTGGAAGCCTATTACACACCGGGTCTACTAATGATTTACAGAAAAAATTTTAAGAATCATGATGAGACAATTGCCATCCTTCTAAATAGGTTGTCCAATAGTGCCTTAAAAACAATCCCTGGCTACAAAAAGTACGAACTTGAACAGGTCTGGACTCATTTAATCCAAGATCCTGATGCTCTTTTGAATCTTCCTGGTCCTGTTCTGGTATTAGAATCTGAGTCAATTTGTAAAACAATGAATACCTCTGCCATTGAACCTATGTTCCCAAAGGTTTCAGCGGTCTGTCGACTCAGAGGTCTAAGGCTTATGACTATCAGAAAATGCATAGACGTATGGACTCAGAAAGAAAAAAGACTGCCAGAAACGCTCAGGATTCTGCCTCTCTTTCACCTTTCCAATCTCTTTACTTTCCAAGACTAGACTTGATTCTATATAATAGCTGAAACCGAAATTTTCAGTCGGTCTTTTCTTAAGAATTAAAGAAGGTTCCTCTCATGAAAAAACAACAAAAAACGTTATTGCTTTGGGTTGTCGTGATTCTCATCATGGCCTTCGTTATGAAAGTCCTCGAGCAAAAAACGGTCTCCGCTAAAAATATTAATTTCAGCAACTTTATCGCTGCGGTTGAAAGCGGTAATATCAAAGAAGTCACATTCCAAGGTGATAACACCATTCAAGGCAAGTTCAAAGAGGGTTATGAAAATGGCTCTTACTTCGAATTAACCGGAAACACGGGCGATGAAACCTTCAGAATCCTTAAAACCGCTGGCATCATTCCCAATTATAAGCGAGAGGAGAAGCAAGGCTTTCTGGCGACCATTCTCATCAATTGGCTTCCCATGATTCTTCTTTTCCTATTCTTCTTCTTTTTTCTCCGTCAGCTTCAGTCCGGAGGGGGCAAGGCCATGAGCTTCGGAAAGGCCAGGGCTCGCATGCTTACTGAGAACGATAAGCGCATTACTTTTGTTGATGTGGCGGGAGTTGAAGAAGCTAAAGAAGAGCTTGTAGAAATTGTCGATTTTTTAAAGGATCCAAAAAAGTATACTTCTCTTGGAGGAAAAATTCCTAAGGGCTGTCTTCTGGTTGGTCCTCCTGGTACGGGGAAAACCCTCCTTGCTAGGGCCGTAGCAGGAGAGGCGGGAGTGCCGTTTTTTTCCATCTCGGGATCGGATTTTGTTGAGATGTTCGTAGGTGTTGGTGCCTCCAGAGTTCGAGATTTGTTTGAACAAGGCAAAAAGCACGCACCTTGTATCATTTTCATCGATGAGATCGACGCCGTTGGACGACATCGTGGTGCAGGTATGGGTGGTGGTCACGATGAACGAGAGCAAACTCTTAATCAACTTCTTGTAGAAATGGATGGCTTTGAAGGCAACGACGGGGTTATCATTATGGCCGCGACAAACAGAATTGACGTTCTTGATCCGGCCCTCCTTCGCCCGGGACGCTTTGACCGTCGGGTTACCGTTGGCCGACCTGATGTAAGAGGTCGTCATCAGATTCTTAAAGTTCATACGAGAAAGACTCCTCTTTCAAATGACATAGACTTAGAAGTTATCGCGAAAGGAACACCAGGGTTCACCGGAGCAGATCTTGCAAACCTCGTAAATGAGGCGGCACTCCTAGCGGCGAGAGACAGTAAAAAGGCTCTCGCTATGATTGATTTTGAGAATGCTAAGGATAAAGTTCTGATGGGTGTCGCCCGTAAGTCTATGATGATTTCTGAAAAAGAGAAGCGTCTCACGGCCTATCATGAAGCTGGTCACACTCTTGTGGGCATGAATCTTCCTCACACCGATCCCATTCACAAAGTTTCAATTATTCCACGTGGACAAGCTCTGGGTGTTACACAGACTCTACCGAACGAAGACATGCTTAATCTCTCTAAAGAGAAAGGGGAAAACTTTATATCCTTTCTGATGGGTGGTCGAGTCGCCGAGGAGCTTGTTTACGGAGAGATGACCAATGGCGCCTCCAACGATATTGAACGTGCGACTGACCTTGCTCGAAATATGGTTTGTAACTGGGGCATGTCGGAACGTCTTGGCCCTATAAATTATTCCAGAAATAATGGTCATGGACCGATGTACGCAGAATCTGTTACCTTCTCTGATGAAACTTCTAAAAAGATCGATATGGAGATCGCTAACTTTGTTCAGAAAAATTACGAAGTCGCTAAGCGCATTCTTCAAGACAATATGGAATCGCTCCACAGACTCACAGAGGCTTTGGTTGCCTGGGAAACACTGGACGCTGAACAGATCCGCGGCATCGTTGCAGGTAAAGACATCGGTCAACCCGTTATGAGTAAAAAGATAACTGATAATACGCCACCATCTGGTACAGTCGTTGGTGTTAATCCCATTTTTGGTGCTGGTAAGCCGACGCCAGCCTAGTCTGTGACTCAATTAAAATTGAATCTAAAACGATTGGGGGTACTGAATTGTACTCCCAATTCTTTCTCTGATGGTGGGGAGCTAGTCTCTTTAACAGATTTCAAGGCCAGAATCCATTCCTTCGGACCAATTGAAGGAATTGACTTAGGGGCCGAGTCTACAGCTCCAAACAATTCCCCCATTTCTTGGGAAGAAGAGTGGGAACGCCTCAGGAGGTACCTCCCGGAGCTCCGTCATTTCTCCGGAGTCATAAGTATAGATACTTATCATCCCGAAACAATCGGTAGTGTAATGCGGTTTTATCACGATCGATGTCTGTCTCAGGAGCTTTTCTGGAATGATGTCTCAGGAAAGTTCGATGATCATGTCCATGATTTTTTAAAGTCTTCGGAGAAATTCTCCTATATTTTCTGTCATAATCTCTGTCCAGAGAGAATCCTAACTGGTAGGCACATGGATTTTGTAGATGAAAACCTCTCCCTTGACTCCCTGGTGAACTTTTTCAAACCTCACATTAAAAGTAGAGTCATCTTTGATCCATGTCTTGGTTTTGGTAAAACTTATGAGCAAAACTGGATGATCCTTGATCATTTCAAAGATCTGCAAGAGCAGCTAGAAGGGGCACAATGGCTCCTGGGTTTTTCTAGAAAATCTTTTTTAAGAAAACGATTTGGTCTTGAACTCTCAGACAGAGACAAACTTGATAAACTCCATCTTGAAGTGCTTCATTCAATCAAGATGGTAGGTGATGTTTGGGTGAGAACACATCGTCCGGAGTTAGTCTAGGCGCCTGGGTGCCTTCTAAAAAGACAGACATGCCTGAAGTTTACTCTTCAGATTTTTAAAATGTATAATAGATTCATGAAACTCAGTGGCCTAAGTTTAGAGACTGCCTGCTTTGATGATTATTTGTCTTTTCTAGTTGAAGTTCTGGAGCTCGAGCTCTTAGAGTTAACAGACATTTCGATGAAATTGGATCTTTTTGGAACTTGGTTTGAAATCAATAAGGTGTCAGTTGCCTCCCATCAAGGGGTCTATGAGATAGAGTTTGATCTCGATTTTGAAGAGTTTCAATCATTAAAACAAAAAATGAGTTTTTTCAATTATCGCCGCGGACCTTCCAGATTTCTTACCCAGGTTTTAAATGACGAGCGTTTCAGAATAGTTGACCCTGATGGTCGGATTTGGGTCTTTAAGCAACGCCATTCCCAATCTTATCCTTCAATAGAAAGTCACGCTATTGTAAGAAACTGTTAGTTTACGACACTTTCTGGTTTTTGGTTTGATTAAAAATGTACCCACCTATTGGAAAAGGATTTCCATGAATCACATTCTCACAACAGTTTTCTTACTTTTTTCTTTTTCTACAATTGCCGGTAAGGATGTGATTTATGGGAAAGACAACAGAAATGACGTCTTCGAGTCTAGGGATTCTGTCTTGGTTGAGCTTTCAAAATCCACGGCAGCGATGATTGATTTAGAAAACCTCAAAGACATCTCTGGTGAGGAGATTGTGATTTCCTCAAGGACTCTTAAGCAAAATGGCATTTGCGCTAAGGAGCGATTCTCTCAGCAAATCTCCGCAGCTAATTGCTCTGGATTTTTGGTCGCTCCCAATATTCTTGTTACCGCCGGCCACTGTATAAAGTCGAACTTTGATTGCTCTTCATTCAAGTGGGTTTTTGATTATAAGGTCGAACATTCAGAGCAACGCGAAGTGACCGTTCCGAAAACCTCGGTTTACTCCTGTAAGAAAATCATCTCTCGCTCTCTTGATTCCGTCTCCAAGGACGACTATGCCGTGATTGAACTCGACAGAGTGGTTTTCGATAGGAGGCCTCTTACCTTTCGTAAAACAGGAAAGATCTCAAAGGGCGAGTCAATCGCCGTCATTGGTCACCCCTCCGGTCTTCCAACAAAAATCGCTGATGGTGCTAATGTAAGATCTCTTTCGAATAAGTTTTTTGTTGCTAACCTTGACTCTTACGGTGGAAACTCCGGATCGGCAGTTTTCAACTTATCCACTTCGGCCGTAGAGGGCATCCTCGTCAGAGGTGAAAATGACTATATTTATGATACCGAAGCCGGTTGCCAGGTATCTAAGGTCTGTGAAAATACTCTTTGTCGAGGTGAAGATGTCACTTACATTACGAACATAGAGGCTTTGAAAAATATTAATTAATTTTTTCACCTAAAAGGCCCTCTCAAGAGGGCCTTTTAGTTTGACGATCCCTGCTACTACTTGAAACAATTAGTTTTCTTTTATCCTTTAAGGAGTCATAAATATGAAATGGATGGCGCTGTGCTTACTACTTTCGGTCGTGAGCGAGATTAAGGCGGCTGGAATTGCAGTCATTGATTCAGGCCTTGATTATAAACATGAAATGATTGTTCCCAACCTTTGGACTAACGTCAAAGAAGTTCTAGATCGTCGTGACAATGACGGAAATGGTTATCAGGACGATATTCACGGTTGGAACTTTGCTGAACAAAACGGCGACGTTATTGACTATAAGTATCTAGGGACTTTTTCTCCGGACTGCAAAAAGTATTTTGATATTCAGGGTAAATATTTTCTTGGTGAGGCCAGTGAGTCAGAAATAACCTGGTTAAAAGAAAAAGTTAAGGATCCTAAATTTATTAGTGAGATGGGAAAGTTTGGAAACTTTGTCCATGGGACCCATGTTGCCGGTATTAGCATTCGCGATTCTAAAAGTGAGGCGATGGGGATTAAGCTGATACCAACCGAAGTGAAACCTTTCTTTGAGGGCCTAGCTTCAAATAAGATTGCCACTGTTGATCGTTGGGGACTTCTTGAGAAGGCCTTCCAGGCATTGGCATCTCAGCAGATGAAATTAATGACTGATATTGCACGGTTTGTTGATTACCATCAAGTCCCGATCGCTAATGGCTCGTTTGGAACTGGGTTTAACCAGGCAAAGATTATTACTGATAATGCTTACAAATTGATTTTTTTTAAAAAGCCAAATGCCTCGGATTCAGACAAGGCCGCTAAAATGTTGATTGGCGCTATGATAGAAGAAGGTAAGAAATTCGTCGCTGCTGCCCCCAAAACCCTCTTTGTTTTTGCTGCTGGTAACGACGGTTTGTCTAATGATGAGTTCGGTACTTCTCCCGCAAATATCAAGGCGGACAACGTGATCACCGTCGGAGCAACTTACAAGAATCAATTCTTTGCCCCCTTTTCAAATTTTGGAACAAAAATGGTTGATATTGCTGCTCCGGGGATGCTGATTGATTCTGCCATACCGGGCAATGACTACCTTAAAGTTTCTGGAACATCACAAGCGGCTCCTTACGTCGCTAACGTGGCAGCTAAAATTAAAGAGGCAAACCCTCTTCTTAGGCCATTAGACATTAAGAAGATTCTTCTAGGCACTGTTGATGCCAAGGATTTTTTGAAGGAGAAGGTTTCAACCGGTGGTATTGTTAATCTTGAGCGTGCTGTTGTAGCGGCAGAGATGACTAAAACCCTAGATCTAGAAACTTCTATACAGAAGTCAAAAATACAAGTCAGAGATGTCGAATCTTTTATGAGTGATAGGGTTCACCCTAGAGTGATTATTCCTATCCCTCTTCAACCAATGTTCAAATAAAAAAGGCACCTTCGGGTGCCTTTTTTTTAATCAATAAGTAGCTCTTCTGTGATTCTATATCCTGAAATTTTATTTTCAGGATTGGTGAGGATTTCAAATTCCATGATACCGCCGCCTCCTCCATTCTTGTTTCGTCGGTACTTCCAAATGTTAGCAGCATAGGCTTTCTTTTCTAGTTGCATCTTTCCAAGCCCCTCAATCGCCTCATTTTTATTTTTCCAAAGAAAGCCAGGTTCATTCCGAGCAAGGGACTGGGAAAGAGAGTCAATAATTTTATCAATATAAACTTTTGTTAAATCTTCCTCAGATTTTGGGAAACGGAAGTTTTCACCAAAGTAAATATCCTGATTAAGTGGGCCAGTAGGAGTCACTTTGAATGCTGAACTTGATTCAGCAAGTAAGATGGTCATGTTCATGCGAAATTTTTTATCATAATACTTTTCGGTGGCATCATTCAGGAAGACGGAAATGTAGTGGGTTTGGTTTTTAAATCTGATCAGTATCGCAGGAACATTTTTTTTATCAATTGCAAAATCCTGGGGATTGAAGTGTCCAAGTTCATAAAAACTTTTCCATTTTGGGTCAAAGTGCGGTTCTTGTTCTTTGGCACAAGCGGTTTGAATGCAAATCAGTAGTTGGATAAATAAGCATAGAATCTTCATAAACCTCTCTGTGCTCTTTAACTCCAGTGGAGCATCACTTATAGGCCTTAATCTGTCCGCTTTTGATCTTCGCTTGATATTCTTTAAGGCTATTTTTAACCTTAGGAAGTAAGAGATAGCAGGCAAGAATATTGGGCAGGGCCAGAAGTCCGTAGACCGCATCTGATAAATTGAGGACAATATTTAATTGGGCAACTGATCCGACAAAAATAAAGGCAACAAAAGCGTAGCGGTAGATGGGAATATATTTATCTCCAAAGATAAAGGTGATGCCTTGTTCACCATAATAGGACCATGAGATGAGAGTAGAAAAGGCAAAGAGTGTTACCGTCAAAGTGACAATCCATCGGCCCAAGGGTCCCATGACCGTTTCGAAAGCGTAGGCAGTCATCTCCGAACCTGCTGGTATGCCTGGGGTAGACCAAGCATCGGTTAGGAGTAGAGCGACAGCGGTAATGGTGCAAACGACGATAGTATCAATGAATGGCTCCAGAAGAGCAACAATACCTTCCTGGATAGGAGTTGTTTTCGCTGCTGAATGAGCCATAGCAGAAGAGCCCATTCCGGCCTCATTAGAGAAGGTCGCGCGTCGGATTCCCATGATGATAACTTCTTTAAAGGCTGCTCCGGCAAAGCCTCCTACCGCTGCGGTACCAGCAAAGGCACCAGAGAAGATTTGAATAAACATATCGGGAATATTTCCAAATCTAGCGATAATGATCCAGATGGCACCAAATAGATAAAGCCCAACCATCGCCGGAACCATTTTTTCGGTGACCTGCCCGATGCGCTTAATCCCACCGATTAAAATGAGAAAGGCCCCGAAACAGAAAATAAGCCCAGAGGCCCATTCCGGAATACCAGCGGACGTCTTAATAACGGCTGCCATTTGATTGGCCTGGAACATATTTCCAGCACCAAATGAAGATAAAATAACAAAAAAGGCATAGATCCACGCCATGGGATAAAACTTCTTCGAAAGAGCGTTTTTTATGACGAACATTGGCCCGCCATGAACTGTTCCCTTATCCGTGACATCACGATAGGAGAGGGCGAGGGTCACTTCCGTGAACTTGGTGCACATGCCGATGAATCCTGCCACCCACAGCCAGAAAACAGCTCCTGGGCCACCCAGAGATACCGCTACGGCCACCCCGGCGATGTTTCCCAGTCCCACGGTGGCCGACAGAGCAGCGCATAGGGCCTGAAAACTGGAAATTTCTCCCTTGTTATTGGGGTCGTCATACTTACCTGAAATAATATCAATAGCATGCTTGAAAAAACGCAGCTGAGGAAATCCAAAGTAAACAGTGAAGAGGATTCCGGATCCAACAAGTAGGACGACGAGAGGAACGCCCCATACAACTCCAACAAACTCACCAGTTAATTGTTCGATCGTTTGCAGCATGAAAGCTCCTTGGGATACACATTAGATTTAATTATATTTCACCACTCTAGCCGACCAGTTGTCTAATCTATTCTTTGCTCTTCAAAAATCAACAGAAAGGATGATTTTTTATTCAGTAAAGGAGGATTGATTTTCTTTGCTCGAGGTAAGTTGCCTGATTCTTTTTCATGATCCCTTGGTAATCTTCTTCTGTGCCATTTTTTTCCACCCAAAGTCTGAGCTCATCTGTTCCATTAATGAGATCCACTGGCATTTTGTGATACTCGTACTCGTAAGGGGGGTGTTTCCAATTAAACTCACTTCCAAGTTCATGGTACATTTCCCTAAGTAGATACTGACAAAGCCTCCAGGGCTCAAATTTTTTTCTGTCAGTAACGTGGATTTGAAAGCCTCCACATGGTTTTCCCATATGTTTTTGGAATGTCGGGAGGAATACTAGAGGTCTTAAGATAAAACCTTTTAGATTTGCCTTCACTAGAACGGGTTTCAATTTTTCATGAAAAGAAAAGGACTCCAATTTCGGGTGTCCGATAATTTCTAAGGATCGTGTGGTGCCCCTTCCCTCGGAGATATTTGTTCCTTCATAAAGGACTGTTCCAACGAAGGTGTAGGCAGCTTCAATGGTCGCTAGATTTGGTGATGGTAAAACCCAGGGAAGACCTGTCTCCTCAAAACTCATCTTGCGATTGAAGCCTTTCATTTCAATCACTGTGAGTTTACAGCTACTCCCACCCCAAAAGCGTTGATGCATTTTCGCCACCTCCCCCATGGTGAGCCCATGCCTCACAGGAATCGGATGCCGGCCCACGAAGGAGGCGTAATGAGGATCCAGAATATTACCCTCGAGAGTTTCTGCATCAATGGGGTTTGGCCGATCGAGAATGACTACTTCGATGCCCTTTTTCTGACAGGCCTCCATGAGAAGAGTCATGGTGTAGATATAGGTATAAATTCTCGTTCCTACATCTTGAAGATCAATCAGGATGTGATCTAAACCTTCTAGCATTTCGTCTGTGGGAATTCGAGTTTCAGAGTAGAGAGAATAAACTGGCAACTTAAAAAATGGATGAACATAGTGATTGGTTTCCACCATGTTGTCCTGAACATCAGTCACAAATCCATGCTGAGGCCCAAAAATTTTTACCAATTTATCACCAAAGACTCGCTTCAAGGCTAGCAGACCATGCTCAAGATCTTTGGTGACTGAAGCACTATGGCAAAGATAGGCGATTTTCCCTTTAAATTTATCCTGAAGTGATTTTTCTTCGAGTAACCGCTGCAAACCAGTGCTAACCACTGCCATATCATCTCCTGAATTGAATAAGGTTCAATTCTAAGGAGGAATTCTAATTCTATCAATGAAAGAAGTCCGTCATTTTTTTGGCGCTAAAGCTTCCCTTGTACATGATCTAGTGGCCCTGATACTATTTTCTTACACACGAAAAACCACTGGAGGGGGCAAATGAAGCAATACCATGATCTCATGCAGAGAGTGCTGAGTGAAGGTGTGAAAAAGGAAGACCGAACCGGAACTGGAACGGTTTCGGTTTTTGGCCACCAGATGCGTTTTAATCTCAGTGATGGTTTCCCTCTTGTCACGACAAAAAAGTGTCACATGAAATCGATTATTCATGAGCTCTTGTGGTTTCTACAGGGTGACTCGAATATAAGGTATCTTAAGGATAATGGTGTTTCTATTTGGGATGAGTGGGCCGATGAAAATGGTAATCTGGGGCCTGTTTATGGTGTTCAGTGGCGAAGCTGGAAAACTCATGATGGCCGAACAGTTGATCAGATTAAAAATCTCATTGACATGATCAAAAAGAATCCTGATTCAAGACGACTCATTGTTTCTGCCTGGAATGTTTCTGACGTCGATAAGATGGCACTTCCCCCATGCCACACGATGTTTCAGTTTTATGTGGCCCAAAACAAGCTCTCTTGTCAGCTTTATCAGCGCTCAGCGGATATCTTTTTGGGTGTTCCTTTTAATATCGCAAGCTACGCTCTTCTGACTCACATGGTGGCCCAGGTCTGTGGTTTGGGGGTAGGGGATTTTGTTCACACTTTCGGAGACGCTCACCTCTATCTTAATCATATTGACCAGGCACACCTCCAACTCTCCCGACAGCCTTACCCTCTTCCGCAAATTAAAATTAATCCAGATGTGAAGGACATCTTCAGCTTTAAGTTTGAAGACTTCGAGTTATTAAATTATGAGTCCCATCCTCATATTAAAGCTCCAGTGGCGGTGTAGCATGAGAATATCTCTTATCGTTGCTAAATCTGAGAATAATGTCATCGGTCTAAATAATAAACTTCCCTGGCATCTGAAAGATGATCTTCAGAACTTTAAAAAACTCACCATGGGCCATCATATCCTCATGGGAAGAAAGACCTTCGAGTCCATCGGTAAGGTTCTTCCGGGGCGGATGAGTCTTGTGATCTCCAGTGAATCGAGACCCAACCAGGAAAGTGTCTTCTGGTTCAATTCCATTTTTAGGGCGATTAAACAGGCCGAACGAAATGGAGAGAGTGAGCTTTTCATCATCGGCGGGGAAAAGATATATAAATACGCTCTTTCCTTGGTTGATCGTATTTATCTGACAGAAGTTAAAGCGATGATTAATGGGGATGTTTATTTTCCTCCGCTTTCTCTCAAGAACTGGAAAAAAGTTTCTGAGCAAAACTTTCAGAAGAATACTGAAAATGATTTCGATTTTGTGATCCAGGTCTTAGATCGAAAATAATTTTTTGCTTTTCCCTCTCACTTTTTTTAATTAAGAAGTTTCCCTAGCCCCGGAAGAATGTGATCTAGGTTTTCAATCGGTCTCATCCTCCAGAGAAAATCGGGTCTCTCTCTGGACAGCCATTCGCCACCGATGATATTACCTGTCTCACTCAAAGTGAGGTCATATTCGAAGGTAATCTTACCGGTTATTCTGGGTTGTCTTTCCCAATTGTTATTTTCAGAGACCTCCAAATAGGTGACTGTGGTTTTCAGTCTAAGTTGTCGTTGAGATAAATGCCCAGTAATTACTGAATTATAACTCAGAATGGGGTGGTTCCAGACCTCCTCTGAGCGTTCAATGTCAGCAATGATGCTTCGGCCACGAAGTCCCACCAGATTTGTTAGGGCCAAATGAAAGTTCATTGCGCTAAGATCGTTTTCACAATAATCTTCGATAGTTTCTAATTCACCTTCACATCTTTTGCCCAAAATATCCCTGTCTTCGAGAAGTGATTTCGAGTAGGCCCAAGTAAGAAGTGCCTTAAGATCCGAAGAGCCGAAAGGCACCATGATACCATCTGGATTTTCTGCCACTTTGGGTTTTGGTTCCGGATGATTGATTGTGGCCGCGGCCCAACCATGACAAAGACCCTCCCAGTTCATGGATTCTCCTTGAGCCTGAAGGTGGACTTCTTGCTTTAACGGATAATGGTATCTGCCCAAAAAGATATCGAACTTTTCAGAGGGAGAGAGGTTTCGTATTGATTTTTCTGTCATGGAAAGGAGAGTTCGATAATCCGGCGATTCCATTTCTCCATCGTCGGATGAATTCCAGCGCTTGTTAATGGAGCCATTTTTCAAGTTCCAGGAGTCGCCCGTCCAAAAGGTTTGATTGCCCCTCACGAAGCCGCTTGAGGGTAGAAGATAAAAGTTATGATAGACAGTTGTGTTGAAAAGCAGAGACTCTTCAATAGTCGATGAAAAGGAAAATTTGTTTTCTCTTCCACCATCCGAGATGGGTTTTCCGCAACCAATAAGAAAGAAAAGAAAGATTAAGTAGTGCTGCATCTATTAATCTACTAAAAGTTGATCAAGGCCCTGGAGTAGGCCATCAGAGGTCTTATTTTCTTTTATGATCCAAAGGGAGTCTGGTTGGATGGGGTTGAGCCACTTTCCTCCAATGATTTCATTTTTAAGATTGATATAGAGGTAGTAGTGATACTCCTTTATAAGAAATGAACCACCACTTGGTTCCCAGGACGGGGCAGATGATGAATCCAGGAATGTCAGTTGATTGAGAATCTTCAGAGTATTGACGGTGCCATACGGAACCTCGCCTGTGGGGAAAAGTTCGTCTAATATTGTTGATTTATATTTTATAGCTAGTCTAGCTTCAACTTTGTCTAACGGATTTACATCAACAAAAAAAGTTTCACTTTTTCTACCAAGCTTGTTCGTCAGTGTCACATGAAATGTTCCTGGATCTAGGCGCCCTTTACAACCCTCATCGGCACAGACTTTTCCGATTGAATCTCCAACCTCAGTTTTAGACTTTCGCCCATAATGATAGGAGAGCAGGGCCTTTATATCAGAGGAACCAAAGGGTATAGCAAGTCCATCAGGATTAATCATCGTTTTAACTTGAGGTTCTGGGTGGAAATAAGAGGCCAATTGCCAGGCGTAGACCGGATCAAATGAATATTCTTGAAGACCTGAGGCTTCCTCCCGAAGGGGGAAATCATATCGGGCCCTAAGGAGATCGAATTTTTCAGATGGAGAAAGTGCAGCAAGTTCTTCATCTGTCATGAGAAAGACCTGAATTTGATAAGGGGAGGAATAATCCTGTGATTCACTTACCGAAGAGTTCCAACGCCAGTTGATGAATTCCTTTTCTTTGTTCCAGATTGAACTTGACCAGAAATTTTTTGAACTATGACCCTCAGAAGGAAGGCGGAAAAAATTTTTTTCGTGGTATGAATCAAGGAGTTGAATCTGAGCACTTTTGTATTCAGGTAATTTTTTAGCTGGGCCGCAGGAAAAAGCAAAGAAAAGAACCATCCATTTAATCATATTAGACCACCCTTTCGTAGACCAAAACGCGACATTGATATATCGAATAAAATAGTTTTCCAAGATGGCAGCTAATTTCTTAGGCCGAAATTATGATGTGTTTTGACAAAGGAAAAATGATAATCATCCATGCCAGGGATTGAATGAGAGGATAAAACCGATTATTCAAATGAACTGGAAAAAGCCTCTCTTTCGAGGGGCTTTTTCATATTTTATATGATCTAGATGAATGCTTCATAAACTCTTTTGCCATCACCGCTAGTGACGATGACATCATGAATACGTCGGGCTTCATCCTTCACATGCACAGTGACTCTTCGGTTATCCAATTCCACAATATTTTCATGGCGCCATATACTTACTGCTTTTTTAGCGGCTGCTC
>JBEIFX010000011.1:0-78588 GCA_040382195.1 Halobacteriovoraceae bacterium | reverse complement strand
TTTTCGACATCCTCGATATTTAAATTTCCGATGACATAGTACTTATACAACCACTCTTTGTAGATGTTGCGCATTTCCCAGTTGAGATAGGCGATCTTAGAAAGTTGCCGGGCCTGAACGGAGGCCCCAGCGAATGCGGCGGCATCCGTTGCATTTTGCAGATTGATTTTCGCCTTAACGAAGAGACCAATGTTGATAACAAAGGCCACGATGGTGATCATGACGATCAAAGATGCGGAAAAGAAGATGCTGATTTGCCCCTCTTGGTTATCAAGCGGGGCCAGTTGATGGTTTCGTTTTGTCACTGGCGCCAATTTTAGTCAGTTAAAGTTATGAATATGACGTTTCTCTATTTTGGTATGGGACTTGCCTTGTGTAAAGACATCCAAAGGGTGCCGATCTTTGGAAGTGGCACGTCAGCTGAACTCGGTAAGCCCTCCTCAAAGACCCACCACCAATAACCCTCCACAACTTTCACCACCCTAGGCATCGCGGGATGCCTAGAGGCATGCATAAAAAATGATTTAATCAGGAAAGGAAAAATCTGCAGGGAAGAAGGACGAGAAAAGTCGTGGTCTAATATCTAAGTGGAGGATGGTATGAAAAAGTCCCAAAGAGAATGCTACTGTGCTCTGTGCCGATCTCCTCGAAGGTTGCGCTACAGTCGTTACTTAACGAAACAAAACTATCTTCAGATCGTTGCACTTTCTCTGGGGTTAATGTACCTCACCTTTTCCTTTGTTCATTGGAAAGGGATAGCTTTCCTACCTGTGGTTTGGGCGATCTTTGAGAGTGTTCACAAGTCTCTTTACCGAAAGGATTTGACCTGCCCTTATTGTGGATTTGATCCCAAGTGGTACAAAAAAGATGTCAAATTTGCTCGTCAAAAAGTCGAAGACTTTCTTAAACAAAATCCGGATAATCCCATCCTGAAGCGTGCTCAAAAAATAGAAAACTATCAATCTAGTCTCCATTAGTTTCCCTGGGGCGCATCAATTTAAAAATAATTTCCGTAAGTTAACCACTTCACCAATGGTGTCTTTTTTTCATTCAGTAAGGCTTGGAAAGGAAAAATCTTTTTCCACTCAAGATGAACTGCGGTAAGAAAGAGAGTATAGGAAATCCCTTACCCATTTAAGTTCGCATCCTATGCGATTAAGGAGAAATGTATGAGCGTAAACAAGGTTATTTTACTCGGTCGACTTGGTCAGGACCCAGAACTAAAGTACACTCCAGGAGGATCACCAGTATGTAACTTCTCTCTGGCCACCACTGAATCATGGACGGATAAGTCTGGTCAGAAGCAAGAGAAGACCGAATGGCATAGAGTTGTTGTTTGGGGAAAACTTGCTGAGCTTTGTAACCAATATTTGGCCAAAGGTCGTCAAGCTTTTCTGGAAGGGCGACTTCAGACTCGCTCTTGGGATGATAAGGATGGTAACAAGCGCTACACCACAGAAATCCTCGCTTCAACAGTTCAGTTCATCGGTGGACCATCTGCTTCTCAGAACACCAATACTGGAGTGGATACTTCTTATTCTCAGACCCCGGCCCCAGCACAAGAGTACCAAATCTCATCAGATGCTTCTTTTGCTGCCGACGATATTCCTTTCTAAGACTTTTAAGAAAAGCTCATCCCCAATGGCCCACTCTAAGTGGGCCATTTTATTGATGATAAAATTTGCCTAACTCTCAGACACTCAACGGGTGTTACAATACCGTCATGAATGCCAAGACCAACTTCTTTTCGGTGAGACACGACTTTATTCAGACTGAGGGACCCATTCCCTATGATCTCTATATCAACTCCTCAATCATTAAGGGGAAAGAAAAGTATGTGAAGCTCTTTTCCTCCGGCGGAGTTCTTTCTCGGGATGAAGTGGAGACATTTCATAAAAAGTATTTCCATCTTTTTGTTCCCGAGGAACAGCGCAGGGTCTATTTGAGGAGTCTCATAAAATCCAATGTCGAGGTTCTCCAAAAAACACAGTTTTTAAAGGAGACAGCACTTGAGTATCTTCACAACATCTTTGACAGCAATAGGGAGTTCTCCACTGAACTTTTAGCAAAAAACATTGAGGCTTGCCGTGAGGTTGTTGAATCGATGATTGATGTTCTCGATCATCAAAATATCGACTCTCTTCGTAGGCTCATTGCAAACCTATCTTTCCACGATTTTTACACTTATGATCACTCCATCAATGTATCCATGTATTGTATTCAGATTTATCGAGTCATTAATCGTCAGGCGACGCGCCGAGAGCTGATGCACGCTGGTCTAGGTGGTCTTCTTCATGATTTAGGAAAGATTAAAGTACCTACTCACATCTTAAATAAACCAGAGGGACTTACCGATGAGGAATACCAAATTGTAAAGAGTCACCCTGTGCACGGACTGGAGCTTTTACTCAATGGCCGGTGTGAAGTCAGTGAAGATATTGATCTTAAAATCATTGCTCGCGTTGTTCATGAACATCATGAAAATGTTGATGGCAACGGATATCCAAAAAAACTCAAAAATCAAGACATTCACCTTCTTGCCAAGGTTTGTTCGATTGCTGACTTCTTTGATGCTATCACAACGAAGAGGGCCTATAGTCAGGTTCTGAGTATTCAGGATGCGATGAATACGATGAGAAAGTTCAAGGGCACTAAATTAGACGCGAATCTTTTTGATATTTTTGATCGACATGTTAGTTATGTTAAGGCCGAAAATCCTAGAGATCTTCGTCTGTCAGATTCTTTCGACCCGACCATACCTTATGCAAAGCTTCCCATCGAAGAAATAGAGAGCTTTGAAAAAGAAATGGATTTTGGAAAAATTAAACTCGTCGAAAAAAGCAAAAAAAAGGGATGAGTTTCCCCATCCCTTGATTCAACATCATGTTTTAAGTATTACTTGTTAGGGCTCGTTTTTGTCGCTGGAACAGGAGCTGTCGGTTCAGCCGTTGTTGTTCCCGGTTGAGTATTTGCCGGAGCTGTTTGGCTTTTTGGAGTCTCAAGATCCTTCTTCTCGAGTGCCTGAACATCTGAGTTGAGAGGCTGAGCGACCGGAGCTTCAGTATCGAAAAGTGAGCGCTTCGCGTCTCGTGACTTAAGAGTTGTTAGGATGATAGAGTTCACCATGAAACCAATAGCGAGGATACTCGTGAGTTTGGTCATGAAGTTACCCTTGGCCGAGCTGGAGAAGACAGCTTGAGAAGCTCCTCCACCCATGACGGCCCCCATTTCAGCACCTTTACCGAATTGAAGAAGTACGGCCACCACAAGGAGGACGCAAATGATGACGTGAAGAACGATTAAAAAAGTGATCATAAAAAGTTAGTCTCCAGTTAAGGTTTCTAGTTTTAACAAAAAACTAAAACAAAAACAATTATTTATCTATTTGTCTCCGCAGAGGGCCAAAAAATCCTTTGCCTTTAAGCTTGCTCCTCCCACAAGACCCCCATCGATATCCTTCTGGGCCAGTAATTCTTCGACGTTATCAGGTTTGACCGATCCTCCGTAGAGAATGCGGACTTTGTCGCCAAAGGATGGAAATTTGGCGGTCAGAAGCTTTCTAATGTGAGCATGAACTTCCTGGGCCTGAGCCGGTGTCGCAGTTTTTCCCGTTCCAATCGCCCATACGGGTTCATAAGCAATAACAAGATTTTCAGGATTCGCCTTAGACTGATCATTAAGACCTTGGTGGATTTGATCTTCGATGAGGGTAAGAGTCAAACCATTTTCTCTTTCTGACAAAGTTTCACCAACACAGTAAATAGCTACCAGCCCAACATTAAGAGCTGTCCTCATTTTTGCATTGAGTTCCTTCGAGGTTTCTCTGAAAAATTGGCGTCTTTCCGAGTGCCCAAGGATCACGAAGTGTCCACCTATGTCTTTAAAAGTTCTTGGTGATACTTCCCCTGTATAGGCACCCTCGATAAATTCAGAGCAGTTCTGAAGACCAGCCTTTACTAATGAATTAATCACAAGTGAGACTGAGACCGACTGGGGTGCGATCCACGCTTCTCGCTTGCCGGAGAATTTCTTGGAGAATTCCTCTAAGAATTCTGAGCATTCATTGTTATTTTTGTTCATTTTCCAGTTACCAACCAAAAGTTTTTTCATACTTAGACTCCCATCTTCAAGGCTTGCACACCTGGAAGTTCACCTTTTTCAATAAACTCTAGTGAAGCCCCACCACCAGTGGAAACGTGCGAGAATTTTTCCGCTTCTCCCGAAGCCTGTACTGCCGCCACAGAATCTCCGCCACCCACGACAGAAAAAGCTTTAGTGCCCGCTATAGTGTGAGCAATGGACATCGTTCCTAGAGCAAAGTTTTTATTTTCAAAGAGTCCCATCGGTCCATTCCAGAAGATAGTTTGGGCAGTCTTTAAGTGGTCACTAAAAGATTTAATGGTAAGAGGACCGATATCAAGGCCCATTTGATCGACGGGAATGTTTTCTCCCACACAAGTCAGTGGAGTTCCACCAAATTCGGTTGAGGTCACGTGATCTTTCGGGAGTTGGATTTTACCACCTTTGTCTGCTTTAAGAAGTTGTTTGGCCAGGCCAACGTCCTCATCACTGCAAAGAGATTTTCCAATCTGGATTCCCTTAGCCTTAAGAAATGGATACGCCATGGCACCGCCGATGAGGAGTGAGTCAACCAAGACTAGCATTTTCTCGATGGTTTTAATCTTGTCAGAAACCTTCGCTCCTCCAATGACCGCCACAAATGGCTTTGCCGGCTTCTCAAGAAGGGCCCCGAGAGAGTCTATTTCTTTTTTCATCAAAAGGCCGGGATAGGCGCGGTTTTTAAAGAAAGCGTTTATGGCATAGGTCGAAGCGTGCTTGCGATGAGCTGCACCGAAGGCATCATTAACATAGATGTCTCCATATTGAGCAAGCTTCTCTGCAAGTTCCACGTCGTTCTTTTCCTCTCCTGGTAGAAAGCGGATATTTTCCAGAAGAACTATTTTTGTTTCTGGTAGTTGAAGAAGATTTTTTATGCCGTTGTCGACCGCCGACTCAGAGAGGATCACATCACTGCCGAGCTTTGAAGCAAGGTACTCCGCTACCGGCTCTAATGAGTACTTTGGGTTAGGTTGCCCATCCGGACGACCCAGGTGACTGATGAGGATAAGCTTCGAGGCCCCTTTTTCTAGAATGAGCTTCATCGTGGGAAGGGCCAGGTCAATTCGACTTGAATCAGTTATGGTCCTTGGTTCAGTCTTTGAAAGGGGGACGTTGAAATCAAAGCGGGCCACGACACGTTTACCCTTGAGGTCCGCATCTTGAAGAGACTTTAGTTGCATACGAGCTCCCGCTATTTATTTATTAAAGTTTTTGTCCGATATAGTTGGCAAGGTCAATAACTCTGTTGGAAAAACCAACTTCATTATCATACCAGCTAACGATCTTGGCGGTGTTACCTATAACATTAGTAAGTTTTGCGTCCAGGATAGAAGACTCAGAGGTTCCCATGAAGTCCTGAGAGACAAGCTCTTCTTCAGTGTAACCAAGAATTCCTTTAAGGTTAGTTTCAGAAGCCTTTTTCATCGCAGCGTTGATCTCTTCTTTTGTCGCCTTCTTTTCAAGAACAACGGTAAGGTCAACCATGGAAACATCTGGAGTGGGTACGCGGACAGCGTAGCCATCAAGTTTGCCTTTAACTTCCGGAATAACTTCTCCGAGGGCCTTAGCCGCACCAGTCGAAGTAGGAATCATGGAGAGATTCGCCGCCCTTGCACGACGCAGGTCCTCGTGGGCATTGTCGAGGAGATTCTGATCAGAAGTATAAGAATGGACTGTTGTCATGAGTCCGTTAACAATTCCGAAGTTCTCGATAAGAACTTTAACCAGAGGTGAAAGACAGTTGGTGGTACATGAAGCGTTAGAGATGATATGATGTTTTGTATTGTCGTAATTTTCGTTGTTAATCCCCATAACAAAGGTGCCATCTAGATCTTTTCCGGGGGCGCACATGATGACTTTTTTAACAGTGCCTCTCATGTGAAGACCAAGCTTGGATTTGTCTTTGAAAATGCCTGTGCAGTCAACGATGACCTGGGCGCCATAGGAGGACCAGTCGATTTCTTCAGGGTTTTTGAGGTTGAAAAATTTTATTTTTCTTTTGTTGTAAGAAATTTCCATTGAATCGTTATTGTAGGAGAATTCTCCCTGAAGTTTTCCATGGAGGGAGTCGTGCTTTAAAAGATGAATATAGGGTTTTATTTCACCTGGGTTATTTATAGCAACGATTTCAATATTCAGGTTCGCATCTTTTGCCACTCTATTAAAATAGGCGCGAAGAATTGTGCGCCCAATACGACCAACACCGTTGATTCCAATTTTCACAGTTTTCATAAGACTCCTCATGTCACAGAGAGTGACTATCAATAAGATGTAAAACTAAGATATTTTAAGCGCTTAGAACATACTCTAAGTGATAGGTTTTGTGTAGCGAATTCAAGGAGATCGGTGTAGTCTCATATTCTCTTTTTAGGCACTTAACGCTCGAGGCTAGCATGTCGAAACTTTTTATTTCGGATTTACAGGGAAAAGAAGAAATTGAGTCAGTATTTCTGGTTAAGATCTTCAACACCATGGAAGATAAAAGCGGGAAAAAGTATTTTAATATTGTTCTATCTGATTCAACAGGTGATCTCGAATCACGCCTCTGGCAATACTCTGCTGAGGTCGAAAATAGTATCTCTAAAAATTCCTTCGTGCGGGTGAAGGGAAAGCTTAATTTTTATCAAGGACGAAAGCAGTTTATTGTCACTCACATAGAAAAGATTGAAACTTCCGAGGTTAATCTCGATGACTTTATTATGAAGGCCCATGAAGACCCGGAAGTGATGTATAAAAAACTGTTAAAGCTGGTCGACTCACTCTCGGACGTTTATATCAGGGACCTATTAAGAAATATAATCACTGATGGCGAGATCGCCAGGCGGCTTAAAATTTGGCAAGCGGGGAAGTCGATTCATCACGCTTACAAATCCGGACTTCTTGAGCACATTCTCTCTTGCTCAGAGCTAGCCCTTTCTCTTTCCAAGCACTATCGAGTAAATGTCAATTACGTCGTCGCGGGATGCGTGCTTCATGATTTGTGTAAAATTTATGAGCTCACAGATGGAGTCAACGTCGAATACACAGAGGAGGGAAAGCTCGTTGGTCACTTGGTCAAGGGGCTGGAGATCGTTGATCGATTCGCCTATAAGATTAAGGATTTTCCGCACTATGCCAAAACTCACTTGAAGCATATCCTACTTGCCCACCATGGTGAGTACGAGTATGGATCCCCGAAAATTCCTCAGACGGCAGAAGCCTACCTGGTTCATTTAATCGATCTCATGGATTCCAAAATGGGAACGATGGAACAAATTCGAAAAACTGATTCGACCACCGGGCACTGGTCGGGTTACATTAAGCACCTCGATCGAATTGTCTACAAATCTGAGCTACCTTTTTATCCAGACTATATAATTGATGGAGACGAGCGCAGAGTACAGCGAAACGCCGAAGGGCCAAGCAGAGTAGAGACTCGTCCTTTGGCAGAACCTAAAACAAGTTTAGGAAAAATGCTGGGAAATTTCAAAGTTGATGAATAAGTCTTTTGAGAATTTATCGAAATCTCTTTTGGTTTGTCGGTTCTAAGGCCTTAACTCTGCAGGTGGATTCGTCTATAGTCGCGACGACGATTGTTTTAACCAGCTGATTTTTTCCGTCCGGCCAGCTGATGTTTAATTTGAAATTTGCGATCAGAAAAATTTCATTATTAATATTCATTAGATAGTCTGAAATCACAAAATCTTGCCCCCGTGCTTTTCCACTCTCACCCTTTTCGTTAGTCACGTCAACACTAGTGCTATACTCCTTGATAATTTCCTTCCGGAGAGGTTCAACATTACAATTGGCAAAGGCCAATGAGTTGAGGATAAGAAAAGCTAGTAGAGTGGATTTCATCTTTGGCACCCTGGCTATTCAAAGTTTCAAATTAAAAAACAACTCTCACAACATTTTGGAAAGACGAGCTGAGTAGTCTCTCTACGAGAGCTTAAATCATTTGGCCTAAGCCTGGCCTAAGACTTGAAGACAAATTTCTAACATCGAGTAACATCAGTTTCTGAAACTTAAAGTTTCACGTAGAACTTTCTCATGGAAAATTCAGTTAAATTAATCCTGGAGCAATATGATCGTGCCAAAGTTCTTGAATTTTATTTTGCACGTCTTGATGGAAGAACTTCGAGTGCCGTCTTGCTTGAACTTTCTGATCTTAACTCTATTGAGCTTGCCGACCTGAAAGCCTATCTTCTAGTTCAAAGCAATCAAGATCAGAACATCTTTCAATTGATGAACTAACCAAGCTTTGAAAAGCATTGTAGAGAATTCTTATAGACTTGTGCCTCAAGTCTTTCTCGAGGAATATTTTTAAGCTGTGCGATTTTTTCAACGATATAAGGTAGGTAATAGGGAGCGTTTTCTTTTCCTCTGTAAGGAACAGGGGTAAGGAAAGGTGAGTCTGTTTCAAAGAGAATCCTCTCCACCGGAGTCATCTTCACAACTTCTTGAACATTTTCAGCTTTTTTGAAGGTGATTATCCCATTAAAACCGAGGTAGAAACCTTCGGTAAGAGCGAACTCTGCAAGTTCTAAACTCGACGTGAAGCTGTGTAGAACACCCTTCTTTTTTAGATAAATGGAAAAGTTCTTCAAAATGGAGCGAGTATCATCATCAGCTTCTCTGGTATGGATAACTACCGGAAGGTCATGATCTACGGCAATCTGGAGCTGCCTTTCAAACTGCTGACGTTGAATTTCGGCAGGCGAATTATTGTAATGATAATCTAGTCCAATTTCTCCAACGGCTACCATCTTACGATGGTAAGCTCGTTTGCTGATTTTTTGAAATTCAATATCCGTAGCCTCTTTAGCATCGTGGGGATGAATCCCCTGAGTAAAATAGATTTCTGTATACTGCTCAGAGAGTTCGAAGACTTTGTCCAGATTACCGGGATCCACTCCAATAGTGATGACCTTTTGGATACCGGCTTCAAATATTTTTTTTCGCATCTCTTCGAGCGGTAGATCCTTTAGATAGTCCAAATGGCAGTGGGTCTCTATGAGCATTCATTTCCCCTGGAGGATATCCTCAAAAATGGCGAAGAACTGATTGTTTGGGATAGTTCCTTCGATTTTTTTACCGTTAACGATGAGGGTAGGAGTCGACTTGATGTTGAACTTCGTTCCCTGATTGATCGCCTCAATGACTTTATTTCGCAGATCTTCCCGATCAAAGCAAGTCGACAGATTATGCTTCTTCGCAATATCCATGAGCGCCCCTTGCTCGAGTTTTTCCTGGGCCGCGAAGATTTCATCGTGTATCACCACAAACTTCGCTGGATCACATGCCGCTAAGATCGCGGCATCGCAGGCATACTGATGAAAACGACCCTTAACGTTAGAATTACATTTGGCATCTAGTGGGTAGAACATATATTGAACACTGATCTGTTTAGGAAATCTTCTTATGAGTTGAGGTATCTGCTCTGCCACAACTTTACAGAAAGGGCATTGGAAATCTGAAAAAACCGTCATTCTGATGGGAGCTTCCTCCCACTTATTCACTGGCATATGGATCTTGTAAGGGGACTCGACATCAGGCTCACCGAGTAAAGCTAGGTTTCGGAACTGTTCAACGATACTTTTACTTATTTTCGAGGAGAGCTCTTCTTTTCCCTTCGTTGTCTGGAACATAAAAGCTGATCCCCCTAGGAGGAGCACTCCCCAGAAAGCTAAAGTTTTGAGATCGGCTGTCCAGGAATTTATTCCATGTTTCCAGAGGAGAAACGCCGCGATCCCAGATAGTCCATAGTACAGAGTGCAGAAGGGACAAAGGCTTCCCAGGGCCCCGACGGAGAAAATAAAAAGGGCAATACATCCGATAAAGTTGTATTTAGAAACAGCACTCGAAGTCTTTTCGAGCGCCTCACTAGGCATGAGGCTAGAAAATAGAAACATTAGGCCCACGATAATTCCAAAAAATGAAATGGGAACACCGGCCACATTTGAGAGCTTTGAATAAGTGGCTGCATCGCAGTTAAAGAGGTTAGAAATATTACAAAGACTTCCTGATCCGCCAAGCTTTGTCGGGTAGAGAACATCATAGAAGTGGGTTGTGAGATAAATGCTTACCACGATCATGCCAACCGCATTCAATATGAAAAGAAAGTTCTTCCCAGTTATCCCTTGCAGGGTAAGGTTTTTCTTAGATTCCATTTGCATCATCCTTTTATATAGAGATTCCAGTTTCGTTCTGTCGTTTTATCACGTCGGTAACTGTGGAGGGCCAAATGACAAGAAGTGCAAATCGGCGCATGTTGAATAAGGACAGAGGGATACCTCGACCTCAAGATGCTCTTTACTTCTTCCTGAAGGTTGAAAAAGTACCTCCCGTTCAGTGCCTTGAAGTTTGGACTGGCGGCAAAGTTTTTTTCAAAATCCTCACTAACCTCGAAGCAACATTCATGGATGCTAGGACCAATGAAAACCCGCTGAGGCTTAATGAGATCGACTTCAGATTTTTCCAAGATTCCTGTAGCGAGTCCACGCCAACCGGCGTGCAAAAAAACAACTCCTCTTTCGCCCTCTATAACAATGGGCAGACAGTCGGCAGTTTTTATGGCCAATGGTCTTTCGAAGTTTTCCCAAGAGACGATGAGACCATCTGCTTCACATGGTAGTGTTTCTAAAGAAACAATATTTACACCATGGACTTGTGTCACATGGTGAAGATTCACTTCAGGTTTCTGAGTCCAGGTCTCAAATCGCCCCCGATTGAGATTCTCTGCAAAGGCTATGTCCATGCCTTGTATTGTACCCCCAAAAACTAGCCTAATAAAGCAGCTATTGCCATTTGGAATATTTCTGGAGGCCGACAGGTAAAGTGGAGCTTTTCCCCTGTTACAGGATGAATAAACCCAAGCTCCTTAGCATGAAGCAGTTGATAGGGATAATCCATTAACGCCTGCCGAATGGTAGCTGGCACCTTTTTTAAGTGAGAGTCACTGCCACCGTAGACTGGGTCGCACAGAATGGGGGTATGAAGGATTTGCGAAAGATGAACTCGAATCTGATGAGTCCTGCCTGTTTCCAATCGCAGTTCCATATGAGTCGCCCCATCAAATTGTTTCATAGTTTTGTAATGGGTAATCGCTTTTTTTCCGTTTTTCACGTTCGCTGCCATTTTCTGTCTATGGGTAGGATGCCGTCCAATAGTGGTAGAGATCGTCCCCGAGTGAACGCCAGGTTGTCCTCCTACTAATGCCTCATATTTTCTTTCGATATTGTGAACGGAAAAAAGAGCGACGAGACCTTCGTGAGTAGGCTGATCTTTGGCGACGACCATGACACCGGACGTTCCCATGTCCAACCGATGGACGATACCTGGTCTCTTTTCGGCTCCAATTCCTTTCAGGTCGGGACAGTGATGGAGAATCGCATTCACGAGGGTTCCGGTATAATGTCCGGGGGCCGGATGCACGACGAGACCAGGGGGCTTATTAATAATGATGAGATGTTGATCCTCAAAAAGAATGTCCAAGGGAATATTTTCGGCCACCAGATCAGAGGGGACCGGCGGTGGAACTTCTATTTCAATCTGAGTACCTACAGGAGGCATTTTGTTAAGGCTAAGTTTTATTTCGCTGGAAATTTCTTCATCCTCGAACATGCGCTTAATGGTTGAGCGGGAGAACGGAAGACGCCCGGCCAGAAAGACATCGAGTCTTTTAAAATTGGCCTTATCATCTTCGGCAACGACAAGAGTAAAGTTTTCGGTTGGATCACCATCTCTTTCAGAAATCATTACTTCTGAGATTTGAGCTTTTTGAAGTGGACAATATAGCTGGTCGCCACTTGATCAGGATTGAGCTTCAACACTTTGGCATACTGATAAACATAGCCTCGCACATAAACATCGGCTGGAAGTTTAGAAATGTCTTCATTTTCAATTGCTATTAGATGAGTTTTAGAAATTCTGGTCATCTCAACCATGCGATCGATGGTGACATTCTTATATTCTCGAATTTCTCTAAGAAAAGTTCCTGAGTAGTCAGTGCATTCGCGGATTCTTCTTTCCATGTCAGCACTTTCATTGAATTCGAGGCTGAACTTTTTCTGAGCAGTGATCTTTGATACCTTTGCCTCGATGAGGATTGAGCCAAAGTTTTCGTATTGAATACTATCTTTGGGTCTTTCCTCGCCATTGGAGGCTGTATGCACATGACCCAAATTTCGGTGGTTTGGTAGGTCTCTTTGGTTGAAACCTCGGAGACGATCGTACTCTCTTCTTTTTTCAGGAAAGCCAAGGACCGAATAGGCTTCTTCAATCTGGCCAAGAATAGATTCACACTCATCCTTGGTCATTAGGGAGTAGAGAGCAACACTTTCACTTGAATAAGCATTACGGGCCCTTATGTAGGCATTTTCTATTTGAGAGGGATTCGCGTTGGTTTCAATCTCAAGGACTTCGTAATAATTTTTTCTTTCGGCGTCCATGCTTTTTCCTCTAGGATTCGACCAGACGGTTTACGATTCTGTCGAAATTGTTAACGAGCCTTGAATTTGGATACTCTATGAGTAGCGGTTTTCTCTTGCGAACGCTTTGCCAGACTGATTGGTCATAATCCAGGTAGCCAGGAAAAGTCATTTCAATTCCAAAATATTTTCGACAGATGCTTTGGATGGAATAGCCGATATCGATGTCGGCTTGGGAGCGTACTTGATTAATGATGAGATTAGGTCTGAATTGAGACAATTCGTTTTTAATCTTTAAGCCGGCTTCAGGGTGAAGCTCGGTGATACTTCTTACTAAATCAGCAGGAGAAGTCGTTCTTCCGGCCGATAGCTTGGAATTCATCGCGTCCTCAATCAGGGGTTCGATATCGTTAATGCCTTCGATCATCTTAAGTCGACGAAAAAAAACAGACTTGATAAAGCGATAGGTATTTTCTATGGATGTGGGTTCAGGGAGAACGACGAGGACACCCTTATCCGCTGCAATGAAAAAATCAATGGTGTTAAAAGCTGTTCCTGCTCCGAGATCAAAGAGAATGTAGTCCGCATCGAGCTCATGAAGTTTCTGGATGATCTGGTTTTTATGCATGTGCTTTAAATTGGCCATGCCCAGCTCATCTTGCGCTCCGGAAATTATTTTCAGATTCGAAATGGGCGTGGAGACGAGAAGATCTTCAAAACGCCCCACTTTCTTTGACACATAGTCTGAGAGAGTGACAGTGGGAATAGGAAGGCCCAAGCAAGTGTGCAGATTGGCTCCCCCCAGATCTAAGTCAACAGCAATGACTTTATGTCCCATAAGAGCAAGGCAAATGGAAACATTGGCCGAAACCAAACTTTTTCCAACTCCGCCTTTTCCCCCACCGATGGCCCAAATTTTTTTCATCGAGTGGCCTGGTAAACCAGTTTCTATCCCTAAATTCATATTCTAAAATTATATGAATCAAATTGAGATTTTGGGAAGGGTATTTATTAATGATTTCTTAGAGATAACGTTTCTCTGTCACCTGATGATTAAAGCAAAACTGGACGACTGATGGGGAATCCATTAAATTATAATGCACACTTTTATTCAGGCATAGATAGATTTTGTTTAAAAAAAACGATTGACCTAGGAGCAGAGTTTTAATGGCGACACAGACTCAAAAATACGACTCTTCATTAGAAACAGTTCTTCATAAAAGATCAGACCTTCATATACTTAGGAAACTTTGGCACATCTCAACAGGCTCTTTAGGTCTTTTTCTTTTTTTGAACTCCGACCAGTCTCAATCCTCATGGGCCACCATTATTTTCGTTATCGCAATGCTTGGTTTTCTAATGGATTTTATTCGAAGTCGAATGCCCGCCTTAAATAAAATTGTCGTCAAGCTCATGGGGCCCTTAATGCGTCGTTCCGAGAAGGAGGGCATCAGTGGTCTTCCATTTTACGCTTTAGGTGTTTCACTTTCACTTTTTTTCTATTCTCGAAATATCGCCGTTGTTTCTTGTATGTTCTTGGTATTTTCTGATCCCTTGTCCTCGTTTTTTGGCATTCTTTACGGTAAGGATAAAATTTTTCCTAATAAATCTCTTCAAGGAGCAGTTGCCGGCTTCTTTACTTGCTACTTAATTACCCTGTTCTATGCCATGAATACGTCGACTCTTGGTATTCATCTTCTGATCTTCTCTATCGTTGCCGGAATTATTGGCTCAGCCTCAGAACTTGTTTCTGCATTTAACATTGATGATAATCTCACGATTCCGGTGATATCGGGTCTGGGGATGACGATTCTTAATAACTACATAACCGTCTTTCCATAACCAATAAATTTCTCCTTTTGGAGCCTTTATTGGTTATTCTTTGATGACAAAATTACAGATTTTTCCAGGCACAAAAATCTCTTTGATGATTGTTCCCGCCAGGTATTTCGCAATTTTCTCATCACCTTTAACTAATGCGAAGAAATCTTCTTTCGAAACATTAGGAGCGACTTCAAATGTTCCACGAGTTTTACCATTAATCTGGACGGCGATAGTAATTAGTTCATCCCTCGCAAGTTCCTCATTAAATGTGGGCCACTTTTCATAGGCCAGGGTTTCTGTGTGCCCAAGGAAAGACCACATTTCTTCTGCAAGATGAGGAGCGAAGGGAGAAAGGATAAGGGCAAACTTTTCGGCAGTTTCGTGGGAAATTTTCCCAGATTTATAAATATGGTTGGTGAAAATCATCATTTGAGAGATTGCCGTGTTAAATCGCATTTCCTCAATATCTTCAGTCACTTTTTTAATAAGCTTATGGAGCTCTTTGACGTTCGAAATCGGCTCCAGCTCATCTTCAATATAATTATTTTTCTCAAGAACGAAGCGATAGACCCGAGTGAGAAAGTTAGAAACTCCTTTGACTCCATTCATTGACCAAGGTTTTGTTTTCTCTAAAGGCCCCATGAACATCTCATAGAGACGAAGAGTGTCGGCTCCGTACTCTTTAACGACGTGGTCTGGATTAATCACGTTTCCTCGAGACTTACTCATCTTCTCCCCATCCTCACCGAGGATCATTCCTTGGTTGACGAGCTTATGAAATGGCTCTTTGGAGGAAACTAGACCCAGGTCGTATAAAACCTTGTGCCAGAAGCGTGAGTAGAGAAGGTGAAGCACAGCGTGTTCTGCTCCACCGACGTAGAGGTCCACTGGCATCCAATAGTTTTCTATCTTTGAGTTCCAAGGTTCTTTTGCATTTTTTGGATCACAAAAGCGAAGGTAGTACCAACATGAGCCTGCCCATTGAGGCATGGTATTGGTCTCTCTCTTCGCCTTTTTGCCAGTCTTGGGATCAACCACATTGACCCAGTCGTGAATAGTGGCAAGCGGAGATTCACCCGTCCCGGAGGGTTCATATCTTTCAACCGTGGGGAGGACTACAGGAAGTTCTTCTGTATCTAGGCAACGAACAGTTCCGTCTTCAAACTTCAAAATCGGAAATGGCTCTCCCCAATAACGTTGACGCGAAAAAAGCCAGTCTCGGAGCTTATAATTGATTTTTTTCTTTCCAATTTTTTTCTCCTCGAGCCAGGCAACCATTTTAACCATAGCTTCTTCTTTATAAAGACCATTCAAGAAGTCTGAGTTCACATGTTCACCGTCTTCGGTGAATGGTTTTTCATCAATATTCCCACCTTTAACGACCTCGACTATGGGAAGATTGAATTTTTTAGCAAATTCATAATCCCTTTCATCATGTGCCGGCACGGACATAATCGCACCCGTCCCATAGGTATTAAGAACGTAGTCGGCGATAAAGACAGGGATGTGAGAACCGTTGGCCGGATTTATAGCATAGGCACCGGTGAAAGCTCCTGTTTTATCTTTATTTAGCTCGGTTCGCTCAAGGTCAGATTTAAGTGCTGCCGTTCCTTGGTATTTAGCGATCACCTCTTTTTGTTCAGCGGTGGTGATAAGATCAATGAGTTTATGTTCGGGGGCCAGCACCATGTAAGTGGCGCCAAAAAGGGTATCAGGCCTTGAAGTAAAAACTTCAATTTTGTGATTCGTCAGTTCCAAATTATCAGGATGCTTAAAGACCACATCAAACTCGATCAAGGCACCTTCAGATTTTCCAATCCAAACTTTCTGCATTTCTTTGACCGACTCTGGCCAATCTAGAAGTTCCAGGTCCTGCAAAAGGCGCTCGGCGTATTCAGTGATTTTTAGCATCCACTGCTTCATGGGCTTGCGGATTACCGGGTGGCCACCAACTTCAGATTTACCGTTGATGACTTCTTCATTGGCGAGAACTGTTTTAAGGTTGGGGCACCAGTTCACCATCATGTGAGATTCGTAAGCAAGACCCTTATTGAAGAGTTGAACAAAAATCCATTGCGTCCACTTGTAGTAATCGATGTTAGATGTCGCTACTTCACGATTCCAGTCGTAGGAGAAGCCCAACATTTTGAGCTGGCGCTTAAATGTTTTAATGTTCTCCTGAGTTGTTAAGTTTGGGTGAATTCCCGTTTTCATGGCATGGTTTTCAGCGGGAAGTCCAAAAGAATCCCAACCCATAGGATGAAGGACATTGAAGCCCTTCATACGCTTGTAGCGTGCGATGATATCTGTAGCTGTGTAGCCTTCAGGGTGACCAACATGGAGACCCGCTCCAGATGGGTAGGGGAACATATCTAGAACATAGTACTTTGGTTTGGAGAAGTCTTCGCTCACTCTAAAAGTATTACGTTCTTCCCAGTATTTTTGCCACTTCGGTTCTAGCTCAGAAAAATTGTATTCCATAAATAATCCTTCTCAGGGTGAGAAAACAGATTAATGGATTATTTGTTTCTTTTAAAGGGAGAAGGAGTGCGTTATCTGTGAAAATCTTAAAAAGGGACCTTCGCATCCGGCGGAGTCCCTTTTTATGGGGGAGAATCTTTAAGCAGAGTGACACGTTAGGGGGTATGTCATCTCATGCCCTTTAGGGCCAGTGATGGAAAGGTAGTCATTTACGTCCGAGAATTCATTTACGTTATGAACATTTATTTTATATTTGTTGCCGTCGATATAAAGGGTTTTTATGAATCCGAGATGTCTCTTTTGAGTGCGAACTGAGTTCCCGCTGACAGAGGAGATGGATCGAGAGACACCAGATGAATCTTCCTTAATAAAAGAGATGATCTGATTTTCGATGGTAAATCTTTTTTCTCCAAAAGCCGTCTCACAAGTGATGGATCCGGCTGAAGCATAAGAGCTCATCGCATGGATCATCAGAATGAGTCCAAGGAAGCCGAGGATTGTGGAAAGTGACAAAGTTTTTGTTTTCATTTTTTTCCCCCTGGGATTTAGTGAGAGACATCGTCCTGGAAGTCAATCTTGGTGATAGATCATTTACAAGTAAGATGCCAAAAGTAGGATCCACAATTTCAGAAAGTTAGACCTATATTTAGGGGCCGTACCTAGACAGTTGTAAAAAGAATGGTCATTTCTCGCCAGACTGGAGCTTTAAGGCTGATTCAATCAAATCCTTGTCAGATGGAGTTAATTCATCGATAGCTTCGTGGAAGAGAGAAGAATAATTGGCCTCTATTAAGGCCAGGGCGCTGTCTGGCTGATCTGAGGATTCCATTTCTCTAAAATACAAGGCCAGACCTCTTAATGCCTTTGTCAGCTGTTCTTTATTGGTTGAAAGATTTCCAGCTGCGACTTCGTTGAGATAAAAGGAACTGGTCAAATAAATGGAGTAAACCTGCTGATACCTTTCTTTGGGTGAGGAAGAAAAGTTTTGAGGGATTTTGAGTTTTAAAAATTCTTTTTCTGTTTCCTCGCTTATCTTTTTTTGCTCAGTGGAAGCGGAATCAGTACCCTTATTTGTAACAGGATAGGAAGCTTTTATAACCGAATGAGTTTTTTCAATATTGAGGTTGGGCTTATTTACCACCAAAGCGTCCGAAGCGGGGAAAGTTTGTCCTCCTAAAGGTTTCTCTTCCGACCAGAAAGCATAAAAGGCGGCGACCATGAGAATGGCAGTGATACCAACAATTTTCTTCAACATCGTTAATTTTCCAGCTTACAGAAGACACCCGTAGCTGCCCTATTAATGAACTCATCACTTACAACAGCGCCCCTCGAAGAGTATTCTTCACAAAGAGTGACTTCGATATAGCGGGTGATGAGCTTATTGGCAGTAAAGTGAGGGGAGCCTTTTCGAGAGGTAAAAGTTCTCAGTTTCTTTACTTTTTTTCCTGGCTTTATGCATTCAAGACCAGATCTTGGTTTGCTGGAAAAATAATCGCTGATAAAACCATTACCTTTTTTATGCTTGGTTCTGACCTCGATATGTCCAATGTGACCATTTCTATCGTTCTTTGGGTCAATAGCATCATAAATAACAGCGCATCCAGCAGGAGACTGGAAGAGGTCATTTTTGAAAGATTCATCCAGCAGTAGGTTAGTCCACCCTTCTGAATCGAAATAAGGCTTATAATTTTTCGCGTAACTGATTCCTGGGTGGGATTGAATCAGTCCGCTTGCCATGTATCCTTCTCTAACATAAGTGGCACAAAGTCCCTTACTTTGGGAGAGAACCCTCTTGTGTAGATGTGACAATGTTTTTTGAACTCTTGGATCCTCCTCGTAGCTGGAAATCATTTCTTCAAGATTGCCAGCGTAGGCAGGAGAGAGCATAAGTGAATTAGAAAGGATAAACTTTGTGATAAAATAAGTTAATTTTTTCATGAAATGCATTCTATAAAAAAATTAGTTGGGGAAAAGAAATGGGGTAAAACTTATAGGAAGGTGTTTAAAAGTTAAACACTCATTTGAACTTTTCTATGGCATCTCTGGTGGACTCCATCTCTTCAAGGAATGCTTTTTTTAGATCCAGGGCTTGCGCCTCTTTTTTTGAGAAGGCCCAAAGATTGTAAGTAATGATCATCGTACGATCTTCTTTCAAGGCAATGTAAGAAGACACACTGATCCCTCCGATGGCATATTTTGAGAATTCTTTTTTCTCTGTGAAAATGATCGTAGAAGCTCCTTTGGAGATAACGTCCAATTCTTTTGCTGTCGTGACAGCTCTGATAATTTTTGCATTGGGAAGAGTGCTGATATCGTCGGCATCAAAAAAGGATTGAATCTGATAAGTGTAGCCAGCTTCCCCGGGGACAGTGACTTTAAATGAATCAGGCGAATTTTTTTTGACTTTTTGGCCCGCCAACAAATGGGATAGATAACGTTCATCAGTAAGTTGTTGGTCGTCAAAAAAACCCACGGGCTTTTTAACAATATAGACTTGCTTACTGATGACTAATCTGGCCTTGCGGTCCTGGGTAAGGCCAAGGGAGTCTAAGTTAGAGATTTCAGGGTATTGCTGAGAGAGCTTTTTTGGGGAGAGTTCTCTGTAGAAGTAGTGGGCTTCCCCACCAAGGAGCTTTTGGGGTTTTACTGAGAAGTCGACATTTTCCTGTTCAAGAGATTTAACTTCCGCATAGAGTGGAAGGGCCCCCAAGAGGTTCAGCGTGAGGATAATTAATATTCGAGTAAAGATGCTCAACATTGATGTACCTTTATAAGACTTTATCGGATACATTTCTTAAAACATGAGCATAAAAGTCTGAGGTTCTATGCATAAGTCTATTTGCCGGATGGGGCATCCAATTTTAAGACAAAAAACTCGAGAAGTTTCAAAAACTTTCCTTAAGTCTGACGAGTTTGATCAGTTGTTAAGAGATCTGCATGACTCAATGAAGTTCTATGGCGGTATTGGCATTGCCGCTCCTCAGGTTGGGGTTGATCTTCGCCTGGCACTTATTGAAGTCACCAGTCATAATCGATACGATGAAGAAGTCCATTTGCCGCTCACGGTTTTTATTAATCCATCGCTTCAATTTCTCACTGAGGAAACCCAAGGCTTCTGGGAAGGCTGTCTTTCTGTTCCTGGACTTCGTGGATTTGTCGAACGTCCAAGCTGCGTAAAAGTGAGTTATATGGATCTCGATGGAGAACAGCGGGAGATCATTGCCAAGGGCTTCCTTGCAACCGTTCTGCAACATGAGCTCGATCATCTCGACGGAATTCTATATATTGATCGGATAAAAGATACGAAGCTTCTGTCTTATCAGGAAGAATTTGATCACTTCTTCAAGGAAAAGGCTTTGGATTGACTTCTTCAGTAACTCGCCACATCGCTTTTAAAGAATTACTCCAATTTTCTGCTCCCATCATTTTGGGCCAGATAGGACTCATGCTCATCGGTACTGGGGATATGGTCATCGCCGGCCGCTACTCGCGAGAATGCCTCGCGGCGATCGGTCTAGCTATTTCAATTGCCAACCCGATTCAAATATCACTTCTTGGAATGCAGTTTTCCATATCCCCTCTACTGGCGCAAAAAAGAGGAAAGGGAGAGGAGCTGGGCCCATATTTTTGGACGATCATCGTTTACAGTCTCCTAATCTCGATTGTCTCCTCACTTCTTACCTATTTGAGTTTTAAGATAGTTCCTTTGCTTGGGTACACGGAAAGTTTAAATCGTATCATAAAGGACTACCTCATCATTACCAGTTTTTCTTCCTTCGGTCTTTGTCTCTATCAGGGGACGAAGGAATTTTTCCAATCAATGGAGAAAACGTTAGCGGCAAATACCGTTGCCCTAGGAGCTGCAGGATTGAACGTCCTGTTAAATTACGCCCTGGTCTTTGGTGCTTATGGAATGCCACAACTTCATGAGGTCGGACTTGCCTGGGCAAGCCTTTCGGTTCGTTTGTTAATGGGAGTGGGGTTATTTTTGATCACCGTTAGCTGGTGGCGGCAAAAGTCCAAGATTGATTGGGCCTTCATGGTCGAGCTCCTGAAGCTCGGAGCACCGATCTCGCTTTCTCTTTTCTTTGAGATCTTAGCCTTCTGTTCGGTGACTCTTTTCATAGGCAAGTTTGCTGAAGTTCAAACTGCTGCTAATAATCTGGCCCTTAACGTAGGCTCTTTAGCCTTTATGGTTCCGCTTTCAGTCTCGGTAGCCGTGGGAGTAAAGGTTGGCCATGCTTATGGGGAGAAAAATAAAAGAGCATTGATGATCTATGCGCAGATGAGTCTTCTTATTTCCTTTTTTTTTACGCTCCTGATGGGACTGACTTTTTATATTTTTCCTCAGTATGTGATCTCCCTTTACACTTCTGATTCTTTTGTCATTGATTGGGGAAAAAAGCTACTATTCTGGGTGGCATGTTTTCAACTTTTTGATGGTGCCCAGGTGACCATTGCAGGCATCCTTCGAGGGCTTTCTATTACACGGGCGGCTTCCATATCAATTTTTACGGGTTACTGGTTAATAGGAATTCCATTCGGATATTACTTAGGGTTTTATACTGACCTACAAGCACAAGGATTTTGGATTGGACTTGCCACATCTCTTGCAGTGGTCGCAATCATGTTAGGAATCATCTTACGAAAGAAATTCCAGGACCTTGTCTTTTAGAAGACCTTCTAAATAGTTAAAGTAGAAAGTCCCCATTCCCTTGAACGATCGTGTGGTTGCATTGGTTCTTCAGGACCCCCCCAAAAATACCAAAGACCGGATTAAGAAAAAAGCGTTGAGGGCAAATCTTGTAAGACTTAGGAACGAGAACGACTGCCATCTTTTGAGCAGGAACTTCACGTCTCAACGTCCGAACCCAGAAATTTCCCTTAGCATCTATATTGGAATAGCTGTAGCCTGCTTCCTGTCCCTCTGTGTAGCTGTAAGGATGAACGTACCAGCGGTTGGTCTTAACGTAGAAGACTACTTTGAATTTATCATAGGCCTCTACCGGTAATCCTTTGATATGACCTTTGATGTGTGAATTCTTTACGATCTCATCAACTACAACTTCAGTCGTCCGGCATTCGTTTTCATACTCATGGAGTATTTTCTTAGTGTCTTTTTTATCACTGGCAAAGACATTTAAACTGAGAAGTGCTAACGTAAGTAGCAAGAGGGACCTCATAAAAACTCCTTTCAAACTTTACTTTTATTATCTTCGGACTTACATCTAAACGCAATGAGAGGTGAGTTTTGCCTAACCAGACGCTTGATCAAATTCTTCAGGAATTAGAGCGTGAGGGCTTTTCGCTCTGCCCAGAACTACTTACGGCCTCTGAACTTGAAAAGATCGATGCTTTTTTCAATGCCCACCTCGGCTCCTTTATTGGCGCTAAAATAGGTTTAAAAGAAAACAAGACAAGAGATGAAACCGTCCGTGGTGACTACACATTTTGGATTGATCCAATAAGTCCTCCAGAAGTCTTTGTCCCTTTGATTAAGTTTCTGGAAGATCTTAAAGAGAAATTAAATAAAGATTTTTATTTTGGTCTTAAGCAGTTTGAGTGTCATCTTGCCTTTTATCCCACCGGTAGTTTTTATCAGCTTCATTACGACACGTTTGAACAAGATTCTTCTCGACAACTTTCTTTCGTTTTTTATCTCAATTCTCATTGGGAAAAAGACTGGGGTGGTGAGCTAGTTCTTTTTGATAAAGAGGGTAAGATACTAAAAAGCATCTCACCCAGGCCAGGTTCATTCATCTGTTTTCTAAGCAGTGAATTTCCACATGAAGTAAGGCCTGCTCTTTTTGAGCGAAGAAGTTTTACCGGCTGGATGCATCGAAAAATAATCTACTGAGGTGTATTTATGAGTTGTCTCTTATGTGAAAGATTAAAGATGACCCAAGAAAGGAGTTATTCTTATTTTATTCATGAGTTTAATCATAGCTTTCTGTACCTAGGGGAGCATCAGTACTACCCAGGTTATTGCGTCCTAGTAACCAAGGGACACTTTAAAGAAATGACTGAATTGCCCGACGATATAGGGCAGGAATTATTTCAAGAAATGATGCAGACCCATAGGGCCTTGGAGAAAGTCTTCACCCCAACTAAGATGAATATGTGTAGCTTGGGAAATGTTGTTCCTCATGTTCATTGGCACTTTTTCCCCCGTTACGGCGAAGACCCAGACTTTAAAAATCCTCCCTGGCTTCAAATGCAACACTTTGATTCTGCGAAAGTGACTCCGCAGCAAAGAGAGGAAATGATAAGAAAAGTCCAAATGGCGCTAACCGTTTCTTAACCAAACCTGGAAAATAAAGATTGCCAATGACAACCCACAGAAGCTTCAATTAAGGGGCGAAAAAACTTTCAACATGGATGTGTGAAAATGAAATTTGCGCTACTCCTTCTACTTTTGACTTTTCAGGGATGGGCAAACTGGAGTGTCTCGACCTATAACATTAGAAATTTCGATCGTGATCCTCAAGTAGGCCAAACCGACCTTTCTGAGCTGCAGAAAATTATCAACGATGTTAAAAGCGACGTGATGGTTTTTCAGGAAATCATTAACCGTGAAGCTTTTGAAAGTTTTATTCAAGAGGCACTTCCTGGGTATAAATATGCCCTTTCTTCCTGTGGTGGATTTGGAAGACAGCTCCTCGCAGTCGCTTATGATTCGAAAACATTTGAGTTCATTCAGCAGTCAGAGGATCTAAGCTTTTCAGGCAGCACGACAGGAAAATGTGGCTCATTAAGGCCAGTTTTTTTAGTGGAACTTCTGGAGAAAGCCACCAAGAAAAAATTTACCTTTGGAGCAGTTCATCTTAAAGCGGGTAGTACAGAGAGGGCCATGGAGCAACGCTGGAGACAATACCTGAAGCTAGAGGCACTCGCGCAATTGCATCAAACAAAAAATCTGATTCTGCTGGGTGACTTTAATACCACTGGCTTTATTCATCAAGATCTGGACTTTGAAAAATTTGACTCCACTCTAGATGCTTCCGCACTTCGCACTCTCTCTCAAGACATCGGCTGTACAAACTATTGGGAAGGAAGAGAGCCAGGTCAAGTCCATCAGCCTTCCATACTTGATCATATCGTCGTTCAAGACAAGGCAGTGAAGTCAGTTGAGTCAATAAAGCTTGGAGCTCACTGCGTAAAGCATTCTTGTCTCCCAAGGACTCCGGAGGAGCTAGGTAGAAGTTATCAGAAAGTTTCAGACCATTGTCCAATAAAGGTAACTTTCCGATAAGTTCCAGATCTACAATCGGTCCTCTTTCTGTTATCCTTGGTAAGAACTTTCCCAGGGATAATAGGATCATGAATTTTCTTTCCGACCGAGTCCAAAAATTAGCAGAATCTGAAACTATTGCCATGTCCAGGCTTGCTAACGAGCTTAAAGATAAAGGTGTGAACGTCATCAACATGAGCCTAGGAGAGCCAGATTTTGCCACTCCTGATTTTGTAAAACTTGCAGCTAAAGATGCTATCGATAAAAATTTTTCTTACTATACTCCTGTTCCTGGTTACAAAGAACTTCAGGAGGCGATTGCGAAGAAGTTCAAGCGCGATAATAATCTAGATTATAAACACTCGCAAATAGTGGTTTCAACAGGGGCCAAACAATCCATTATCAATGTCATAATGGCCACGGTGAACCCGGGTGATGAAGTGCTTTTGCCAACTCCTTACTGGGTCAGTTATTCGGAAATGATTCAGCTCAACGAAGGAATTGTTGTTCCAATCGAGACTGATTATCGGTCTGAATTTAAGATCACCCCTGACCAATTGGAAGAGGCGATAACTCCAAAAACAAAATTATTTCTTTTCTCTAATCCAAGTAACCCCACTGGTGCCATGTATACTGAAAAAGAGCTTCGTGCTCTGGGAGAAGTTTTTAAGCGTCATCCTCATGTCCTCATCATCTCTGATGAAATTTACGAATACATAACGTTCGAAGAAAAAATGTTTTCGATAGGCTCTATTAATGAGCTTGCCCAGAGAACTGTGACGGTTAATGGTCTATCTAAGGGATTTGCCATGACTGGCTGGCGTCTTGGCTATATTGGTGCTCCAGAAGAAATAGCTAAGGCCTGCATCAAAATTCAGGGGCAGTTTACTTCAGGCACAAGTTCAATATCTCAACGTGCGGCAATTGCCGCTGTCACGGCTGACCCATCTGTTGTTACGGAAATGCGACAGCAGTTTAAAAAAAGGCGAGATCTCTTAGTTCATCTTTTTCGCGGAATTCCCCATACTCATTGTCCTAACCCCGGAGGGGCGTTTTATCTTTTCCCTGAAGTTTCTTATTACCTGGGTAAGAAATACGAAGACAAAATTATCAAAGATTCAAAAGATCTTTGTATGTACCTTTTAAATTCCGGCCATGTAGCCTTGACTCCAGGTGGCGCTTTCGGTGCTCCTAACTATTTACGCTTGAGCTACGCGACGTCTGAGGAAAACATTCGTGAAGCTGTTCGTAGAATAAAAGAAGCTCTTGAGAAATTGCATTAGACTTTGGCCAGAATTTAGAGCTTTTTGACACCCTGATCAGAGATTTTCTGAAGGGCCTGAAGCTATTGTGCCGCCGATGGATTTAAATTCAGGAGCAGCCATGAAAAAAAATCTTCTAACTCTTCTCTTAATCTCTGGAACTTTTCAGTCTCAGTCGAGCGAGTGGAAGGTGAATAACGCTGATGACTGTGGTGAAAAAATTGTTATCAAGGGTGAAGAGGGAAATCCTTTTGTTACGCTTCGGAGAGGAAGTGAAGAATTAAAGCTATATGGGAAAAACGGAGCTCTTTTTTACGAAGATGCCATATCGCAAGTGGAGTTTTCCTCTTTACCAGGAAAAAAGATTGAGTACACTTTCATCTACCCTGGTTACGTAGATGGGAATCCTCCCAAAATTGATTTGATTCAGGATTTAAAGATCAAGCGTTGCCGCCTTGAGCTCAGTCGTTAAGCATGAGAAGAGAGCGAGATATCCTAGGTGAAATTGAAGTCCCTGAAGACCACCTTTGGGGTGCTCAGACCGAGCGCTCCCGGCATTTCTTCTCCATATCTGATGAGAAGATGGATCGTGAACTCCTTATTGCACTTCTCCACATTAAGAAAGCTGCCGCTCTTGTCAACGAAGAGAGGAGACTTCTTTCGTCTGAAAAAGCAGCAGCTATCCGGGAATCGATTGATGAACTTAAAGAGGAAAGATTTCGTCAAGAATTTCCTCTATCTGTCTGGCAAACTGGAAGTGGAACTCAGACAAACATGAACGTGAATGAGGTTATTGCCAACATGGCGAGTGAGCGCATGGGGGGAAGTCGTGGTCTTAATAGAATCGTCCATGCGAATGATGACGTGAATAAATGCCAAAGTTCAAATGACGTTTTCCCTTCGGCGATGAATATTGCATCGACCGTCGTCCTTATGCGAGATCTCATCCCGGCCGTAAGTTCTCTCCGAGACGGACTTCGAGAAAAGGGGCGAGAGTTCTGGACCATTACCAAAGTCGGCCGAACTCATTTAATGGATGCTACACCTATAACTCTGGGACAGGAATTTTCTGGATACGTCTCGCAACTTGAACACTCCCTTGATCACATTAAGCGGACAATGCCTCACTTAAAGGAGCTCGCTCTCGGAGGAACCGCCGTGGGAACCGGGCTAAACGCCCCGATAGGTTTTTCCGATCGGATGGCTGAAGTTCTTTCGGGTTATACTGGAATTCATTTCATACCTGCGGACAATAAGTTTGAAGCACTCGCCGCTAACGATGCTATCGTCCAGGCCCATGGAGCGTTGAAGGGTCTTGCGGCCAGTCTCTTCAAGATTGCCAATGACATCCGCTGGCTTGCCTCTGGACCTAGAAGTGGGATCGGAGAACTCATGCTTCCAGAAAATGAGCCCGGTTCATCCATCATGCCGGGTAAGATCAACCCCACGCAATCGGAGGCGCTCACGATGATTTGTATTCAGGTCATGGGAAACGACGCGGCTATTGGGTATGCTGGGGCACAGGGAAATTTTGAACTCAATGTCTTTAAGCCACTTATTATTCATAACTTCCTCCAATCAGTTCGACTTCTGTCCGATGGATGCCGATCGTTTCTGGAGCACTGTGTTCTCGGCATTTCTGCGCGAAAAGATCAGATCGATCAGCACCTTGAGCGCTCTCTGATGTTAGTCACGGCCCTCAACCCTTTTATTGGCTATGAGAAGGCAGCTGTAATAGCCAAGAAGGCTTATAAGGAAGATAAGAGCCTGAGGGAGTCAGCAGTCGAATTAGGATTTCTTACCTCTGAACAATTCGACCAGTGGGTAAGACCGGAGGCAATGACCAACCTAAAATCTTAATTCTCATTTTTTGAGAGAGACATCCAGAGACCAAAGTCGGCCCTAAAAAGAAGAAAGATAAGATGACAAATAGAAGCCATGATGATGGTCTGAATGAATTCCTCAGGGAGAGATTTTAAAATGGTTAGAAATTCCCAATATCCCTTCCAGTTCTTGACGATGAATTAGAGACATATCTCGACAACCGTTGAAGGTGAGGGGCACCTTGAGCTTTTTTTGACCCTCCACGCACCCTCTGAGGTATGAAGCCTGGGCCTGATCGACAGCACTCTCGAGGGAAACGAGATCTTCTTCGGGGTACTGAGAAACCCTTTTTTGTGCGCACCCCGTGAGGATAAAGATGACCAGTAATACTTTCATGAAGAGATTTTCTCTCAAAAAAGCGCACATGAAAAGTTAAGCAAAAGTGGAGTAATTTAGTCTTGGTAAAAGCACTTATTTCATGATGAGAAGACATGCTATGCTTTTCCCCATGAATCATTGCTGCTTTTTGATCTTCTTTATTTTCGTCACTTTCTCTGCAAAGGCCTTCGAACTACGCTCCTTTTCTACCGATTACTGCACAAACTATCCCGAAGGCACGAGGGCCCTGCCAGAGCTGTGGAAGCACTGTTGCCTTATTCATGACCTAAACTTTTGGGCGGGAGGAAGTTCAAGAGATCGGAAAACCGCTGACCTTCAACTTCGAACTTGTATTGAAGATACTGGTGCGGTCTCTACGGCGTGGTTAATGTATTTGGGCGTGAGAGCAGGCTCATTCTCACCAATTAAATATTCCGATAAGAGATGGGGCAATGGCTGGCCAGGTAGAAAAATGAATCTTCCCCTGACCCTTGAAGAAGTAGAGCGCATAGACCTTGAACTAGGTCAGGACTCGTCTATTCCTTTTTCAATTAAAAATGATTTCTTGCGATCTCTGTACTTGCGCTTGGATGAGGTATGATTCTTCTAATCTTCTTCTTTCTTGTTCCTTGTTTTTCTTTTTCCGCTGAATTTGAATGTAAAACTACCTATGATGGTCTGGGAATCCCCTTCGTTTCTGCTAAAAGCGAGAAAGAGAGCCTCTATTGTTTTGGCCTTCACCACGGAAGAGATCGGGCCTGGCAAATGGATTTCTTTCGGCGAATTGCTCGGGGAGAAACTGCTGAAGTCTTTGGCTTCTCACATTTAAAGTCAGATCTCATGATGAGGCTTCTGAACCTTCCCGCCAAGGCGTACTCCATTTGGAAGGAACTCCCAAGCGATACGAGAGAATTTCTTAAGTCCTATAGCGAGGGAGTGAATAAAGGTTTTGAGACCGGAAGAAATGCTGTTGAATTTAAGGACCAGGGGTATATCCCTCGGCCATGGAGTCCCGAGGATTCGCTCACAGTTATTCTTCTTCAGTCATTTGATCAAACGAGAAAAACTTTTTTTCGGGACTATGAAGAAGAATTGCAAAAGGAAAAATGGGGTCCCAAATCCACCGATCTTTTCAGCGATGATGACCTTCCCTGGAGCAATACCATTCTTAAAAATGGAGAATATGAAAAGCGGAAGGAGATCGTGAGCGCACCAGCGAAGAGCCCTCTTTTAGTGAAGATTCAGGATCGTTTTCCTTCTATTTTCGGGGAAGAATCTGGCTCAAACAACTGGGTCATAGATAAAACAAAATCTCATGCCGGAAAGGCCATTCTGGCCAACGATCCTCACTTAGACCTTAAAACGCCGCTTTTTTGGTATTGGATCTCCATCTCCAGTCCTGAGTCCCGCTTCATCGGCGCTAGTGTGCCGGGTTTTCCTTTTATCGCAAGCGGAACAAATGGTCGAGTCGCGTGGGGGCTGACCAACTCCTATTTAAAAGCCGCTGATGTTATTGCCCTCACGGATCTTTCTTCAGAGACGATTGAGACGATTAGACCTCTGGTGTGGGTACGCTGGTGGATCTTTAAGTTACCCTTCTTCTTCAAGAGCTTTAAAAAACTACGCACTGGTCATCCTCTTCTTCCTTTGGAATTAGGCGAAGAAAAACATCTGGCCTTGCGCTGGTCGGGCTTTAAATTAACTGCTCAGGATATTTCTCCTTTTTTTGATTTATTTAAAGTAAGCACCGTTGATGAAGCCGACAACGTTCTCGCCCGCATAGGTGTGCCCTCTTGGAACTTTGTGTTCGCTGATCGGAGTGGAGATATTGGTTATCGGACGATCGGAAAAACGTATAAGAATACGGGAAAGATTCCATTTGGGATTTCCAACATGACCCAGAGGGAGTTTGAGAAAGAGTCCTATCTTTCAACAGAAGAAATGCCTCATCTCCTTCGTCCTAAAAGAAACTATTTATACACCGCCAACAATCGCCACTGGCCTCAAGATGCCAGATTTTATGGAGGAAGGGCCTATAGCTTTTCCTATAGAGGCTATAGGATTGATGAACTCTTAAAGGGGAGACATGATGTCGAGAGTATGAAAAGGATTCAGTGCGATCGCCATGTTGTGGATGCTCCTTTTTTTATACCTAAACTTCAAAAATACATTTCTCTTCCAGAGTTTCGAAACTGGAATTTTGTCGCGTCTGATGAATCTTATGAATTGCCACTTTATCGGCGCTTGATGGATCTTCTTTTGGAGAAGTGGCAGGTCAATGAAACTGCACTCTACAGGCTCTTAGATAAACTTTCAAAGGAGCAAGTGCAGGATCTTCAAAAATATCTCGAAACAGCGAGAAGCGAGGTCAAGGGAAGAACCTGGTCAAGGGTTCATCGGTTAAATTTCCCCCATCTCTCTAAAAATGTGAATTGGGTTTTCTCTCCGGATATCTCCGGGGTCGGAGATAACCACACCGTTGATCCCGGAACAGCGAAGTGGAATCCTGATCGAAAGATTTTTGAGCAAAACTCCGGCGCCTCCATGAGAATGATCATTGAGATGAGTGAAACCCCCAGAATCCTTCTCTCTCTACCCGGAGTGAATCGAAGCTACACTAGTTATAAAGATCCAGGGATATGGGAGAATTGGAAAAACTGTCTATATACAGAAGTTAAATTTTGACTTCCCTGGATAAATTTCCAACAGAGATCTGTCTTTTTCTCTTATCGTCCCTCCTTGGAATCTTGTCGCAACTTCTCGGCATGCTCTTTGGACTTCTTCCTTCTGAAACTCTTCGCGCTCCAACCTGATCGCTAAATAATTTCAGCTCGGGAGACCGTTCAATTGATTATGTTTTTTGAAGCATGAAAACTGGCCAACTTAAGATCTTATTTTTAATTCCTATCCTACTCGAGTGAGGAAAAATTAAGTCTGGTAAGCTCCGTTTATTATTGCTTAATTAGGCACTTAGGGTTCTTTTCCGACCCCACTACTCAAGTTTTTTGTTCGAAATGCCGATAAGAAGTTACAATCTCTTTCGTGAGATGAGTTTATTATCTGGAGGTACGTATGAGTCACAAAGGTACAGGAAACGGCATGAAGAAAAAGCTAACAAAAAAAGAAATTAAGGCCATGAACCACGCAAAGCTAATGGCACAAAAAGGTCAGGGGAGCAATGTCGTTGATCTCAACGCATTCCGTGATCAGAAAGATAAAAAAGCAGCATAGTTTTTATTTCTTCTTGGGGGAGAATCTTTCTAGATTCTCTCCTTTTTTTTACCAACACTTAAATCTACACGAACTCAGTTTGATGATGAAACCTCTTTAGGAAGGTCTGGGTAGCACGATAGATTAAGGAAGTAGGGAAAATTTCCAAGATTAAATGAAATAAAAAGCTGATGATAATCTAAGAAAACTTTAAAGAAGAGTGAGCTTTAACGGGTCGTTACTAATCTTCAAAAATATCTAAAAGCTCATCTAATAAATCCGTCACCCCAGCGTATCTTTTGCACTCTTTTCTAGTGGCGCCAAGAGCGTACTCAAATTTGTTAGTTGTTGCCTCAGAACATGCCTTGAAAAGGTCCCGCGGGTGAATTTCATTTCGTTCAACTCGAACTGGAGATCCATCTTTTCTCTTTCCCAGAAGGTTCTGGGCCACCTGCTCCGGAGTCCAAAAGGTATGCGGTACTATTTTGTAGTAGCACCTATGGAAGCCGTAACGAGTGAATTTAGGAAACAAGGAGGACCCATAAACATACTCAACAAGCTCCGTTTCATTGGCACTAATTTCCTTACAGGTCGAAAAGTTCGTAAACTTCCGAAGCCATTCTTGCATTATGAGAGGACTATTTATGAAACCTGGAAAGCCAGCGTCTAAGACCCAAACTCTGGAACCTTCGTTGACGACTGGGGACACATGATACCACCAGGTCGTGGCCAAATTGGAATCATATTTTTTCTGAGTATAGAAAACAAAAATTTTTCCGGTATCTATTCCATATAAACGTTTAAAGTCATGTCCCCACATGAGGGCCCGATTAGAGCATATTGAACTATTAAGTTTGATAAACTTTCTATCCATGCGCCTGAAAAGAGTTTCTTTGTTTAAACCATGGGAGAGAATATCTGTAAGTGTGTGATCGTAATCCTTAATTTTTAATGGGGCAGCAATAGAGGAGAAGGAAAGAATAATGAAAAAGATAAAGAGTTTCATAGCTTAAGATCCCCTTAAGAAAACGAACTAAGAGCAATCTACAAATCCTGACTTAATAAGTCCAGAAAAGATGCGTAACTCGGCTCAAGTTATTGATTACTCGATAAAACTGGGGTGTTTTTTTCAAGTGGGGCCCACATCATTATCTTGAAGACTAGGTGAAATGCCTCACAGGCCCCATGGCCTTTCAAGAGAATGAAGCCTTTGATAAGTGCAATGAGCTCTTCGGTTTGAGCGAGCGCCATATGGACAAATGGAAATAGCGAGCATTGTTTTTCTGCACCATCAGGGAAATCTTCTAATTTGGGCCCGAGTATTTTTAAGGTCAACCTCTCGATATATTCAAATTTTTCAGTCGTTTCTTCAGATGTTCTAGCATCAACTATTTTCATGCTTTGCAAGTCTTCTTATCTGGAAATGACTATCGTTAGAACTCCTTCTTTTTCATATCTTTTCAGCAGACATAAGTTTTAAAGTCGCTGAACTTATTATTAGTGGAATCTTAAGATAGGCCATCCCATTATTTTCTGGCTCAGGAATTCTTCCCGCCTGAATGTTCACTTGAATACTTGGCAACAAAAGTTTAGGCGCTTCTAGAGTGGTATCACGATTATTTCTAAAGGAAACGAATTCCTCTTCTGAAGTAATAGATTTGAGTTGAATATTATGTCTCTTGCTTTCACCAATCGTCGTTTTGAATTTTAACTCACGACCACCTGGTTGGTAGTCATGTCCAACGAAGACATTCGTGTCATCAGGTAATGAGTAAAGATTTTTTGTTATAGAGTGATATAATTCTTTTGCACTTCCTTTTGGGAAATCGCAGCGTCCAGTTCCGTAGTCAGGCATGAAAAGACTGTCCCCTGTGAAAATATTATTGTTAATCAAGTAACTTACATCAGCGGGGGTATGACCTGGACTAGGGATGACCTTTAGTTGGATTGTTCCAAAATCTATCTCCTGGTAATCCTTAAAAAGGAAGTCAAATTGATGTCCATCAGTCGCAAGATCCTGAAGGTTAAAATACTTTTTAAAGATCACCTGCACGTCTCGAATTTTTTCTCCTATACCGGTTTTAGCCTGAGGGAAAAGAGACTTTAATACCTGGGATCCTGAGAGGTGATCAGCATGAGCATGTGTTTCCAGAATGGCATGGAGCTTTAACTTATCATTACGAATAAAACTCGCAACTTTTTGAGCGCTCTCATCTGAGATCTTTCCGGAAGCCGGATCAAAATCGAGCACTGGATCTATAGCGATGGCGTCTTTAGTGATGGGATCATATACCAAATAAGTAAGAGTGTAAGTTTGTCTGTGATAGAACTCTTTTATGTTCATACTTTCTCCGATCAAAAAATCTTATAGAGTGCCAGGACCACGACACAAGTGAAAACTAATCGGCGTGAGAAATCTAGCTGGGACTTTGCTAATTTCTGAGAAAGCCAATGCAAGAGGGAGGCCGATAAAATGATACTTAGAGATAGAAAAGCGAGTGCTGAATATTCAGGCAATTTAAATCCCAATTTAATTTGCAGCAAAAGTGATGCACCGGAAGAGAGAAAAATTGTCAAAAGACTCGTGGCAACCGCTTGTTTCTGGTCCATTTTAAATGTTCCAATTAAAACAGGCATTAAAAGAACACCTCCGCCCAAACCGGTAAGAGTTGTAAGTATTCCCAGCATCAATCCGGCCAGAAGTTCTGCCATGAGACCCTTACCTATCTTTTGATCCATCTCTTTTTCTGGAGAGCGCCAAATGATGAATAAGCTATAAAGAGAAATGGTCGAGAGCATAAATGCAATAATTGTTTCAGGAATATTCTGCTTAAGGGGAATAGTGAAATAGCTACCGATCAAACTTAGACTGAACATAGTAAAAGCGGCACGGTATTTTACCAGTCGGCGGACAGGAACAAAATTGATTCCAGATGCCAACATGACTGCAACTAAGGAAAAGACGGATGCTTGTTTAAGATCTAATCCAAGAAACGACATAAAAAGTGGAATCGCCACTAATGATCCACCTGAGCCGGTCAGCCCCATGACTAAACCGATAATGCTTCCTAAAATAAAGAAATCCATAATAAAAGCATCCTAGACGAAAATTTTAAAGTGTTCAATTGATTAATTGATTAAACGTGGTAGGCTTCTAGTTGTTTGGCATTTTCGGGATATTAAATGTGGATATTAAACTAAAAGCCTTGAAAAATGATCAGCAGAGGATCTTCGAGCGGAGTGCTAGAATACTTAATACACTGGCTTCTCCTGTTCGCTTACAGATCCTGCATTTTCTTTCTCAGGTCCCTCATTCTGTAGAAGTTCTCGCAGAAAAAATCGGACAAAGTGTTGCGAACACATCCATGCACTTACGAAAAATGCAGTCCGAAAAAATATTGAAAGTCGTAAGCAACAAACAGAAGCGTATATATTCACTTGCTCATCCTTCTTTACTCAGATTCTGGGAAGATTTTCAGGATTTTGGAGAGACGCAAGATCCATCTTTAAAGCTAGACACGGCAGATATTTACGGAGAAATCGACTGGGAACAAGAGTTTGAAGAAATTAAGATAGGAATAGAGAGAAATAATTTTGTCTTACTCGATGTGAGACCGCGAGATGAAATGGAAGAGGGGCAGTTGAAAGGTGTTAAGAATTATTTACATATTCCTGATTCAGAACTTAAAAATAAGCTCTCCAAATTATCCAAGAAAAAAGACATTTTAGTTTTCTGTCGTGGGCGTAACTGTGCATTTTCTGCTCGCTCCGTGGATTATCTTCGATCTCGGGGGTACAAGGCCTGGCGCTTAAGACATAGCTGGTTTTCATTAAGAAAAAATCTTTCAAATAAGGAGCTTTCATGACCTATGCAATCATAGGTGGCGTATTAATAGGATTTGCGGTCAGTATAATGTTACTCTTTAATGGAAGAGTTACAGGGATCAGCGGTATCCTCGGAGGGGTTATTTCACCGCGCAGAGGTGACATTCTTTGGCGTTTATTTTTTATTCTTGGTTTAGTTTTCGGAGGTTTTCTCATTAGACTTTTTCATCCGGAAAGTTTTATTCAACTTACACCTTATAATGTATCCGATTATGTAATCGCTGGCGTCCTGGTAGGGATTGGTACACTTCTGGGAAATGGATGCACATCTGGACATGGTGTGTGTGGGATATCGCGGATGTCCACCCGATCTCTCGTGGCCACTGGCACATTCATTTTTTTTGGAGTTTTAAGTGTTCTTTTATATAAGTGGCTTAGGGGGGGAGTATGAAATCTTTAACAGCGTTCATCGTTGGAGTCATTTTTGCCGTTGGGCTTGGTATTGGCGGCATGACCCAGACCCATGTAGTAAAAGGATTTTTAGATATTTTCGGAGATTGGAATTACGCCTTAATCGGAGTTATGGCAGGTGCTATAACGACTCATGGAATTTTTTATTATTTCATTAAAAAACGCGAGTCTCCTTTGTTAGATGTAGAGTTTCATCTTCCGATCCGTCATGATCTAGATAAAAGACTCATTGTCGGTGCTGCCCTCTTTGGTCTTGGTTGGGGATGGGGCGGGATATGTCCTGGTCCTGGAATAGTTGGAATCAGCAGCTTTGACCCTCGTTTCTTCTGGTTTGTCGGACCTATGCTTGCTGGAATGGCAGTATTCAAGGTGGTGGAAAAGAAAATTTTTGGTTAGGCTTTCAAAAACCTACTCCCTAACGCCGAAAAAAATAAGCGACTAATGAAAAGTTGTGATATGCCTGTCGATGAGTGAATGCGGCGCAATCCACCATTTAGGGAGAAGAATCGAAGAATCAATATTTAGATGTGACTGGTATTCGTTAAAAAAGTGGCGGGAGAGACGGGACTCGAACCCGCGGCCTTCTGCGTGACAGGCAGACGTTATAACCAACTTAACTACTCCCCCGGAGTGTAAATGTTCACCAACTATAAAGAGATAGCGCACTATCGTCAAGATTAAATCCTTAAAAAACAAGTTGGCAGAGCGCATCATGTGATAGCTCACGAATTCGCACCTATGTTAGGATGTTTAGACTTCAAAAGGAAAATTAATGAAGGCAGTTTTCATCACGGGTGGAACGACAGGAATAGGAATGGAGCTTGCTAAGCTCTACTTCTCCAGAGGTTGGAAAGTCGGAGTCTGTGGCCGCGATAAGAAAAAATTTGAAGAAAGTTTTGAAATTGATCGAGACAAAATTTCTTTCTACCAAGTCGACGTCTCAGATAGAGAGGAATTAAAAGCGGCAATCGCTGATTTTTCAAAAACGATTGGACTGGATCTCCTGATAGCCAACGCTGGTATTGGATACAAGTACAAGACTAAGATTCCTGACTTTGATTGGAGCTACAAGATGGTTCACGTGAATCTCCTGGGTGTGATGTACGCTTTTGAAGCCGCACTCGATGTGATGATTCCGAAAGAAAAAGGACAATTGGTCGCGATCTCATCTATTGCCGGTTACAATGGCCTTCCGGGAGTTTCTGCCTATAGCGCAACGAAGGCAGCAGTACTAAAGTACTGTGAGTCTCTTCACCTTGATCTGAAGAAATTTAACATCAATGTGACGACCATTTGTCCGGGCTTTGTGGAAACTCCGCTCACTTCCGCTAATAAACATCCCATGCCTTTTCTGATGAGGGCCCCTCGAGCGGCAGAACTCATCGCTCGTGCTGTTGATAAGAAAAAAATGATCTATGCTTTTCCATTTTTGTTTTCTACACTTGTTCGGCTTTTGGGAATTCTTCCACGAACCTGGTATCGCGCCATCATGGGTATAAAATCGGTAAATTATAGTAAGGAGTAAGTTACATGAGCCTTATGCTTGCATTTTTAATGACTTTCACTGTTGTTTTCGCAGAACCAACTTCTAAATCAAAAAAACTTTCACCCAAGAAACATGAAGAGTTGGTGAAACGCGAAAAAATCGCCAAAGAAAAACTTATGATGCTCGACAAAAAGAAAGAAGATTGTGATGAAAAGGCCAAGAAGCCGATCGAGATTAAGCCAGAGGCGATTTCACTTACAGGAAATACTGGTTGCAGTTTGGATGAAACTCACTAAAACCAACTATTCATTTGCTCTTTAATGATTTGGTAGGAAAAGATTCCCATCCACAAGACAGAATAAGTAATTCCATAACCTATGAGGATGAGGACAATATCCTCCTCCAAAAGTCCTACGCATATGAAAAAAATGCTGAGAGCGGGAATGAAGTTGGAAAATGGGATTGGTAAGGGAAGAGAAAGGAATGCAGAGGACAGAATGATAGAGAGTCCACTTAGAATGTGAGAAGGGCGAGAGTTGATAATCGGGTGCTTAAACATCGAGATCGTGGAGGTAAAGGCACTTAACTTAAGTGCAGCCTTATAAATGATTTCAAATTTCTCATGGCTAATCACAACCGCCTTTAACCTCTTCGTCAAAAGAGGCTTACTCCAGAGCATAAGTCCCACTCCCTGAAGAAAAACTATAATGCCCAAAATGCTGGAAAGTCCTGGGATAGGAATTGGTTGCATAAAAGGCAGGATGGCCACAAGGCTTAAGATTAAAAGGGCTTCTTCTTCAACATGATCAACAATTTTTCCCAAGGTGATTTCAGGAAGTTTTCTTAAATTTTCCATAGACTTGACCAGGCGAATACTCATCTTTTTATCTTTTCCATGACAACGCTTATTGTTGAGTATTAGAATAGCAGAAACTCATCATTGAGGAAGTGAATATGCACCATGAAACGACCATTGGAATTTGGATAGGATTTGTCGCCTTTATCCTTTTAGTCCTCTTGATGGATTTAGGAGTGTTCCATAAAAAATCTCACTCGGTGGGCTTTAAGGAGTCCATCATTTGGTCTGGTGTTTGGATCGCTTTGGCGATGGTATTTAACGTGATTATTTATTTTTGGCGCGGGCAGGAGGACTTCATGCTCTTCCTCACCGGCTATGTCATCGAAAAGTCTTTGTCCGTCGATAACCTTTTTGTCTTCCTCCTTATCTTTAGTTATTTCAAAATTCCCAACCAATATCAACACAAGGTTCTGTTCTACGGAATTCTTGGTGCCCTTATTATGCGGGCTTTTTTTATTTGGGCAGGAATTGCTATTCTTGAAAAATTCACTTGGGTCATTTACATTTTCGGTGCCTTCCTGGTCTTTTCTGGAATCAAGATGCTTACTCCTCAAGGGGAAGAGCATGATCTTGAAAAAAGCTGGGTTATCACTTGGACCAAAAAAATCTTTCCAACGACTCCTCACTTCCACGACGATAAATTTTTTGTAAGACTAAATGGACGGTGGATGATCACTCCACTTTTTATTACTTTGATCTTCGTCGAATTCTCGGATCTAGTATTTGCCATTGATTCTATCCCGGCCATCATTGGAATCACCAGTGATCCATTTCTGGTATTTACTTCTAACGTATTTGCCATTTTAGGATTAAGATCTCTCTATTTTGCTCTTAAGGGATTTGCTGATATATTCCACTATTTAAAATATGGCCTGGCGATTATTCTGATGTTCATTGGCTTTAAGATGCTCATTATGCATTGGTATCATATGCCAGTTACAGTGACCATGTCAGTCATTTTCACCGTGCTTATGGGGTCAGTTTTATTCTCTATTATCAGCAATCGGAAAAAATTAAATAGGAATTCATGACATCGCGGCTCATCCGAGAGGAACTATTTAAGAAGTCCTCTGAGGCCAGGGCGAATATTACGAAAAGATTTTTTAAGACCGAAAAAGGTGGTTACGCCTATGGTGATATTTTTATCGGAGTCCGAGTTCCTGATGTTCGTAAGATTGCTCTTAAGTTTAAAGAAACTCCCCTAAATGAAGTCATCCCTTTTTTTAAAAGTGATGTGCATGAAGAACGCCTCTTGGCTTTGATTTTTTTAGTTGAGCAATATAAAAAATCTAAGCCCTTGGCGAGAAAGAAAATTGTACGACTTTATCTGAAGCACCGATTGGCAGTTAATAACTGGGATCTGGTTGATCTGTCGTCCCCCTACATTCTTGGCGCCCATGCTTTTGAAACTGGTTCCGTGCAGTTACTAGAGAAGCTACTCCGATCTAAACGCCAATGGGATCGGAGGATTTCCATCGTTTCGACATGGTTTCTTATTCGCCAAGGACAGACAGAAATGACCTTCCTCTTTGCCTCGAGGCTTCTTTCAGACAAAGAGGATCTTATGCACAAAGCAACAGGCTGGATGCTCAGAGAAGCGGGAAAAAAAGACATCATTGGTTTAAAAAAATTTCTTCTTCAGTACGGAAAAAAAATGCCAAGAACCATGCTCCGATATGCCATTGAAAAATTTAATCCGAATGAAAGAAAAAAAATACTACTTCTAACAAAAAACTAGTACTTTTTAGATCTATGAGTCATATGGAGACTTCTATTATCTTGTCAATTATCGCTTAGATGGTTTCTTTCTGAGACCATTTCATTGATGTTGAGGAAATCGTAGAGATAGCCCATCAAAAAGCAGCCGCCTGTTAATAGCCAGACTACGCCAGAGATCCATTTCCCAAGATAGAAGCGATGGATCCCAAGAACTCCAAAAAACGTTAAGAAAAACCATGCGATGTTATAATTGTATTTTCCTGATTTAAACTGAAATTGAGACTCTTTTTCCATCGAAGGGATAAGAAAAAAATCCACCATCCAGCCAATGGTAAAAAGGCCCAATGTAAAAAAGTAGATGATCGCTGTTATTTTCTTTCCATAGTAGAAGCGATGAGATCCGGTGAAGCCAAAGAACCAGAGTAAATAGCCTAAAGTAACGGAATGTGTTGAGACCGGTTCTAGCGCCATTCCAACTTCATTCCACGGACTTCCGGAAAAGGAAGCGATTTTGGGCTCAGTAGAAGATAGTGGAGTTTTCCAAACTTTCCTTCGGGCGAGCACAACCGAAAATGACTGGTGTAAAGATCGCCGATTTTTTCTGGGGTCGAGGCGGGATTTCTTTGAGTCAGATTCATCAGATAGTAACGGGAATTTTGATCCACCCACGCAAGGGTCCAGTTTGAAGGAGCGATGTCTTTTAATTCAACGCCCTTCATTTGTAGAGTAATTTCAAAACATATCTCCCGCTGTTCGATGGTCCTTCGAGCAAGGACCCTGACCTTATTATCGGCCAAGGAGTCAGCGGCAATGTCCGATGGTGCTAGATCAACTGTTCGATGCGAGCAACCGAAACTGAGTAAAATAAAAATGACAATGATAAAAGGGTTCACCTGGCCCTCCCGCAATAGCCCCTAGTATAAGGTTACCACGATCGGGTAATTGCCCCTAGGCGGGACAGAATTACCGCCATATTGGAACTTGAACACAACAGTTGGGTTTTCTATAAAAGAAGACCCATGGACATACTTAAAAAAAGGAGAAGAATAACCAAAAATGAAATCATCGCCAGATTATATTCTCTTTGACGGAAAAACAAAATGCTCAGGACAATAACGCGCACGAGAGGCAGTGAGATGAGTGAGATAAGCCCGGCATAGCTTATCATCATCGCCCAATCTTTTTTGTCCCAGTAAAAAAAGATGAGATCAGAGAAAGGGATCCGGTCATAAATTTGAAAATTGAAATAAGGATTTCCTGTCGGCCGAAACTTAAATATCCATCCCAAAAAAATAAGAGTGCCCGAAAGTAAAACTCCGAATCGCAAGAAGCAGGAAATCCTTATTTCAAGATTATCTTGTTTCAAGATCGGACTCCCTTCAAAATCATTTGTATCGAAACGATTGTTAAAACCAGAACAAATAACTTTCTAAGTTTATCGGCAGACATTTTGAGCATTATCCTGGAGCCGAACCATGATCCTATGATCACTCCGATCGCTACAGGAGAAGCAATTTCCGGCCTAATATCCCCTCTTAAAAGGTAGGCACCAGCACTTGCTGATGCAGTGACTCCGATCATAAAGTTTGAAGTTGCGGAAGAAACTTTAAGCGGAAGTTTCATAGCACCATCCATCGCCATCACCTTGAAAATACCACTTCCGATACCTAGGATACCAGAGAACGCTCCGGCAAAAATCATGCTTAAAATTCCGAAAGGAACATTGGCGACGAGATAGGGGATCGATTTACCATCTGGGCCCGGAAAGGAGCTATTGAGTTGAAGCGCAGAGGACCAGGGGTGCCCATGGTTGGAGGGATGATCTTCTTTTTTACGAAACATCATGATTGAAGAAAAAAGGAGAAAGAAACCAAAGAGCTGAAAAAGTAGAGATGATTTAATATGAATAGAAACAAAAAAACCAACTATCGCCCCAGTGACTGTTCCCAGCTCCAGAAGTACGGCGACTCTAATGTTAGTAAGATGATCTTTCAGAAAACTCGCTGCCGCACCAGAAGAAGTGGCAATGATTGAGATGAGGCTCGCAGCAATAGCATAGCGAATATCGACGTTAAGACCCAGAGTTAGCATGGGAACGATAATGATTCCTCCACCAAGGCCCAGGAGTGAACCAAGAAGACCTGCAAAAACTGAAACCAAGAGGAGGATGAGATGATACATAGACTAATTATAATGAGACGGGGCCTCTTTTGAGAAATAAAAAGTCTGATGAGAATAATAAAGTCGGAGCTAATTATTTCGGCACTTTCTTCCTCTTTACATTGCGTCAGTCTGTGGCAAAAAGGAATCCTCAGACAGAGGAGAGGAAGATGAAGGACAAACCGAGTGAATTAAAAAAAGAATTAATTTCACTCTTTAATTTAAAAAAATCCCGCATCCGAGATGAAAAGACTCTCATTCAAGAGGCTTTCGATGCTCAAAGAGATATCCGCTACCTAACACTCATGTTTTGCGATGGCATTCCAGATGTGACTATACCCGTGACTGACTTCGAGAGTCTCAAGTGGGACTCTCGAGCTCAAAAAATTCTTTACATAAAATATGATGAGATTCAGCTGCTAGAAGGTGCCCCAAGGGAAGTGATGGTCAAGATGAGGCCCCATCTGACGGACCTTGTGAAGAGGGCAAAAATGTTTTTCGAGGATTTCTCTTAAAGCATTCGATGCTTTTCACTATTTTAATCTCTGAAAATTTTAGACTGTGAAATCATTTCCCCTATTGATGGAATTTTTTTTCAAGGCAAAGATATTTTAAAGGGCGCCATGAATTTTTAAAAATAAAATTGATATCTATCTGTTGATCAATTCTATTCACTCCTTTATGAAGAGAGAATAATTGAAGAATCTAATTAGCGGAAATTGACGAAGATTGAAAAGTGGTGGCTCCCCCGAGACTCGAACTCGGACACACTTGCGTGCGGCGGATTTTGAATCCGCTACGTCTACCATTCCGTCAGGAAGCCATTGAATGATGATTTTAATGACCTCGTATGTGGTCGTCAAACATGCGCAAAGCGTAAAAATGTTATTGGTTATCTGAGCTTCACAAGTTCCAGCGCTTCCTTGATGGTGAATCGCAGAAAGTGCTCTCCCAAGTGCTTTTTTAGCTCACTATTGGAAATGAGGCAGGAGAACTTAAGATAGTCGATGAGATAATCAGGGACATTGATTTTAACTTTTTTCAACACCTCATTAAGACCACCGGCGAGGATCATCGGAAAGGGAAGACTTTTTGTGCCCACGACATCCAGGGCCTCTCTCAATGAAATAAAGTCACTACCAGCAACATTGTAGGTACCTGTTGGAAGTGCTTCAAGAGATTTGTAAAGGATATGGGCCATATCGAACTCATGAATGAACTGAAAAAAGGGATTATAGTCCAAGGGTCTTAAAGAGATGGGGCCCGCTAAAAATCTCGTCATGGAGTTATGAATCTGAGTTCCGATGATATTGCAGGGGCGAAGTACTACGGTGGATATATTTTTCTGATTTTTCCACATCCAGTTGGTGCACATCTGATCCATTTCCACAACGTCCCTAAGTTCAGGATGTCTGATACTGGCCCTCAAGGGAGCATCTTCCGTTATGAAGATAGAATTATCGGGTAGGGCGCCGTAGACGTGAAAAGTTGAGAGGATCACGACTTTTTTAACATTTGATCGCTCACACAGATCCAGAATGCGGTTGGTTCCCATTACGGAAAGATCGATCCTTTTGGCGAGCACATTTTGCTCGATGGACGAGTGACTGATGCGACCTAAATGGTAAACGATATCAAAGTGATGAGAGCGAAAAAGATTCTCAAAGTTTCCTCGTGTATATTTGATTTTCAATAAAGTAAGATTTGGAAGTTGTGGTACAGCGGCGACGTCCCGAGAGTCAATCCCGATGATTTCCCATTCAGGATGCTCGTTTAAAATCAATCTCGCCGTCATCTGAGCAAGTCCACCCACGATGCCTATTAAAAGGATTTTTTTGGGGTTTTTCATTTTTGCTCTCTTCTTTTGAGCTCTTTCATCACAAATTTCGATATCGGTTTTCGGATAGGATCGAAGAACGGACGTCGATGTGCCAGACCATGGACAATCATGCGCTTAATGGTGTTTTCAATGTGAAAAACATTTTCTTTGATGTCTTTGTCCGCTGACTTATGATTCAGATGATCCGGGATTTCAATTTCCTTTCCGATATAGATATCAATAGGCGAGGGAAGTGGCAGAAGATTCGTCGAAAGAGGAAGTGCCGGAACTCTCAGAAGCCTGGCAATTTTTTTGGAATGAAAGACAAAGGGATACATTTCTTCTGCTCCAATAACACAAACGGGAAGAATTGGCGTCTTTTTTTGAAGAGCAATCCGATAAAAGCCCTCTGAAAAATGCTTTAATTTGTAATACTCAGTCGTATTTTTTGAGATGCCCCGCACCCCTTCGGGAAAGACGAGAATGGATTCATCATGATCAATCAAGTAGGAACAGTTTGTTCTGTCGCCAAGAATGGAACCAGTTTGGGCGGTAAAATCTCCGATAAACGGAAGTTGGGCCATGAATCGCTCAACCATGGCCCTCAAGATTCGAGGTGGCGAAACATCGAAAGCAAAAGCAATAGTGATCAACATGGCATCTATGGGAATCTGTCCAGTGTGATTGGATGCAACGATATAGGAGTGGGCCTTAACGTTCTCGGCTCCAAAGACGCGGACTTTGAAATACGATCGATAAAATGGTAAAAGTATACGTAGTGTTTTTTCACAAAGCTCAATATTAAAACCCCAGGGATCCTGATAATCTTTGTATCGCTCCCTAAGATCATGGAAAATGCTGTTTATTTTTAATTCATCTTCTGGAGTTAACTGAAGGGGGTTGATCTTGAGCATAGTAGAATTATTTTAACCTGTGCTAGGAAGATCCTCCAGAGGGCCTTTGTTTCACGATTGAATCAGTCAGTTAAGGTGAGAGTGACGCTTTACGAAGTTGACCATGGCCAGTTCCACTGCCTCCAGGCCATCTCCTTTTTCAGCGGAAGTAAAATGAATCTGTTTGACCCAAATAAATTTTTTGTAAATCTCTGTCATCTGGGCCTTAAGCTTCGCCCGGTCGCTCTGAGTCTTTAGCTTATCAATCTTGTTAAACAATAAATAGGTCTCAAGGTTAAAACCTTTGATGTATTCATGAAAAACGAGATCGCTCTCTTGTAAAGGATGGCGCGCATCCTGAACATTCAGGAGAAGAATTTTTTCACTGCAAAGCTGAAAGAATGTATCAAGGAGAAGTTGCCAGTTTTGGGCCATCTCTTTTGAAACATCGGCGTGACCGTAACCCGGCACATCGAAAAGATAGAAGTGTTCATAAGACTTGGCCTCTCGGTTTTCAACAATGAAATCGAAAATGTTCACTTGCCTGGTTCGACCAGGAGTCTTAGAGACACGGGCGGTTGTCTTTCCAAAAAGACCATTAATGAGAGAAGACTTCCCCACGTTGGAACGACCAATAAAGGCGATACCGCTAACGAATGGGTGTTCATTCAACCACTGCTTAAGCTGATCTATCTTATCAATTCCCATTAGGAATTCTGTTTTTCCTTTTTGAATGTTCATCACAGTTCCCTGAAATATGAGTTTCTTTTCTTTGGATCTTATCAGAAAAATTGCCGGAAAGGGTTGATAAAATGTGAAAGGAGAATTGCATGTATCAAAGAAAACTGATGAAACGACAAATTGAATCTCAGGGACTTCGCCTTGGCGATAGTTGTCGGATTTCTCCTTTTATAGGAAAAAAAAGGATTTTTACTCTAAGCCGCCACTGCTTCGATCTAGTGTCGACAAAATACAGACCGCCCAATCTCAGCTTCAGCTTCATAGAATTGCCCAATAGTGATTTTCAGCGGTTTCACTACAGGCTAGAGCTGGAGACCCGTCAAAAAGAGGGAAGGTTTGTGTTGAAGACCATCGAAGGAGAACCTTTTTGGTTAAATGGCACTGCCGTGAAGGAAGCCTATATCGAACGGATGGATCGTCTCTTTATTGACGACAATCGTCTTAACTTTGATCCTTTCAATCTCGGGGAGGCCATCTCACGTCAGTGTGATCATCCGATTCTCCTGGAAGAGGCTCTCATTTCATCCGATTTGAAGATTCTTATACAGGGAGAAACTGGAACAGGTAAAACTTATTTAGCCTCTAAAATTCATGAAAGAAGCAAACGTCTGGGAAAGTTCGTTGCTGTTAACCTTTCATCGTTTAATCCACAACTCATCGAGTCCGAACTTTTTGGTCACAAGAAGGGCTCTTTCACTGGCGCTATAAATGACAAGATAGGAGCATTGGAATCAGCTGAGGGCGGCACCCTCTTTTTGGACGAGGTTGATTCACTTCCGATGGAGGTTCAGACTAAGCTTCTCACTTTCCTGGATGAACATAAATTCCGCCGCGTGGGTGATGTTGCCCTTCGTTCAATACGCACCAGACTGATCTTTGCCTCAGGAAGAAAACTTGAGGCGCTGGTTGAGAAAGGAAGTTTCCGCCAAGATTTCTATTACCGGCTCAAGTCGGGTCACACGGTGGAACTTACATCTCTCAGAAATGATTCCCAAAAAATTAAAGAAGCCTGTACTCTCTTCAGTTTGAGGCATGATGTGACATTCTCCATCAGACTTCTAGATTTTTATCTGACTCTGGCATGGCCGGGAAATCTACGGCAGCTCATGGGACACCTGGATAAGAAGCGAATACTCTCGCGCTCAAGAAAAATTGATTTTGATCACCTTGATGAAGATCTCCTCCGAGAGAGTTCAAATCTGATGGATATGGGAATGAGCAAAGAGATCATTCCTATGAAGAACTTGAAGGTCGAATATGTAAAACATGCCATTTCTTTATGTGACGGAAACTTATCTCTAGCGGCAAGACGATTACGTTTGACTGAAAAAACTGTCAGATCACTTATCGGAAAAGATTTAGTTGGCTAATATATAGGTTAGATTAACCTCTTCAGCGGTACCTTCAATCTCATGTTGCTTTAGAAACTCATTGATCTCTACAAGAAGCTTGTTCTTTATGACTTGTTTTCCCTCTTCTTCAATGGGGAATGAGGCTACTGAAGGCTCGATCTGGAGGATGAGGTGGTCCCTAATTTTGAAATCATGTTTTTCAATAAACATCCGCGTATTACGATTACTGAGTGTAACCGTAAAGTCGATATCAACATTTTTAACTTCGTTGATCTGGGCGAAGTAGACAGGGAGTCTTAGGTTGACGAACATAGCATGACGGCGCTCTTTTTTGTAGTAATCAGGTCTATCGTAGGAGAGGATCTCCTCGCTTGCGGGAAAACGGCCAGTGTCAAGGTATGATAGGGCCATTTTTTTTCCTGAGAAACCGATGCCGATCAAGGCGAGGATGGAACCTCCAGTAAAACTGAGGAGTAGTAATACCTGGCCTGGTGATAGTCCCTGAAGCCAGAGAGCTAGAATTTTGAAGGGCAAAAGAAAAAAGGTTTTAAATTTTCCAGCCTTGGGATTCTTTGACTTAATATCATTTGCAATTGAGCCCAGTCTTTTCCTAAAATCTATTTGCTTTGCTTGCGCCACATTTTTTTTCAAGAATACTTGAAATCTTTCCCAGAGAATCGGTGGCATAGACTTTAAAAAGCGAAGTGCGCTATCAGAAAAAAGTGAAAGCTTTTTGATCGATTTCTTTAAAATTTGAGGAGTAAGTTTAGCGATCAGCGCGCCAAGCTTAAGAAGAAGATCATTAAGAAATGTTTCAATTTTTTCAATAAGTCCCATCTCTTCACTCATCGGCTCTTTAAGACAGAGATTTGAGATAAAAGTGATTCTGTCTGATATGGGTAACTTCTGCCTCCTAAGGCCTCGGACTTACAGAAGAGCGCCCAACATCCGAGAAGAGAAATGACCTAAGAAAGAAGGAAGGGAATCCATGTCTTATCATTTGTTTATTTTGACCGGTTTAATGTCGATCCTCACTGGATGTGCTCAGTTTCCAGTCCTGGATGAGATTGAAGGAAAAAGTCATCTCGCCAATAACCATAATGAAGAAGATTTTTCTGACGATCAAGTCTCTGGGTCAGATAGGTTTCTCCTCAGTGAGCTCAAAAGACTTGAGACTTCTCAGCATTTAGAGGATCTCGAACTTTATCGAGATCACCGCAGCCGATTTAAAACCGTTTCTGAAAAGATCTACTTTTTAAAACTTTCGCCCTTCGATCGGCGTGATTATCTTGTCGCTCGAGGATTTATCTCAGAAAGAGAAGGTGGCACTCATCGCACGCCGGCCCAAGTTTTTAAAGGCTTAAATGATGAAGTGGCCTTGGGTATGAGTAAGCCAGATGTTCTTGATTCCCTGGGAAAGCCTCTTCGAGTAGAAATTGCCGGAAACCCTCGGCATGAGAACGAGCGGTGGCTCTATCGGTTTAATGGTGCACCGAAATACATCTACTTCGAGGCAGGAGAGGTCCAGGGCTGGGAGTAGAAACCAGCTTTCAGGCAGTTAGATGAAATCATGAGAGGAAATTCGTGCAATTTCCTCTCTCCCAAGGTAACTTAACCCCCATTAAAACAGGTAGTAATTCTCTAATTAACCAGAGGGTTTTAATGGATTTTACTTTAGATTTTGAACGGCCAGTTTCTGAACTTGAAAATCAAATCAGGGAGCTTCGAGAAACATCCCATCAAAACATCGACATCTCTCATGAAATTGAGGCCCTTCAGGCTAAAGTCAACAGTATGCTGGAAGAGATTTATAGCAATCTCTCTCCATGGGAAAGGACTCAGCTATCGCGCCATCCTGCGAGACCTCATGCACTTGATTATATCGAAAAACTCGTGACAGATTTTCATGAAGTTCACGGTGATCGACGGTTCTCGGATGACCCATCAATGGTCACGGGGTTTGGTTATATTGATGGTCAGAAAGTCGCGGTGATCGGGATTGAGAAAGGTCGCAAGACTCAAGAAAAAATTAAGCGTAACTTTGGGATGGCGAACCCAGAAGGATATCGAAAGGCGCTTCGGGTGATGCAGCTTGCTTCTCAGTTTAAAATTCCGATAATCACATTCGTTGATACGCCGGGCGCTTATCCCGGTATCGGAGCGGAGGAGCGTGGACAGGCCCTGGCCATTGCTGAAAATTTAGAAGAAATGTTCAAGATTAATTCGCCCATTATTTCCGTGGTCATTGGAGAAGGTGGTTCGGGTGGTGCCTTAGGGATCGCCGTTGCCGATAAAGTCTTCATGATGGAGTATTCCGTATACTCCGTGATCTCTCCGGAGTCCTGCGCATCTATTCTTTGGTCTGATCCCAAGATGGCCGAGACGGCTGCAAACTCACTGCAACTTTCGCCCAATAAGGCACTAGAACTTAAAGTTATTGACGGGATCATCAAGGAGCCAGCAGGTGGTGCCCATCGTCATCCGGATCGGGCCTTAATGATGGTTAAGGACGCCATCATGACAAGTCTTCGAGCACTTCAGAAAGAAGAAGTTCAACTGGTTATGGAAAGACGTTTTGAAAAATTTCGTCAGATGGGAAATCTCACCCTGACGCTTGATAATTCCGACGAAGTAAGAGGTTAGTGTGAGTGTTTATTCCATGACCGGTTTCGGAAAAGGTGAATCCATCGGTACTAATTTTACAGTTAACACTGAGATTAAGACCGTAAACAATCGCTTCAAGGATTTTAAATTCCGGATGAGCTCCCTTTTTAATTCCCTCGAGCTCGAACTCAGATCTATGCTGGAGGGAGAGTTTCGTCGTGGGAGCTTTGATATCTCTATCTCTTATAAAAGAAACGAAAAGACTTCAACTGAGTTCCAAATCGATCCAGCAAAGGTATCCGCCTATTTAAAGCTGATGTCTCCGATCTTTAGCGAGGCGAAAGTTACTCTGGAGGTTAATGCTACGGACTTTTTAAGAGCTGACTTTTACCGCGAGGAGGATGAGGCGAAAGAGAACGAGCTTTCTCCCCTGGTCCTTAAGTCTTTTGCCCTGGCCATTAAATCGCTCAAAGAGTCTAGGGGGCATGAGGGGGAAAAACTGGTGGAAAAACTCCTCGAGCACCTTTCAATCTACGAAGAACGACTTCATAAAGTAGAGAAACTTAAGTCTCTCTACCCTGAGATAATCAGAGAAAAGCTTTCGGGTAAACTCAATGAAAAGCTAAAGGACATTAAGGTCGACGAATCTCGCTTTCTTCAGGAAGTAGTATACTACCTAGAAAAATTAGAAATAGATGAGGAAATTAATCGGGCTCATATTCACCTGGTGAAGTTGAGAGCTGTTCTCTTTTCAACTGGTGAGATCGGTCGCCAGATTGACTTCCTCCTTCAGGAGCTAGGCCGCGAGACCAACACCATGGGATCAAAATCTGCCCATCCAGAAATTTCATCTCATGTTGTCGAGATGAAAGTACAATTGGAAAAGATCCGTGAACAGGCCCTAAATTTGGAATAAATGATGTCTCAAAAGATGATTGTCATCTGTGCGCCATCAGGCACAGGTAAATCGACTCTGCTCAATCGGTTAAAGACCGATGTTCCCGATCTCATGTGGTCAGTCTCCTGCACTACCAGACCCATAAGGCCTGGCGAAGTTCATGGGAAAGATTACTATTTTATCAAGAAAGAGAGCTTCGAGAAACAAATTGAGGAAGATGAATTCATTGAATGGGCGAAGGTTCATTCAAACTACTACGGCACCTCCAAACGTTTCGTCATCGAAGGACTTCAGAAAAATTGGAAGATGCTCTTTGATCTCGATGTTCAGGGAGCTGATGCCATGAAGCGCATTTATGGTAATAAGGCACAGGTGATTTTTATCGAGCCCCCTTCAATTGAAGAACTTGAAAAAAGACTCATCTCTAGAGGTACGGATTCGATAGAGGTTATTCGTGAAAGAATCGCGAATGCCCGAAAAGAGCTCCTATCAAAAGATAGGTTCGACCACTTGGTATTAAATGATGATGTTGAAAGGGCCTATGTTAGATTAAAAGAGGTCGTCGAGAGGATTTTGAAGTAAATGTTTGCTGAAAGAATAGATTTTTCACATGAGGCTAATCTCACGATTGACGAGCTTGTTAAGCGCGGAGAAGTTCTCTGGCCTGAAGCCGATCTTTCGATCCTGAGAAAGTGCTTTGAGTTCGCTGATAAAATGCACGCAGGAGTGAAGCGCTCTTCCGGAGAACCTTACATCATTCACCCATTGAATGTTGCTGCTACTCTGATAAAACTTAAGATGGACGTCGATTCAATCATGGCAGGTCTTCTCCATGACACGGTAGAGGACTGCGACGTTGCCCCAGAGGACATCGCTAAGATGTTTGGACAGAGTGTTGCTCAGATCGTGGTGGGCTGTACTAAGATTTCCAAGATTAAGTTCAAGACAAAAGAGGAGTCCCAAGCCGAAAACTTCCGTAAGATGGTTGTGGCCATGGCCCAGGATCTGCGAGTTATTATTGTGAAGCTCGCTGATCGCATGCACAACATGCGAACTTTGCAGTACATGACTAAAGAAAAGCAACAGGCCAAGGCCCAAGAAACACTGGATATTTACGTGCCCCTCGCCTCTCGTCTAGGAATTAACTCTGTCAAAGGTGATCTTGAAGACCTTTGCCTTCGTTATATTCATCCGGATATATACTATCGACTTGCTGAAAAGATCGCTATGAAAAAACGCGAGCGCGAGTCCTATATCGAAGAGACGATCAATCTTATCGAAGAAAAGATGTTAGAGTATTCAGTCCAAGGTGAAGTCACAGGAAGACCAAAGCACTTCTATTCCATTTACAAAAAAATGCAACAAAGAGGTGTAGATTTTGATCAGATTCAGGACCTCTTAGCCTTCCGTGTACTCGTTAATAACATCACTGAGTGTTATAAAGTTTTGGGCATTATTCACTCGGCGTTTACTCCGGTTCCTGGAAGATTTAAGGATTATATTGCTATTCCTAAAGTTAATAATTATCAATCTCTCCATACAACAGTGATAGGCCCCAAGGCGGAGAGAATCGAAATCCAGATTAGAACTTTTGAAATGCATGAAGTCGCCGAACGTGGTGTTGCTGCCCATTGGAAATATAAAGAGAGAAATAAAGGCGATGCAGTCAACAAACTCAAATGGGTTGAAGAACTTATGGAGTTTAACCAGAACGTTCAGAGCTCATCAGAATTCATGGATGTCGTGAAAAATGATCTCGATGTCGGTGGAGTATTTATCTTTACACCACAAGGAGACGTGAAGGAACTGAGATACGGAGCTACTCCGCTGGATTTTGCTTACGCCGTCCACACTGAAGTAGGCAATAAAACTGTCGGCGCAAAAGTAAACGGCAAGATGGTACCTTTAAAGTACCGTCTGAAGTCAGGAGACACTGTTGAAATTCTGACAAGTAAGACTCAGACTCCCTCGAAAGACTGGCTAAAAATCTGTAAGACCTCCCGAGCGATCACTAAAATCCGCCAGTACCTTATGAAGGTAGAGCGCGATGAACATAAAAAGCTTGGCGAAGAGATTCTTGAGAAGGCACTTAAGAAATTTGAAACTTCGATCAAGTCGGTGGATAAAAAACACGACTTTAAGCCAATCCTGGAAAAGTATCACTACAAAGGTCTAGAAGAGCTTTTTGTGAACATTGGGTCAAATCATCTTCCAATCAAAGAGGTTCTCGTTTCTATCCCATCGGTCAATTTCAGTGAAAACGATGAGCTAGATTTTAAGGAAGAAGACAAAGAGCTTGAAAGCTTCTTTAATAAGACTCAAAAATCGGCAAGAAAAAGCACAAGTAACGATAATGCTGTCATCGTCGATGGACTCGACGATATTATGGTCAAGATGGGCCGTTGTTGTAATCCTATCCCCGGCGACCCCATTACTGGCATCATTACCCGCGGTAGGGGCATCACTGTTCATACAGTTGGTTGCAATCGCATCGTTGACATGGAAAAGTCCCGCCATGTTTATGTGGAGTGGAATAGGCATTATAACTTCAGCCATCCGGTTAATATTAAAGTGACGACCCACGATAAGCCGGGGATTCTTTCAAAGATCTCAAAATCGATTAACAATGCCGGCATTAATATTCGCTCAGCGATTGCTCGTTCAATGCCAGACCAAAAAGGTAACTTTATTTTTGAGATTGAAGTCAAAGACTACTCTGAGCTTCTCAAAACCATCAGCTCCATAGAGCAGATGGAGGAAGTCATTTCCGTCAGTCGCGCGTAGATTAACTTTTTGACATACAAGGATGCTGACCGTCATAATTTAAGATATGAATAAATTATGCTTCTTCCTGATTCTTCTCTTTCCAGTATCTCTTTGGGCGCAGGTTTCTGATGCTGATACTCCCGTAATGTCCACGGAAGTTGATGAGGATCACGATTTCAATCCTCGTAAGAGTCACTGGCTTACGAGTTTTGGCTTTGAATCTCTTCAGTATCCAACTTTTTACGAATTCCAAGGAGTGAAGAAAAATTTTTTTCCGGATGACCAGGAGCTCTTTGGAGGAAGGCTGGGATTCGGTGGCGAAATTTACTTAGGTGCAGGCTTCATGACAACTTCGAAGGTTGAGGTTTTCTATCTAGGTACGCTATTTTCTCGAACTCTAAATGGTGGGACTGAGGATGAAGATGTAAAATTTGCTTTTACTAAAAAAACTGGCCAACTCTTCGGCGCTGAAGCTTCACAATCTCTAGGTTTCATGTTCGACATGAAAACTAAAAATCCCTTCATGGATGACTGGGCTTATCTGACAGTTGAACCCTTCGTTGAAGCAGGTGTTGGCAAGGCCATGGCCTTAAACAAGCTCAATTACAGTTACAAACTCGATACCACAGATGAGAGCTACCGTTTGAGAGTCCAGGATGAACTTTTTAATGCCAAGCTTTCTGCTGGAGTAAATTTAACCTCTCGCAGTGGCTACTACTTGTACTTAAAGGTGACTCAGAACCGCTTCGACGTAACGAAGAGAGAAGCTAAGCAGCTGAAAAAAGAGAACGGTCAAGGGGAAGTTTCATCTGAGCCAGAATTAAGTGATAAGATTGATATCGTCACTACCTACGCTATCGGCGGAGGATATAAATTTTGAAGAAAATTTTCTTTTTTATTGTCATGAGTTTTTTGCTCTCTTGCGTCCAAGAGGAGGTAGAAAGTTTTAATGACCTCTCTCCCTCTGAGCAAGAGGCGATACGGCAGAACTCTTATCTCAAGTGTATCGCTCAATTTCAAACCATCTACAACCGATTTAAGAACAACTCAAATCAGGTTTTTGATTCGACCTCTTATGACAGAGAAGATGGTTTTTATTTTGAATACAAACTTGCAACAGAAGTGAAAAAAAAGCTAGATATCCGGGTTTGGAAAAGGGATGCCAATGCTGGTGATCTCTACTTTTACATAACGGATACACAGATTGGAAGCGAGAACTACTTCCTACGAGTAACCCGTTCTCAAAACGAGACGATGATTGATGATCTTCTGGAAGATCACTGTCGGAAGCCATCTGTTTACACATCTTCCAGCGGCGACTCAGGTCCTCTGTCAATTAAATTTGAGTTTGAACGAAGTAACGCTCCCAATATTGATGCCTATACTGACACTTTTTCCCTGCCATTTTCCAGTCTTGCTGTTTTTGCTAACTTCACGATTGTGAGAAAAATTACCACTAAGAATTCCAATGGAGAGACGGTGGGCTCGGCCCAGAACTTTTCTTCGTCTCTTGTATCTAAAAGCTACAATTTCGAAGGCTATACAGATCCAACGGATGGCTCTCGCTATACCCAGAAGTTTTGCGATGTAGTCACAGAAACAGTCGTGATCAACGGAGTCACGAAAAACGCCTACCGATTCTCTCAGGTCCCAAGTAATCTTGGGTATCGTTTCTCTTGTACCGAGGGAGCTGTTCCTGCAGGTTGGAATCTCGTTCTCTAATCTTCTGAAATGATTTCTTCTCGAAATATCTTTAATTGAACAAATGTTCTGGCAATTTTCAAGGCCTCGAGAAGTAATTTTTTGACCTCTTTCCATGAATCATATGAATTCGAGACAGAATCAAAATAAAACTCAGGCTTAGAACCGTGCATAAAGTGTGAAATGATGAGATTGATCCTCATAATGTGATAATCGCTGGAGATGATCAGAACCTTAGCGAGTTCCGGATTGGATTTCAGAAATTGAATTGTCTCTCGCACGTTTTCAAATGTATTTTTAGACTTGTAATCCAGTTCAACTTGCATGCTAGAGGAAGAAAGCTCCATACCTGTAGCGGGGGTTGCCTGTTTATTCAATAGTGTCTGAAAGGAATTAGTTGCATAAACACCGGAAATGAAGAGCTTTGACGTAGGATTATTTTTTAAAAGCTCCATGGCATAGGAGATCCTTCCTTTGTCACCGGTAAATACAGCAATAGCGTCAGGGGATTTTTGAAAGAAAGCTCCTGCCGTTTTACCTTTTTTCATTTTTGCATAGATAGGTATGTAAACAATGAAAGTTACGGTCAGAGAGATCATAATAAAAGTTGCGAAGACGCCTCCGATGGCGAGGCGGCGGAGTCGAGTAGATTTTGATTCAAAGACGTACTTTTTTCCAAACATATTATTTAGCCGCAATAACCTCGATCTCTATAACCGCCCCTTTGGGAAGTGCAGACACCTGAACAGTTGATCGGGCCGGATAAGGAGTCTTAAAAAACTTAATGTAAGCCTCGTTGATTTTCCCGAACAGAGATAGGTCAGTCATAAAGATAGTTGTTTTAATAATATTTTCCCGGGTTAGACCCTGTGAGGTAAGAAGTCCATCGATGTTTTTTAAAACATTTTCAAGTTGCCCATCAAAACCTGCAGCGAGCTCTCCGGTTTTTGCGTCCAAACCAATTTGGCCTGAGAAATAATAAATACCATTATGAAAAACCCCTTGAGAGTAAGTGCCCACAGCTTGGGGCGCAAGTTCGGTTGCGATAATTTTTTTTTCAAAAGCCATGAAGTTTTCCTTATTGTTTTAGCTGAGTTCGGTGAGCCTTTATTTCCTGAGAGATAAGAGCGGTAATATGCGACATGTTTACGATCTCATCCACAGTCGAGGTTCGCTGAACGATGTTAATAGCATGTTTTAAAGGAAGAAGAATTGGACCAATTGGAGTCGCTCCACCGAGCTGAGCAAGAAGCTTATAGCTGATATTTGCCGAATTCAAATCAGGAAAAATTAAAACATCAGCAGCTTTATCCAGAGAGCAGAACTCAAAAAGATTCTTCATGATATCCGTGTTCACCGCAACGTCAGCTTGCATCTCACCATCAGCGATAAGATTGGCATCTCTGGATTTCGCCATTTTTACAGCTTCGGCCATTTTCGCCACCTGAGAATCTCGGTTAGAACCAAAGTTTGAATAAGAAAGGAAGGCAACTCTAGGTTCTTGCTTCATCACGTTTCGGTACATTTGTGCAGCGGAAAGAGCGATGTCGGCCAGATCATGTGCATCTGGATTTTGCTGCACAGTACAGTCAGCAAAAAAGATCACACGATGCTTGAATATGAGCATCATAATTCCCGCTACTTTGGGACGATTGGGGTTATTGGTTCCAATCGTCTTCATGATAGGGCGAATGCATTCGGGGTAATTTTGAGTGGCGCCTGTGATCATGCCATCGGCATCACCCATTCTTACCATCATCGAACCATAGTAGTTCCCTCGCTTAAGAGTATCGCGGGCCGCAGAGAAGGAGACGCCTTTTCTCTGACGGTTTTTGAAAAACTCAGTGACATACTTTTCATACGGCTCAGAATCTTCAGGGTGAATGATCTGTATGTCCTTTAAATTAGAAACCCCTAATTCATCCATTTTTTTGTGAATCGATTTTCTATTTCCAAGAAGAACTGGTTGGATGAGGCCTTCTTCTTTGAGGATTGAGACTGCCTTGAGGATTCTGGCGTTCGATCCTTCAGGGAATACGATTCTTGGTTTTTCACCGTTGGGAAGACGAGACCGGATGTTTCGCATAATGGAGCCGGTTTGGCCCAGCCTTTCCTGAAGAGATTTTGCATAAGCATTGAAGTCTTCTATTTTTAATCTCGCTACACCTGATTCGATAGCTGCTTTAGCTACTGCCGGAGAAACTCGCGTGAGAACTCTTTTATCAAATGGCTTAGGAATGAGGTAATTGCGGCCGAAGGAGAAGTTTTCATTGCCGTAAGCTCGTTTTACATCATCAGGTACTTCTTCTTTGGCAAGAGAAGCCAAGGCCATCGCCGCGGCTTTTTTCATCTGCTCATTTATCTTACGTGCACGTACATCTAGGGCCCCACGGAAAATGAATGGAAAGCCAAGCACGTTATTTACCTGATTTGGATAATCTGAGCGACCTGTTGCCATGATGGCATCGTCACGAACTTGTGCCACTTCTTCTGGAGTGATCTCAGGATCTGGATTTGCCATGGCAAAAATAATAGGATCCTTTGCCATGGATTTAACCATCTCTTGCGAAACAAGTCCCTTAGCTGAACAACCGATAAAGCAGTCAGCGCCTTTCATCGCATCACCAAGAGTTTTCGCTTTCGTTTCATTGGCAAAGAAATCTTTATACTTGTTCATTCCTTCGGTACGCCCTTTGTAGATGACGCCCTTAGAATCAACCATGATGACGTTTTCTTTCTTTACGCCGAGTTCGAGGAAGAAAAGCGCGGTTGCTATAGCGGCAGCACCGGCACCTGAAACCACCACAGTTGTTTTAGAAATGTCACGGCCTGTGATTTCACAGGCGTTTAGGAAGGCAGCTCCACCAATAATTGCCGTTCCGTGTTGGTCGTCATGGAAGATAGGAATGTCGCAAATTTCTTGCAAACGTTTTTCAATCTCAAAACACTCTGGAGCTTTAATATCTTCGAGGTTCACTCCACCAAAAGTCGGCTCGAGGGCCTTTACGACGCTAACCACTTCATCAACAGTTTTTGAGCCGATCTCAATGTCAAAAACATCGATGTCGGCAAAACGTTTGAAGAGAACTCCCTTTCCTTCCATGACTGGCTTTCCTGCGAGAGCACCGATGTCCCCAAGACCTAAGACGGCAGTACCGTTAGATAAAACAGCAACGAGATTTCCCTTGGCAGTGTACTTATAGACATCATCTGGATTCTTGGCGATTTCTAAGCATGGAGCTGCGACCCCAGGTGAATAAGCAAGTGAGAGATCTCTGGCAGTGAGGCAAGGTTTGGTGGCAGTAATTTCAATTTTACCGGGGCGCCCAGAGGAGTGATAATCAAGAGCTAATTTGTATTTTTCTTCAGCGGACGTAGTTTCATTGTTCGATGTAGTCACTCGAACTCCTTTTTTTACTGCTAATGACAAAATTTTTAGTTGGGAAAAGATAGCAGTTTTACGACGAAAAGACACCTTGAATGCATGGGGACAAATTTGAAAAAATCATGTCTTTTTCAATAGAAGTGATGGAAAAAGCGGAACACTTGCCAGGACTAGTCCGATATAAAACTCATCTATTGAAGGCAGTGAGTAAAATTTGTTAAAAAACTTCCATGACACAATGCCAAGGCAGCCAGCGCCGACAGCGAAACTAAAGGTTTTCTCCGAGATCACACCAGGCTTCCACTGCGCTATCATGAGGGGAAAAAGCAGGCAGGCGGCCGAGAAACTTCCGAGTGTTTTCCAGACATCCACCACGTTTCCTTTGAATTGAAGACCGAGAAAAATGGAGGAGACGCTCACCAAGATGAGGGCCAAGTGATGATGCCAAAGACGAAATTTTTTTTTCTCGGATACAAGGTCATAACTTAAGCATGTAGCAGCGTTAAAAAGATAAGAATCAAGAGTTGATAAAATAATAGCAAGCACTCCGGCAAGAATAAGACCACGCACTCCCTCTGGTACAAGTTGAACTGAATAAAGGAGGTAGGCATCTTGCGGATTAGCCTCAGGGATGTAGGCCCTGGCATAGAGTGCCCCCAGTGTCGTACAGCAGTCAAAGATGATCCAGACCAAAGTTGAAATGAGAATTCCTCTTCTTGCTGTGCTCTCTGAGTTAGCAGCTAGAACACGTTGATAGAAAGTGGGGTCCACCAGAGTAGACAGAGCGATAAAACCCCAGACCATAAGATTTGTGAGTGATTCGCCTCCAGTCCAGTCGAGGTGAGTCGGAGGAAGTTTAGAAAGGAGTTCATAAGGTGTACAGAGATTCATCCATGAAAAAAGAACAACGAGGATGACCGAAAGGAGCATGAAAAAGAATTGCACGACATCAGAAAACACCACCGCCCGGAATCCTCCCCAAAGAGACCAAAAGGTGACGAGCAGCACTCCCAAGGTTGTATTAAGAAAAAGAGAGCCTCCGAATAGGCTCCTTAAAAAAATTCCAAGGCTGATGGTATAGGCGAGAGGAAGAAGATTTAAAAAGTTCAGAGCAGCCGTGATTTTTTGGGCCTTTTCACCAAACAATTTGCCCGCCAGATCAGGAATAGTCATGACGTCATATGAGCGAATACGCTTGATGAGGAAAAAAGCGAAGAGCAGATAGCTTCCGTACCAAAAAATCCCTTGAGTTAGGAGATTATAGATTCCCTTTTCGAAGGTAAGGGCGGTAACTCCGAAAATGCCGCCATACCAAGTGGCAACAAGGGTTGCGACGAAAATAGGCAAGGTCAACCTTCGGCCCATCAAGAGTAGCTCCAAAGTACTTAATTGGTCGGACGAGGAAAGTCTCCTTTTCAAGCGCTGGCCCCAAAGAACACTAAGGAGAGTTAGCAAAAGGACACTAAAAAATACAATCCAATCAGTAGCGCCTAAAAAATCGACAAGTTTAGCTTTAGAAACCATAGGTTATATTTTATCCCTCGAGTGGCATGTTTCATCGTTTTAGTTTATCCTTTTAGCATGAAATACGTTGCAGTCATTGTCATCATCATTTTATTCTCGAGGATCGACGTATTATTAAATTATTTTGACAAGGCGAGCGAAAAATTAGCTGGAGATCCTGCCGAAATCGATGTGACCACAATTGAGCTTAAGCGCGATGTCATATCAGTGATGGAGGATGTTAACCTCAAACGCAATCCTAAGATGACTCTAATAATCCTAATGGAAGACTTTCTTGTTTTCCCGACTTCTGAAACTCGCGAGAAGGCGATATTGATCCTCAAAGAAAATCCGACGCTCATTTCGGATAAACTAGACAAGGACATCGAGTCAAGGGTCTTCATGTGGAGAGATCTTCTGACAAATAATAACCCAGAGATGATCAATTTTGTTTTAGATCTCATGAAAATTTTTCGGGGCGAAAATCTCGATATGCTCAACCGCTTCCTTGCTCTTTGGATGGATATTAATATGGAGCATTTTATAGCCTCCTATACGAAGACGAAGGATATCAATTGCTCCATCGCCGTGACTTTTGGTGATCCTATTCCTGAGGAGGAAAAGCTTAATGAATATTTTGATCGTGAGGAGGCACTTAAGTTGATTGTTGCCAAAGAAAATCTTGACCCGGCCCAAAAAGCCTTGGCGAGTAATTGTCTCCTCCAGATTGGTCTCATGATCGCAAAACTCGGCCCCTCGCCGTCTCCCTCTCCCTCTCCCTCTCCTGTTCTTAATCCCTCAAATGAAAATTCTGAACAGGCTGAGTCCACGCCATGATTCAGGTAACAGGTCTTGAAAAGGGATACGGGACTCAGCTCCTGTTTAAGGATGTTCATTTCAGCCTAGGAAAGGGTGAACGTATAGGGCTTGTTGGAAGAAATGGAATGGGCAAATCGACTCTCTTTAAAATTCTTCTTGGGGAAGAGTCAATGGATAAGGGCGATATTATTTTGCCTAAGAACTATGACATCGGAACTCTTAAACAGCACCTCTCCTTTTCTCATAAATCAATACTTGCCGAGTGTGTGAGCGCCCTTCGAGGTGAGAATGCACAATTTGAACATTACAAGGCAGAAAAAATGCTCCTGGGTCTTGGCTTTTTAACCTCCGACTTTAACAAAGCTCCTTCTGAATTTTCCGGAGGATACCAGATCCGTCTCAATCTAGCGAAGGTCTTAGTATCTGAGCCCCACTGCCTTCTACTTGATGAGCCTACAAACTATCTTGATATTGTCTCTATGCGCTGGCTTTCTAAGTTTTTGAGGGAGTTTAAAGGAGAGATGATTCTTATTACCCACGATCGTGGTTTTATGGACGAAGTGACCACTCACACGATGGGTATTTGGCGACAGAAAATAGTGAAAATCCCGGGAAACTCTGAAAAATATTTTGAGCAAATTCTCCTTGAAGAAGAGATCTATGAAAAAACCAGACTGAATGCTGACAGAAAACGAAAAGATCTCCGGGATTTTGTCGATCGCTTCAGGGCGAAGGCTTCAAAGGCTGCTCAGGCACAATCCCGTTTAAAGCTTTTGGAAAAGATGCCGGAAATGGAGGCACTTCAACTTATGGCAAATCTTGACTTTGAGTTTACCCACCAGGAGTGTCCAGGAAAGATACTTTTAGAGGTGAAAGATATTTCTTTCGGTTATAAAGATCTTTCTCTCTTCAAAGGTCTGAGCTTTACTGTCCAGAAAAATGATAAAATTGCCATTATAGGAAAAAATGGGAAAGGAAAATCTACACTATTAAACCTCATAGCGGGAGATCTTAACCCTCGAGAGGGGACGCTTCATAAAAACGTTAATCTTTTAGTAGGGCACTTTGGACAGACGAACATCAACAGACTGAATATGGAAAATTCGATTGAAGAAGAAATCCTCTCTGCTAATTTTTCCATGGGACTCCAGAGAGCACGCTCTTTAGCAGGGATCATGATGTTTTCGGGAGATTTAGCGAAGAAAAAAATTAAGGTTCTGTCCGGAGGCGAGCGAGCCAGAGTGCTATTGGCAAAGCTACTTGCTAAACCGACAAACCTTCTACTTCTCGATGAACCAACAAATCATCTTGATCAAGAATCCGTGGAGTCACTCACTCTGGAAATCCAGAATTATCCAGGGGCGGTCATAGTCGTCACTCACTCCGAATCGATGCTAAGGGCAGTGGCCCACAAACTGATTGTTTTTCATCATGACAAAGTCGACTCTCTTCAAATGAACTACGATGATTTTCTGGAAAAAATCGGTTGGGAGGATTCGCCTCCTTCTGAAGGACCGGTAAAGCCAAGAGCGGGCCAGTCTCGTCAAGAAGTTAAGCAACTCCGTTCCGAGCTGATTATTGAACGTGGAAGAGTGCTGAACCCTTTAAAAAAGAAAATTGAACTTTTAGAAAAAGAAATTATCGAGCTTGAGTCTCTGGAAGCTTCAATCGAGGTTTCAATAATTGAGCTGGCCACTAGCGGGGAATCAAAAAAAATTCAAGAGGCTTCTCAGCGGCTGAGTGGAATAAAAAAAAGAATTGAAGAGATCTTCGCAGAGCTCACAACTGTTAGTCTTCATCACGATGAAATTTTCCAACAATTTGAAAGAAAACTTAATCAACTAATTTAGTTCATTTCGAAAGGGTTGATTTCTTGTTCGGCAAAATAAAGCCAAGCAGTACCTGCAACAGACGAAGCCGTTGTAAAATCTGGGTTCTTGCTGGCGGTCGCATAGGCAACACCACCGTCTTTTTGGGTCATTTTCTTAATAGATTTAAGAAAATCCTCAGCCGCCATTTTGTCGCATACAAGAGTTTTTTGTTGTAGACGGCTAATTTTCTTCATCGCTAAAATCTGTCCGAGGCTTCCTTCAGACCAGACGAAAGAGTGTTGAGAAGGGCGATTCGAGGGTCTTGAATCCATGAAACCGCTTATTCCCTCTTGGTTTACCCGGAACACTTCACAGTTAAGAGAGAGAGCCTCCACCGGAGAAATTTTTTTCAGAATTGTTTCATCGAGGGCGAGAAGGCTCCAAGTCTGGTTGTCGAGATAAAGTTCGCTCTTACTCACTCGACCAGATTTAATGCTTGCTCCTGACCAAAAGTGCTGATGTTCAGAATCCCACAATTTAAGGACGAATCTTCTTAAGTGTTCTTCCTCTGATTTAAATTCCGAAGTTTTATTCAGAATCCCGAAGTGCAGGAAGGCTGCGTAGGCGTCAAGATTATGTTCGAGCGCTACGACATCCGTCTCAGGAAAAGGAGACTCTTTAAGGTCAGAGGGGGAAAACCTTAATGCCCTTGCATTATCTCCTTCTACTTCGAAAGAAACAATTTCTCTTTTAAGGTAAGAAAGAATGCGTTCGTTAAACGCTTTAAACTCTGTTGAATCAAACTCTTTCTGAAAGTGAATAGAGGCGAGAGCGACCCACGAAATGGCTCCGGCAATCCTTCGGTCACCTTCGGCTGGATAAGATGATATCCCGTCGAGGTAGTAAGAAAAATAAAGCGAGCCGTCTTTGTTTTGAAGTGACTTTAATCCCATTAGTAGGCGACGAGCATCTTCCTTTTTTTTTCCTTTAGAGAAAGCAATGATCGCTAGGGCTTGATCATATATGTAACTCTGATTGTGATTGGTGAAACTTTTTATAAGTGCTCCCTTCTTTCCCGGAAGCTCATGGATACGTGCTTTGAGATTTTTTAATAGAACGTCAGACTCCCCAGCGTGAACGCTGATCGCGTGGAAGAAGCTTAAAAAAATCACAAACAATTTACCCATGAAGGGGCCTCTTTAAAAAAATGATAAGAAATGACTTGACACTTATCGTCAGGTAAGAAAGATGCTTGAGTGAAATTGTTCAGTCGGGAGTTTTTGAGCTTAAGGTATTAATTTTACTAAAGAAAGGGGAGTGAAGACTGAGGGTCTCGATGTAGGGAAGGATGTCTTCCTGAACGCCTAAGGGAAGTTTATGGAAAGGATAAATGTGTTCCTCAGGAACGTAACGAAATGTGAAATTTATTCTTCTAGTTTGAAAGCCCTCGATCTTGGGGCCCAAGAATTCACCCTTTTTATTTTCGACTCGTTGGACACGGTGAAATGTTTTAGACTTCCATTTATCACCCCCAAAGATCTGAAGGGATGAGTCTTCTAGCCACTGAGCTAGAACAATATTTTCTTTCCCGAGAGAATACTTTCCCTGAACAAATTGAAAAAGACATTTCTCACCTAGGGAGATGGATCCTACAGGGCCAGGCTCAAAGTCTTTATGTTCACCAACTCTCGCTCGATCCAGCCACCGCCCCTCTTCAAGTTTGTCGCCATAAAAGTTAATGAGGCAAGTGTTGAGCTTCCATTTTTCTGGAAAAAAACTTTTGGGGAATCTTTTCTTTGCAATGAACTCGATACGATCAACCAGCTTTTGTAGAAAGTCGGGGTAGGGCTCGGCCCTGAGGCACCGGTGGTGGATGCCTTTCGGGGGATGGTAGTAATCTAGGCAGGCGAACTGCCAGTTTCCAAGCCAATAAACGGGTCTCAGTAGAGGTCTTTGTTGATCACCGACAGGAGGAGGATTGTTTTTCGAAAAGCGCATTTCCCAAAGAGGATGGAGTGTTTCCAGCCAGTGAATGAGCTGAAGGCGCTCCTGTCGATCGATGAAAGGAAATTGGTAGTAGAGACCCAGGGGAAGCGAAATTGGTTTCATCTAGATCTCAAAAATAACCTGAGTAAAATTTATCGTCCAGAACTTGTGCTCTTTCCTAAAAAACATACATAGTCCTCATTGATTTTGATGGCAATCTTTATCCAGCTTTTTGATAACTGCTATTGCTCATGGATTTTCTTCGCTACGAAAATAATTCTCATCGAATAATAAGACAGGGAGGAGTTTATCAATGGCATAGAACTCCCCTTTTATGAGGAGGCTCAAACTCAAAGAATGGTAAGCCCTTTAATCATAATTTTTTTCAGGGAATTCAATATCCTATGGCGTGTTTCCACCTCACGCATAACAAGGTTTCCATGAAATGATTCATCTCCTTGTAAAAAGGTGTTAGGGCGCTTGAGAAAAAATGCCCTTAAGGGTAGGCTTCACCCTATGAAACTTGAACTTGCGGGAGAGGAAGACGTCTTCCAAATTTCCCAACTCTACTTTGACGTTTATGAAGGAATGTATCCGGATCCTTTGATGAAGGATTTTAACCTCATTCGTCAGTTCATTAATTCTCAATCTGGATTTTGGTTTATTACAAAAAATGACCAAGGGGCCATCATTGCCTCTGTTCTTGCCGCTTATGACAAAGAAAATCTTATCGCCAAAGCTTTCGGTGCGGTGGTGAGAAATGAGTGTCGAGGTCAGGGAATCATGGAGGAACTCCTCCTGTTTGGCATAAACTTCCTAAAAAAAAATACACAAGGGGTGGATGTCATCTATTCCACAACGAGAACAGTTAATGAAGCGGCTCAGACTCTGACGGAGAAGTTAGGATTTAAAAAGCTAGGTATATTTCCCAATGCTCATCGTACCAATGATTATGAAACTCATTGTCTTGCGGCTATCGTTTCTCCCGAAGCCCTAGAAAAAAGGCATTCGAATTACCGCCTCCACCATGAACTGGAGTCGTTATATTCTGTTGTCCGGAAAGAAGTGGGACTCAACTCACTTTCCCCGATCGAGCCGGAAAAGCCCTCAAAGGTATTGGTAACTTCAGGAGAGCTAGAGGTCGTCAAGTCTCCGAAGTTTGTTTCATACCGTTACAATCATTTGAAGGCTGAAAAAAAGCTAGAATTTGAATTCTTTCCCTTTCATCAGCCCAATCTTGTGATCATGTCCCCAGACCAGTCAATCGAACTCTTCTGTCATCTTGCCGAACTCGATGGCTACTGCGTTATCGTCGGAGGGAAAATGCCCGGGAACCTGAACTTTACTGAACTTTTTCTTAAGGCCAATAAGCTCTTGAGAGACGCAGGGGCAAGATACATTGAAGTCATCGTCAGAGCTGATCGTCCAAAAATCCTTCAAAGTATACTTAAGGCAAAATTCATTCCTTGCGGCTTCTTTCCCGCCTTTCAACTCATAGGAAATGAGCGCTATGACTTTGTCGTTTTAAGCCGTTCTTTTGAGATTTTCGATTTTCAGAACGTAAAATTAAAGGGAATGAACCAAGTCTATTTGGAAGAATACTTCAAAGCATGGAAGAGGATGTCTCTTAATCCAAAGCTTCTTCAGTTATGAGTGCGACTGATCTTCTTCTTTGTTCTGATCCTTTTGATTTTTCTCAGGATAACAAGGGTCTTTTCGTCGAAAGCTTTAAAGAAAATGCCAAATTTCATTTTGAGCACCACGAGTTTACTCGAAAATTTTGGCAAAAGAATGGATTTAATCCTCAGGCCATAAAAAGGGAAGAGGATCTTTCGATTGTACCGGGAACAATGGTTAACCTTTTCAAAGAGCACGAGTTTTGTTCAGTTCCAAAAGATAAGTTGGCACTCGTCCTTACAAGCTCAGGAACTGGAGGCCAGAAGTCACGACAATTTTTGGATCAGCAAAGCCTGGATAATGTGAAGAGACTTGCCCTAAATATTTATCGCTCTCTCGGGATGGCAAGTGAGAAGGAATATAACTATCTCTGCTTCACCTATGATCCACATATCGCAAATGACTTGGGGACTGCTTTTACTGACGAATTACTCACAAACTTCACAGCAAAGAAAGAAGTCTACTACGCCATCCAGTGGGACGAAAATAAAAAAGAGTTTCGTCTTAATGAGGAAGGTGTGGTCGCAGCTCTAATACGATTCAGTCAATCAAATGTACCGACCCGCATTCTGGGCTTTCCGGCATTCCTTTACGAGATCATTGAAAAATTTCAATTAGAATTTAACTTAGGTCCTGATTCCTGGCTTCAGACGGGTGGTGGTTGGAAGGGCAAGACAGAAAAAGAAATTCCTAAAAAAGAGTTCAGACTTTTCGTGAAAAGAAAACTCGGTATCCCTGAATCTAATCAAAGAGATCTCTTCGGAATGGTAGAACATGGCATCCCCTATGTCGACTGTGAGAATGGAAATCTCCATATTCCAAATTACGCGAGGGTCTTTGTACGCTCTCCTTTCGATTTAAGTCTCAGACCTAGGGGAGAGAAAGGTCTGCTGCATTTTTTATGTTCTTACAATTTCAGTTATCCAGCATCGAGTCTCCTAACCACTGATTACGGCCGCATTGGAAGTTGTGATTGTTCCATTGGGGGAGACATTCTCATTTTGGAGGGGCGGGCAGGGATATCTAAGCACCAAGGATGCGCTCTAAAGGCTTTAGAAATTTTGGAGACAAAATAATGTATTGGTTTGGTACAGAGATAGGCTCTCATTTTGATTGGAAAATGCCATCCGTCTGGGAAGAGCTTGAGCGGAAGAAACAAACATTAGCTCAAATAAAATATCAGGAGATCCTAGACCTACTTGATCGCTTTTCAGATGAGGATTTTTCAGAGGCCATATCGGAAGTAATCAGAGAATCTGGGCTTACTCCAGAAGAAGCAAAAAAAACACTTGATCTTCTGCCCTCTTTATTAAAACGCGAATCAGTAGAGAGAAGGATCCGTGCAGAGTTCATCAGACCAGAGGTCCTTGATCAGTTCACCAAAATGCATCATGGTAGCTTCAAGGTTCGAGCTGTTCCGAGAGGGCTCCTTTTGCATATTACTGCAGGGAATGTTTTTTTAAGCTCCATAGACTCTTTAATCATGGGTTTTTTGACGAAGAATCTCTCTATTATAAAAGTAAGTTCGCAGAACAAATTCTTTCCTGTTTATTTTGCCCGAAAACTCATAGCATTTGATCAGGAAAAACTTCTCTCCGACAAATTTGCGATTATTCACTGGAAAGGGGGAAATCAGGAGATAGAGTCTTTTTTGAAAAATAAAGTCGACGCTATCGTTGCATGGGGGGGGGAGGAGATGATCCAAACATATGGACAAAATCTCTCTCCAAGGGTAAAGCTAATTGATTTTGGCCCAAAGATATCCATTCAACTGATAACCAAGAAAGGGCTCTTAAATAGAAATATTTCGATTGTCGCAGAGAAGGTTGTTGCTGACATCATTCCATGGGATCAGGCAGCGTGTTCCTCTCCTCAGAATCTATACTTAGAGGAAGGTATCGATGCTGCGGAATTTGTAGAGGCTGTCGACAAAGCGTTCCTACTAGCTCCTCCGAGAGGAATAATTAACGAGGATGAGGCTACCGAGATTCTCAAAGAAACTTTTCGTGGATACTACTCGGAGTTCATGAATGAAGGAAAACTTCTTCAGGGTCAACATCACTTGATTCACTTGGAAAGAAACCAAATTCTTCGACCTTCTCCTCTTCATCGCTCACTTGTGATTAAAAGGTTTAGGACCGCTCAAGACCTTAGAAAAATTCTTTCTCCATTTTCTTATTATCTACAATCTTGCTCTTATCTGCTGAACGATGAGGAAAAAGAGGAGTTCTTGAATGAACTGGCCCTTACTGGTTTAAAGAGGTTCGCTCCTCTAGGTTCGGTCACCTGGGGAATGGAGGGAGCTCCCCACGATGGACGATTTGTTCTCCGGGAACTTGTTAATTTCCTTGGTGATGAAATGCGCGTTTTAGATTACGGAGAAAGCACCTCTTCGTTAAGCAGTTCACAAACTATTAATGCTTTTTTTGAAAATGCAAAACATCCCAAGGGATATATCTTCTCTTCTGGGGGAACAACAGGGAATCCGAAGTTTGTGCACTTTAGTTACGAGGAATTTGACTACATGAGCGATATGCTGGCGGAAAACTTTCGCTTGCAAGGCATCAAGCCAGGTATGATGGTGGCGAATCTTTTTGTTGCCGGAAACCTCTGGTCTTCTTTCCTTTGCGTAGATAAGGCGCTGGAAAAAATAGGAGCAATTCAACTTCCAATTGGAGGGATGTGTCCACCTGAAAACATATCTTCCTATCTTTTAAAGTTTTCTCCTAACGTGATCATGGGGATTCCATCTATGTTGGTAATGGTCGCAGAGCTAATGGCCAAGCGAGGAGAGTCTCTTAAAGTTGAGAAAATCTTCTACGCCGGTGAAGCCTTGTCTGATGTAAGACAGAAATATTTAAAAGAAGTCTGGGGCACGAGGAGTTTTTCCTCTGCGGGTTATGCTTCTGTAGATGCAGGGGTTATTGGTTACCAGTGTCTTGAGTCTTTGCCAGGGGAACACCACGTCTTTTCCGATTTGGTCGATCTTCAAATCGTTAACGGTGAAGCCGTAGTGACTTCTCTTGCCAGAAATTCAATGCCTGTTCGTCATTATCGCACGGGAGATCGTATTGAATGGATTTCAGACTGCTCCTGTGGAAGAAAAGATAAAAGATTCAAATTGCTGGGAAGAATTGATAATACCATTCATATATGGTCATGTCGTCTGCAGTTAAGAGATATTGAGAAGCTTGTAAATGAGGAAAATATTTTAACTTTCCAATTAAAAGTGAGTGAAGAACAAAGGGGTCTTGAGATTCAGGAAAAACTTACAATTATTTTAGAATCAAGTAGCTGCATGATTGATCAAGAAAAGTTTCTTCTTGGTCTCTTTGAACTATCACGGGATGTGAAGGATACGATTAGTTTCGAAGCATTTAAAAAGAATGTTCAACTTGAATTGGTTGGAGAAGGAAAAATCCCCAGGAATCTTCGAACAGGGAAAATTAGTCTAATCCTTGATGAAAGAAACTAAACTTTTCCCAGATTTCTAGAATGGCGTTGGGTATAGGAGCCTTTTGCCAATTAAGTCCCAAATCTTTGCGATATTTTTCATTCAATGTATGTTCCTCTGGATGATCATCTTGTCTTCGTTTTAAAAGTTCAACCTCCGAAAAGCATTGTTCGCTGTTCTTTATTTCCGGATGATGAGAATTAAAGGCCAGACACCCATAAGGCTTAATCTCTCGGGGAAGTGGACATCCAAACTCTTTGTGATGAAAGAAAGGGCAAGTGTAGGTCTTTCTCAGATAACTTCTCTCATTAGGATACTTGGGCATGAGTCGGTACTTTTTTATGGTATCCGAAAGCTTAACTTTGAGGTCATCGTTCAGCATATTCTCCTTAATTAAAAATTGAATCAGTTCTATCGCCTCTGTAGGTGTTATGAGCATGGAGTTGGCTTCGTAAGTGCAACAAGTTCCCGAGCAACCTGCGCAACCCATTCCATTGCTTTCTAAAAAATTCATTTGCTCAATGAGCACCTGGCGTCTCGTTGTGACCTTCATATGAATAAGTCTTTCTCATTATTAGTATCAAAAGTTAATGATGCAAGGTGCCTTTTTTCGCCTTTTCCATGTTTCACATTTACTATACCTGTCATTTTTAGTAAAAAAACTTATTCATTTCTTTTTGTTACACTTCTTAGGAGATCAACATGATTGATGCTTGGTTGTTGTGGGTCAAAACCCCTGTGATCTTTGGCGTGCTCGGGCTTTTCATAGCCACCTTCTTTTACTTCAAGGTTTTATCTTTGGGTAAAGGAACGGAGACCATGGAGCGTATTGCTGGCTACATCCGTGAAGGTGCCATGGCATTCTTGTTCAGGCAGTATAAGGTTCTCTCGATTTACTCAATCTTTGTTGGTGCACTGATTGCTTATGGACTTGGTGGCCTTGCCGCTGGTTCATTTGTTCTTGGAGCCTTCCTCTCACTCCTCGCTGGTTACGTAGGAATGAAGGCTGCGACATATGCTAACGTGAAGACTACACAAGCCGCTCGTACGGGTTCTAAGTCCCTGGCCCTCTTAACAGCTTTAGATGGAGGGGCGGTGATGGGGCTTTCCGTTGCCGGTCTTGGTGCCATTGGTTTAGGTGCTCTTTATCTTGCTTTTAAAGAATCAGATGACAAAACTCTCTCCACCGTTCTTCACTCATTTGCCGTAGGAGCTTCGTCTATCGCACTTTTTGCACGAATTGGTGGCGGTATTTATACAAAGGCAGCGGATGTTGGTTCTGATATCGCTGGTAAGGTGATTGAGAATATCCCTGAAGATGATCCACGTAACCCAGGTGTTATCGCCGATAATGTTGGCGATAATGTTGGTGACGTCGCAGGAATGGGTGCTGACATTTATGAATCAATGGTTGCCGCAATTGTGGCAGCGATGGCAATTGCTATCACTTCTGCTGATCTTCCTACACTTATCACAGATGTTGATTCTTCGCTTAACAAAATTGTAGCCGTTGGTCTTCCTCTTGTGATTTCAGCTGTTGGACTTCTGGTTTCCATCATCTGTATTTTCATCGCTAGAATGATGAAGAACATGGACCCTGCGAAAGTTCTTCGTGGTGCCCTTATCCTTCCTCCTATAGTTCTTGCCGTCGCTTCTTATGTGATCATGGCTTCCCTCGGCATCACCCAGTCAGTGACAGCCATTCTTACTATTGGTGCTGTTGGTGGCACAGTTATTGGACTTATTACTGATTACTACACTTCTTCTTCTCCTGTTGCCCGAATTGCTGAATCGGCTAGAACTGGTGCAGGTACGAATGTGATCCAAGGTCTTGCCGTCGGAATGGAATCAACGGCGATTCCAATCATTGTTGTAGCTGTCGTTGCTTACCTCTCTAATAAATACTTAGGTCTTTATGGTATCGCTCTTTCAGCAGTTGGCATGCTCGGTGGAACAGCTGTGGTAATGACCGTTGATGCATATGGCCCTATTTCTGATAACGCCGGCGGGATCTCTGAAATGTCTGGTCTAGGTCCTGAAGTTCGCGCCATTACGGATGAGCTCGATATGGTTGGTAATACGACTGCGGCGATTGGCAAGGGTTATGCGATCGGTTCTGCAATACTCACAGTGCTTGCCCTATTCTCTGCTTATAATATTGAAATCAACCACGTACGTTCTCTGGGGGGACTTGGAGCAGTAGAGCTCGTTCTCACTGATCCTAAAATCCTTATAGGTATCCTTCTTGGTGCTATACTTCCTTTTCTTGTTGGTTCAACAACCATGCTTGCAGTAGGTAAAGCGGCGGGTGCTATCGTAGTAGAAATTGGACGTCAGTTTAGGGAAATCCCTGGACTCATGGAGCTGAAGGCTGAACCTCAACCTTCTAAGATTGTGGATATCGCAACATCTGCAGCACTAAAAGAAATGATTCTTCCAGGCCTAATTGCTGTTCTTGCTCCAGTAGTGGTGGGATTCTTTATGGGTCCAGCATCTCTGGCCGGTCTTCTTGCAGGATCACTCGCAGTGGGAGCAACAATGTCTTTGTTTATGGCAAACGCTGGTGGAGCATGGGATAACGCTAAAAAGTATATTGAAAAAGGAAAACTTGCTGGTGAGAAGAAGGGGACTGACACTCATAAAGCAGCTGTAGTTGGTGACATGGTCGGAGATCCATTTAAAGATACTTCTGGACCGGGCATCGCGATTCTTATTAAGGTGATGTCAGTCGTTTCACTTTTGATAGCACCTCTGATTGCAAATTTATAATTAGAATTAAAGGCCCTTCGGGGCCTTTTTTTAGCTTCCGAATAGAATTTCCAGCTGAAAATTAATAAAGGGTGTTCGGCGGAAGGAGAAGTCTTTTGGAAAATCAATGCCTGGATTCACGTCGAAATAAACCCACTGACGATAAAGATTCCTGCGGTAATTAATCGCCAGGCGATAATTGTTAAAAAACCATGTGCCATTTTCAACCACAGACTGAGCGTTAAGAGCATAATTCAAGGCTTCATTGTCACTCAGTTGTTGAATAAATGTTGGTCCGTGATTTGTGGTGAACTCTTTATTATGAATCCTCCACCTCTTTAAATTTACAAATCGGAATATAAGTTTCTCATCGAACACATAGTCACTATCGATTAAAGTCTCTTCTGTAAGTCCGCTTTCATCCGTAATGTAGGTAAGCTGTTCAGAAAAACGATGGATAAAGCTTCCAGTCTCCATATTCTTTCTTACTCGAGCTCGGGATATGATGCGAGGGGGATTGGCGGCGCTGACTCCGATATCAGAATTAAAGATCCACGATTTATTTAATTGATTTATTTTATTTGGATCTAATAGCTCTTTATCTGAAGCCGCTTTTTTCTTCTTGTTTTGATTCATTCTAAATTTAAATTTTTTTTCGAGACTTGGGAGTTTGAGATTAATTCGATACTGAGTTGAGAGATCGGAGCTTGCCTGTTCACGGACAAAAAACTGGGACCTCACCCTAATTCGGCTTCTGCCAAATTCATCATCGGCACGGTCTGTGGCAAAAAGGGAGTCGAGGCGATTGGCCACTACGTTTGCCTGGATACCTAAAATCTCATTGGCACGATCCAGAAAAGTAATTGGACTTTCCTCTCGCTTTTCTGCTGGGCCGGGAAAAGCAGGAAGACTAAGAAGTAGGAGAAAAAGTCTAAAGAGGATTCTCATAAATTTATTGTAGCCGAATTGCCAAACTTCTTTGATATTTTCAACTTTTATCTTAAAAGTTTTAAGACTTAGTTGATGGACGCAATTTCAAAAGAAGATTTATGAGATAATTATCATCTATTATGCTCCTTTTTGTGCATTTTTGTGACTACCTCATCCTGTTTAAAATTTGTTCTCCTCTCCGGAAATAAATTGGGGCAGGCCTTGAGCTTTTTGAGTGTGGAGGAAAGTCTGCGAAATATACTTTTAAAGAAACTAAGATTATCCTTTGGAGTCCTTTATTTTTTATTTTCTAATATCAAACCCCTAGGACCGCCAGATACTCTAACCATGATAAATCCATAATTTCTAAAATCCCGTTCTCCTAGAGCATTATCAAGTGATGTTAGGGCCTCAAGATCTATCTATATGGTCGATTCAAACAAAAGAGTCCTCTGATTTCGTAGTGAATGGATGAAAAATGATGCTAAAAAAACTTGAGTAAAAAGATTTCTATACCATCCCATGGCTTTCGTGCGTAATTACTTGCGTGAAATGCTTTTAGCATTAAAATAAGAAGTAAAAGGAGGCAACATGGAAGTTGTCCGAAGAACGAACGTTGAAATTGAAAAAGAGCTAGGTGCCGTGGCCTACTTCATTCGTAAAAGAAGAAAAGATCGAGGTTTTACTCAAGAGGAACTAGCAAAAAATTCAGGTGTCGGTCTCGCCTTTTTGAAGCGACTCGAAAGTGGAGATGAAAATCTGCACCTCGCTAAAGTTCTTCAAGTTCTAAGGCATCTTAACGCTGATCTTTTCCCGAAAGAATACCAATAGACAAATTCCTTTTGCGGTAGCGCATGTTTAAAAGCTCTACCGCAAGAGAGAACGCCATCGCAAAGTAAATGTAGCCCTTTGAGACGTGAGCTCCAAAACTTTCCGCCACTAGCATGACCCCAATAAGTAGTAAAAAAGAGAGCGCCAGAATTTTAATTGTTGGATGACGATCGACAAAGGATGAAATACTTCCTGCAGAAATAAGCATGATGATCATTGATACAATCATCGCCGACACCATAATAGGTATGTGACTGGCCATTCCTACAGCAGTAATGACCGAATCCAGAGAAAAGACGATATCAAGAAGAAGAATTTGAAAAAGCATGAAGGAAGGACTTACCTTTTTTTTGTGTCCCAAAGATTCAGCTTCATGCAAGTGAATTTGTGGGTCTCCTTCGACTTTGTGATGAATTTCAAATGTAGATTTTCCTAACAGAAATAGACCACCACCCAAGAGTATAAGATCTCTTCCAGAGAAACTGTGATCAAAAATGGAAAAAAGTGGTGCAGTAAGAGTCATGATCCAGCTAATTGAGAAAAGAAGCAATATTCTGATTAAGAGAGCGAGGCCTATGCCTAAATTCCGGGTTTTGTTTTGCGCCTCTTTTGGGAGCCTTCCAACGAGGATGGCTATGAAGATAATGTTATCAATCCCTAAAACTGTTTCCATTGCAGTCAAAGTGACAAAAGACGTTATATTAGCTGCGGTGAATTCAAACATAAATCTCCAAAAGATAAACTAGTAGATTAATATTGTCGCTTGCACGACAGAGATTTTTTCACTTACTCTAAATACTCTTTCCATTACAAATTATTGTCTCGAACCACCTGAAAGATGCACCTTTTTAGAACGGGCTTCTGGCGATTCCTTGCCGCTACCTTCTCTTCTAATGCTGCAATCAGGAGATGAAGAATTAGAACGATTTTGTCCTAGCTGAATGTTGTTATTTTTTTCATTAGAAATAATTTTTTTCACATCGCTTGAAAAATTTTTTAGAAACCCTTGACTCTTTTGCACCTTGCAATCAGATGAGTTTTGAGTCAATTCATTTGAGCAGGATTTAGCAACGATATCTTGGAGTTTTTCCGCTTCTTTACTGAACTCGAGGTAAACATTGGCATAGGGATGAAGCCGATCATCACCTTCGATGTAATCTAACATTTTAACTTCCCCCGGGAAATTGCTATCGATGATATTTAAAATATAGCCAAAGGAAGTTTTTTTCATCGATCCAACAAGAAGTGCATGGGCCTCAATTCCTTCACTTTGAATTTTCATGTATCCCATTTGACCTTTCTTTTCAACATCCTGATAGAGACGGTCCATGTTCTTTTTTAGGTCACTTGCAGACCGAGGTCTTCCAGAAAGACCCTGGACCCATTTCTGTTTGAGAAATCCATCGATTACTTGCCAGTTCTCAAGTTCAGCTTGAATTTCATTTTGATAAAATGAGGAAAACTCCTCCAGGTTGGAAAAGCCAGTGATATTCACCACTTTTTTACCACTTCTTATTGCCCTAATAATTTTTTTGCTTCTTTATGGGAAGGTTTCGGCTTTTGAGGTTGGTAGTTTGCCAGATAGAAAGCGTTTCGTTGAAACCTTGAGTGCCACCAGCATACACCCATGCCACCAATGCCACCTTGATTTTTAAATGCGAGCTTCTCCTTTTGATCCAGGAATCGTTGTTGAATGGATTTTTTATCCATTCTTCCCTTACAAAAAGCAGCTTTCAATGCTTCATTCTCGAATGAGTCGGCTAATGCTAGCTTCGTGAGGACGATAAAAAATAAAAGAAGAGTTGTCGTTTTCATCTGATGCCCTTTTCAAGATCGCACTTTTCTTGATTCTTCTTTTGAAGATCCTCACAGTATTTTTTTTCCAGAGAACTGTCGGGGTAATAGGAGAGAAATGCCTTCATTAAATCTTTAGATTTTTGAGAGTATTTTGTGTTTTTATCAAGAAAACTCATGATCACTGGAGTCACGGCTTCATTCTTTTCAATCTTTTTGTTCTCGGCGAATTGCTTATTCATGGAGTCAATCACTATTGTTAGATAGACAATATCTCTTTCTTTTTTTGGAATCTCAAAAAAGACATTAAACGCACTTGGGTAATCCTTATCCATAACATACAACTGGCCCAAAAGGAGATCAGACCTCTCTTGGGACTTGCCTTTTGAGTGGTAAACCTTAAGTTTTTCGATAGCCGTTTTGTAATCTGAGTTTTCGATATCTTTGAAAATAGCTATGTATTCTTTGTCTGAAGAATCTTTTGTTGGTTTTGCAAAAGCAAATGACATCAAAAGGTAAAAAAGGAAAAGGCTAAAAGGGAATGTGCATTTCATAGTAGTCCCATCTTATAATTCCCTCTCATTTTAAATTAATTTTGCTTTTTACTTAATTTTTAGGTCTTTGGGTAAATTATGCCAAAAGATTGGCAACACGATTACTCAACTTCTATTCAGCTGGCCTCTACCAAATGCAGAGAATAATTTATAGTCAAATAAGATATTTAACTGCTCCAGAGTGATGATGTTAAATCTCGAAATTTACCATTAAATTCAAAGTGATGAGCTGGGCAAGGAAAGGCAGCCCAGGCCTAGGACGGTAAAAAGATATTTCTATAAAACTGATCCATATTGGCTTGGAAAAAAGCATTAGTATCCTAATGATTTATTTCCAGATTGAGACCGGAAAATTTGGTGAATTCAGAAATGAAACGTACTTTAACACCAGTCAAGTAGGGCAGTTCTAAGGTGCTTATGCTATAAAATAAAAAAGCCACCCGAAGGTGGCTTAGTATAAATTTGGTACTCTAACGTGACTGAATATCGAACCTATTTCAAATTGAATCCCTGGTTTAACCCCTCAGAATTGAAGAAGTTTTTTAACTGTGTCCCATAAAGTGGGAACGGGAACCGATGTTCCCGAAAGGGGGCGTGGACAAAGCCATGTATGTACACTATAATGTACATGTAAAAGGAGACTCTTATGCTAAAGCGTAAAACGATTACGGAACTCAGAAGTAGCCTTTTTGAAACCTTCGACGAAATTTTGGGCGGTGAGTCTCAAATTGTGACCCATAAAAATGGAAGTGCGATTGCCCTTGTTCCACTTACGAAAATTGAAGATATGGAGAAAGAGATTGAGCTGCATAAGAACTTAGCTATTGGGTATGCTCAGGCGATGCGTGGAGAAGGTATCTCAACGAATGATTTAAAATCTAAAATGAAACAGAAAGAGAAAAAACTTAGAACTAAGTATGGTTAAGTGGACACCCAAATCTGAAGAGGATTTGGATCATCTTAGAGGGCATATCGCAGAAAATTTCAACGTCGATCTAGCAATTGAAACCGTAAATGAAATTATTGATCAAGTAGAATTTATCCTTTCAAAGAATCCTCTCGCTGGAAAACTTCTCGAAAGTAACCCGCTTTTTTCAAAATTAGTTGTTCAAGGCAATTCAGTTTATTATTGCGAAAATCCAAAAGACCATGATCTGTACATTGTTTATGTACAGGCAAGAAGCACTGACTTCAAGGATCAGCGTTTGTCGGATGAGGAAATAGTGAAATGAGTTTAATCAAGCGACCCCGTACCCTGAAGATGGCCCCGCCAGGTTTTCATTTAGTTAAACGGCATGCAAAAATATCAGAGAATGGGATTAAGTATTTCGTTAAGGCCCACCTTAGAAAGAATCGTGGAAAACTGGCTATTCTTCTTCCTGAAAACATTCTCTATCTATATTGGCATGGCGATCAGGACTATCCTCGTTTAGGAACTGTTGACGGTTTTTCTGAATATCCTGAATTGGACCCAGTTATTCAATTTTGGCTGAATTATTGGAAAGAAGAGGGCCTTCCATTTCCCAAAGATCTAACACCATTCCATATAAAAGTTCTTATTGCAATAGAGTCCAGTTTTAGGACGAAGGCCAATCCTGAGGTTGCAGAGAGCTCAGCCTATGGTTTAATGCAAATTACAAATACCACAAGACAGGATTTGAGAGGGGAAATTCGAAATAATGTGATGTCACTGCGAGATTATTACTTAGATTTGGATAGAAAAGATTTAGAAGATCCAATAATAAGTATTGCAGCAGGAATCAGGTGGATTTCTTATAAATATTCATCTCTTCCGAAGAGTGCTAGGAAAGATACCTTCAATACTTTTAGAAATTATTATCGTTATCGTGATGGGAAAGAATATGCTCAGAAAATTTTTGATATGTATAATGCTTCTGTTGGAGCTGGCATTCCCCAGCGATGAAGTCTCTCGTCGATTTGACGAAGCTCAGAATTTGCGGAAGAACTATTTGAAACTACCAGGCCAAAGAGAACTCACTATTTCTTATCATCAAGATCATGGAGAAGATGGAACATATAAAGTCCGCATCTTCATGAGGAAAGAAGGGAAGGTTACTTGGGATAAAACTTTCTCTGAAGACATGGATGAGTACTGGACAAGAGCAGCTTTCTTGCCAGTAATTAAAGGGGCGTATTTTTATGATTTAAACAATAATGGTGATCTTGAAGTCGCTGTTGTTGTGTCGCATGGTGGGAATGCTGTTTGGAACACTCCTTCAATTATTTTTACAGTTAAAGATTCAGCACTTGAATTTTTGAGAAAGCAGCAAGTAAACGATGAGTTCTCGGAGTATGTCTATTCTTCAAAAAAAGATTTTGAAAATCCTACATACAAATGTTCTTCTTGTATTGAACGTGAATACTACTATGCTGATGGCAAGAAGGCACATTTAAGTGATCAGAAGAATAAATAAGATTATATAAAATCATTCCAGACCAAGTCTTTGTACTTGGGAATTGGTTAATAATAAGGGCATTATTGCATAATAGGAAATATTACCCTGAAGCCTGGTTCTAGAATTTGGCCCCTTGGATTTTTTGAAATGTCATCATCAAAGACGGAAGCTCTTAATTGATTTAGCATAGTTAATTCCTTCAGGATATTTACATGCTTCATCCAGGCTTTTTGCTTATCAAATAAATAAGCTTTTGCCTTTTGACGATGAGCTTCTCTGTTTTCAATTTCGAGGTCTTGAAGCAGTTTTTTAGCATGTGCCGACTCAATTTTACTGAGTCCTGCTTTGAATTGAGCCATGATGGGGCCTGTTTCTGGAACGAGGTTTAAAAGTGAACACCTGATCTCGAAAAAAAGTGGGCGTTCGAAATCTATACTCAAAACATCCAGAGACATTTTGTGGATGACATCCACTCAATCATATCCGGAGTGGAACTGGAGGTTGACGAGGCCATTATAAGTAAGCATCTTTTGGGATCAAAAATGAAAGTAGTGAATCATTCTAAACGCATTTATTCCCTAGTTTATGTTTGTTATATCAGAAAATTATTTACTCCGATTTTGCATCAAGAAGCTTTAAGTATTGTTC
>JBEIFX010000010.1:0-78971 GCA_040382195.1 Halobacteriovoraceae bacterium | reverse complement strand
TCCAGGAATAATGATCGACAGATTTTTCATAAAATTCTTTTCCTCAATTGTCTTATCGACAACTTATTGAAGATTCTTTAAGGGTGTGTGTCAGCAAGGCAGGGGAAAGGTGGAAAGGTAGTAATTCCAGGTGGTTAAGGACCAGGAAGACCCCATCCCAATAACTGCTCCCAAATGATGGTGTTGCATCCCCAAATTTACCAATAAAGTCAAAGAGATAAGTTGGCAAAGAAAGGCTGCCCTGGCACTCGGACGACGAAGAGACATTTTTATGAGATTGATCAATTTGATGAATGCAGAAATGAAACGTACTTCAATACCAGTCAAGTGGAGCAGTTCCAAATGTTCAAAGGGTCGCCCTACCTCCATGGAAGATAAAAACATTTAAAGTCAGGCACTACGATGAGGGGGCAGATTGAAACGCTTACGAACATTAAAATAGATGTCTTTGACAGGTAGAGAAGAATCACATTTTTCAAGTGCAGAGTACATCGTGACAAGATAGATCCCAAGATAAAGAAAATCTTTGGTGAGCTTAACTTTTTTATTGAGCATGAAGTGAGACATCCCTATGATGGAGTCACTCAAATGATTGAGGTCGAAGGTGATTTCTTCATGAAGACTTTTTCCGAACTGCTTTTTAAATAGTTCTCCAAGCTCTCTTTTGTCAGCTTCAGAAAAATCACTTCGGAGAAGACCTATCTCTTGAAGACCCTGGTAGTATTCTTGATCTTCTCCAAGATAAAATCCTTCGTAGACTTTAAGAAGTCCTTCTCTAAATTGAGAGTTGAATGTCACCCATAGGGAAGAGGGGTGCCACTTCAGATTTCCTTTATTGGTTTCAAAGTGTTCGAGTCTAAGATCTAAAAAAATACCTTTGGAACAAAAAAGCTGAGTGAAGTAAAGAGTAAGCCACTTTTCACCCAAATCTTTGGAGATGGGCAACGGAGTATTTTTGACTGAGTCCGTAGTCAAAATAATGTCCAAGGGGGCGAGCAGAGCTTTTTGCATGTGGTAAAGATCATCGTAGCCTTCTTTTTGAATAATCCGCCTGGAAATCTTTGGGATTTCTGAAGCCAGCTCTGCCCAGTCAATCGTTTGAAAGAGTACCGTCGGTACATGCCTAGATAATTCTTTAAAGACCCCTGGTAAGATTCTCATCAAAATCATGAATTGATTATGCTACACTCTTGTGAGGAAGAGTAGGTAATTTATATGAGAAAGATCCTGATCGCCGGCGCCAGTGGATTTATAGGCCGCGCCCTTATCGATCGTTTGCTTAAAGACCCTGAGCTTAATATCGTTGCTCTTTCGCGCTCCAAAAGAGAATCACTTGATGCAAGAGTGCAGTGGAAGGAGTGTGATCTTTTTTCTCTCAAAGATATCTCTGAAGCGATGGCGGGATGTGATGAAGCTTACTATCTCGTTCATTCCATGCTTCCATCGGCGTCTCTTTCACAAGGCACTTTTTATGATTTTGATCTTATTATGGCGGATAATTTTATCCGTGCCGGAACGAAGTTAGGTCTTAAGCACATTATCTATTTGGGAGGAATGATTCCTCCCCATGAAGATCTTTCTTGGCACCTTCGAAGTCGACTCGAGGTAGAGGAGACCTTTCGTGCCTCCTCTATAAAAACGACCGTCTTAAGGGCGGGACTTATCATTGGGCCCAACGGTTCTTCATTTACCATCCTTCAAAGACTTATTGAGCGTCTTCCCATCATGATCTGCCCGGCATGGACCAATACCCGCTCGCAACCCGCGGCGCTGGATGATGTTGTGAATGTTATGGTGAGATCATTTTATGATAGTTCTATTCAGGGTAAAATCTATGATATCGCTGGCCCTGATGTCGTAACCTATCAAGGCCTTATTTCAAAAGCCGCATCTAAAATCAGAAAGACCACAACGCTTTTAACTCTTAACGTGATTCCTTTAGCTATTTCCAGACTTTGGGTTTCAGTTATAACGGGAGTGCCGCGAGACCTAGTTTATCCTCTGGTCTTGAGTCTTCGTCATGAGATGCTTCCAAGTGCAAATCATCTCTGGCCTTACCCTGAGGATCTCATGACTCATCTTGACGAAGCTTTGGAGAGGTCTCTCAGTGTTCCGGCAAGAGTGACGACCAAGGTTGGAGGATCTAAGGCGAGAGATGTTCGCTCGATTCAGCGTCTAGTTCTTCCGCCAGGAAAAAATGCAGAGTGGGTGGCCCTAGAATACTTCCGCTGGCTGCCTTTTTTTTTCTCAACTCTTGTGAGTGTTTTAGTAGAGGGAAATAAATGTACCTTTTATCTTCTTCACCCCTCACTAAAGATTCTTATTCTTGAGAAAAGTGTCGAAAGGAGTTCACCGGATCGACAGCTTCTTTACGTTGTCGGCGGAATTCTTTCTGGAGTGATGGATAGGGGAAGACTTGAATTTCGTGAAGTCCTTGGACGACGATACGTGATGGCAGCTCTCCATGAGTTTCGTCCAGCTCTTCCATGGTTTATTTATCGCTGGACTCAAGCCATCGTGCATCTGATTGTTATGCGGGCCTTTGGTGAGCATTTAAAGTGGCATGTCATTTCAATGAAGGGAGCTCAGTGATGAATGTTCTGGTTACCGGAGCTAATGGTTTTGTCGGAAATGCTCTTATTGAGGAGCTTATCAAAGATGGTCACCACGTGGTGGCGCTAGTGAGAAATAAAAAGAGCATTTTGCGTCGAGATGGGGTCAAATGGCTCCAGGGAGACCTTTTATTACCTGATCAACTACCTCCTTTGGAAAATATTGATAAAGCTTTCTATCTCGTTCACGGTCTAAAAAGTGATGATAAAGACTTTGAGTATGAAGAATCCTGCGCTGCTGTTAATTTTGTGAATTGGCTCAGACCAACAGGAGCTGGGATTATTTACCTTGGAGGAATTGGTCCCAAGGATCAAAAGCTCTCTCCCCATCTAAGAAGTCGTCACCTCACAGGAGCGATTTTGGGAGCAAGTGGTCTTTCAACAATTGAATTCAGAGCAAGTATCATACTGGGAGCAGGTTCCTTATCTTTCGAAATGATTAAGGCGATTGCCGAAAGATTTCCAGTAAGACCGGATCTTCCCCTTCTTGATCAACCCTGTCAGCCCTTAGCGCAGGTCGATCTTCTGAAGTATTTGAAAAGTTCATTAGACATTTCACCATTAGGACATTTGATCATTGAAATTGGTGGGCCAGAAGCGTTGACCTATGGAGAACTTCTTGATCATTACGCCCAGGTGGCGAGATTAACACGCCTAAAGATCAGGCTACCTGAATTTGATGCTAAAATTCTGATGAAAGCGCTTGATTATGCTGTCCCGGAGTATTCTCAGATTGGGAAAAAGCTCACCGAAAGCCTAGAGCACTCAACAGCGGTGACCAGTGATCTTGCCATCAAGACTTTTCCAGAGATTAGGCCCATGGGACTTAAGGAAGCTTTGTCTATTGCTCAAGAAGCATCTAAAACTTATTATGCCCCAGTTTGGGAAAAAGACTTCCTTAAGGGGCTTCTTTCCGACAAGATATTAGTTGAAGCGATGCCTGAGGTGCTCCGTCACCTTGAGAAGTTGGCGAAAGTAAAAAAAATGATTTCGAGAAAGCAGTGATGAGGCTATCAATTGGTATCTTTGATTCGGGTCTTGGGGGACTCACTGTTCTAAAGGTTCTCGCCCAGAGGTTTCCCCTGGAATCCTTTTGCTACCTAGGCGACATTGCTCGACTTCCCTATGGAAATAAATCTCCCGAAACTATCCGTAAATACGGTGTACAGATACTGAAGTTTTTAAAAGAACAAAACGTGAAGGCCCTCATCATCGCCTGCAATTCAGCATCTACGGTTTTCCTGGAGGAAGATCACTTTGAGGGGATACCTCTTTTGAATGTGATTGGTCCTGGAGCCGAAGCAGCACTAAGAGTGGCAAAGGATAAGAGAGTCGCCGTACTAGGAACTTCTGCGACGATTAGCTCTCACGCCTATAAGTTAACACTTAAAAATCTAGACTCTACAGTTGATGTCATTGAACAGTCCTGTCCTCTTTTTGTTCCTCTGGTGGAGGAAGGACTGACAGACGATCCCATCACAGAGCTCGTCGCCGAACGCTATCTTAAAGAAATTAAAGAAAAAAAAATCAAAACGATTATTCTTGGATGCACTCACTATCCCATTTTGAAAGAAGATCTTAAAAAGGTCCTGGGAAGTGATGTGGCGCTGGTAGAAAGTGGGGAAGTATTAGGTCAAAAGCTTGGAAAACTATTCTCTGAAGGAGCTCTTCATTCTGCCCCCCCTCATTCCCGACAGATCCGCGTGTGTATTACCGATCTCACTGATCACTTCGAGAGGTTGGCCCATAAATTGATGGATCCTGAGCCAATTGGTCTCCTAGAAAAAGTAACCTTATAGCAACCGTCTCTATTTTTTTCTCAGTTCTCTTTGCTGATCGTCGATAAGCCTTTGACTCGTTCAAGGGAGCTTCCATGTCTGACGATAAAAAAGTATTTGATTTTAGTGAAAAGCGCAAACAGAGCATTGAGCAAAAACGTCGTACCTTCGAGCGTGTTGTTTTTCAAGAGTTTCTTGGTGTTTACACCGTAATCGATGATCAAGGAGCAGGTTTTCCTATTAAACTTCTGGATATTTCTGGAGAGGGGTGCCAGTTTCAGGTGCCATTTAGTCTTAAGGCCAAAAATCAGTTTAAGGCGGGAACAGAACTAACGCTCAAGTTTTTCTTTACCAAAGGAACTTATCTTCCAGCTGTCGTCACGGTTCGTCACGCTAGCGAGTATATTGATAAGGACGGGGATGCTTGGTTAAGGTTGGGGAGTGAGTTTGATACTTCTCTTCCAAGTTTTAAGGCACTGGATAGCTTTATCAGTTTCATCTATCAGTATGCGGAGTTTTCTTGCGTAGATAAGGGTGAATCGAAGGTCTTTTTCCTCTAAATCTACCATTCAAATAAGTCATGAAGGCTTCCTTGGGGAAGCCTTCTCTTTTTGCAGAGCTTCTTTTTCCTATATTGATCGCCCACACCTAAGTTTTTTGTTACAATCTGCCTCTATGAAATTGGCCATTATTGGACGCTCTCCCATCGCTCTTGAAGCGGCCCTGAGGTTCCACCTTCACGGGGCTTCACTTACATGGTTTGTCGATGAAGACGATGTCACACTTTTCCGTTCAACCGACCTTGCGGTAGACGCCTTTACCAGTGATGTTGGAAAAGGGATTTTGGCAGAAATGTCTGAGATCTATCAACCTAATCGCTTTAGCTGGAAAGAGTGGTGTGAAAGTTACGAGCGTCCACTCATGAATTATCTGCGCGCCCATCAGGAAATCAGGAATGATGAAGTGGTCTCGATTACGAAGAGATTCCTTGCTCCTCGAGAAGAGATTCAAGGACGCTCTCGCTTTCTGGATTTGTTCCGGGTGATCTTCAAAGTAAACCCGAAAGATTTCATCGAAGAACAAAAAGACTCGAATCCTGAAACCTACAAGCGTCTCTCAGATGAGTTTATCAATTCTCTTGCCACAAGCATTGAAATGTATCAGGACTATGATCTCATTTTGGATATTTCTTCTGACCTTAAAAAAGCCTCGGCGTCCATTTCTGGACGGGCCCTCGGAGAAGGCAGAAAGAGTGCCAAGGTTCATTACGCTCTCGATGGCCTGCGATTTGCGACTGCACTCAAGGCCCAGGAGGGGATAAGAGAGCTTGCTCTTATTGGTTCTGATTCTTTAAGTGCAGAAATCCTCCTATCTTTAGAGGAATGGTTAAAAGAAGAGCGCTCTAATCTTTTCATCGTCACTACAGAGGAAGAGCCCTTTAAACAATTTTTAGAGAAAGCTGAGACGAAGACTGGAAATTCTCTTAAGTTATTGATTGATAGAATGGAGAAAGAATTTAAGCATCAGGTTGATTTTTTTCTTGAAAAGCTTAGGTCCTGGCAGGAACTAGATGACTTTGTTCAGGCAAAGATACCGCGACCTTCTGAACCAGTTCCACGTCTTAGTTTTTTCTCCGGTCATAATGTGACTGCCATTGATGAACTTATTGATAAGCGGCGGCTTTTCCTCACCTTAGAGAAACCAGAGTTTCGCGAGGGTAAGCTTCATCCGGAGAATAATGCACTCGATCTCAAGACTATTGGAGTGGACGAGATTTTAGTCGGCCATGGAAAAAAAATGAAAGAGTGCTGCATTCTTGATCCTCTTGAAAAAGGATTTTTCGAGCTCACGCCGGAAAAACCAAATATGATGTCGGCGTGGGAAAAAGATCTTTCTAAACTCGAAGGAATTGAGAATGAGATATTTAAACTTTTTTCTCCTGTTGACGTTCATTAGTTGTTCTCAGGGAGAAGTTCGTCAAATTGATGAAGTTGGCTACCGTACCTCAGGGATTGAACAGTTCTTTCTTCCGGAACTTCCAACATGGGCCAATCATTCAGCATCTGGGATGTGTTTTAAAAAGCACTCATTTCATTATCTCGATTTCAACAAACTCTCAAGCGTCTATCAGTTGAATTACTTGGAGCTTCTGGAGCTTCAGGCCCAGTACAATGATCGTCTTGAATCCTATTTTCGCTCCACCACTCTTCGCTTTTTAAAGCCTGTTGAAGAGTCTGCCTTCTTTGCCAATACCCTTGAAAATATCAAAGGAGGTGTGCGCTATTTTAAGCTCCCAGAAACCGTTAACAAGGTCGTTTTGATCTTTCTCGACCGTTATATTGCCCTAGGACGTGAGGACGAAATTAGAAAGATGAATGAAGGAGGAAAATTTGATGAAGCCGTTCCCATCCTTTTTAGCGCTTGCCTCTCCCGACAAGATTTAAATCAGTGGCTTATTGAGAAAAATTTGGATCAAGTGGGTTTTTATTCTCTAACTGCTGAATGGCTCTCCCCCTTTGATTCAAATCTTAGGGTGGGGCCTCGGATATCTATTGAAGTAAAAAAATTACTCAGAACTAATGTGGAAGTAAGGCCTGTCTCACCAGAGAAAGACCATCTTCCATCAGAAATAGTTTTTTAAGAAGGAGTTGTTATGTTTGGAATGTTGAAGCAAGAGAAGTCATCTCACAAGGAAGAGGTCAAAGGTCTTTCGGCCATTTTTAAAACCTCTCTAGGCGAGTTTGAAATCGAGTTATTTGTTAAGGACGCTCCCGAGACTGTTTGGAATTTCGTCAACCTTGCTGAAGGAAGGCAGAAGTCAAATAAAGAAGGGCTTTTTTACAATGGGCTTATTTTCCACCGTGTGATTCGCGGTTTTATGATTCAAGGCGGATGTCCTGAAGGATCAGGTCGTGGAGGGCCGGGGTATCGCTTCCAGGATGAATTCAATGCTCATCTCAAACACAACACTGAGGGGATTTTATCTATGGCCAACGCTGGACCAGGAACCAATGGCTCTCAGTTCTTCATTACACTCGCTCCGACTCCACATCTTGATGGAAGACACACTGTATTTGGGAAAGTCACTCGCGGAATGGATGTGGTAAAAAAGATTGGCGATACGCCTACTGGCGCCATGGATCGACCACGAACAGATGTTGTTATTGAATCATTAGAGATAAAAAGATCTTAATTTAATCAAGGCCAGGAGACATCCTGGCCTCTAAACATGTCCCGCGACAATCTTTTCTACCAGAAGCTGAATTGTCTCATTTCCATTGAATCGATTAATGCCCAAAGTGAATTGAATGGTAAGTCCAGCTTTGCCCTGGTGCTCGAATAATTCCTGAGGCCCCAATTCATTCCATTTTCCGATGTAGTTGAAGCTTATGCCTTGGAGCGAAACCTTAGAGTCCTGAGAGGATAAAGTCCAACGTACGTGAGCATCTTTCATGATTCTGTAATTCTGGATCACAGCATTTTTTATCCTGAAAACTGGTCTCTCGTTTCCCGGCCCGAAGGGTTCTAATTTCTCAAGATCTTTAATAAGTTGGCCATTAATTTCTTCAATGCCAATTTCAATGTCGAAACAGCTCTGCTTCGTTCTAAGAGGTTCTGGGAATTGCTTTAAAAGAAGATTCATTTTCTCTTTGAAGTGGGGAAGATTTTCCTTTTTCATAGAAAGTCCAGCAGCGGCTTTGTGACCACCAAACTTGATGAAGAACTCTTTGCATTGATCAAGGAGATCAAAAATGTTGAGCTCACCGACGGAGCGGGCGCTAGCCTTGATGACTCCTTCTTCCTCTGCATTAGTAAACACAATTGCAGGAACTTCAAAGGTTTCCACGAGCTTTGAGGCAACGATGCCTATGACTCCCTCATGCCAGTGAGGACGGTAGACCATGTTAATCAACAGATGATCAGATTTAAGAGTTTGAATGACATCTTGTTTTGCCTCCTCAAAAACTTCGGACTGTATAACTCGGCGATCTCGGTTGGCGACTTCAAGATGCGAGTAGTTTTCCCGGCAATCAGCAAGGTTATCGGAAATGAGAAGCTTTAGAGCACGGTCTGGATGATCAAGTCGACCTTTCGAATTAATATGAGGTCCGACGTGGAAGGAAATCCTCTCAGAGTGAATCATAGAGGCACGAAGTTCTTCTGGTTGAAAAAATGTACGTATTCCCATAAAAAGTCCTGTCGGAATTTGCTTCAACCCGTGTCTGGTTAGCTTAAGATTCAGGGGAGTCATTCGCGCCAAATCTGAAATGGTTCCGATCGCCACAAACTGAAGAAGAGGATAGATGCTCGGAGTTGTCCTCCCTCGTTGAGCGAGATCATTTTTTATTTGAAGCGCCAGTGCAAAAGCAACACCCACGCCGGCAAGAGGTTTTAAAGGTGAGTTCTCTGGCTCATCTCTTCTTGAGGGATTGACCACAGCAAAGGCTTCAGGAATGTGTGGGGCCCCATCTTTATGGTGGTCCGTAATAATGAGGTCTAATTTTCCTTTGGCATATTCGGCAGTCGCTATACTAGAGATCCCACAGTCGACAGTAATGAGAACACGGACATTTTTCTCAAGGGCCGAATCTATAGAGGAATTATGAACACCGTAGCCCTCGATAAATCGGCTCGGCTGAAAGACCTCGACTTTCACGCCAAGCATGTTAAAAAAATGCCACAAAAGTGCGCAGGAAGTTGTTCCATCGACATCGTAGTCACCATAGACACCAATGATCTCACCTTCTAACATGGCATGGATAATGCGAGCAGAAGCCTTTTTGAGGTCAATCATTTCCGTCAGATCAGGAATATCTTTTAAATTCCAGGACATGAGATCTTGAACATCAGAGGGAGAAAATCCTCTTTTTTTCATGAGCTTTACGATCACAGGATGAAGGTCAGAAAGGGTGGTGTGTAAAGTTGGTTCCATGATCTGAAACTAACACAGCAAATGCCTATTTCACCACAAAACAAACAGGCCTTTGACTAAATCTTCATCATCCAGGAGCTCTGTTGAGTAGAAGTAATTTTCGCCCTTTGGCCCTTTGGCGTGATGAACTTTTTCAAAATATCGAAGAGGTAAGAAGGATTTTTTGCAGTGCGAGCATCTTTCTAATTCGTTCATTGATTCATTGATTTTCAGACAACGGTGACAGGCCCTTATAAGTAATTTTTCTTTAGACTTTTTCGCATCTTCCACATGATACCTCACGATGTGGACCTCATCGGTTTTAAAAGATTTGAGTTTAAAGAAAAAAAGCCCCTCAAGCGGGGCGGTGAAGTTTATAGAAAGAATCCATTTGGTGAAGAATCAGGTCCAAAACTCTGAATTGCATTTTGTGGAGACATGAACGGTGGCGCAGTTGAAAAGTTTTGTCCAAAATCACCACCTCTTAACATCCAGCTATTCGGCCCAAAGTCCTGTGGTTGAGGCAATGGCTGCTGATGAATTTGATCAGGATAAAAACTCTGTAAAGGATTCGATCCCTGAAGTGTATTGGGCGGAGAGAAGATATTGTTCTGCTCTGGACGGAATCCTCGGGGATAATAGACCCAGTTTCCAGCCGTGACGGGCTCTTGATACTGGTAGGGGTTAGTCTTCCACGCCGGACCTTGGGAGAAGAAGAGCATCTGTTGCTGCTGAAGATTGATTAGAGATTGGGACATCATCGACATGATTTTGACGATTTCCAGTTGCTGCTTCATCAGTTCTTCAACTTGAAGAGTTAGGGCCCTTTGCTTTTCTTCAGCTTTACATATTTCAATTTTAGGTTCTTCTTTAATTTCTTCTATTATTTCTTCATTCTGCTGAGACGATGCCACTTGAGCCTTTGGTTCATCTTTCCTTGCCAGACGGGCTTCGCTGGCATCAAGATCTTTTAGCAAAGATTCCATCACTTCCTTGTGAGGAAGAAGATTAGATTCTTTTATCTGTAATTCTTTTTCATACGCTTCGAGGATAAAAATCCTCGCTACCAGTGTCTCTAATTCCTGACGGTGCGCTTTAACTATTTTCTCGTCACTTTCATTTTGTTTGAATTCTTTCCGAGATTTCTCTAGCACCTCTTTGAGCTCACTAATTTTTAGTTGAAACTGCTCCTCAGTAAGATCCTTTTCTTCCTGAATAGATTCAGGTTTAATCTTCAGGGCAAAAGCCTCATAGCGGGGGAAGGTTGCATTTTCCTCCATTACTGAGGCAATATGTCTATTAATACCGGCAACTGGAGTTGTTGGCACTGAAAGAAATGATAGGATCCCAAGAACAGTTATGAAGTGAGCTTTATAACGTTTCATAATCCCTCCTAAGGATTTTTAAATTAATTTATAGCTTTACAATATCGATGCCAGAAGTTGTCTTCACCGATTTCATTTATAACGAAAGCTTAGAGAAGGGGCAGATAAAGGGGGTGATTAGTTCTTACACACAGGCCACGAGATGTGTCTATACTTTAGACAGGCAGCAGGTCTCACTTCTATCTCGACAGGATTCGTCCGGTATCAAGGGATGTAACTTCGGCGGCCCTCTTCCCCCTATCGAGGCTGGCCCAGTTCTATTAAACTAGTTGAAGACTATTAAAGGCTTTCTCCAGGAACATCATGAGAAAACGTAGAAACTCTTCGCGACAACCAAAAAAAATTAATTTTAACGTTGATCCTACTCACTTTCTTAATCGTGATATCTCGTGGTTACACTTCAACCGGCGCGTACTGATGGAAGCTGCAGATAAAAGATATCCCCTTCTTGAACGGTTAAGATTTTTGATTATCTTTTCCTCTAACCTCGATGAATTTATTATGAAGAGGGTGGGATATCTTAAGCATCAAATTATCTCTGGTTTCACCCACCGATCCATTGATGGCCAGACAACTCAAGAACAGTTGATGAATATTAAAAAGCACATTAATGAGGACCTTGAAACTCAGCGAAGCATATATCTTGGACTAGTGGCTGAGCTCCAGCGAGAAGATATTTATATTTATGATTTTGAGGATCTTCTTTCAGAAGATCAGGATTTTGTGAATCAGTATTTTAAGCGGAAGATCTTCCCTGTTCTGACGCCACTTTCAGTAGACCCAGGCCACCCATTCCCCTTCATTTCAAATCTTTCATACTCATTAGGAATTATTCTAAGAAATCCTCAAACCGATACAATCCTTTTTTCGCGAGTAAAAATTCCGCAGGTTATTCCTGGACTGATTCAGCTCCCGAAGGTCGATGGTGAGAAGAAGTTCCGATTTGTGACGACCGTGACTCTGGTGCGCTCGAATCTTAATGTCCTTTATCCTGGCATGGAGATTCAGCATACCGTTCCTTTTCGGGTTTCTCGAAACGCCGATGTTGATCACCGTGAAGATGAGGCCCAGGACTTATTAATTCTTGTGGAAGAAGGAATTAAGGAAAGACGGCTCGCGGATTGCGTGCGCCTGGAAATTCATCGAGACACTGATATGAATATTATGAACTTTCTTAAAGATTCCTTAGAAATTGAGGATGAGGATATCTATCTCATGGACTTTCCCATAGACTTTGGAATCTTAAAGGCTGTATTGGATCTTGATCTTCCGAAACTTAAGTTTAAACCCTGGTCTCCGGTTATTCCCAAACCTTTTTTTGAAAATACCAATATCTATAATCTTATTCGTCAGGGGGATATCCTTCTTCATCATCCATATGATAGTTTTTCGGGAACAGTTGAAAAGTTCATCGCTACTGCCGCCGATGATCCAAATGTCCTTACGATTAAGATGACACTTTATCGCACTGGAGACAATTCTCCTTTTATTAAAAACCTAATCAAGGCAGCCGAAAAAGGGAAGCAAGTCGTCTGTCTGGTAGAGCTTAAGGCGCGATTCGATGAGCAAAGAAACATCGTCTGGGCGCAGAAGTTAGAAGATGCCGGCGTCCATGTGGTTTATGGGATTTTGGGTCTCAAGACTCATACTAAGACGGCATTGATCATCCGGCAGGAAGCTGATGGAGAGATCATGAGCTATGCCCACATAGGCACTGGCAACTACCATTCGCAGACCTCGAACCTTTATACCGATCTAGGACTACTGACTTGTAATAAAAAAATTTGCGATGAAGTCGTTGAAGTTTTTAATTACTTAACCGGTAGCTCACTGAAGACCGACTATCAGGTTCTCCTGGTCGCCCCGATAAACATGAAGTCAACTTTTATTTATAAGATTCAGCAAGAGATCAAAAATAAGAAAGCTGGAAAGCCGGCAAGAATTATTGCTAAGATGAACGCCATGGAAGACGAAGTCATCTCGGAAGCCCTTTATGAGGCGAGCCGTGCGGGAGTGCAAATCTCGCTTTTTGTAAGAGGATTTTGTTCTTTAAAGCCTGGGGTGAAGGGACTCTCCGAGAATATACAGGTTATATCCGTCATCGGAAGATTTTTGGAGCACTCGCGAGTATTTTATTTTGCAAATGGGAGTGATAACTCTATCGACGGTGACTACTACATTGGCTCTGCAGACTGGATGCACAGGAACCTTCATAACAGAGTTGAACTCATCACTCCTATTCTTGATCCGAAGCTTCGTGAAAAATTATGGGAATTTATGGAGATTCTTCTTGGCGATAATCGCCAGGCGTGGTTTTTGCGGCCCGATGGTACTTACGTTCAACGTCAAATGATAGAAGGTGAAACTGAGCGCGGAACCCATGAAGTGCTCATGCAGAAAACAATTCAGAGAGAGAAGGCGCTTTCATGAGACTCATCTTTTTACGTCACGGACTTTCCGAAGGTCATTACTCAATTGAGCAGGACAAGGATTTTGAGCGAGAACTTACGATTGAAGGAATCAAGCGACTTCATAAGACATTCCGGATATTCAAAAAAGTTCAACCTTCAGTTGATGTTATTTTCTCATCGCCACTGGCAAGGGCTTTACAGACAGCGGAGCTTTTCTGGGCCTATTATCAAGACTCAGATCTCGAAATGATGGCCGATCTGGATATACTGGATGATCCTAGGCACCTGGTGGAGTACATTTCATTTCTTCCGACCGATGGCCACTATGCTTTTGTCGGCCACGATCCGCATTTAACAAAAGTTATTGCTGCACTTCTTGCTTTGCATCCCGAGCATGATTTTATGAATCTAAAAAAGGGTGGTATCTGCATATTGGAAGGTGGCATGTGGAAGGGCTTTAAGATGGAATTACTGATTCAGCCCAAAATCTTAAAGACTGTCGCCGAGGGCTAGTCTCGGAGAATGAGAGTCTTAGGGGCTTCTGGCAACATTGTTAAGATGATCCCTTCTTTTAATCCGATTTTAGGTAAATGAATTTTTGCCTGCTTTAAACGATTCATCAGATGATGGGTGAGCATGATAGCAGGTAGAATGACGTCGGCACGGTTCTGATCAAGCTCCAATCTTCTAATCCGATCGACATAGCTCATGGAAAGGATTGCCTCTTCCATGTGATGGATCTCTTCAAAAAGAGCAATATCAGAAGTAGATTTTCCAAGGATTTTTTTTCGAATTTTTCCAATTCGTCGAAGATTACCTCCAGTACCGATAAAGAGATCGATCTCTTTTAGCTTTGCGTGAGATTTAATAAACCTAAGCATTCCCTCAATTTGATGATTGATTTGCTGCTCGAGCTTATCCTGAGGAAGATTGAGAAGTCTTACCGTACCTACGTTGAAACTCTCAACCCCAAGGATATGTTCATTCTTAACCAGAATGAGCTCTGTGCTCCCTCCTCCGATATCCATCATAAGGGCCGTTTTTTTTCGAAGAGGTATCAAGCTAGTTACTGCCGAAAAAATAACCTGAGCCTCTTCGTGACCTTGTATCGTTTCGATTTCTATACCGGTCGATTGAGCGATCCTTCGAGCCAGGAGAGGCCCATTTCTCGCATCCCGCATGGCCGAGGTCGCAAGAGCACGAATATCAGTTACGTTGTACTCAGTAAAAATATGAAAAAGCTTAATGAAAGCTTCTTCGGTCCTATCCATTTTCTCCGCAGTAATTTCACCCGCCTTGAATACATCTTCTCCGAGCCTCAGCGGTTCTCGAAAACTCTTTATGATTTCAACAGTTTTGCCGTATTTCCGAGCAATGATTGCTCTCAAGGCATTGGAGCCCAGGTCAATCGCGGCGAAGGTTTCGAATTCTCGAATTTTATTTAAGAAGCTTGGCATATAAGTCAATATTACACACAGTCTGGCAAATGTCCCAAGCTTCACTTATTAAGCTTGTATAAACTTCAGGGGATTTAATGGATGAGGCTTAAGAAGCTCTTTGAGCGATATTCTCTTTTAAAAAAAAGACCGACTTTAAGGGTGGTAAATCCTCGGGTAGGAACCGCCTTGATACCCTTAGGCCATGAAGATGGACAGATATTTTTTCAGTACCTCACAAATAAGATTCATTCCCTTCAATTTGAAGGGACAGAACATCAGCTCTGGCGACTGATTAATAGCATGAAAGAAGAGCAAGGTTTTAGAGTCCATAAAATGAAGACTTCATTGGGGAGGGGACGGGAGAAATTAGTTCTTCTTCACTTGAAGTTTCCTGATGAACAAGAAATCAGACGTTTAATAAAAATCGTTTAATTTTTCTAAGAAAAGTCCCCCGCCTAGGCAGGGGACGTAAAAATATAATTAATTACTTAACAAGTTTCTTTTGAAGATTAGAATTGATTGCCTCAAGAAAAGCTTCTGTCGTGAGGTATTTGTCCGATGACACTTTATCACCGTGAATACAAGCTGCGAGATCCTTGGTCATTTTTCCTTCTTCAACTGTTTTAATACAAACTTCTTCAAGAGTTTCACAGAAATGAACAAGTTCTTTATTTCCGTCTAATTTACCTCGGTGAGCAAGACCTCTGGTCCAGGCAAAGATAGAGGCGATCGGGTTCGTAGACGTAGGTTTTCCTTGCTGATGGAGGCGGTAGTGGCGAGTCACAGTGCCATGAGCTGCTTCGGCTTCCAGAGTTTTACCATCAGGGGTAAGGAGAACTGATGTCATGAGACCAAGGGAGCCAAAGCCTTGGGCCACTGTGTCCGACTGAACATCACCGTCATAGTTTTTGCAGGCCCATACGAAACCGCCAGACCACTTCATGCAAGCAGCGACCATGTCATCGATGAGACGATGTTCATAAACGATGCCCTTCGCCTCAAATTTCTTTTTGTAATCTTTTTCATAGATTTCAGCAAAAATATCCTTGAAGCGACCATCATATTTTTTAAGGATCGTGTTCTTGGTTGAAAGATACAGAGGCCAGCCTTTAACGAGCGCCATATTGAAACAAGATTCAGCAAATCCTCTAATTGACTCTTCTGTGTTGTACATAGAAAGAGCTACCCCTGGACCTTTGAAGTTATAAACTTCCCATTCCTGGGTTTTCCCATCCTCACCAGAAAAGGTCATCTTGAGAGTGCCTTTTCCGGGAATAACTGTATCCGTAGCACGGTACTGATCGCCGAAAGCATGTCGGCCGATGACAATCGGCTGAGTCCATCCAGGGACAAGCCGAGGAATGTTTTTAATGATGATCGGTTCACGAAAAACAGTGCCATCAAGAATATTGCGGATAGTTCCGTTGGGAGACTTCCACATCTGTTTGAGTTTAAATTCCTCCACTCTTTTTTCATCGGGAGTAATGGTGGCGCATTTTATACCAACGTTGTATTTCTTGATTGCTTCTGCTGCTTCTACGGTAACCCTGTCATCACTCTTATCGCGATTTTCCATTCCCAGATCAAAGTACTTGATGTCTACGTCGATGTAAGGCACGATGAGTTTTTCTTTAATGAATGACCAGATGATTCGGGTCATTTCATCACCGTCTAATTCAACCACAGGATTTTGGACTTTGATTTTGGCCATAAGATTCTCCACAGAGCAAGTTTTAGGTAAGTGCTAGTATTGTGTGGAAAAACCAACAGTTTGTCGAGAAAATGCAGTGCACTAGAGCTCCCTGCTTATACTACTTGATTCCTGAGGCTTAGGTCTAATCACAAACACATCACAAGGAGCGTGCTTCACCATGTGGTCAGTAAAGGAACTATGAAAAAGACTTTCGAAACCATGATGTCCTCTGGTGGCGACGACAATAAGATCAGCATGGAAATCAAGGAGAAGTTCAATCACTTCTTTTTCCGGATGATAGTTATTGGTCACATGATAAGAGATGTTACCTTTATAATCGGAAGGAACAATTTTTTTTGCCTCTTCTTTCAGAAATTTTTCCAGGGTTGGCACCATTTCTCGGAAGGTCGTATCATCTGGAGACTCCATCAATCCAAACTCCAATGGAGTGACATTCTTTTTTACAATGTGAATGAAGCGCATTTCTGAGATTTCAGAAAAGTCGAATTCTCGTCCCCATTTATGCAAAGAATCCAAAAGATTCTCTTCAAGGGGAACAGCAACAACGATCTTTTGGGCCTTCATCTTAACCTCCATTAATAATTTTAAGTTCTGGCTCCCAAGAGCTTGATGAGAATAGACTTGATTACAACAGGGGCAAAGCACCTCAGCGTTAATTGAAGCTGTACCGTTCCACGGTAGTTTAGAGGATAATTCTTTTTTAATCCTCTTGGCCTGGCCTTTGCTTAATTAGTGAAAGTCTTTAGTTAAACCAAGGAGGGTTTTTATGGCGACAACAATCCACGGGCGATCTCATTTGGCAATTAATCGGACTGCCGCGCAAAAAGCCTGCATCATCCTAGGAGTCTTTTTTATACTCGCCGGATTGGGCGGCATCTTCATTCCCGGCCTTATGAACATGCACTTGAGTCTTCTTCACAATGTCATTCATCTATTATCCGGCTCTCTTGCCCTCTATTGTGGTTATGTAGATAATCCGCGTAAGGCCTTTGTCTTCAGTCTTGCCTTTGGTCTGGTTTATGTTTTTTTAGGTCTTATGGGCTTTATCTTTGGTAGACCGGGTTATCCGGGGGGTGGTGATATGGAGGCAGATGAGAATCTTCTGCGGATCATTCCGAGCGCCCTTGAACTCGGAACTGCTGATCATGCGGTTCACCTTTTTCTTGGTTTTTCTTTTCTTGTTTCTGCTTTGATGACGACAAAACAACGAAGCACGGGGATCGTAAAAGAAAGTTATCGAGTCAATTCAGGAGACGATATTAAAGATATAAAGCTAAAGCGATCAGACTTAAACCACCCTATCGATAGGAATCGTCAATCGAATTTTGAGAAACGCACTGAAATGGAGTTATAAATGGCATACACGAGAGATTATTACTCGGAGCTGGACTCAACACTGAATTGGTTTCAAACTGTCAGAAGGACTACTGAAGAGCTCTGTCGTCCACTTCAGGATGAGGACTACCTTCTTTCAGTAACTCAAGATACGAGTCCACCAAAGTGGCACCTCGCTCATACGACATGGTTTTTTGAACACTTTATCTTAAAGCGACTCGATAGAAAATATGAGCCTTATCGCTCGGAGTTTTCTTTACTCTTTAATTCCTATTACCGGCGAGTCGGTTTGTTCATCGAGAAAGATAAAAGAAACGTGCTTTCAAGACCTTCTACCAAGGAAATCTATCAGTACCGCAGAGTGATTACAAATAGGGTGGTTGATAAATTGCATACTTTGACAGAAAAAGCTTTTTCGGAAATCTTCGACGCATTTGAACTGGGGATCCATCATGAGCAACAGCATCAGGAGTTACTATTGATGGATATTAAAAGAAACTTTTATGAAAACCCTTTAAAACCGAAATTCACCGGGGAGCATACGGTCAGTGTTTATCAGACAATGGAAAGGAGTTGGCATAACATTCCCTCAGGGCTTTCTCAGATTGGAGTTTCCAAGAAATCGACAGATTTTGCTTTTGATAATGAAATGGATGTCCATAACCAATGGATTGAATCCTGCATGTTATCATCCCATCTTGTTTCGAATGATGAATATGCCTCCTTCATTGAGCAGGGAGGATACGACAACTCACTTCTTTGGCACGCCGATGGTTGGGAACTGAAGAAAAGGGAAAATTGGTCAGCTCCTCTTTACTGGGAAAGAGATGGAAATAAATGGTGGGTGTACACCCTCTCCGGTATGATTCCTTTGGACCTGACCACTCCCGTTTCTCACGTTAGTTTCTACGAGGCAAGTGCTTTTGCTAAATGGAAAGGAGCAAGGTTACCAACTGAATTCGAGTGGGAAACAGCTGCAAAAGCAGAGCAGATTGAAGGGTCTTTTCTAGAGGACAGACAGTATGGGCCCAATCCCCCACAGAATGATCATCACCAATTCTCGCAGATTCATGGAACGCTCTGGGAGTGGACTCTGAGTGCTTACTTACCTTATCCCCGGTACGAAAAGTATCAGCGAGGGCTGGGTGAGTACAATGAGAGGTTTATGGTTAACCAGTTCGTGATGCGAGGAGGTAGCTGTAACACTCCCAAGACTCATTATCGACCGACCTACCGGAATTTCTATTATCCCCACATGAGATGGCAATTTGGAGGAATCAGACTGGCAAGAGATCTTGTCTAAAAAGTGACATCTTTATGAGGGGATACCGATGATCTCAGTACACGGTCAACGTTTGAATTCTGCTGATAAGGCTTCAAAAGACCTACCTACCTTTTAATTTTTTAAGCGAAGTCGCTCACAAAATTTTAAATAAAAGTTATAACGTCGTTCGAAAAGAATATCTAAATTTTCAAATCAAACCTATTTTGTGCAAATGCTTAAAGTAGAGCTAGAAAGACTTTGGAGGAGTTCATAAAGCTCCGATTGCATTTGTAAGAGCGCGTGCAACTTGACTCCAAGATGATTCCGACCATTAATACAACCCGGAGGCATCTATGTCACAAATAGAGATTCATCCCGGTGTCACTTTTCCCGAAACCCTCTGGAAGAGTGAATACCATGAACTATTTCCGAACAACCTCCTCTCCCTTCTTAAGGAGCTTCATCAAAAGTTTCATCTCAGACGTTTAGGGCTACTGAAAGACCGACGAGAGAGACAAGCTCGTTACGATGCGGGTGAACTTCCTTCCTATCTTTCTTCTAATTCACCTGCAGTAGAGGGAGACTGGAGGGTTTCTCCTATTCCTCAAGTGCTACAGAGGAGGCGAGTAGAAATAACTGGGCCCGTAAATTCCACCAAGATGGTGATTAACATGCTCAGCAGAAATGACAGTGGTCATCGAGCGGATATGGCGATGCTGGACTTCGAAGATTCTATGAAGCCGAGTTTTAGAAATGTTCTGGATGGATTTAAAAATGTAATCGGAGCGGTTTCGGGTCACCTCACATATTTTTCAGAGCAGAAAAACTATAATTTAAACCCAAACGACAAAGCATATGTCATGATTCGGGTTAGGGGACTTCACCTTGACGAATCTAATATGAAAATTAATGGAGAAAAGATATCAGCAGGACTCTTCGATCTCGTTGTTACTTTTTATCACACCGCCAGAGTCTATATCCAGCAAGGCCTCTGTCCTAAATACTACATTCCTAAATGTGAACATTATCTCGAGGCAAGGTGGTGGAGCGATCTATTTAAAGAGCTTGAACACTTGATGGGATTACCCAGTCCAACCCTTCGGGTAACTTTTCTCATTGAAACACTTCCAGCAACCTTTCAAGTGGAAGAAATTCTTTACGAGATTCGCCTACATGCGGCGGGGCTCAACGTCGGAAGATGGGACAAAATTTTTAGTGATATTAAAGTTCTTAAAAACCATCCAGACCGCGTGCTTGCTGATCGAGGTTCCATAACGATGGAAAAACCTTGGATGGAAAACTACGCCAAAAGAGTCATAAAAATCTGTCACGACCGAGGAGCCTTTGCTCTGGGGGGAATGGCCGCCTTCACTCCTGGCAAAACCAGTGCTGAAAGAGAGGCTCAGACCAAAAAAGTACTGGATGATAAATCCCGCGAGGCGCGGATGGGACATGATGGTTGTTGGGTCTCACATCCATATTTTATCGGGACCGCCTTAAAAGCGATGTCTTTTGATAACCAACTTCAAGTGAAACTTAATATCGATAAGTATCCTGATATTATGCCTAAGGGGTCGGGGCCCTACACGATTAAGGGTCTACGAACGAACATCAGAGTTGGTATTGCCTATATGTACGGATGGCAAATAGATCTCGGATGTATAGCTCTCGATAACTTGATGGAAGATTTAGCAACGCTGGAGATTTCCCGTGCACAGACCTGGCAATGGCTTAAGCGAGGAGTCATTCTTGATGACGGGACTCGGGTCAGTAAACAGCTTATCGCTGAAGTCTTTAATGAAGAGTTTGAGCGCCTTCTCCACGAATATCAGCAAGAGCCTCACTCTTTTCTGGAAGTAGAATTTAAAAAAGCAAGGGATGAAGCATTGGCAGTATATACGGCCGATGAATTGCAAGACTTTCTGACCTTTGAGAATAAAGAAGTCTAAAATGAATGAGGGAGGAGATATCATGGACAAGTTTGACGTGAAGGCCCGTGAGTTAAGGCACTATTGGGACTTTGATCCCCGATGGAATAAGATAAGAAGAGACTATGCTCCAGAGGACGTTTTAAAGCTCAAAGGCTCTATTGAGTTGGAGCACTCGATTGCACTTATTGGTTCAAAACGTTTGTGGCAACTCCTCCTTCAAAATGAATATGTCCACGCCCTCGGGGCCCTCACTGGAAACCAGGCCGTGCAACAAGTCCGGGCCGGCCTTCTTGCCATTTATCTTTCGGGCTGGCAGGTCGCGGCAGACGCAAACCTCGCTGGTGAAACTTATCCAGATCAAAGCCTCTATCCATCAAACTCTGTGCCTAACGTTGTCCGAAGAATAAATCGCTCTCTCTTGCGTGCTGATCAAATCGAATACTCTGAAGGAAAAGTGTCCAGAAACTGGATGGCACCGATTATCGCCGATGCCGAAGCTGGCTTTGGCGGACCACTGAATGTGTATGAACTGATGAAGAGTCTTATTGAGGCCGGAGCTTCAGGAGTTCATTTTGAAGATCAATTGGCGTCGGAGAAAAAATGTGGTCATCTGGGTGGAAAGGTTTTGGTTCCCACCTCTCATTTTATCAGAACTCTCACCGCTGCTCGGCTCGCCGCTGACGTTCTGAATGTACCAATGATTCTGATCGCTCGCACCGATGCACATGGGGCGCAACTTTTGACTTCAGACGTAGATGAGAGAGACAGAGAATTTTTAACTGGAGAAAGAACTTCGGAAGGTTTTTATAAAATGAGATCCGGTATTGAAACGGCGATTTCCAGAGGTCTTTCTTATGCTCCCTATGCTGATCTGGTCTGGTGTGAAACATCCCGGCCTGACATTAAAGAGGCGAGAATCTTTGCAGAGGCGATAAGAAAAAAATTCCCCGAAAAGCTTCTTGCCTATAACTGCTCTCCCTCGTTCAACTGGAAAAAGAACCTTTCTGATGAGGAGATTTCAAAATTCCAAACCGAGCTTGGTGCAATGGGGTACAAATTTCAATTTGTAACTCTGGCAGGCTTTCATGCTTTAAACTACTCCATGTTTATGCTGGCCAATGACTATCGAGAGCGTGGAATGTCAGCTTATTCAGATCTCCAAGAAAGAGAGTTCCAATCAGAAAGAATTGGATATACTGCCACCAAACATCAACACGAAGTCGGTACTAATTACTTTGACCTTATCGGAAACATTATTTCAGGTGGAACTTCATCAACTCTGGCCTATGCCGGTTCAACGGAGAAGGAGCAATTCCATAAAACACATTAGAGAATTTTTTTAAGAGGCCTAAGGCCCCTTCATAGGTTCGAGAGATAGATCAGATTTTTCTTCACTAGATGGAGATCCTTTTTTGCTTCAAGGATTAGTTTAATGAGCTGGGCCTGCTTGATTCGGCCTTTTTTTAATTTTTCACAGCCCAGGCCCTCTAGGGGATCTGTTTGAGTAAAAATGGAGACGTGCTGAGGCCAAAGATTGTCCTCGTGATTACTACCACCGGCACAGAGAGGAATCAAATGATCAATCTTATAGTTCGCTCGATCCTTTGGATCTAATCGATAACCATCTTGTCGGTATTCTTCGAAGACTTCTTTTTTTAAATGACTGTCGACATCCCGATTACAGTAAGCAATGTGCTCCGGGTAGCGGTATTGATCAGGACGATCACAAAGTGAGCCAGGGGTGAGCTTGTTTTCAGGACCTGTGGGGTAGTCGGCTTTGAAAATGACATCTTTTGCGTTAACAGAGAGCGAAAGCAATAAAGTTAAAAAGAAAAATCTCATGTTTAAATCCCTTTACTGAAGATAAACGCAAAATATCAAAAGGAGGTGGAATAGGTCAAGTAGATCTAATACGTGTTATTAGACTAGCTAATATATGAGTAGTGCAATTTTAATGTGTTATAATCTGTTAAATGCAGCGCAACACTCCTTCCACTTTTATCAGTCATGGCCTGCCCTCGATGGCGCTTATGGATGATCCTTATAATACTGCCCTGGTAAATTTTGGGAGAAACATTCAGCTCAAAGGAATCGTCGCCGTTTCCTCTCATTGGGTTTGTCCTGGACCTGTTCAAGTGACCTCTAATTCACGGCCTTTTATCCAATACAATTTCCATGGTTATCAAAAAGATCTCTACAGTCTTTCTTACTCCACACCTTATTCAGCTGAGCTGCAGATGATGGTGACCTCTCTTTTACAAAAGAATGGATTCCCTTTCTTGGAAAATCCAAACTACGGTTTCGATCATGGTGTCTGGATGCCTCTTCGTTTGATTCGACCGGAAGCCGATCTACCGGTCGTTCAGCTTTCTCTTCCTCTTTATGAAGATCTCCGACTCATCATGAAGCTCGGTCACGCTCTCTCGACACTAAGAGACCGAGGTATCCTTCTTTTAGGGAGTGGTATGGCCGCTTTCAATCCTTCAAAGTTAATCTGGCATGCACGAGATGGAGCAGTTAATGAGAAGATAAAAGCATTTGATGATTGGTTGTCGGACAATATTCTAAAGGCAAAAATCGAAAATATCCTGGACTACCGACTCTCTTCTCCTTTTGGAGAGTTTGCTCATCCAAGCTCTGCGAATCTTCTTCCCCTTTTTTTTACGATGGGAGGGGCCCTCACAGGGGATCGACCACAGATTCTTTTCAAGGGCTTCCGCTACAGTTCAACTTCACTTCTCTCTTTTTGTCTTGGCCAAAAAGATATTCTTGAACTTCCATACTCTTAAAGTGAAATCTTTTTTTCAAGACTGTAGATATTAAAGGCGTGTCTGATGACTGGTTGAGCGACATTTCTTACCGGACATCCTCCGGGAGTTTCTCCTCTCTCCACTCCGGCATGAGCATGACCATGAAAACATATATCCGCCATCCCATAGTCAACTGCTTCCGCCAGAAAGTAGCTTCCTAAAAATGGATAAATTTCTTTTTTTTCTCCAATTAAAGTTTGGGCCGTAGGGGAATAGTGAAGGAGGGCTATCTTGTAATCAGCATCCATTTCTTTAATCGCGTTCTCCAGAACCCGCGCATGACTTCTCGAGTGACGCACAAATGCCTTCATTTCCTGCTCTCCAAAATCTGACCCGCAGGCCCCTACGAAACCGCCTCCGAAACCTTTTGCTCCAGCAATGCCCACCTTCTTTCTATTAATGTCTAGGATTATTGAGTTTCCCTCCAGAACAGTGACGCCAACTTCAGATAGTATACGGATTACGACATCAACCTGATCGACATGGTAGTCATGATTTCCTAACACCGCAATCTTCGGTATGGGACATTTTTTCAAATCTTCGGCGAGGACTCTCACTTCTTCAGGATGACCAGTTTGGGTAAGGTCTCCCGCCAAAAGAAATAAATCAGCTCTGTCTTCAAGACCATCGAAGTGCTGACTCAGTCGGTTGTTAGATTTTCGATCGAAGTGCACATCCCCGGTGGCGGCGATCCTAATCATGTGATTGCCTCACTTCCTTCAGGTCCCCTTAAAACTCTCACTTCGACCTGGTTTCTAAAGTCAAAGTCAGGAGCAATTTTCCGGATAACCTCATTCAACGCACTCTTCTGTTCTTCTGTGAAAACTTCTCCCTTGACCACAATCTGACGATCGTCGACATAGACCTTAATGTCGTGTTCGGCTATCCGTTCATCCGTCGTTAGGGCGTCCATGATTTTTCCCTTCGTATAGACACTAGGAGCTTCAAAAGAAAGGGAGTGAGTATGGGGGGAGGTGATCTCATTGGCATGATGTCGATAGGGGTGAATGACGAGCTCCGGTACATATGAGGGGGCTTCAAATACTGACCGGTAGAGTTTTTTTATAACATCGTTTGGTACAGCGATGTCGTTGGATTGGCCGTATATAAGGAGGGCCAGGACTCTTCGAGGAGAATGTTTTGCGCGTTTTAAGAGATATTCCCAATCGAGATTCCCCTGTTTAAGAACGGCTAGGGCATCATGCCAATGATGTGGATTTTGTTCTTGATGGGCGGCGGCCTTAATAACGAGGAAATCTTCAGGGCTAATAGCGTTTAAGTATTTACCTAGAAATAGAGTTCTTCTTACGTGGCCTTGGACTTCTTCATCGAAATAAATATCACCACTAGACTTAAAAATGACATCAACGAGAATATTTTTCTTCCAGGCCTTAAAGAGCCAGAAAGGGTCGCGCTTTTGCGAGGTAAATCCTTTTGTTTCTAAGGCTCCCAGAGTTCTTTCTGCATCATCTGGTCGGACAAAAAAGTCGATATCATGTGTTATTCTTGGCCTTCCCAGGCTCTTGACGGCGAAACCGCCAATCAGGGCGTAAGGGATCTGGGATTCTTCCATAATTTCGACAGCTTCGAATAGGACCTCCTCTAAACTTTGAAGATCCGAGAGGTTATGGTCATGGTAATCACGATCACATTGTTCCTTTTCCTCGGCATGACTCAGAACTTTTTTTGATTCGATCATACAACCTCCATAAAAAGGTTCCTCTTATAAGAGGCCAATTTTAAAGAAGCGAAAACTCAAATTAACTTTAATTTTTAACTGATTTTTTCTTTTTTTTTCTTAAAAACTAAAGCTTTTGAGTCGGTTGACCGATGGGTAGCACATGAAGTCAAACCTATTTATGATGATATTCACTTTATCTCTACCTTTGATTTTAGCTCATGCAAATGAATCATGTGTCGTTAATGACGTAATTCCTTCTAATGTAACGAACCTTACGAAGGACTTAGGCAAGATCAGTTCAGGTCTTTACAAAGATATTACAAAATTCAAAGTAGAACTTGATGGAGAAGGAAAGCTTTCAGTTTTCTATGAAAACGGAGAACCAAAAATTCTGAAGTTTACCTACCGAAATAAAAATGGTTTAACTGTCATTCAGAGGACTTTTGATGAAATCGAGCAAGGTAAAAAGATTGCCTATGAAAATGACAAGAAGCCAGGAGAATCTATTATTTTCGAGAAGGGTTCAAGTTTTAAGACAAATAACTCCTTCAACTTTAAGCTCTCTATTAGAACTAGCATAAAGCCCGTGAAGTATGAATCTTATCCGATCGAGCTAAAAGGCAATGAGCAAAGTCCTCTGGTTATAGCAAATAGAAAACAGTGTAAAGTTATTGCCTTGTCTCCAGGTGTTTCTTTTTTAAGCTGGGATGGTACGTTCAAGAAAGTAGACTTTAAATAGTCTCATGGACAGAAAAAATAATCTTGAGTTTATCCGCGATGTTTCAATTAAAGGGCAGCTCCCTGAAACTTTTGGGATTGATATCATTGAGGCGGGAAAATCATTTATCGTAGGGCAATTAAAGGTTGATCAACGGCACTTAAGGCCCGGTAACGTGATGAATGGCGGAGTGTCTTTAGTTCTTATCGAAACTGTCGGAAGTATTAGTTCTTACCTCTATATTGATCCGAAACGACAAAACGCTTTTGGGATTCAGGTTTCTGCTAACCACCTGGCCATTGCTAGGCACGGAGATGTCCTGACCGCTCGCTCGTCAGCAGTTCACATCGGCAGAACAACTCAAGTTTGGGAAGTTGAAATAAAGAATCAGAATGATAAAATAGTCTCCTCAGGCAGGATAACGTTGCTCGTGACTGAAATAAGAGAGAATCCTTAGAGAAAAATAAATTTCTATTGATTTGATGGAAGCGCCCGATGAAACGAAGGCGCATTCCAGGATAGGATCAATTTTTTCCAATAAATAGGTCATCTTAAAGCTTTGGTTCATCTTTAGAGTAGCGATTAAGGATCACTTCGGTTGATGTTCCTGTTCTAAATTTTATCTTATATCCAATGATCTTTTCTCCTTTGATATCGGGCAACACGAGGTCCGTATTGGCCAGAAGGTAAAGATCCACGGACTCAATGTCCGGCATTCCAAAGAGAACTCCTGTGAGGAGTCTTCTTTTTAGTGAGAGACTTAGAACATTTCCGCTGACGCTTGATCCGTTGAATGTGAGCTCTCTAGGAGATAAGATCTGATCCTTAACTTTGTAGACGAGATTGAATTCTCCTTTGCCCTGGAGAAGCTCATTGAAAGCTTTTACCTTTGTGGTGAAATCATTTATAATTTCCACGGCCCCTTTGGCGTTGTCAGCAAGAAATTTTATGTCTTTAAGTTCTTTTTCGTCTTGTATAAGTTGCTTTTTTTCATCAAATATACCGAGAACATTATTTCTAGAGTCATCAATTGCTACCCAAAAAAATCTCGATCCTTGATTTCCGTCCGTTGACATGAGAATAGCACTTTGTGAATCTGATATTTTTTCAATCTGTAAGATGGTGAAGTTTTTCTTCTCTACGGTTTTCACTCCGTAGTCCTGGGCCACATTTTCAGGAAGGATTTGAGTCGTCGAAAAACCCAGGGACATTCCACTTCGAGGTTTACTAAGAAAATCAAAATTCGATATTTTTACTGCTTCCCCAGGGATTGTGGTGTCCCAGATTGTTTGAACATTTCTCATTTCGTGAGAGTCAATCACAAAAGGAAGACGCTCCAGCATTTTGAGTTTAAAGTCATGAATAGTGCTGTAGGGGTTATTTCTCAGATCGATGACTGCATCCATCACGAGCCTGTCCATTTCCTCCTTATCTCGGCTGAGTTCTCTCGATTGCCAAAGGGAGAAAGTAATTCTCTCTCCTAGGTCATGGACTTCCATTTTTGGTTCGTAAACTTTCATCTTTCCAGCCTTGTCCACGCTCTGTGAAGAATCTCTCATTGCTTGCCCCTGCATCATGACGAGACCTATTTTGGGCTCATTTAAAAAGATGTTCGCATAATAATCTGCAAAACCCTCATTAAGACCGCCTATTTCATCATTTATAGGATTAGGAAAAAGATGATCGAAAATAAAGTGGGAGGTCTCGTGAATCACGACCGAGGGATCAAATCCACTTCGGTTAATTTTTCCACCGAGTAGTTTAAAAAAAATATTCTTTGATGCGGGAAGAAAACTCAGGCTTGTGTCTTGAGGATTAAAAAAAGCATTGTTCTTAATTTTCCTTCCCTTAATCTCATCACGAACCTCTCTATTTGTTAGAACTTTCAAGAACCTTTCCGGACGAAAGTTTAGTTGTTGTTCGGTAAAGCTTAAGAATTTTGTGAGCCAAAAATATACATTGGATTGTTCGATCATGTCCCAGTTATTTTTGTCCCGCTGATCAATTTCGCCATCTCTTAACCTAAAGGGGTCTGCATCATTACAATTTTTTTGGCAGACTGCAAACAAGGGTTCCTGAAAGAACGTTTTCGGAAATAGTGTTGAATAAGAGCTCGTCGGACGACTCGTTGAAACATTCCCAAGTAGTGCCTGCGGCACCTGATCAGTCTTCGCCCTCTTCCAAATATCAACAGACGCAGCTTCCTTGTAGTTTTTGACGACCTGGAGTTCAAGAGCATGAGCGCTTGAAGAAAGAGTAATAAGTGTACTAAAAATCACGGCAAAATTATTGTTTTTCATTCATTATTTTTAATTCAATTGATCTAAGGAAAGGAGATTTAGTGAAATCTTTACAGGTGAGGCGTTCATTTTTTAGACAATCATCTTTATTTCAGTTTCTATCTACCATCGAACAAGTTGAAAATATTAGGAATATTCCTTTATCCTCTTAATGATTTGTACCCAAAACAACCCAAGGCCCTATGCCGATTTCCGGGGTGTCAGATTGGACCATCCATGAATTTCTTTTGTGCATTTAGGCTTTTCGAATCATGATGATGATTTGATCTCAAGCGAAATCGAAAGACTTCCTATGTTTCTTTATAAAATGATGATCAAAGAAGTTGAGCTTTAAGCCGATTTTAATTCAACCCTTTTGAAATTCACGATAACCTGCAACCATCATCCATGGATGAATAATAAATATTCCATAAAATCTAACTTTGCAGAGATTGCCGAAAATCTGACGCATAAATCGTATCATATTAGACTTTGATCATTAGGGTAAGGGAGTACATAATCGGAGGTATTCTGGGTCTTCTGCAATCTGTTATAATGTGAAAAACTTCTTCGGAGACTTTTATGAAACTGGTGATTAAACGCAACTTCAAAGGCAGAGGAGTATATGCAAGTGAAAGTATCAGAAAAGGGATGGTAATAGAGGTTTGCGAGCTTCTTATCATCAAAAAAACCGAACTTCCCCATAGCCTTGAGTGTTATGTCTATGATTATTCGACTGGAAAAGTCGCCCTCGCACTGGGGTATGGGTCTCTTTTTAATCATAGCGATGACCCCAATGCAGAATTTTTTTTTAACGAGGGGAAAATTCATCTCATTATCAAGGCCATAAAAAAAATTCCCGCCAATCAAGAAATAACTATAAACTATGGTTACGATGACGTGCTCAAGAGGCGATTTAAGCTGCGGTAAAAAATGATATTTTTTATCTTTCTATTGTGACTGATAAAAATCATATTTGAACCTCAGTAAAATCATTCCTTATAACTGAAAGTGGGGAATATATCGGGGCGATGACCACCTGGTCGATCATGACCGCCAACATAAAGGTTGCAAGTGATATCGGTCAAGTCTCTTTGAGAATGGACGAGACAACTGAAAAACTCTTCCTGATATCTAAATCTGTTTCAACGGGCGCGGAAGAAACATCCAGGCAGTCAGAGGTTGTGGCATCTGCTTCTATTCAGTCATCACATTCGGTTCAATCCGTTGCGGTTGCTACAGAAGAGATGACTCATTCGGTGAGAGAAATCTCGACACGTATAAACGATGGTTCCCGAATGGCACAGGAGGCTTTCCAGCAGACACTCGATAGTTCTAAAAATATTGATCAACTTTCAAAAGCTTCTGAGGAAATTGGCCAGGTGGTGAAAGTGATAGCCTCGATTGCACAGCAGACAAATCTTCTTGCCTTGAACGCTACTATCGAAGCCGCTCGGGCCGGGGAAGCCGGAAAGGGCTTTGCCGTCGTTGCACATGAAGTCAAGGAACTCGCCAAACAAACTGCTAAGGCCACTGAAGAAATCAACTCAAAAATCAGCTCTGTGCAGAGAGAAACAGCTTCTGCTGTAACTTCGATCAAAGGAATTACCAGCATTATCGAAAAACTTAAAGAAATCAACGTCAGTGTTGCCGTTGCCGTAGAAGAGCAAAACGCTGCTATCAATGAGATTTCCCGCTCAGCTCGGGAGGCTTCAAAAGGAACAGGTGAGGTGAACAAAAATATTTCACGCGTCTCAGAAGTCGCTAATGAATCCGCGAAATCTGCTCATGTTCTAAAAGAACTTGCTTCTGAAACAAAAGCGTTAGTTGGAAGAGTCCAGGAAATTGATAAGTTCTTAATCTCTCTTGGTTGGACCATAAAGGGGTAATAAAAAACCCTTTAACTGACCGACTTGAATGATGGTTAAAAACATTTCATTTTAGAAGTCTCCCAATTGACCAGCCTCATCCTGGATTGAGATCAATAAGATATGAGTCTTTTTTTCCAGGATGAAATGAACCAAACGACTAAATATCCTCTCCCGCGTCCTCAATGAAGGCAGCCTTTCTTCTAAGGCCCAAGCCTTGGATCTCAATGGTCAATCTAGAGATTCAGCACCATTATTCTGGAGCAGTTAAAAAAAAACTGGGAGAGTGCCCCTCACATCTAGAAGTTGATTTCGCGAAGCGCTATCCGGGGGAGGACTCAAGTAACATTTTCTCATTGTATTGCCAGTCAAAGTTCTGTTTGGTATATCAAATTAAAAACTTAATGAAGCTGGTATCATGACAAGTGTTCTTCTTTTTCTTTTAACTTTTTCTGTTTTTTCTCAAGTCTCTATTGATGAAAGACTCAGTGGATACATCAAGGATTTCAGCTTAATCCCTGTCACCAAGCCTAGTAAAATAAATCCCAAGCTTTTTGAATTAGGTCATCGTCTTTTTAGAGACCGAAAGATTTCCGGTAACAACAACATTTCTTGCATGGATTGTCATCACCCTCGTGTGATGACTCATGATGCTTTGCCCTTGTCTTTGGGTGAGGGAGCTAAAGGAATTCAAGACGGAAATATGTTAAGAGTCCAAGCAACCGGTCAAGTTCTGGCACGAAACACTCCTGCTTTGTTTAATCTTCACAACATCCATGTCATGTTTTGGGATGGTCGTGTGGAATTCAATAAAGAAACTGGAGAGTGGAGGACACCATTTCCACTCATGCCAGAAATTCTTAAGACCTTGAAATCCGCCCTGGCCGCACAAGCGATCTTTCCGATGGTTGACCATGCTGAGATGCGTGGCCAAAAGGGAAGTAATCCAATCGCAGATGCTCAAGACGCTTACGAGGCTTGGGATTTGATCGTATCCAAGATTCTAAAGGAGCCAGAGTATAGAGAACTTTTTGAACAACTCTATCCTGGGGAGAAGATTAACATTGGCCACTTCGGAGAGGCCCTGGCCGAGTTTCAGGGTAAGAACTTCTTCTTTGCAGACACTCCCTATGATCATTATCTCCAAGGAAACTTCGAAGCTTTAACGCCGAAGCAAAAGCTTGGAATGGATGTTTTCTTCAGTAAAGGCAAGTGCGGAGACTGTCACCGGGGTGAGCACCTTTCCGCCTTGGACTTTGATAGTGTCGGTTCTGCGCAAATTGGGCCAGGTAGGCAAAACGGCGATGACTTGGGAAGATTTGAATGGGACCAGAATGAGGACTCAAAATATGCCTTCCGGGTTGCTCCATTAAGAAATGTGGGATTAACGGCTCCCTATTTTCATGACGGCTCAATCAAGACGCTTGAGGGTGTCGTGGAGCATTACGATGACATCAAGAAAAGTCTTGGGAGCTTTAGGATCATAGAACAATTGAAGAACTACATCAGTCCCTTGAAGGATCATGACCATTCAACCAATGAAGAAAGACTATCTCATCTTCCAGAGGATCTGCCCCTCGTTCTTCAATTAACTCAAGATGAAAAGGAAGCTCTTGTGGAATTTATGCGCTATGGGCTTACAGATTTGCGGCTTCATCGTTTTTTATCTAAATCAAAGCGTTAAATGGACGTTTGAATACTGAAACTCTAAAATTCTTTAAATTTACTCATGCAAAAGTCTCTTGAATTTGAGAGATTTCATGAATGACTATTTTTTTTCTTCTTTTTCTATCCTCATTTTTATTTGCTCAGAAGGTAACTGTCCAAGAGATCATTAAGAGCACCAGGGCTTATTCGCCTAAAATTCAGGCCCAAGGATTTCAGATTCTCGCCTCTCAAGCATCCTTGAAACAGGCTCGTGTCTTTTCAAATCCTATCTTTACTTACCAGGCAGGAACCCTCAAGTCAGGAAGCCAGACGGGTAGTGTTTCAGACCTGACACTAAATCAACCCATTCCCTGGCCGGGAAAGCGCAAAGTAAGGGTCGAAACCCAAGAGTTTCTTCAAAAAATGGTGGAACTTTCAAAGTCACAAATTGAACTTGAAGTTTTACATCGCTCTTTCGTTTTAAGTTCTGAGCTTGCCGCCCTTCAAGAACTTGAATCCCATTATCTAGAAAGGAAGAGACGTTTTTCATTAATCGAACAATCATTAAAGTCGAGACCTCAGGCTTCCCCCAAGCAAAAGGTTGATCGTGATCTCATCGAGTCCCAGATAAATCTTCTTGAGAAAGGGATGATTGATTTTTTGTCGAGGAAGGAAGCCATCAAATGGGAGCTTCAGATTTTAAGTAATACAAACTTTGAAGAGATTATTTTTCCTTGGGAAAATCTTCCCAAGGCATTTCCAAAGAATCATTATCTACAGTCTTTCGCCGATGGACTCCTCGAAAAGCGTCTCAGGCTTCAGGAAAAAGTGGCACACAATAAGATTGAAGAGGCGCGCCTTGAGGCAAGACCGGATATCTTGTTGGGAGTAAACTACCGGCAGGAAAACGTCGCTCCGACAAACCAATTCTTCCATGGCCAGATATCACTAGTAATACCGATTGTCGATTTTGGACAGTATACAGTGCAAGAGGCGCGTGCTGAGGAAATGAGAGTGAAGGCCTTTCATCATGCAGAAAGAGATAACTTAAAGGCCCTTCTTCATCATCAATACGCTCTTTATGAGTCGAGAAAAAAATCTATTGAAGTTTTCCCCTTAAAAGATCTGAAACGAATTGAGACTAAATTTTACGACGCTGAAGATTTTTTCAAAAAAGGGTTTATTGATGCCCTCACTTTCCTCCAGATTGACTCTCAAGTTCATGAAAATATCGATCAAATTTATCTTAGTCGAGTTGAATATGTGAGCGCCCTTTCCGAACTTAACCTCCTTATTGGTCTTGGCCCTGAGATTTAATTATGTTTGAATCCATCATTTCTATTTCTCTTCGTAATAAGATGACAGTCCTTCTCATCACTTTAGGTGTTTCTCTTTGGTGTGCCCTTGGGATTCCTGATCTTGCGGTTGATGCAGTCCCTGACATTACCAACGTCCAGGTTCAGGTGAACGTAAAGACGAAAGCCTTGGACCCCGAAAGTATCGAGCTCCAGATCACTAGTAATTTGGAAATCGAATTTTCTGGAATACCCAAGCTTCATGATATGCGCTCCATTTCCAAATTCGGGTTGGCCCAGATAACTCTCGTTTTTGAAGATGGCACAGATATTTACTGGGCCAGACAGCAAGTTTCAGAGCGTATTAGAAATGTCTCTCTCCCCTCTGAAGCTGAGATTGAGCTCGCCCCAATCTCCACGGGTCTTGGGGAAGTGTACATGTACACTTTGAGAGCGAAGGAAGGCTCTCAACTCGCTAGTCTTGCGGAGAAGGAGAGGTTGACTGAACTTAGGACTATCCAGGACTATATTGTAAAGCCTCTCTTTAAGCGTGTATCCGGTGTCGCTGATATCGATTCTAACGGCGGTTTCGTTAAGCAGATCCACATAAACTTTTTTCCAAAAAAACTCGAGTCTACAGGCTTAACCCTGACCCAGCTCATGGGTCGGCTGCAATCTCTGGGAGTAGGGGCTGGAGGGGGCTACATCCAGACGCGCGATGAACAAGTCATTGTTCGGTCGTATCCTGGAATCGATTCTGTGGAACAGATCTCCAAGCTCCCCTTGGGGGTCACGACTATGGGTAAGGCCATTCTTATTTCCGATGTGGCCGATGTGAGAATTGAGCATTCTCTCAGGCTGGGGGCAGCGACTCACTCTGGTATGGAAGCCGTACTGGGGACTGTTCTCATGAGAATCGGCTCAAATGGAAGAGCGGTCGTGATGGGAATCGAAGAAGCTCTCAAACAATTAAAACTTCCTCCCGACGTTGAATTCATCCCACTTTACACTAGAAAGTTTCTTGTTGATGCGACAGTAAAAACCGTCAGCACATCTCTCATCGAAGGAGCAATCCTAGTGATTTTGGTCCTGCTCGTTCTTCTTGGGAACATCCGGGCGGCCCTCATTGTCGCTCTGGCGATCCCTCTATCAATGATGGTGGCGGTCCGGGGAATGAATCTTCTGGGAATAACAGGAAATCTCATGAGTTTAGGGGCAATTGATTTTGGTCTTCTGGTGGATGGCTCCGTTGTAGTCATTGAATCGATTCTTGCTCAAATGACCCTTATGGCGGCTAGAGACAGAGATGAGTCCATTAAAGCTTCTGCGAAAGAAGTCATAGGACCGGTTGTGGCCGGGATTATCCTCATCATGGCAGTTTATCTTCCCATCCTGACTCTTGAAGGTGTTGAGGGGAAGATGTTTCGTCCCATGGCGATCACCGTTTTACTTGCTCTCGGAGCGTCACTCGTTTTAGCTGTTTTTGTTATGCCTGTCCTGGCTTCATTGTTTCTAAAAACCTCAGATGAACAAAATCACGAAACCTGGTTTTTTAAAAAAGTGAAGACTCTTTTTGTTCCAATTCTTGATCAAGCACTTAATCGACCATTGCCCTTTTTTATCGGGGCAGGAGTTCTTCTTCTTTTGGCGTTGGTTATTGGACAACGTTTGGGCTCTGATTTTATCCCTGAGCTGGATGAGGGTGACTCGGTCATAGGACTGACTCGAAACTCACGGATCAGTATTGATGCTTCTGTCAGAGAACAGCTCAAAGCGGAAGAAGTCATAAAAAAATTCCCCGAGGTCAAGGAAGTCTTTGCTCGTCTCGGAACTCCGGAATCTGCTACCGACCCAATGGGAGTTCACCTCGCCGATACTTTTCTCATACTTGATAAGGATCGTAGTAACTGGCGATTTGAATCCAAGGATAAGCTTCTTGAAGCTATTATGGTTGAGCTTGAAAAGGAGTTTCCAGTGACAGAAGTTTCATCGACTCAGCCAATTGCGATGCGCTTCAATGAGATGCTTGAAGGATCTCGAGCTGATTTAAGTTTGCGCATCAGAGGACCCGACCTCATGACACTCTTTAATTTTGGTGAAAAGGCCCAGACTATCCTCGAAAATATTCCCGGAGTCGAGAGCATAGAGCAGGACCCTCTTACCGCCTTAAGGCAAGGCCCAGTTCTAGAGGTCAAGCCTGATTTTCACAAATTGGCTTCATATGGAATCACTATTGATCAGGTTAACAAAGCCGTTGAGTTTTCTCTTGCTGGCCATGAGGTTGGAAGTTTTATTGAAAACAATATCCGCTTTCCGATCGTCACTCACCTGGATGAAAAACTTCGAGATGATCCAAAGGTCATTCAAAAACTGCCCATTGAACTGCCTTTAGGTGGAACAATACCTTTGGGTGAGGTCGTTAACGTTAGTGAGAAAGAGAGAGTTACAACTATTGCTAGGAGCTGGGGAATTCGTTATTCGGCGGTTTCCATCAATATCGCTGGACGCGATATCGGAAGTCTCGTGGGGGAAGCGAAAACAAAAATAGATAAAGAGCTTGGTATCCTTCCTGGCTATGAAACTTCATGGGGTGGCCAGTTCAAAAACATGGAGAGAGCAAACACAAGATTGATGTTTATTGTACCTTTGACTCTCTTAGCAGTCTTTTTTATTCTCTTGCGAGTCTTTAAAGGTTTGGGGCCTGCTTTGATCGTTTTCTCATCTGTACCCTTCGCAGGAGTCGGTGGCGTTTTTGCTCTCTGGATACGCGGTATAAATTTCAGCATCTCTGCTGGAGTGGGTTTTATTGCCCTCATTGGGATTGCCCTTTTAAACTCCTTAGTATTGATGAATGTATTTCTGCAAAATCATCAAGGTAATTTATTGAATAGAGTAAGAGAGGGAACTTTATCTCGTTTAAGGCCTGTGTTAATGACAGCACTCGTGGCAGGAATGGGTTTTGTACCTATGGCCCTTAATACAGGTCTTGGTGCTGAGGTTCAAAGACCATTAGCTACAGTCGTTATTGGAGGACTTGTTACGTCTACTTTTCTTTCTCTGATATTATTACCATCAAGCTTTTTTCTATGGGCAAGACGTAAAAACCTCTAATGATAATCACTGAAAAAATCAATTTAAAAAATATTGACCTTTAGTTTACCCACAGAATAACGATTTAATTATCCTTAAACTTTATCTTAACCATCATTTTCTAAATCTTGCGCTTATTCCATTGCTATGATCAGGAGCACTGGCCAAATATTAGCTCGAAAACGGAGGTATTCTGCCTGATCATGATCAAACTCTTACTGTGCTCTCTCATATTTCTTTCATCCTGCGGAAAAAACATCAACGAAGATGTCAATGAATCATTGCCGGGGCTTGAGATCAAAGATGGTTCCTATAAAGGTTTTCTTAATCCAGTGAATACAAGAATTTCGACAACGGTCACAGGGCAAGCGGCAATTGATAAATACGGAGATGATTTTAAGGTTTACTCAATTCTTCGAAATGCTCCCAATAGAAAGTTTGTTCAATACTTACATACAGGTTCCTATTGCCCAAATCTTCAAGACGATCAGAATGGAGATGGCTATCTTGATCGCTTTGAGTTTATGGAAAAAGCTGGACCAGCTATTCTACCTCTGGACGCTGACCTTAGCTCCCAGGATCTCGGAAGCTCATTCACTTTATTTGGAAATTTTGATTATGAGCGATCCACTTCCTATTCCCTCATGCTTTTTGACCTACATCTTCCTGATGAACTTTTAAACGATTATGTCGTTAAACTAAAACAAGAGCATCTCCAACTTGAGAAAAAAGTTATTGCAGTTTATCTTCAACGAGTCTCTGAATTACCTATTGAATCCTCTCGAGAGGTTCCCTTTGCTTGTGGTATTCTTAAATATGAACATTCAGAACCTACTGAGAGAGATAACTCGGAAAGTGATTTGCCTAATGATGATGAAGTTGAGCCCCCCAGAAGGCATCGTCCTGGGCCACCAAGAATACCCTCACCAAGACCCATACCCAGACCTCCGAATCCGGAAGACAGTCAGTATGAACCTCCCTCAAGATCTTCCTCCTGGAGAGAGAGACTGCGTCAAAGATGGAGGCGGTGGCGAAGCAGAAGTACAGTCCTTGTTCCTTAAGATGTAATTTAAAGTATTTGTAGGACACATCAATTTTGAATTTTAATTTTTTAACCTAAACATTTTCATCCTGGCGTTCATTTGTTATGAAGTGCGTAACAAACCCATAAGGAGTAACAACATGAGAATGATCTCTCTAATTGTGGCATTCTGTTTTTCTTTCAATGTAATGGCAAGTACGGGGACATTACAGGAATTCGAACGGCTGTTGGACAACTATCATTATGATTTGACTGTTGAATGGAATCAAAAAGATCAAAATTTCTATAATCTAAAAACGCAGGATTTTTTTTCTCAGACTGAAAAGCTTATCCGGGACAAAGGTCTAAGTGAAAAAGACATTATTTCTATTTTGGAGAATAAAAGCAGTAACAAAGAACTGATTGAAGCGATGACTCTTAAATTTAGTATGATGAAAAATTTCTCATTAGAAGAGATGTTACAGTCTATTAAGGCTTCTTCAAAAGATATGTATTCTGAAGGTGCGAGCTGGAATGGCTACTGGATAGCTCCGGTCGCGATGATCCTTATCATTGGTGGTATCATTGGGTACTCTGTTTGGTGGGGTAATAACCATGTTTGTGTAGAAACGGATACAAGGTACATTTGTCGCTCTCACAACAACTGCTACCCTAGTTCGAACCATTATGGTCAAACCTGTTATTCAAATTATACGACTTGCGGTTATCAAGAAGTCTGCACAAAGTACGAAAAAAAGTAATCTTCCTTTATCAATAGACCGCTTTAAAAGGCGGTCTATTGATAACTAATCAGTTCTGTTTTTTCTTAAATAAACTTTTTGGTTAACTCGTTTTTAAAATCTAAAGTAATTGCTTATCATATTTCTTAATCGTTCTGGATTTCTCTTCCGCAGATGCGGAAGTCGTCTGGGCGACAAAATGGTCACCCTAACAAGGTGGCCATTTTTTAAAAGGAGCTATTTATGGGAAGCGGTTATCGCCCTGAAAAAGTCCAAGGCAATTTTGGTCCAGGAGGGTTTAGTGATCAGTATGATAATGAACATATGAAGAGCATTGATTGTGATCAGAATCCTGGAGGAGTTACGGCTATCCCCTTTGAAGATGAATATGATCTTGAGACTCTGAAATTTTCTCCTGAAAGAGGAGAGTCCTTCAGGGATCATCATCCATCCCACAATGAGCAATCGAGAGATGTCGACTTAAGTGTAGGAGACTCCGGTACAAACTGGAACCGCAATCTGGGTCGTTCAGGGTTCTATGGTTTAGGCCTCACGGGATGGAGGTTAAGCGATGAAAAACTAAAAGAGCGTATTTCGGAGGTGTTGCTCCATAGCTTGGAAGTCGACCCAAGTGGATTGGAAATAGAGGTTAAAGACGGAGTCGCCTATCTCAGAGGAGAAATAGAATCTTATGGCATGAAAAGAGTTGCCACCGATCTAGTCGGAAGCATACCCGGAGTAGAGGATGTCTTTTCAGAAATAAGAGTTCTGAGGAGCTAGATTTTTTCAAAGATTAAAAAAGAACTAAGCGGAATACCCATCACTTTGTTAATGTTCATTTTTCCGATCAGTCGAACGGATTTGAATTGTAAAAAATAATCACTATCAAGATCCATACGAAAGCCGAGAAATCTTTTAGTTAAAAAATTGAATCGCCTCATCATGGAAGATTTGAATGAACCCTGTTTCCGAACATTTGCTACGATGGCGATTTTTCCTCCGCGTTTAGTTACTCGAATCATCTCATTCATGGTTAGGTCAGTGTTTTGAACAGCGGTAAGTACTGAAGCTGCTATTACAAAGTCAAAAGTTTCTTTCCTAAATCTTAATCTTTCTGCATCCATCAGTTTTAATTCACAATCCATACGTTTTAACTTTTTCATCTTTTGATTCGCCTGATAGAGCATCTGCTCATTAATGTCGATTCCTGTGTAGTGAATTGAGCGAGGAAGATAGTTAATTGTAAGGCCCGAGCCCACTCCAATCTCCAGGACTTTTTTGCCTCTTAAAGGTTTTTCTCCGCTAAGGACTTGACCTATTAACTCATGACCTTCGTTTAAGATTGTGTGGAAGACGCGATCATAAACGGGGGCAAGATGATTGTAGTCTCGAGGTCCTTTGATCGACATAGAAATCTCCTGATATGTGAAGGGGATAAGATCCCCTCCAGTATGAAAAAAATTACGGTTCGGCTGACGAATCAGAACCAAGGGTTGTTCCTGAATCTGCCTCCGTAGATGTATCCTCCATTTCCTCTTCTTCGATAGTGCCGGTGGTATCTAGACGATGTCTCTTTGATTTTTCTGAACTAGAGTTCATGCTTTCTGAGCGGGATCTGGTGGAAGATTCTGGTGACAACGTTGAATCTGTCTCACGTGCCGTGCCAGATGCGGAACTACTTCCAGTACTGGACTGTGCAAGTGCTGGTCCCGTCACAACCATTGCCGTCAGACAAAGTGAAATAAGTTTTTTCATATGAACCTCCATGTGAATACTTTCTAAAACCTAAGCTTGTTTTAAGACGGAGATGAACTTTTGGAAAATGAATTTGAGCTTTAGATACGAAAGCACAGAGTCCAGGAATTATTCACAGACTTTTTTCGCCAACTTTTATTTCCTGAACTTTGTTAGGATAAAACGCTACTCGTCCCTGGAGTTCCGGAAGTGACATGAAGGGCTCAGAGTAAGACCATGCAGCATTCTCAATATCATGGGCACCATGTCTTATGGTGTAAAACTCGGCATGTCCTTTAAAAGGACATTCATAGTCACCACATTTAATTAGGTCAATTTCACGTATGTCATTTTTTGGGATATAAATCACAGGCTCAAGTCCAGTTTCGAGCACTCTAATGGCAAAGGTAGTGTCTGCAATGGTTTCTCCCTCAATGACCACAAGAACACGATCCTCGATGCGTTCAACTTTTATATCATGGCCAGCTCTTGTATCAGGAAGCATTGCAACTCCATTATCTTTTTAAATGTTAACGAGCTTTAAACTGAGTTACAACGATCTATCGAAGTCACCTATTTTATGAAGTTGATCTCAGTCGTTTTTACAACCCTCATTTTGTGTTTTTAGTCAATCTCTTGATAGACTCAGTTCAATCCGGCCCTGGAGGGATATATCGATCAATGACTAAGCAATGCCCCAAGAAATTCGAATTGCATTTTATCTGGATAAAAAATGTTTCAAATTAAATGTGCTGAAGAAATCCTTATTTTACCGGTTATAAATCTTTTTCAATGAATGGGATCATTGATTGAGATTACTTAATATCGTCCAAAGTTTTTGGGCCAGTGCTTTTCTTATGAGGTTTTGAGTCTCAAAATAAATTAATGTTAAAACCATCAAGGAGTTGATTATGGTATTTAAAAATTTACCGTCTCTAAAAAGAAGTGAAAGAAATGATTTCTGGACCTCTTATCAGGACGATTTTCGAGATTTATTAAATCGCTTCGATGAGTTGACTGTCTTCTCTCCGATGACTCCGACTCAATTTATACCAAGGATAGATGTTAGGGATAATGGTAGCTCTTACTTAGTGACGGCTGAGATTCCGGGCATGACACAAAAAGATATCAATCTTTCTCTCGATCAAAACATCCTAACTTTAGAGGGCGAAAAAAAATCAGAATTCGAAGATAATGGGAAAGGTTTTTGGAGATCAGAAATTTCTTACGGAAGTTTTTATCGCGCGATTCCGTTTAATGACGAACTTGATGAGAGTAAAGTAGAAGCATCCTATAAAGATGGGGTTCTTAAAGTGAATTTGGTTAAAAAAGAAGGCAAGAAATCGAAGGCAAAAAAGATTGAAATCAATTCCAAACCTCAAATTCAGCAATAAAAAAGCCCGGATAAAAAATCCAGGCCTATAGATGATAAATTATTGGAGCGGCTGATCAGATTCGAACTGACGACCTTCTGCATGGCAAGCAGACGCTCTACCAACTGAGCTACAACCGCGTTTAGTGAAAATTAATTTATCAGATATTTTCGTGATGTCAAATGGTTATATGGATAATCGATGAGATAACCATCCCTCCATGACATAAATGGGCAGATTTCTGCCTTTGCCTCTTTTCATCATTATTTATAACGACGTCTTTAATTTGAAGATTTCTTTAAATTCGCTAGAAAATAAAATCAACACCTTACAGGTTTGGGAATTGATTTTGATTTATGGAAATTATTGTTGATGTCTAATTATTTACTTATTACCTCCTGGGTTGAGTGCAATAGAATTGAGAATGGTACGTATCAAAGAGACAGTGTTTAGATCAAAGGTTAGTTGTAGTAATGGGTCGATTACTTTTGATTTAGAGTGATCCTCGTGCAGATAACTTCTCCTTCAACTTTATTTTGTGGGAACTGACCTCTCAGTACATCCGGATGCTTTTCAGAAGCTGTGATAAGGGCCCTCGCTACAGTTACTTTTTTCAATGCGAAAATATCCTCTTCTTTAAATTCCTCTTCACTGAAAGTGATTTCGTTGATGAGGTCGATGGAGACATCTTCTACTTCAAGTTCTAAAGTTCCTTCTATGAAATTAGAATATTGCAGATCGACTCTCTCATCGGCGCTACCTAATTGCCATCTGATAGCACCATCTGAACTCGAACAGCTAGTGGTCATAGAGCTTTCTGCAAATGAGTAAGAGATAAAGATAATAAACACAGCAATCGATCCAATGACTTTCATGTGAGTCCCCTTTTCTAAAAGTATGATTAATTCACATAATCCAGATAGGGGAGTCAATCATAGATTCTTGGGCGCAGAGATAGGATTGAGTCTTTACTTGAACTTCTGTTCCAAAGCTTTAATTATCTTTTGATAGCTAGGGTTTGTAAAACGCGTCGCTAGAAGAGGAAGAATGTCTTGCTTCTTTGATGGAAGCATTGGATTGAGGAGAATTTTGGTGAAGGAGTCAGAAACAATGAACACTTTTGAGAGGGGATGAAGATCTTCTCCTGGGTTTTCCTCTAAACCCTGGCCATCTGTTCTACCATGGGATTGGAGCAAAACAGTCTTAATGGATTTATTAATCAGAGGGTGCTTTTCAAGTATTTTTACCGCATCTGCGGCATGATTGAAGACGGCTTTTTTTTCCTCTTCGGATAGATTTGAACTAATAAGTTCCCGCATGTTGCTAATTTGCATTTGTTGCTGAAGCTCTAGGGTCACATCTGAGAAGAAGGCAACAAAGGAGAGGGTCTCCAGATGCTCCGGTCGGTACCAGCTCTGTTTTGAGAGGACATAATGACAGAGAAGTGCAAGGAGATGGCATTGTTGATAAGCGTAAGAAATTTTATTTGAAAAAAGAAACTTGATGAGGTTAACAACTTCAGGAGATTGTCTCACGGACTTCACCATGGAGTTAATGGAAGCTTCCGAAAGATCGACAATTGACTGCTCAAGCCCCATTTCATTCATCGAATCCATGATAATTTCATGGGCATAGGAAGTGGTGAGGATCCTGTCTTCAAGAGTCATATCCTCGAGCTCCAGCTTTTGGACCAGGCTATTGGTTACGAAGGTTGTAAAGTATTGGATGTAATCTTTCTGGATGTAAAACTCTTTAAGACCTTGATCCTCGTACTTCTGAATAAGGGTCCTGTCGAAGGTATCTTTTGAGTTAATTCTTTTGACATACTGATATTCATTGGCGGCTTTTTTTATGCGGATATAGACATCGCAGGGAGTTTTTTGGATGTCATAGAAATAGTACACCCCAACAGGAATGTAGTCTGGTCTTACTCTAAGCACCCCCTCCTGGAGAGTTACTCCCAGATGAATCGCTGCTTGTTTAATGAGAATCTCCCAGCTCACAGGATCTTTGAGGCACAGGACTTCCTGAAGGTCAGGACACTCGCCAAGCACGATGAGGGAAGTATCTAAAGCATTGTTGTGAATGAATTTATAAATTTTTATAGCTGTAGATTCTCCCTTGACCGAAGCCTTGGAGATAATAAGCCCTACCTCCGGGAGAATCTTAAGTAGTTCCATGGCGTCGTCAGCATTTTTTCGGACGATGACATTAGTACCAACGAAAGTTGCTAGATTTAATGAATAGATTTTTCTTAATTCATCATTAGGTTCAATAAGGATAGTCTGACTCATACTCTTATTTTAACATAATTAAGGTTATGGCAGATTACTTTAGTTTCAAGGGATAGCTTAAACAAAAAAGTCAGGTTCTTGCAGAAGTACTGTTTCGCCGGAAAGAGATAGGATTTTTCCTCTAAACTCGTAACCTTCTGGATTAAAAGCGCTGATTTTTCCTAATCCCTGGGGTACGTCAATGATGTATTGAGGAAGCGCCCAGCCGGGAAGCCTGGATCTCAAGGACTGATAGATTCTTCTTCCTTCTTCCAGAGGAAGGTAAAAATGCATGCCCCCCAAAACTTGGTCGGGATGGTGCAGATAATAAGGTCTTATTTTTAGATCAATAAACTCATTAATCAGATCGATGAGAGTGTCGGGATTATTATTCACTCCTTTCAACAATACAGTTTGGGACAGAAGCTGAACCCCTCCGAAGCCTATTTCTTTTATAGCCTCTCTTCCTTCATTATCGAATTCGGATCTATGGTTGGCGTGAATAGCGAGAGATATTGTCCTGAACGTTTCTTTAAAATGCTTGAATAAGTTGAGGAGTCCGTCATCAATTCTCGAGGGAAGGATCACGGGGTAGCGAGTATGGAATCTTATATCTTTGATGGTCTTAATTTCGGAAAATGCTTTAAGGTACCAGTGCAATTTATCATTGGAAAGAGTCAGAGGGTCTCCTCCAGTGAAGATGATTTCGGTAATCTGGGGATGAGAATTTAGATAGAGAAGAGTTTTATCAAAGTCTTTCTGGAAAAGTTCATCTTGGGCATTAAGCTCATTTTTTCTGAAGCAATAGCGGCAGTGAACAGGACAAACCGTGGTCGGTGTAAACAGGGCCCTCGAAGGGTACCGGTGAACAAGCTGAGGAGCCCTGGCGTGCTCACGATCACCGATAGGGTCCTCAAGACCTAACTTGTTAAGGTCTTTGTCGATTTCTAAATCATGAGGCAAAAATTCTTTAGCCAGGACTCCATTGGGACCTTGTGCCTTTATTTTTTTTGCGAGTTCTCGAGGAACAAAAAGAGGATACCGCTCAACAACGTCCTTGCTCTTTTTAGGGAGAGACCAACCTAAAAAATCGTAGAGATTCTTTAAATTTTTAAAGGAATGGGCGAACTCATTCGTCCAGCTTTGGTTTTCGAGCACTTTTTTCAAGCTCCTTTAAGTACTGACGTTTATAGATGTAGGCGCAGGTTCTGATGAGAAGTGCCCCAAACAAACTTATACCAAGAAAGTGAAATAACAGATCTTTGAAGGGAAGCACACCGCCTTCGTATAGAGTGTAGAGTATCCATTTTAATAAAACTATATGTGCCATTAAGATCAAGAATTGAGTAAGCCTCTGTCCAATATTTTCCTTGGTGAAAAATTTTTTAATCATTCGTGCTCCTGTCTCCAAAGACTTGCTTCAAGTTTATGGAAGGATTTTATTTTTTTCAGGATAAATGACTTATTCATTCCTGTAAGCAGGCACTCTGCAAAAAGAACGGGGCCAGTGGGAAGAGGCATGAGGCCAATCGGTCTAATCGGTCTTTTACGTTCGGATGGAGAACTTCCTTTGTAATCTAATTGCAGGAGGTCTTTTTGTTGAACCAGGCCAGGAAGATCTTTCAGCCGGGTTGAGAAGTTGAAGCATTCATTCTTGTCAAAATGAAATAAACGAAAAACAAAACTTTTCTTTAAGGCTTCTGACGTTGATGCATTCTGTGCCATCGCTCCTGCCATAATTTTTAAACAGGCAAATGTGTCCTCGATCGCGACGTGGTGCTTGAGCTCAAAAGCAAAAAAATTAGCAAGCGTGGAGAGTTTAAAGTTTGGAGGTGAGATCTCTTTGTCCTTATAAATCGCCCGGGCGAAACGACAACTATCGTAAACGTCTAAGGGGGGAAAAGAGAGTTGAAAATCATGTGACGCCTTGATGAGGTAACCCAGGTCAAAGGTCGAGTTATGCGCTGTGATTGGTAGCCGCTCTACAAAATCCCAAAATAACTTGAGTGGTTTTTTTATAGTCGGAGAATATTTAACATCCTCATTAGTTAAACCATGAAATTGAAATGTAAATTTTGGAATCTCTATTAAGGGATTTACAAGCTGATGAAACGTTTCGAGGTGGCCTGATGGAAGCAGCTTAACCGCAGCTATTTCAATAATCTTGTCAACGAGAGGGGAAAGACCCGTGGTCTCTAAATCCACTGCCACAATACCACTAGGAAAAAGAGTGAGAAGCAAAGATTTTTCTTCGGTGGAAAGGGTGAGGATTGCCTGGCTTCTTGACATAGAGTGTCTTATAGCTTCCAGCAAACTTTTAGTCTACTGTAAAAAATGAACTTATGACGTTCTTGTCTGGCCAAGAATCTGAAATAACGAGGCTTTCAAAAAATGCTAACAAATAGCGATCTAAGAGGTACCAGAAAGCTCGGAAGAGTCAAAGCTTTTGTTGATATAAAACTCTATAAAAAAGAGTTTCCGATAATGCTGCTAAATTTGGGGAGCTTGTGTGAATTGAAAACGATACTCCGAAGGCGAAGCGGCCAGGCTCTGAACTCATCTACTGCCCGAACCTTTTACCCCAAAGAACATTCCAAACAATAAAAGAAGTGATGAAGAGGTATAGAAGTTTTTTCTAAGATAAAAATCTTCAGACTAATGAATTTTTTTCAAATTTCAAGGGAGAGAGACTGGCGCGACTTAATGATATGTAGTATTGACAAGTGCAGAGCGTAAAGTCCATGATTTCGGCACATTTAAAGTTCGATGGAAACAAAGGATATATTGAAATGGCCAAAACATTTGATGTCGTGGTTCTTGGTGCTGGGCCTGGTGGATATGTTGCCGCGATTCGTGCTGCTCAATTAGGCAAAAAAGTGGCAATCATCGAGGTCGATAAGTTAGGGGGCGTTTGTCTCAACAGAGGCTGTATACCTACCAAAGCGCTATTGAAATCTGCTCATGCAGTTCATGAAATCCATGACATGAAGGGTTTGGGGATTAACGTCGACCTTAAGGGTCTTGATGCCACCGTTGCAGTAAAACGTGCAAATATGATTGCTGACAATATGTCAAAGGGCATCTCTTTTCTCATGAAAAAAAATAAGATTGAAGTGATTAGCGGTAAAGGGGTTTTCAAAACACCCAAATCCATTGAAGTCATTCAGAACGATGGAAAAAAAGAAGAAGTCTCTTTTACCAACGCAATCATCGCCACAGGGGCAAAGTACCGAACTTTCCCTGGTCTCGAGCATGATGGGAAACGTCTTTTGGGAGCCTGGGAAGCACTTAAAGTTGAAAAGCTTCCAAAGTCCATCGGGATCATTGGTGCCGGGGCTATCGGTGTAGAATTCGCTTATTTCTGGAATGCATTTGGCGTGGAAGTAACTATTTTTGAAATGCAGAAAAATCTTCTCCCCATTGAGGATACAGATTGCTCTTTTGAGGTGGAGAAGGCCTATAAAAAATTAGGCATCAAACTTCACTTAGGTATTGAAGGAATCTCAGCAAGGAACAACGGCAACGATGTCACATTCACTGTTACTTCTTCTGGGAAAAAAGAGGAGCATAAGTTTGAAATGGGACTCATCGCTGTAGGTATGACTGGTGTGATTGATGGTTTTGGTCTTGAGAAAATTGGCGTGAGAACTGAAAAGGGATTCATTACAGTTAACTCCATGTTTGAAACTTCTGTGAAAGGTATCTACGCGATTGGTGATGTTTCCGGTCCTCCACTTCTGGCCCACGCTGCCTCTCACGAAGGGGTTGTCGCAGCTGAACATCTCTCTGGTAAGCACCCTCATGCGATAGATAAGCTCAACATTCCCGGGTGTACTTATTGTCAACCACAGGTCGCATCAGTTGGTTATACTGAGCGAGCCTTAAAAGAAAAGGGCATTGAGTATAGAGTGGGTAAAGCTCCTTTTATGGCGAATGGAAAAGCTATCGCATCCAATGAAAACAATGGATTCATTAAAGTTCTTACTGGAAAATACGGTGAACTTTTGGGAGCGCATATTGTGGGTACTAATGCAACTGAACTTATTCATGAGTATGTTCTATTTAGAACAATGGAAGGGATTGACGAAGAAATCTTCGCGACCATTCATCCTCATCCGACGCTAGGGGAATTCCTAGGAGAAGCTGTCATGGCCGCCAAAGGCAGAGCGCTCAATCTATAATTAAACTTACTGAGGAGATAAACACATGGCACGTATTGAAGTCGTAATGCCACAGATGGGAGAAAGTATCACTACTGGAACCATTACGAAGTGGCATAAGCAACCAGGTGAAGTGATCGAGCTTGATGCCATCCTTCTTGAGATCTCAACTGATAAAGTAGAGTCTGAAATTCCTTCTCCTGTTGAGGGCAAAATTGTTCAACTTCTTTTCCCTGAGGGGGCGACTGTTGACGTAGGTAAGCCCATTGCCATCATTGAAGATGATCTCAATGCAAAGGTTGACACAGCTCCAAGCTCTCCAGTTGTCCCTGCTCCAGTGAAGTCCTCTTCACCTTCAGCACATACTGATCTTTCTCAAACAATGGCTAAACCAGAGGCTATGCCCCAAGATAATGTAGATGGTTTTCGTTTCTATACACCACTTGTCAAAGCGATGGCCAAAGAAGCCGGAGTTTCTCTTTCTGAACTAAAAAATATAAAGGGCTCTGGAGCCGGTAATAGGGTTAATAAAGCAGATCTTGAAGCTTTTCTTGCTGGACGAGGTAAAGGCTATGGTACGGCAACTGTATCTCAAGTAGCAATTAAGTCTGGCCCAACTCCTACTGCTGCTCCTCGAGGTGTGCCGCAAACTCGTGGTACTGATCGGGTGGAGATCGTAGCAATGGATAATATGAGAAAGGCTATTGCTAAGAACATGGTGATGTCTAAGCAAACCTCTCCACACGTCAACTCTATTGATGAAATCGATATGACTAATCTCGTAAAGTCGCGTGAGAAAATAAAGAATGAGTTTAAGAAGCGTGAAGGAATTAATCTCACTTATTCTCACTTTATCCTTTATGCTATCGTTCAGGCCTTGAAGGAGCATCCACTGGTGAACTCATCGATTGAAGGGGATAGTATTGTCATAAAAAAAGACATCCACCTTGGATGTGCCGTAGCGGTGCCCGGAAACGGTCTTGTCGTTCCAGTGATTAAAAATGCGGGTGATCTAAATCTTACAGGTCTTGCGCGCCAATTAGATGTTCTCGCTAATAAAGCAAAGGCGAAAAAGCTCACAATGGATGATCTTTCTGGTGGCACTTATACCTTCACCAACAATGGTTCTTTTGGAACTCTTATCGCAACTCCAGTGATCCTTCAGCCTCAAGTTGGTATTTTCTGTACTGGAGTCATTAAAAAGAGAGTCATGGTAACGGAGGATGATGCTATCGCTATTCGTTCAATGATGTATGGAACTCATACCTATGATCACCGTCTTATTGATGGTGAACTCGGAAGTAAATTCCTTTCTTCAGTGAAGCATCACCTGGAAATGATGAATCCAGAAAATCTCATCTAGATAATAAGGGCCTGGCAAAGAGGCCCTTATTTTTCCTGTTTGCGTTAAACATGGATGTAAGGGTCATCAATATTCTCTTATTTGACTTCCCTGTTGGTCTGAGTGTACTTGAGTGTAATATCTTTTTGAAAGGACGTAATAATGAAATCCAAAGCGTTTATCGGGTGTCTTGTCTATGCGACTGTCTTTGGACTACTAACGGGCACAACTTGGTCACAAAGCATTCGAAGTAACGGTAACAATAGTGAGAGTGTAATTTTCAGTGAACCTAGCGATAAAGATCACGATAACCTAACTTGTGATAATGGCGACAGAGCCTTTTGTAATTTAAATGCTGATGGATCAAGAACTAATGGGCCAGTCAAGGCCCTGAAGTTTCCTGTTCTTCCCTTAGTTTTTGGAAGCTACCAGGTAAAAAATAAAGTTGTAAATCTCACGCCAGGAGAATTTTCGACATCGGATGCTCCAATCATTCTTGATGATTATCGAGCTGGGTTTAAGTTTACGAAAATTAAAAAATATGACATAGGTCTTGGTGTTGCAGGTCAGGCTTTTGTGGAAAATACTACTGGTGTCCTTGCTGGTTCATCGGGATTTATTGGTCTTGCCGTAACAAAAGATAAGTTCGTTCAGTTTGAACGTTTCGTTTCAAGTAAAGATGAGATATCTGCGGTTAAGAAACTTCGTATTCCTTTTAAGGCTGAAGAACTTACAGACTTCAAGACAGGTGAGAGCGTATATTATGAAAACCTTGGCGGCATCCTCTTCCTGAGTGGAGTTTCTGCTTATGGACTTTCAGTCGGTGGGTCTGTGTCTGCTGAAGGAGGATTTAGGACTCTTGTTTTAAAGACGTCTTCTGAAAAAGTATTTGTTCAAGTTACAAAAATCAGTGTTAGAAAACTCACACTTTTCACCGGCCTCGTTGTGCTTAATCTCGACAAAGACTTTGCGACAGAATTAAATAATGGCTTTTCTTACAGCTTTGATCTCTCGATAAAAGAAGCTCAAGCTGCTTACGAAAGGCTTCTCGCAGGGAACATGGTTCCTGCTCAGGAACTTTCTTCTCTTGGTGCTTTCACTGGTGTAACAAAGATTGAAAACTACTCCAGTCAAATCGGTATCAAAAAACGTGGATTCACTATACGAATGCCGGTGGTCTTTAAGCACAACTGGGTCTCAGGAAAATTGTATGGTCAATCTGAAACTTTCTATCAAGAGGATCAGTCTCTTACTAATCTCAATTATGGAATTTATTTTAAAGAGCACAATGGTCGTTTCTTTAGGAAGCAAAAAAAACTTTTAAGGGCTTTCTATTCTGCTAAAGCCATCACAGAAGCAAAAAACGGCAACCTTTCGACCGATCAGCTTGCCAATTATTACTGGAGTTATGAGAACTATGCCACTAACTCAAAGACTTTTAATAAAATCATGAACGTTTTCCATAAAGATCTTGGTCTTAAAGCTTCCTTCAATCCCTCTCTTCCAACCAAGGAAAAGATTGGTTATATGAACTTAGAGGCAAGGGTAGAAATTCCTGAGAGCTACACAAAAAATCTCATGGACGCAGTCTCATCAAAAGTCTTCTCGGAGGTGATGTCAAAAAAGGCTATTTCACTCATCAGTTCATATTTTGCTAAGGGGGATGTGGATAATCTTTGCATCAATGAAGATGATGTAAGAACAGCTGCAAAGGAGAAATGTAAGAGTAATCTAACTAACGAAACAGTAAATGCGCTTGCAAAAATTAAAGGACTTCTAGGGCAAATGGCGCTAGCTCAAGGTTCAGCGGATTTTACTTCTCTTCATGCACTTGTCGGAAAAGAGGTTGTTCGTAATCAGTTTGTCCTTGGAGCTCTTTTTGCTCTTGATACCAATTGCCAATTATCTTTCAATGTAAAACTCGAAGGTCAACGCATCAGTCGCATTGTCAAAAGAGTTTCAGCAAATCCATCTTGTCGATAAGCGAGTAGGGGAAATAAAACTTCCCCTCTTTTAATATTTTTTTTCTGTGGTCTTTTGATGGGCATCTACTAATACTTTCTCAGAGCCATTCAAAGAAGGTGAATAAAAAATTTCACTTACTTCCTTTGGCAGATAATTCTGTAGAATCCAGTTCCCATGGTAGGAATGCGGATACTTGTAATTCTTTTTCTCAGAAGAAACATTTGAAAGATGCCCGGGAACTTGAATAGTAGTATTTTCTTTTACAAAGGCTAAGGCAGCATCGATTGCCTTATAGGAAGAGTTGGATTTAGGTGAAAGCGACAGGAAGACAGTGGCATGAGCAAGTGTAATTCTTGCCTCCGGCATACCGATGTGTTTGACCACATAATGAGCATTTGCGGTGACCTGAAGCGCCTGAGAGTTGGCAAGACCAATGTCTTCACTCGCTAGAATCATTAGTCTTCTGGCGATAAACTCAGGATCCTCCCCCCCATCAAGCATTATTGCAAGATAAAGTAAGGCCGCATCGGGGTCAGAACCTCTGATCGATTTGATAAAGGCGGATATCACTTCGTAGTGTCGATTGGCGTTTCGGTCGTACTGGCGAGCATGTTCAAAGAGTTCTTTTAGGACAGTCTCTTTTGACCTCAATTCATCTTGCCGATAAGTCGCGAGTCTAGCAAGTTGATTGAGAGCAAAGCGAGCGTCTCCATTCGAGAGCATGGCAAGTTCAGGAATAAATTCCTGAAGCTCGACACGCTCGAGCTCTTTTAAACCTCGATCTAGAATTTGAACGAGATCACTTTCTTCCAGTTGCCTCAGTTCAACCAAGGAAACTCTGGAAATCAAAGCTTTATTTAGTGAGGTATGAGGATGCTCGGTAGTTGCACCAATAAAAATAAAGTCTCCGTTCTCCAAATAAGGCAAAAGAGCGTCTTGCTGAGATTTATTAAAGCGATGAATTTCGTCAATAAAGAGAATGATCTCCTTACCGAAATTTTTTCTACGATCAATTATCTCTTGAATGAGTTTTTTAAGCTCTGGTATTCCACTTGTAACAGCACTAAACACATACAATTCAGCACCAATTTGAGTCGCGAGAATATGGGCCAGAGTTGTTTTTCCCGTTCCGGGAGGGCCCCAGAAAATCACATGCCCTGGATGAGATACGAGCTTTTCAAGCTGAGAGCGAATTTTTTTCTGTCCAAAAAAACTTTCAAGATTCTTGGGCCTTAATTTGGCTGCCAGGGGAAGATCTAGTTGGTCGAGGTCAAAAGCATTCAATTGCATGGTTTTTTTTAGCAAAAAAATGACATTTTGCACAGTGTCTAGGTTGACGTTGTTGGTCTAAAAATGTAGTTTTGTTTTCTTGTATAAAGCTGTTTCGGCTTTTTAGCGTCATGCGGAAGGGGGTGTAGTGAGCATGTCAACAATTACAATTACTATTGATGACAGATTTCCGGCAGAAAAAGCGATTAAGAAATTCAAGCGTCTTTGTGATGCTTATGGAATCGTGAAGGAATATCGCGCTCGGTCCGAGTACAAAAAGCCTTCTGTAAAGTTAAAAGAAAAGCTTGAAAACGCAGACAAGCGTCGTAGAAAGACTGACGTTCGTGGAAAATCTCGTACTAAGTACTAAAAAAGAGGCCCTCTCGTGAGGGCCTCTTCATTTCTAATAGTAAAATTTCAGTAAACTATTCCACCGATTGTGGATCGCTGACAGGTAAGGGCCCATTCCTTCAGGGGTCTTTTTTTTCTTTGTAAGCGTCTGATTGAGTAAATTAACAGTAAAATTCATGGAAGTAATGTTTCGGTTGATGAACTGATAGTTTTGGTATTTGGAAATTTGTTGCTGAATAGGGTGAACGAAATTGAAGAAGAAATGTCGAAAGTCCTCTCTGTATGTAAAAGGGATGTATTCAACAAATGATAGAGAAATAAGAGTTGATAGATTATCGAAGTTCTTAATGACACTGAATGTATCCTTTTTGACAGGAAGACCTGAAGCTATGAGGAAGGAGGCATTGTTTATGTCGCCCTTCAATGATTCAACCGCCAAATCAAACTCAGATGTGATTCTTAATCCGGATAATGAATTAATATAAAATGATGAGGAGAAGTTTTGTTCAGTGAGGAGACGAAATGAAAGAGCTTTCACTTCTCCTAGGCGGATGTTTAAGGCATTTAAAATCTCTTTGCATCCCTTGTCAATTTGTCTTGGACAAGTGCTCTTTAGTGCTTCTTTCTCTGAATTTAACATTTGCAGTTCTTGAACCAAAGGCAGAATGGTTTTAGGAAATTCTGGAAAGAGGGCAACCATTTGGTAGAAGTCCTCAATAATTGAATGAAGTCCTGGTCTTATATTAACCATGAAACTTTCCCGCGAAAGACTTCGCTGTGCAAAAAGCTGAGAGGTGAGTGCAAGATAAAAAATAAGAATGCGCATGGATACTATTATGCCTCAGGTTCAAAAGAACACCAATAAGTCGATTTCTTCAGAAACTGATAAGATAAATCTTCTTTTCTTTGGAAATTTCAATCGATCATGTGAGTCGTTTTCATCGGCCAGTATCATGTTAAAACCGCCTTATGAAAGATAAGCGTTATTTATATTTATTTAAATCAATTGTACCCTTCACTACCGAAAACCTTGTAGTAAAAACACTCTTCGCAGACAGGCACAGAAAATATTTTATTCGCCAAAAAGGCAATGCATATAGAGTTTTTTCTCAATGGGAAAATATTGTTCCTTATGGTTTGACTGAGACGATTTGGGGTCTTAATTACCTCGGCATTAAAATTTCTTTTTTACGATTCGAGGTCAAAGAGTGAGATTATTGTACATCCCATTCATTTTACAGGCTCTTGTAATATTTATGGATGAGGAATTTCATAAAAAAAGATGTCTTGGAATCTGGGAACGGCTGGGACACCCGCTGGATACTATTACTGTTTTGTTACCTCTTATGTTTTCTTTGTTAAATCCTTTCACCGACACAAATTCCTGGACATATTTTTTCATGTCTTTTTTTTCTTGTCTTTTTATTACAAAAAATGAGTTCATACGCTCTACTGTTTGTTCTCCTGGGGAACATTGGCTTCATGCTCTTCTTTTTATTCTCCATCCTCTCGTCTTATTAGCTGCCTTTTTTCAGTGGAAAAATGGTAACAACGATCATGTTCTCATTATTCAATGTCTTTTAACTGGGCTTTTTCTTATTTATCAAATTATTCGCTGGAGCATTCCTTGGAAACTTATGAAATAAATAACGCGATCTACGATACCTATGGGGAGCGCTGGTATCATGCCTTTGATGATCCCGTTGCACTTCTTCGAGCAGAGCATAAGGCGAAATTGTCCTGGATCCTGGATAGGATGAGAGAGGAGGAATTAAAAAGTGGACTTATCCTAGACGTTGGCTGCGGTGGAGGATTTTTATGCAATGATCTTGCTCGTCTGGGGTTTTCGGTAATCGGCATAGATACCTCACCAGAAAGTCTTCGGATCGCTAAGAAGCATGATGCCACCAAAAGTGTTTCTTATATAGTTGCCGATGCTTATAGTCTCCCTTTTCCAGAAAATTCTTTTGACATCGTAACTGCAATGGATGTTTTGGAGCATGTAAAAGATCCGGTGAGTGTCATTCGGGAAGTGTCGAGGGTTTTAAGGCCTGATGGATTTTTTTTCTTCCACACGTTTAATAGAAATTTACTCTCCAAATTAGTCAATATTAAGCTAGTTGAATGGTTTATTAAAAACACACCGAAAAGAATGCATGTTTATGATCTCTTTATCCGGCCCTTCGAGCTTGAGGCATTTTGCAGGAAGAATAATCTCTTCTTTGTGACTCTTACTGGTGTGAGGGTAAAGCTTACAAGTATAACATGGGATATGTTGAAGACAGGAATCGTCTCTCCGAAGTTGGAGTTCGTACTTACGCCAAATACAACACTTGCCTATATTGGCATGGCAAAAAAAAAAGGTAGTGAAGGTGCTTAAGTTAGTTAAATCTTTTTTGCTAGAACTTCAAACGGTACCTCATCTATGTCATGGGCCATCGCCCCGGGAATTTTTGATGGAGAAATATCTACTTTAATCATAAGCGTTTCGGTGGCAATATAACTCTGAAATTTATGGAAAACCTTTATAAGATCTGAATTTGTATGGATCGTTACGTGAATTCTATCAGCGACGTTCAAGTTTGAGTCCTTCCTCGTCTTCTGGATTCGGTTCACCATCTCTCTGGCAAGGCCCTCATCAATAAGATCCTGATCGAGGGCGCAGTCCATGTCGATGGTGATAAGACGATTAGTGACAGCTTGAGTTCCTGGTTTTGCATTTCTGTAGACTAGGATTTCATTAGAATCAAAGTCAACCCCATTGAGTGAGACCTTCCCGCCGTTTTCGATTTTAAGTACATCACTTGAAGGAAGCTTTTCAATGAGGGCCTTGTAACTTCCCATCTCTTTTCCTAGCTTCTTTCCGAGTACCGGAAGATTTGGTTTAGCGGATAGAACAACGAAGTCGGATTCATTTGTCATATAATCAATTTTTTTGATGTTAAGTTCAACCTCAATATATTCTTCAAGCTTTTTCATCTCATTAAGAAGGAGCTGATCTTGATGAATGATCTTTAATTTTTTAAGTGGAGTTTTTACTTTTACTCCCTCAGTTATTCTTTTCTGACGACCAAGGAGGATCACCTGTTGCATCCGACCTACGGCTGTTTCAAGTGTCGAATTGATCAATTTTTCATCCGCCTCTGGATAACTGCAAAGGTGAACAGATTCTTCTGCTTTACTAGTGAACGCCTTCAGCTCCTGGTAAATGTGATCCGCCAGGAACGGCGCAAATGGGGCCATTAGGCGGGAGAGGCTTTCAAGGGTTAGATAAAGAGTCGTGTAGGCCGCAGATTTATCGGGGGTCATGCCTTCATCCCAGAAGCGCCGACGATTTAGGCGGATGTACCAGTTCGTTAAGTCTTCGATAAAATTAAACAGCTCAGGAATCACATTATAGAGACGATAGTTTTGCATCTCAAGGTTAACGTTTTTCACCAGAGTTTGAAGCTTAGAGATCACCCACTGATCAAGGATATTATCGGTTCCTAAACTCTTATTCTCATCGACTTTCCATCCATCGACATGGGCGTAGGTGGTGAAAAATTTAAAAGAGTTGTACCAAGGAAGGAGGGCGCGCCTAACCATCTCTTTAACTCCGTCATCGGTGAAGCGAAGTTCTTCGGCTTTTACTAGTCCTGAATTGATAAGAAAGAGTCTCAGGGCATCCGCTCCAAATGTTTCAATTAATTCATCTGGTGGAGTGTAATTTCGAAGTCGCTTGCTCATTTTCTTACCATCAGCGGCAAGAACCATGCCATTGACGATGACATTTTTGAACGCCGGCCTATCAAACAAAGCTGAAGAAAGAACAGTTAGGGTATAAAACCAGCCACGAGTTTGATCGAGTCCTTCAGCAATAAATTCTGCTGGAAATCCCTCTTTGAAAACGTCTTGATTTTCAAATGGATAGTGGAGCTGGGAGTAAGGCATTGAACCAGATTCAAACCAGCAGTCAAGTACTTCTGGAATTCGTTTGTAAGTTCCTTCTTCACCGGGCATTGAGAAATGAAGATCATCGACATATTCACGATGAAGGTCTTTCACCCTAACGCCGGTATACTTTTCGAGATCATCTAGAGAGCTCATACAGATCGCTTTGCCCGTTTTATCATTGATCCAAATCGGAAGGGGCGTTCCCCAGACCCTAGTACGTGAGATGGCCCAGTCTCTGGCATTCTCTAGCCATTTCCCGAAGCGACCCTCTTTAATTGACTCAGGAACCCAGGTGATTTGTTCATTTGCTCTTATCATTTTTTCTTTGATTTTCTCCACTGCCAGGTACCACTGAGGCATCGCCCGGTAGATGAGGGGAGTATCGGTTCGGTAGCACATGGGATAACTATGGACAAGAGTGGACTGATAAAGGAGCAATCCTCGATCTTTAAGATTTTTGATTATTTCCTTATCAGCATCCTTAATAAATCTTCCTTCAAAATCTTTCACAGGAGCAATGAATTTTGCCGAAGCATCTAGCGGTACGACAACTTCAGTTAGGCCTGCAGCCTTCATCACTCGGTTATCATCTTCACCAAAACCCGGAGCCTGATGAACGATTCCTGTGCCATCCCCGGTTGTAACATAACCGTCATCTAGAACGACGAAATATCCTTTTTCGGAAAGATCCTGGTAATAAGGGAAAAGAGGCTCGTATTTTATTCCTTTGAGTTGAGCACCTGTGAAGGTTTCAACTTCTTCGTATTTAAGGACTTTTTTATAAGCCTCTAGGCGGGCCTTCGCCATGATTATGAAAATATTTTTATCTAGGTCTTTTATCTTAACGTATTCAATCTCAGGATTAACGCATAATGAGAGGTTCGCCGGTAGGGTCCATGGAGTTGTTGTCCAAGCTGCAAGGTACGTATTCGGATCATTTTTAGTTCTGAATAGAATAGTAATCGCAGGATCCTGAACATCCTGATAGTTCTGACCGGCCTCAAAATTAGAGAGTGCGGTCTGAAGGGCCGGCGAATAAGGCACAATTTTGTTACCCTGATATATGAGACCCTTGTCCCATATCGATTTAAAGACCCACCAAGTGGATTCCATGAAGCTTAGGTCCATGGTTTTATAGTCGTTTTGAAAATCAACCCAGCGACCTAGGCGACCGATAGTTTTTTCCCACTCATTCACATAGCGGTCGACGATTCCACGGCACTCATCATTGTATTTTTTTACTCCATGCTGAGCCACGAAGTCACTGGCCGACATTTGAAATTTCTTATCAATTTCCTGCTCTATAGGAAGTCCATGACAATCCCAACCAAAGCGTCGATCGACGTAGAAACCTTTCATCGTAAAATAGCGGGGAACAATGTCCTTCAAGGTAGAGGCAACTATGTGGCCGTGATGGGGAAGACCAGTTGCAAAAGGAGGGCCGTCATAAAAGATATAATTCTTACCTTTTTTTGTCTTTTCTAAAGACTTTTTGAAAATGTTCTTCTCCTGCCAGAACTTCAGGATGGTCTTTTCTGCCTGAGAAAAAGAAAAATTTTCAGTCTGTGGGGAAGTTTCTCGTTCCATACGATCTCCGGGACTCAAAAATAGGTAAAAATGAACTATCAATTTATCAGACCCTGTTCTCTTCGTAAATTTTCTAGGTCATGTTCCGAAGAGAAAAGCGCAGGATAAAGAAATGATGAAACTGTTTTTGTCGGCTTTTGCCGTGAGTCTAACACTACTGACGACTTCGTTGTTGGCCCAAAATGAGGAGTTAGATGATTTTCTGGGTCTTGAAAGTAATCTTGCTCCGAAACTCCAAGCCTTACCTTCTTCCGAGCTCAAACCGGTGCCCAATCCTAATATAAAAAGTGAGCTCCTTCCTGAACTCAAAGGATTCCAACGCTTCACGGGACCCCAGTTTCATGAGAATGAGAGCTGGCGAGTAAGTAAAGATTCAGTCATTCAAGATATTGCCGAACCAAATAAAGGCCAGAAATATTCCATCATCCCTTGGGGGGCTTTCTCTCCTGAAGATTGGCTTTCTTTTGAAAAATGGGAAACTGAAAGAAAAATTAAAGACTCCACTCCCGACTGGAAAACTCGTTTACGATTAACTGAACATAAGGAACTTTTGGGAAAAATGCTACAGTGCCGAGGTACTTGTTCAATCTATCGTGGCGCCGAAATGGTCAAAGGTCAGCATCTATCCCGAATTCAGGAAGGTGATGAACTTATTACTGACAAGGATTCGGTCGCTTGGGTTTATGTTATGGATGGCAGTCTCCTGCGCCTCTCCTCTAACAGCTCTATCTCCCTCTACGAAATTAATCTTTCATCAGAGGAAATCCTTGTCGTTGCAAGACTCAACCAGGGTCATGTTTACTGGAGTCCTCGATTCCATGACGAATTCCCATTAGACCTAAATCCCGAAACAGACTCACACTCGCTTCCACTTATGGTCAAGGAAGCTAATGTACAATTTTTTGAAAGAAACATTTTTCAAGGTCAATCTGACCAATTGAGATTGCAGGAAACCCTTGCTCTAGATGAAAACGCCATGAAGGCTCAGTTTTCTCGGCTCAATGAAATGAAAAAAGAAAACAATCAATCTCACAAGATGAGAACCCGCTTAGTTCTCATCACACCTAATTCCACTTACGTCGCTAACGGTTTAGCATTTGATGCCATCTACCTGGTAGGGGGGCCATCGTACTTCAAGCATAGAGGTTTGACAGAGGGGAGAGATTTTTCAATCCAACTTCGAGGTTACGTAAACAGTGAAACTTTCAATGTTGAAGAAAATTCATGGTATGAAGTTGAATCTTCAGGAAAAGCTTACCAGAAACTTACTGATGCTCACGGTATTCTCCAAATAATAGAGCTACTTACGAAGAGAGTGAAGTCTATTGAACTAGCAAGAGAAGTTTGGTTTAAAGAATTTTCAAAACCTCTCTTAGATGCGATTCAAGACCCTAGAAAGCTGGCTGTAGATCATGGTTACACATTGTGGGGGCAGGAACTTCTGAAGAGAATTGATTTCATCCTGGAGTATTCTCGTCGAGTTGAGACAACTCATCTTCGATCGATTGAAAATCTACTTGATAGGATTGAAAGCAAGGGTATTAAGGGAAGGCAAGAACTTTCTGACGAACCCTATCGGAAGAGTTTAAATCATTATCTTTTGGGTCTTAAATCCAGATATGATAGGAAGAATCTACGTGTCCGGGAAATGTCTGACCTTCAGTATTATGTTTGGATCTTAAAAGATGGAAAACTTTAAAATTAATTTTGTACTGGCCTCTGCGTCCCCGCGACGAAAAGAATTAATCGGCCACTTAAAGGTCCCTTTTGAGGTATTGGCGTTGAATGTCCCTGAGGAGTCATCTTCTATAGACCCAGTACACTATTCTTTGGAAATCGCTAGGATAAAGGGGAAAGCTGTCGAAGAAAAATTAAAGAAGGAGCGCCCTGGAGAAGTTTTTTTCATCGTTTCCGCAGACACGATCGTTTGTCTTGGAAAAAAAATTTTTGGAAAGCCAAAAAACCGCGATGAAGCGAGAGAATTTCTGAAGGAGCTCAGGGGATTATCTCACTCAGTTTTTACTGCTGTCTCGGCAAAACTGATCATAAATGGGTCTCAACATGAGCTCTTTCTAGTTGAAGAATCCCGAGTGACCTTTAATGATATGTCCAAAGCGATTCTTGAAAGATATCTTGATACAGGTGATTCACTAGATAAAGCAGGAGCCTATGGAATTCAAGGCCCTTCGCTTACTTTTATCTCAAAAGTAGAGGGAGATTATGCCAACGTTGTCGGTTTTCCCTTAAGTCGTTTCGTAATAGAGTGTGAAAAGTTTTTCAAGAATCATTTCCCCGATGAGGAGCTATGGTTAAACCTATTTTGATGATCTTTCTTTTTCTTTTTCCTTTTGCAAGGGCAGATGTCTTTGACTTCGTATCCCCAAAGTCAGATTCCAAGCTCATTTCTTTGACAAAAAAATTAAGAAACCTCCAGATTAAAGAAGGTCCAGAATTTGAGGAAAATTTTAATGGCATAGTAAAAAATATTGAGATGGCGATGGAGGAGGAGAAGCTCTATTGTTCTAGTGATGCCCCCAATAATCTTGGGAAAATTCTACCGCCAGCTCAAAAACAGTTTTGTATGAGAGAACTTAAGAAACAGTACTTAGAGTCAATGAGCACGATTTTCGAAATCAAAAGAAAATACCTTTCCCTTCTTCATAAGCTTCAATTAAATAAGCTCACAGAAACTCAGAAACGATTACATAACGAGATTGAAAGAAACTTTTAGTTCTTTTCAAGAACGTCAGTTTTTACTTGCATTGAAGCTACATTCGTTCTTGGCCTTAAGCTTCTTACAGCAACCATTGATCTCAATGGCCTAAGACTCTTAGGTTTTTTAGGGGTAGGTACCTTTTCCAATTCGATGAGTTTAGGGTCAAGTGTCTCTTTTGTTTTCATATAAGCCTCGGGTTTAGTGTCATTAATCAATGCCTAAACCCTTCTACAAAACAAAAGGCTTTAGACAGTTAGAATGAGGGATTTCCCAACACGCTACTCCTGTTTGAAGTATCGATAATTCTTCTCGGATCAATCATGGCATGGCCTTAAGAAAGTCCTCAAAAAGTTATCTAAGATTAATTATAGCACTAATTATATTGAGTCGCGTAAATAGGGGAATTTTTACCGATTGTAGAATTCTTAGCCGAAAGTTCTCTCCTTAGATAAACTGCTAATAGTCGTAATATTAGCATGTTAGGTTAGTAATGAAGATATTCATTTTCTTTATTTTGTTGGGTATTTCTGGTTGTTCACTTCAAAAAGTGGCCCTCCGGGGGGCCACGCCGATTTTTATTCAATCCTCTGAAGTTGTCATGAAAGAAAGGAGCTGGGAATTCTTTAAAGAAGCTTCCCCTGGAAACATTAAGTTCCTGGAAGTTTTGTGGGAGACAGATAAAGAAAACCTTGGACTATTGTCGGCCCTGTTGAAGAGTTATGCAGGTTACGCTTTCGGGGTTTCGGAAACTCTTGCCTTTGAAGACGAACTCAAAGGTACGGAAGAGTCGAAGTGGAAGCTTGATGCTTTGATGTACTACACACGCTCCTTAGATTTCGGTCTTATTTATCTCAACTCCAAAGGTATATCCCGCCAAGACCTTTTGACTTTGGATGAGTCATTTCTTTTAAAGAAACTTCAACAGCTCTCGGAAAAAGATATACCTCCACTGCTTTACACAGCTCAATCCTGGGGAAGTCTGATTAATCTTCAGAAAGACAATATCGTCCTTGTTTCTTTTGTTCCCAGAGTCAAGATTCTCTTTGACCATGTCTGTAAAGTTAAACCAGATATTGACAACAACGTCTGCGACCTCTTCTACGCTCGGTATGAATCATCTCGTCCTCGCATGCTTGGGGGAAATCCGGAGAAAGGTGCGCAAATCTATAGGGAGGCGATGAGAAAGAATCCGCACAATCTTCTTTTGAGATTAAGTTATATTCAGGATGTGCTGATCCCCGCCATGGATAAAGAAAAATTTGAGCAAGAAGCCATTATTCTTAAGGAGGAGTTTTCTCGCTGGAATGATCTGAATCGTGATTCTCTTCAAAACCTTTCCCCCTACAGGGCCGCTGCTGAATTGAATCTTTTTAATGCCATCGCTCAAAAACGTTTTCAAATAATAGAAACTTATAAAAAGAAAATTTTTTAAAAGGACACAATGCTTAAGATGTTTTTATTTCTTTTTCTCTTTATTTACGTAAATGCTCTTGCGAGCGAGCAAATAAAACTTGCAGTCCTTGTCCCCGAGGGGACATCTTGGGGAAATAGCTTAAAAAAATTATCGAAAGAGGTTGAAGCCGCAACTAATGGAGAAGTTCATTTCAAGGTCTATTTCGGTGGTGTGTCTGGAGATGAACCGGATGTCCTCAGAAAAGTCAGAATTGGCCAGCTCCATGGTGGAATATTTACTGGCAAAACGTTAGGAGATATTCAGGGGGATGTTCGTGCGATGGAGATCCCTTTTACTTTTTATGGAAACAAGAAAAAAGCATCGGATACGCTTGCAAAACTTTCTCCACAATTTAACCAAGGTCTCAAATCAAAAGGATTTGTAAATTTAGGATTTTATGAGATTGGTCAGGTTTATGTGGTCTCTACTAAGAAAGTCTCATCACTTAAAGAACTAAAAGGTATTAAGATTTGGTCATGGGAGGGAGATCCTCTTGTTGGAGCGCTCCTAGAGTCTCTGCAACTCGTGAGTGTCCCACTTGCCCTGCCTGACGTCCTGTCTTCTCTTTCCACAGGTATCATCAATGCGGCTTATGCTCCACCACTTGGAATCATCGCTCTCCAGTGGCACACGAAAATTAAATATCTTGTTGACTTTCCTACGGCTTACTCGATTGGTGCTCTCCTCATCTCTGATAAAGTCTGGAAAAAAATTAAACTAGATCATCAGAAGAAGATTATTGATATCGCTCATAGGCTTATCAGAGAAGCAAATGAAAAATCAATTACGGAAAGTGAGACGGCAAAGGCGCAACTTAAGAGTTCAGGGATAGAATTTGTTTCTTTTCCAGATGCCGATTACAAAGAAGCTGCCTCGGTCAGATCTTTGGTTATTGATAAATTAAAGGATAAATATCTCTCTTCCAAAATTATTCAAGATATTGATAAAGAGGCAAACTAATGGAAAGAGTGCTTCAGGCCTTTGATGATTTACTTGAAAGATTTAGTCGGCTCAGTTTGATTTCTTGTCTTTATCTCATTCTAGGGCTAGCGGTACTTTCAATTTTTTTAAGATGGTGTGGAATAAGTCCTAACTGGCTTGAACCATTAATTCGTCATCTTGTTTTTTTATCTGCCTTTTTAGGAGGCTCTCTTGCAACAAGTAAGGGGGCGCACATAAAGATCGACCTAATTACTCATCTCGTGGAAAATGCCAAATCAAGATTTTTTTATTGGCTCCATAGGAATATGATTACCTTGTTCTGCTTAATTACCACACTCGTCCTAACGAAGTCCTCATATGATTTTTTTTCTGTCGAGAGGGAGTTCGGCGGCGAAGCTTTTCTGGGACTCCACAGTTCTGTATTGGTCGCAATTATTCCTTTTGGCATGTCACTTATTTCACTAAGATTTTTCAATCGCTTGTTATTGAGTCTAATTCAAGGGGATGTCCGTGGCAGCCATAACCTATAGCACCATCTTTCTTCTTGCTCTTCTTGGAGCTCCCATCTTCGCTGTTATGGCCGCACTGGCTTTGACTTCCTTTCATTTTTCAGGGATTGAGCTTTCAGCGGTGGCGGTGGAAATCTATCGACTTGCCTCGGCGCCAACCATTTTGACCATTCCTCTTTTTACATTCGCAGGCTATGTTTTAGCAGAATCTAAAGCGCCGGTGCGCCTTCTTCGTCTTTCACAGGCGCTTCTCGGATGGATGCCAGGCGGAGTTGCCATTGTCTGTCTGTTTATTTGCGCCTTCTTTACCGCTTTCACGGGTGCATCAGGGGTCACCATTATCGCTCTGGGCGGTCTGCTTTATCCTATACTTATTCAAGAGGGATATTCGGAAAAATTCTCTCTGGGCCTCATCACAACCTGTGGCTCTCTTGGGCTGTTGTTTCCGCCGAGTCTTCCGATCATTCTGTACGGGATCATAGCCAAGGTTGATATAGATAAGCTTTTTCTGGCCGGTCTAGTCCCTGGATTCGTCCTCATTGCGGTCCTAGGGGGATATGCATTATTTAATGCACGCAAAATTAAGCGGCCAAGCACTGGTTTTTCCCTTCGGGAACTTCATGAAGCTATTTTGATAGCAAGATATGAGATCCCTCTTCCGATCATGGTTTTGGGAGGAATCTATGGAGGATTCATCACGGCAACTGAAGCTGCTGCTCTTTCGGCATTTTATGTGTTGGTAGTGAATTCTTTTTTGACTAAAGATTTATCTTTCAAGAGAGACCTTCCTAAAGTCATTACAGAGTCACTAACATTAGTAGGAGCTATTCTTCTTATCCTCTGCTGTGCTTTGGGATTAACAAACTACCTTGTTGATGAAGAAATCCCGATGAAGATTTTAGAGGCAATGCGATCTTTTATTACTAACAAGTACCTCTTCCTATTTGTTCTGAATATTTTTCTTTTGATTGTTGGTTGTCTGATGGATATTTTCAGTGCAATCATTGTGGTCGTTCCGTTAATCCTCCCGATAGCCGAACAGTTTGGTGTGAATCCGTTACATCTTGCTGTCGTCTTTTTAACTAACCTTGAGATCGGCTACATCACCCCCCCAGTAGGAATTAATCTCTTCATCAGTTCCTACAGATTTAATCGTTCGGTGATCGAACTTTATAAATTGAGTATACCTTATTTAATATTAATGATTCTTGCCCTAATTCTTATTACATACATACCATGGCTAAGTTTAATTTGGTTTTAGTCTTTATTTTTTTTCTTCCATTTTCAAGTTTTGCTGCTGGAGCGAAACTTGATCGTTTGCACGCCTCTGGTTATCTTGGGGAGAAAAATATTGAGCATTATGCCGACCGGTATCAGCCTTTGATCCTTCAGGACATATACCGGGGGAAAATTGTCTTTAAGGATGAGGTTTTTTTTCAAAACTTTTTTCGACCCTATCTTTTCCAAGAAGAAAAGACATATTCTGATTTCCTCAGATCTGAGCTCACCGGAAGTTTGTCCTGCCCAAATCATTATCTTTCAGAACATTTTGAAGACCTCCGCTATTCATATCGACTGATTACTCTTAGTTATCTCCTTGAGGGAATTTGGCACTTCAAGCTCATGTCGGATCATCTAGGGATTAAAAGAGTATGTGAATTCAATCTCAAAGAGTGGGTGAAGAGTTGTCATCCTAAAACTTCTTCAATGAAGAAACTTGTGAGTCGTCTCGAAGAGTACAATCCTCGCTATGAGGAATCAATTTCACCGGATTACAAGAAAGCCGATTGGATTAGAGATCTTAAAGGAGGAAATCCTAAATGGTACTCTCACTATCGTCTGAAGAAGCAATGCGGATCTAAGTGCGAAGAAGACCTCTCTGTGGCTTTTCGTAGCGCTTGTGAAAGTGATACTTCCCTTATGACTCTTATTTGTTCTGAAAAAGACGAAATCTACGGTCTTTCACAGAACCGAGATGCTTACTACCTCCTTGGCATTTCTAATATCATTAATACTTATAATAATAACGGCGAAGCCATGGGATGTTTGCAGAGATTCTCTGAAGTTATGGCACACAAGGAAGTACGGTATGACGTATTGAACGTCCTTTTTCCTTCACTTCAAAATTTTCTTAGAACTAGATACCAAGAGAGGTTTCTCCAGGGAAGGATTTTTTTCTTCGGATCAGGAAAGGAGTTTGAGGACAAGGGTCTTAAGGATATCTATGTTAAAGAACAGCCCTTAAAGATTGAGACCGCTCAGGTTACCTCGCATCAACCAACGAAAGGGTCGGTTAAAAAAGCCGGTTCTCTAAAAGAAGAGACGACTGCGATCGTTGTGAAAACGACTCCTATTGAAAAAAAGACTCCTTTAAAAGAAGTTTCCAAACCAATAAAGAGCGCCTTTCTTCAGGCGGCAGAGATTAGATCCTCCCAAGATATGGAAGTTGTTGAAGTTGATATGCTTAAATTGAAGTATGATTATGTTTTTAGTCTCAATATGATCAACTCTCTATCTGATCGACTCAAAAATTTTATGACTCGAGAAGCTCTTATTGAAATGACTAGTTATGATAAACTTGGTTCCAAAGAGGCACCTGTTCCTCTGTTATTTGTAAAGTACATGATTGATATGCAGGAGCACCAGGGATTGTGGAACATTTTAGCTATCGTCGGTGATAGGTTTTACGTTTCAAATGAAATAGACGTCTCTTTTAATCCCAAGCCGGAGTTAATAAAGTTAGTAAACAATGAGTCCACTGAACGTCAATGGCAGATCTTTATATTGCGTTCTAACTAGTACCACTCAACTTTGATGACGTTATGTCCACTCTTGATGGCAGATTCAATCCCAACCTGGGAGTCCTCGAATATTAAAATCTCATGGTGAGCGAAGCCGGATATTTCTCGCGCCTTAACATATGGCCAGGGATCTGGCTTATGAAAGGGGCAGTCATCACGAGTAAGGATGAGATGAAAGTATCCATCAAGGCCGGTGATCTTCAAAAGTTCATCCGTCACTAGCCGCTCGCTCGAAGTTACCAAAGCAATATAGAATCCATGTTCTTTTAATTCTTTAAGAAGTCCTTGTACTGAGGGAGAAAAATAAGAGTCGAGAGGAGTTGATTTCAAAATCTCAAGAATATGTTCGTTTTTTTCTTTCACAAATGATTCTACTGTTAAGTGACCTGGAACTCCCTCCCAATCTTTAAGGATTTCGAAAAGCAGATGATCGGCTTTCCCAACCATGAGTGAATAGATCACTTCTGGAGGGTGTGGAGGTATAATGCCATATTTTTTCGACATCTTAAAAAGGGCCTCTGCATGGAGGGATTCAGTATTGAAGAGAGTTCCATCCATATCGAAGAATAATGCCTTGGTCGCCGGAAAATCGGCTATAAGAACTTCGACTTTTGGTACTGAATTAAATGGAATCGGATTGGATTTCATTCAGAAAGTGTACCTTTGATGCGTTGTGTATGCAATGGCCAAAGAGCAGATCATGAGGTAATAATGCGGGATTAGGAAAAGTGAGATAATTATGACGAATCCTGAGATAAGAAAAGATCTTTTAAGCCAACTTCTTTACGAAGCTGATGCCTATAAAAAATTTGAAGATATTGAAAAACTAGTTGATTCTGGGACGGATCTTTCTGTTATACCAGTTCAGCCTCTATATGTTTCACTTCAGTCATCCAGCGCAGATCAAATTGCTCACATTCTTCCTAAGCTTTCAGTAGAGCAAAGGCAGGCGCTCCGAGACATAGATCTTTGGCAAAAAGATGAAGTTGATCCTAAGGCGATTTTTCGTTGGCTAGAGGTTTACTCAAAATGTCCAGCTGATGAGGTGATTATAGAATTTGTTAAGAGTGATGATTTTCTTCTTGCTCTAAAAAATCAATTTACAGTTCAAACATTTGATATTGAGGATCCTTTATATCCCGATGGAGATAACTATTTTCTGACAGAGGATAATCTCCTTCTAATCGAATATCCTGAAAACTTCACTCTGGTTCAAGAACTTAGGGAGATGATCAGGAGGCTCTACGCAGATCTTGGTGTCGAGTACGCTTACGCCTTTTTATTTAAAATGGTCGTCGATTCCTACTTAATCATGGAGGAGCACGCCTACGAAGAAAAAAAAGAGCGCTTGAGGGAAATCGGGTTTGTTGATTACTATGAAGCTCTGGAATATAACACTCCAATTTTAAATCTCAAAGAGGTTGATCTTTACATTATAAGGAAGAAGGGAATCACTCCCGACGTTGATCCTCTGGCGGCCAATCAGGGCCTCCATGCAACATCTCTCATCCCATACCAGACAGGGATGGATAACCTAAAGTCAGCTCTCGAAAGGATCACTGATGAGAAGCGACAGCATTTCCTACACTTTAGTTTTATTCGTCTGGCAAACGCTCGAATGACAATTGAGGATGCATTAAAAAATGGTTCAATTGCCATGACAAAGGTTGGTTTGCAGTCGCGTCAGAGGCTAGAGCTTGGTTTTGATTATATCAGTAGTGTTCTTCAAGAACGTGCCGATTATATTTTTGATATTTTCGATTTTTTTGATCTTTATAAGGTTGGTAATAGTTTAATTGAAATAATAAAGAAAAAGATAAAAAAAGCACTCGCTCAGACATCGTTTGAAAAAGATGATTTCTCTTATTTCCTTGGGATGTACTGGAACAACTTTCTTGATAATTCAGAAGAGGACGTAACTAAATACAAATTCGACGGCAGCTCAAAGGCATTGGACATTCGGGATTTAAATTCTTATCGGTTGTGGTCTCATGCAGCAGATTCATTTATCTTGGCATTACCCTTCATACAGACGTTTTTCAAGACTTTTGATAAACTTCGTGCAGATGGTATTCTTAATGATCAGTTTTATTTAAATTATGAAGTCGACAATATAGATTTTGAAGCAATTATGATTTCAAGCTTCATCAATTTCAGTAGCGGCTACTACGAAAGAGAGATGGCCGGGAAGATGGGAGTTACCATTTCAGAACTTAAGTCATTTTACAAATCTTTCTTTACAAAAAAAGGTGATGAGTATCTCATTAAAGGTGAAGAAGATCCCATTCTTAGACTTAAGACTCATGAGTTCATAAAGAAATTTGGTCTTGAACTTATCCCTTCTTTTGATAAATATCTTTACCAAATTATGCTAGAGCAGCTCAATGGATATGAGATTGATGGTATGTCAGATGAGGAATTTAAGCACGTTGGTGGACCTATTCTTTTAAGCGGTATTGCTAATTAGAAATGACTAAAAAAAACATCGAAAACTTCACGTAGAGATTTTCGATATGGAGATTCAGCATGATCGGAAAGGTCGAATATTTTTTTCTTAAGGTCATTTTTTTCTGACTCTTGCAGTGAAAGAAGAGCTTCAGATTGATTAAATCTAGACATCAAGTTTATTTTCTCATTTAAGAGAATCTTTGTACGCATCAGACGATTGCGATCATTCGTGAGAAAAGTGAGTCTACTAAAGTTAGACTCCTGCCTTCGGGAACCCGTACCTGAAGGGCGAGGAAGAAAGCGGTTATTTTCTTCATGGGATTTAAGAAAGTCCTCAAATCCTCTTAGATCATTTTCTTCATCTTTCTCATCTTTTTTTGAAGTCATCTCCTTTCCTTTTCCAAACTAAGCAGGATCGAGTTATAAAATAATCTTTCCTGCTCTTCAAGATAGATTTTTTTATGAGTGTATGAGTAGTCCTTGAGCACCTCAGAGCAACGGTCATGGTCAGTATTTTTAATCTGTCGTTGGATAAGTGCATTTTTTTCTTTGAGATTATTTTCTTTGAGATTCATTTTGCCGGAAATCTTGGTAAAAAAAAGGGGTATTTCCCTCTCTGATCTTAAGGTGGTGAGGCCACTGGAGTCATCTTTATAACCAGTGAGCGCGTAGATAGGGTATGGGAAATTGTATGAGAGATTTTTTGTGAGGAAAAAATCTTCAATTAAGATAATCGCTTTTTTCTGATCATCGATTGAAAGTGAACGTAGATCAAAAACTACCGGATTTTGTATATTCAAATCATCGAAAAGGAGTTCCGTGAGTTCTTCTCGATAATCGTTTGAAAGGAAATGGGTCGCACAAAATAACAAGGTCATACGCTTATTATTGAGAAAGCCTTGGTGAAAGTCCACTCTCATGATTTAATAAGAAAAACGTATTCCTAACTGGTAGATTAAAATAGTCAGAATTATGTCAGGATTCCATTTACCTTATGTTCATCTTCCGAAAGAGTTGGTTGAATTACTCAAGATCAATCTCTCGAACAATAATGTTTTAGATGAAATTTTATCAAAAATTCAAGGCAACCGCCCCCTAAATCTTCTCATTGAAACGACTTTCCCTGAGTTTTATGAGTCAAAGAAGCTTGAAAAGATGATATCAGCTCTCGGCTGGTCTAGTTTTAGAAACCGGCTAACAAGTCTTTATATACGAAAGGCTCAAACAGGAAAATTCCCGGATCGAACAGATATTAACTCCGTAGCAGAAATTTGTGATTTTGAACAAAGATTTATCCAATATGGAATGAGTGGGTTTTCCAGAGCTTACCTTTTAGGCCTATATTTGAGTCTGGCGAATCTATCAGTAAGAAACAATCAAGGCGTAAAGCCTATAATGCTTCGGATTCCGGAACAGGTCGATTTATTTCTTCGATTCTCGCAGAACAGATCTGAGAGAGTTGACCTGTTGATTCTCGTTCTTTCTCACCTTTATCATGCTCTTGGTGACGAATTTCTTTTAAGTGCTCTTGCCCAGGGGAAGGCTATTGATGAACTTTATGAGATTTTGGCATTCGATTTCAGGCGCCAAATGTCTGACAACCTTCTTGCATACTCAGCGAGCATCAATGAGGTTGATACATTTCTTTACAGAAAGGTGTGACTATGACGATTCAAAAAAACCGCATTTATGACTTCCTGGAGGAGGCATCTAAAAAAAGTGGCATCTCGGAGGTCATCATCAATCGTAACGACAATGTTTTTGTTGAAAAAGACGGCGAAATGATCAAAATTGATGCGAAATTTTCAGACGAGGAGATCGATAATTTTTGTAATGATCTGGCCAATTACAACAGAAAAGAATTCAATCCTGAAAATCCTATTCTTGATGGAAATCTTCCTGATGGATCAAGAATCAATATTATTCATCGAGATTACACGAATACCTCCCATGTTATTACCATCCGTCGCTATGCAAAAAATATTAAAACTCTAGACTCAGCTCCTGGGATTTTTGGCCTGAATAGGCATTGGGTGGAGTTTTTAAAAGTACTGGTGAAGTCCCGATCCAATGTTGTTGTTTCGGGCGGAACTGGAGTCGGTAAGACAACGTTTTTAAATCTTCTGCTTCAGGAAATCCCTACTAAAGAAAGAGTGATCACAATTGAAGATACTCGAGAGCTTCAGTTTTCTCTTCCTAATGTTGTAAGACTCGAGGCAAGGCCCAGATCCACTGATCAAAAAGGCCTTTCTATCAGAGATCTTTTAAAAAACACACTGAGGATGCGGCCTGATAGAATCATCGTCGGTGAGGTTAGAGGTGGCGAAGTGTTCGATCTATTACAGGCGATGAATACAGGTCATGAAGGATCTATGACAAGTGTTCATGCTAATTCTCCTGGAGAATGCCTTCTTCGTCTTGAGAATCTTTACTTCCTTTCTGGTTATGATCTTCCAATCAAGGCCCTTCGTTATCAGATTTCCAATGCTATAGATTTCATTATTCAGATAAAACGAGATAAGAATGGAGTAAGACTTATTCATCAAGTGACTGAAGTCTCCGGAATGGAAGGAGATAGAATTCTACTTCAAGATATTGGGTTTCAAAAAGATGCCGGGCTTTCTTTCACAGGACTTGTTCCTGCTTCCTTCCAAAAGCTCCAGAAAGCTGGGCTTTCTAAAGAGTTTTTTATTAATACTTAATTAACAAAGGGCCCAAAGGCCCTCTGTTAATTTTGAGCTTTTTCGATTTCTTGAACTCTTTTCTTTTCTTCATCGTCTTTACCACCACCGCAGGCGAGTACATTTAAGGTGATCAATCCAAGGACTAGAGCAAGTAAAAGTTTATTCATTCCTACCTCCTGGTATGAATTCTATTGTAGGGCAATTGAGCTTCTATGGTGCTTGACATTTTTGAGACTGAATAAGTTTTACTAGATTTCTCACATTGTTTTCAGGGGTTTGAATTAGTACTCCATGCCCCAGACCAGCAATCCACTTTTTAAAATCAAGACCTCGATCTCGAAGATCCTGGTAGTAGGCCAGCGCCTTAGGTTCTAAAATTTCCCATGGAAGATGTAACCAGGCGGGATCTAGGTTGCCTTGGATGAACTTATGGGCTGGAATGATCTTTTGAATTTCAACCAGATCACAGCGCCAGTCCACTCCAATCACGTCAATATTAGTGAGATCTAAGGCTTTAATAAAGTTGGATTGGGTATGTTTTGAGTAGTAGATAACTTTTGTGTTTGGTGATTGCTCTTTAAATTGATTTAAAAGCATTGATATTTTAGGGACTACATATTCTTTGTAGTCATGAACACAAAGTTCTCCTGCCGCAGTATCAAAAAGTGCAATGGCCTGAGCGCCACCTCTGGCCTGTACGAGCATTTCTTTTACAAGCTCCGGGAGAAGAAGGTTACAGAATCCTTCAAATCTTCCATCAAATAACCCCTTTTTTGCAGAGACGAGATTTCCCGCATGAGAGCCCTCAACGGCATAGGTATAAAGAGTGAAGGGCGCCCCAACAAAGCCCAAAAGCGTACAATCCTTAGGAAGTCTTTGTCTTAAAAGCTGGCAGGCCTGTCCCTGGAAGCTATAGAACTCCTCTGCTGGTGCTTTAAGATTTAGTTTCTCAAGATCCTTAATATTTTCAAGATGCCATTCCAGAGTGGGAGGACCACTGAGGTAAGAGAGTCCCATGCCCAATTGTTCCAGGGGAAAAAGTAAGTCAGAGAAAAGAATAGCTGCATTAAAACCAAAGTCATTAATCGGACCAAGAGTAACTTCGCAAGCGAGTTCCGGATTTTTACACATGCTCATGAAGTCGGAAGTCTTCTTTATTTCCTGATAGTGTGAATGATATCTCCCTGCCTGTCTCATGAACCAAACTGGTAGATTGGAACCTCGGTTTTCAAAAATATTCATTTAATGTCCTTTAAATTCTAACTTGTAACCGATTCCTCTTACTGAAGTGATTAGTAGCAAGTGATCATTGTCAGAATCAGCCCATTTACGAAGTTTTACAATATAGTTATCTATCGTTCTATTGGTTGGAAATGAATTTTCCCCCCAAATTGATTCAATCATTTCATCCCTTGCTACTACCTCGTTCTTCCTTTCGATGAGAAGTTCAAGAATCGCGCATTCTTTTTGGCCCAAGGGGGAAACAATACCAGAAGCATCCTCGATTTCAAATCGTTTAGGCCAGAAAGTAAGCTTGCCGAATTTATACTCATCAGGATTGTGAAGAGACATTTGTCGAGATCTAAGGATGCGGTCTAATCGAAGTGTGAGTTCCTTAAGCTCGAAGGGTTTGGTGATGTAATCTTCTGCTCCAAGTTCAAGACCTTCTACTCTAAGTGAGGGATCATTAAGAGCTGTGCAAAAGAGAAGCACACAATCTTTTCTTTGGGCCCTGAATTCTTTGGCAAGAGTAATCCCATCTCCATCGGGTAGTCCGATGTCAAGTATAACAATCGCTGGAGAAAACTCCTTAAACTTTTCTCTCGCTTCCAAACAGGTTGGGGCCAGTTCAACGTTAAATTTTTTTGCCCTCAGATAATCTCTGAGCGTTTGACCAAGATTAGATTCGTCCTCAACCAGAAGGAGGGTGAAATTAAACATCAGATTCTCCAGCTCGAAAAGTCATACGAAATAGGAGACGATTATCATGTATGATAAGAAAGGAACCCTGCATTTTTCTCATGAGATTTTTAATCAGATAGAGGCCTATGCCTGACCCCTTGGAGGAATTAAACTTGTAAAAGATATTTCCCAAAAGTGAGAAGTCACCTTCGAAAATCTTGCCGAAATCATCGTAGATAACTTCGATGTCTCTACCTTTTCTTTGTGCCGTGATAAGAACTCGGGTAGCCGTCTTTTGGTGCCGAATAGTGTTCTCGAAAAGATTTCTGAAAATCATGTTCATGGCCAGCTCATCGGCGAGAACTTCCTGAGCGTCTTCATTGATCTTTAAATCAACTTTGAGTGGAGCATGAAGTTTTTGTTCCTGGCGCCGCAAAAAGCGCTCTAAGCTTAAAGGAACAAGAGTCATCACACCGTCTTGTTCGATTCTTGATAACTGAAGACTCTTCTCTAATTCAGACTCAAGCTTGTAGGTGTCTTCAATCAGACGCTTGGTAAGATCCAAGAGTTGATCGTGAGAAGGGGCCTCATCCTCAAAAAGGTCTTTGATGACCTCGGCCTGAAGTCTCATGCTCGCCAGAGGAGTTTTCAGCTCGTGGGATAATGATGAAAAGAAGGCTTGCATAGCCTTTGATTTTTTCATATCCCTGATATAAAGGATGAGCAGGGATGCACCCAAAAGAACGAGCAAAAGAAAAAAGAAGCTGCCCTCCCATTTCATCATATTCAAGAAGCGACTCTCAGATCCAAGTTCCGGAAGATTTAAGGAGTTAAGTGTCGAATGAAGTTTAAAGACGAGATAGAGCCACCAGGAACCAAGGCTTAACAGAAGTACCACCCAGAGAAGAGTGAGAGCGTAAAACCATTTTCGGGTTTTGTTTACGTCCATAACCTCTCTCTTAATTCATCTTGAATCTTCTCGTTATGCGCCAGGCTCGCAAATCCCACTTCGTAAGCGTTGGGGGCGAGGTAGATGCCCTTATTAAGCAATGTCTCGAAGAGTTGATAAAATCGCTCATTCATATTTGTAGGAAGTTGCGTGATATTGGAAAGTTTTTCATGAGTGGAGATCGGCCAGAAAAGAGACCCGAACCTGATTGTCTGATAGTCATCAAAACCATTCTTATCCATCCATTCTTTGAAAATACTTACAATATTCGCAGAATAGCTCTCTAATTTATCGTAGGCTAGAGGCGTGAGCTTCTTGCAATTCACTAAGCCTGCCGCCATGGCTACGGGGTTTCCGGACAGCGTCCCGGCTTGATAGACAGGTCCCAAAGGAGCAAGAAACTCCATAAACTTTTTAGGACCTGCGACGGCACCTACTGGCATGCCACCGCCAATAATTTTTCCATAGGTTACAAGATCTGGATGAATGCCAGTCTTTTCCGCCATTCCTCCAAAACCAATTCGAAAGCCAGAGATAACTTCGTCAAATACCAGAAGAGCACAATTCTTATCACAAAAGTCCCGCAGACCCTTTAAGAATACTTCTGTCTGAATCAAAAGGCCGTTGTTCGCGGGAAGGGGTTCGATGAAAATTGCAGCGATTTGGTCTTTGTGATCAATAAAACAGCGTCCAACCTCATCTAGATTTCCAAGTTCACAGATGAGAGTGTCCCCTGCTTGTTTTTCAGTAACACCCTTTGAGGAAGCTTCAGCCGTTCCGGCAAGTCCTGAGCCAGCCTTAATCAGCATGGCATCGAGATGTCCGTGATAGCAGCCATTGAATTTTATGATCTTTGATCTACCAGTTATTCCTCGAGCGAGTCTGACAGCAGTCATGACAGCTTCTGTGCCAGAGTTCATAAAGCGAATCTGTTCGATAAATGAAATTTTATTAACGATATATTCAGCAAGTTCAAGAGAATATTTTTCACAAGCGCCAAACGTCCATCCATTTTCTAATGCCTTAATGATAGCCTCTTTAATTTCCGGGTCTTGATGTCCATGGATGAGAGGGCCGAAGCTCATACAAAAATCGATGAATTCTTTTCCTTCCTCGTCCCAGATTTTCGCCCCTTTGCCGCGGTTAACGAATCGCGGTGTGGTGTGAAGCCCTTTGAAAGATCGAACGGGTGAATGCACTCCACCGGGTACATATTTTTTGGATTTTTCAAAAAGTTCGTGATTGTTCATTGTGAATTCCTAACCAGTTTGTAATAGTCCTGCATATTTGCCACAGGATGAACAGCAATACCGCTATTTTTAAATTCTTGCCAGGTTTTCCCCATTCCACAAAAATGCTGAGCCATTTTCAAAAAAGGAAATCTCTCTACAAAGGCAAGATACTGAGGAAAGCTAGTCCAGTAGCAACCTCCGACTTCTTTAAGCTTCAATTCATATTCGGCACTGATTGGTGCTTTCAATCGTGAGTAGCAACCGACGACAGTCCCGATGTCCGATTTTGATTCTGGGTGGGTCAAAACGGTCCAATTGTTATCAAGATTTTTATGGATGATCTTTAGGGCTTTCGAAGATCGAAGAGACCTAAGATCTTCTGTACCGAGGCTATCAGTTGTGCCGTTGACCCAAAAGCCTCGTGTAGCGAGATCCCTGGCACTTTTAGCACCCGCGGCCCAAATTCCTTCAGGCTTTGTTGAAGTCTCTAGTGTGTCCAGGCAATAACTACTTGTTACAAAGACATGCTTCCCAGTTAGCTCAACCGATTTCGCCTCTGGTTTTTTTGTCAAGTACTCATCGCAAATGACATCCAGGTGAGAAGAAACGGGAAAACCGACAAATAATTTTCTATCTTTCGAGATAGAGGGTAAGCGCATTCCTTCTATCCATTTCTTTTCAATTCTTTTTCCCTCAAATTCACCAGCATTGATGTGGAGGAAATGATGGTCATCGATTTTTTTGACGTGAATCCCGACCGCAAGGTGGCAACCACCACCATAGTCTTTAAAGGTCTTTCTCTCTCGATAAACTTCCTCCATCGTACGAGAATGGGTCAGACAAGAAATAATTTGCTCGAGTTTACCTGCGTCCTCTCGATTTTCTCTCACTTCAATTCCCAAGGCCCCTTGAGAAGCTGCGGAAGGGAACACACTTTGAGGCAGAACTAAGTAGTTCATACCTTCTAAAAGTTCCACTAGTTCAGCTGCTGATTTTTCTTGCTGAGCGAGGCGTTCAATCCCCGCCAGAGCAAGAGTGATGGCGTGGTAATCTCCGTTTTTTAATTTTCGGATCCTAGTATTAACGTTTCCTCTAAGTGTTTCACAGCGCACTTTTGGACAGCCAGGAAGATAAAGGCCAAGAGAGTGAGTTAGATTAACGATTCTTCGAGGGGAGGAAGTTCCAACGATAAAATCGTCTTTCCATTTTTTTAAGGCTTCGACATTTTTCTGCGGAATAATCAGGATATCGTGAGCAAAGTGTCTTTCTGTAACGGCTGCGAGTTTTATTCCCAAGGGTCTTTCAGAACCAAGATCTTTGTAGGAGTGGATTACGAGATCGACTTGACCTGTGAGGAGAGCTTCATCAAGTTCCTTAGTGAAAAAATCTTTCCCTTCGAGTTGCCATAGGGGCTTATTCGTCTGTTGATCACCCTGAGTTTTAATTAACACCAGTTCAAATTTATCCCCGGAAAGGCGTTCAAGTTCTTCCTTCATGAGGGTAGATTGAGTCACGGCCAGGAGCGACCCGCGAGTACCGATTTTGTAAGTCGTCATAGGACTAGAGGTATCTCACAGGAGAGACGGTTTGGGGAGACAATAGCTCGTGAGCCTTGCTGAATTTTTCTTCGAAAAGGGCCTTGCGCTTGACTGTCATACTGATCATTTCCGCTCGAGCGAGATTGATTTGTGCCTGTTTTTGATCTTCAACGATAGCACCCTCCCTAAAAATATCCTCAAGGCGCAGAACACTTTCATTGGTCGTTAGCGATGTGCTAATCGAGGAGGGGGAACCAAGGTCGATGAATAACCGCTCTGGTTGTTTACTCCATAATTGAAAAAAATCTTCGTTGAATAAAATATTGTTTATACCGACAGTATTGGCGATGAATGGCTCATTGATAAGTTGTGAACGCTCTTCCCAGGGAATTATTGTAAGAGAGTGAACCTGGGCCAAGGTCTGTACTTTTTCTACATTTCTGGCACAGATAGAAACTTTTGCTTTCTTTTTAAATTGATTGATCAAATCCTCGGCCAGAACTCCTGAACCTACTACGACAATTTGTTGTGCCCGTGCCTTTTGGATCAAGTGCTTTCTTGTCAGGGACGCATAAGTTTTTTGAGAAATTCCAATCAGGTATTTGGTCCTTATATCCTTGGCATCCTTGAAAAGCTTCTCAAGAATAAAAAGTAATTTCGTATCTTTGAGAGTTGAGCCTGCAAAAATTTGATAGGCTTCTTTGAACTGTCTGACGATTTCATTTTCACCAATCAATTTGCTCTTAAGGCCACAAATCGTTTCAAGCAAAAAGAGATAAGCCTCCTGCCCCAGAACAACTTCATGGGCCGGAACAGAGGAGTGAGTGAAGGGATAGTTTTGAAACGAGAGCACAAGTGTCCTTTGACACGTTCTGAGAACAAAAGTGTTATTGTTCAGCTCTTCTTGCTGAAGAGTACCGCTGGGAAAATTCCAAAGTTTAAGTGCTGCTAACATTAGTTAAACTTTAAGATATGGAGATCAAAAAAGTGTCATGGAAGTGTCATAAGAGCTTAGAAAAAGGATCATCTTGATTGTAAATAATCAATATTTAAGGCACCTTTTCTTGACACAATCTTCACAAAAACATTATCTCCTTTTTGTTATCAAAATAATGTATTGGGATTACCGACTATGACAACCTGGTTTAAAACCCAATTTTTGGCCTTTGATCGAAAGATCGATGGAGCTTTGAGCTTCTTTTTGAAGCATTACGGGAAAACGAAGTTCATGGTGGCCATGTCCAAGAAGGCCCAGTATTTGGGACTAGAGAAACTCTTTTTGAAGGGCCCCAAGGCGTTTGTATATTTTTTTTTGTTTTACCTGATTCGAGATACGGTGCTCTATATCATCATTCCCATTGGCTTGGCCGCCTGGATGGACTAGAGATCATTTAAGGAGAGTAGATGGAAGCTTTTACGATTGTCTATACCCTGCTGGGAGGGTTAGGAATTTTCTTTTTCGGAATGAAATTCATGTCCGATGGCCTCCAGGCAGTAACGGGAGATGTGATAAGGAAGATCATCAATTCTATCACCTCTAACCGCTTTATGGCGGTGGGTGTGGGGCTTCTAGTCACTTGTATCATTCAATCTTCATCCGTTACGACAGTCATGACAGTAGGCTTTGTGAATGCTGGACTTATGAATCTGACTCAGGCCATTGGTGTGATTTTTGGTGCAAATATCGGTACCACGATTACTGGTTGGATCATCTCTGTTAAAGTTGATAAGTATGGACTTCTTCTTGTTGGACTAGGATTTATCCCGGGCCTTTTTTCTAAATCAGAAAAATGGCAGCACATAGGTAAGGCTATTCTCGGAGTCGGACTCGTTTTTATGGGCCTTCAAATTATGTCTGGGGCCTTCGTTCCTCTAAG
>JBEIFX010000009.1:0-79039 GCA_040382195.1 Halobacteriovoraceae bacterium | reverse complement strand
GTCCTCCGCCATCTTTTTAATGATTGATCTTTTTTAGTCCAATTTGCGGAGACGTGGGTGAGTGGCTTAAACCACACCCTTGCTAAGGGTGCGAAGGGTAATTCCTTCCATGAGTTCAAATCTCATCGTCTCCGCCACTTTTTAAGATTTTTTCAGTCTCGTTAAAATCAAATTTCCAAATGGATTCCTCCAGTCTGATGCGGGTATTTTGCTGCTTAATTTTTCAGCCGCTGGATAGGAAACACTTGCGATAAATGGCGTTAAAAAATGAGATGTCGTTTTGTGCTCAAGGCGAAATCGATTTCCAGATAGCGTAGCAAGTTTGCGTTCGATATTGAGAAAATTAAACTTAGTTAAATGTTGTTCTTCATATTTGAGATCAGAGAAAATATCAATCATCTTCTCCAGAAGGGGCCATAAGCTCAGATAATTTGGGGTCGTAATAATGAGGTAACCCTCATCATCTAAGACATCGTAAATTTGATTCAATAAATTAAAAATTTGTTCTGTGGTAAGATGTTCAATAACTTCAATCAATGTGACGACTGAAAACTTTTGTCTGTTGTTCCTGAAAAAATCGGCTGAAGTATAGAAGCGTCGATGTTCTGTAGAATAATTTTTCTGAGCATAGCAAATTTGGCTTTCAAGTATATCGATTCCAACTTGATCGCCGAATTGAGTTGGAGAAACGTTTGCTAAAAAACTGCCTCCAAAACAACCCACATCTAAAATGGATTTCTCATTCCCTTTCGCCTGATCGGGAATTAATCGGATAACGGAATCAAATTTATGGTAATGCCAAAAACTCCTCATGCCTTTTTTTCGCAATAAGATATTGTCATAAAAGTCGGAGGGAATATTTGAATAATCAAACACGAGAAATCCTTTTGTAGGCATAAAACAGAATCAAGATTCCCAGAATCGCCAAAATGAAAAGTGATTCCAGGTAATAAGGCCAATAAGAAAGAACAATTCGTCCCGTACCCTGCGAAACCTCAACGCCCAAAAGGCCGTTTGAATTAAAAGTTGGAAAATCATTTAAAATTTCGATCCATTCATCCAAATGGTGGGTATTAAAGACAACTTTAGCACCTTTCTGGCTCTGATAATCTACTGTTATAGTCCCGGGTACAAGATGTATGGGATCAAACTTAAAGTCTCCCTCAATTAGAAAAATCTGTTTTGAAAAAGTCCCCATTGGTCTAGAAAGTGAGTATAGGTTTTGGACAGAGGGCTCATAGCATTGTCTTGAGACTTTCCCCTCGATGAAATAAGCATAAATTTTCGGAATGTACTCAACTGTCTCATGCCAGCTGTTTTTTGTAATTAATGGCAGTCGATAATTATGGAGGTGTTCAAAGGAATTAAAGTTTACTACCAAAAACTCGATGTTTGAAATGATGAGTAAAGCAAAGAAAAATTTTGGTAATTTGTTGATTCGACTCGCTATCCTTAATATCAGGATAAGGAACAAAAGGAAAAAGATAATTAAATACCTGGTTTGAACATGGGCCTTATTTATAAATGGTATAGAAGAAATAATGCTATAAGGATTAAAGTCATTACCTATTCCCGTTCCTATCCAGAAAAACAAAACAATAAAAGCAAAAATCTTTTTATCTCTAGGATTAAAACCCGGATTCCTCAAGATGACAAAAAGGAACGCTAACGTTAACGAAAATCCAAGATAGAGTCCGAATTCATGAAATCGTAGTGTGTCGTAGAAGACGTGTGAGTTTTTCAAGAAGGGATGGAAGAAGACCTGGATCATTTGAAAGGTTGAAAGAACTATCCGCTCTTGTACCTGCTTCATATTTGATACGTTTAAAAGAACGGGAACAACTTTAAGAAGAGAAATAAAAAACAAACCAAGAAGAGTAAAAAAAACAAATGAGAAATGCTTTTTTAAAAATTTTAACCCTAAAAATGCTTTTCTAGGGTTAAACAGATAAAAAATTAAAGAATAGATCAAAGAAAAAATTAAGGGGTAAATTCCCCCGTCGAAGAGAAGGAAGAGTAGTAATAAAAAAAGAACAAAGAATCTTTTTCTGGTGAATGGTGTTTCAATGAAATAAAAAACGAGTGGAAGGAGAAGGAAAGTTCGGAAAACAACATGCCCCTCAGCAAAGTGAAGAGCAAACCAGCTCGAATTAATATAAAGTGCCGAACCCAGATAGCAAAGATTTTTACTGATGCCGTGTTGGGAGAAGTACTTCATGCAACCGAAGAAACCAATGACCTTCAAAAAAAGAATACTAATTAAATTACCCAGAGTTGGTGGGAAGAGAACGGTGAGTAGAATTAAAGGTGAAAAAAGCCAGTTTTGAGGATTGCTTAGAAGAGAGTTTCCGGAGCATACCCAAGGGTCATGGAAGGGAAGCGTCTTATAATGGATGATTGATGACCGGATGAAGTTGGCCATGGAGTCGAAATAAACCCAGTCAAACCATCGACCTTGTAAGATATGGAAAAGATAGACAAAACAGGAGGCCATGACAAAAAAAACCGCGAGATAAAAAAGCTTAGACGCCGGGGTTTTAAAAGTGACAAAGTTCTTCATCATTCCAATAGTTTAGCATGGTAACTTCGAAACTTAATAAAAAAACTAGTTCAATCCATTATTGCTAAATAGCCTCACTTCAAATATATTTCAGCTCCTAAATCCTTGCGCAGCCGTAGCTTAGTTGGATAGAGCACTTGACTACGAATCAAGAGGTCCTACGTTCGAATCGTAGCGGTTGCGCCATTTTCCCTTCAAATTTTAATTTATAGTGGTGAACGATGATATGAACTTATGTCAGGGTCATTGCCCTTGTCTGTATCATTATCAAATGAGTCAAGAAGTTGGTGGAGTTTTCGATTAATTTCCTGTTTTGATTCTCCGTACTTTTTTTGGACTGTATTGGTTAGTTCAAAAAGATTCTCCCTACCTTTTTCCATTTCATCAATTGTCAGATCCCTCCATAGATTCCTCAGTGCACCTTTTATTTCATTCCAGTTTTTATTTATCTCACGTTCAGTCAACATTCAGACTCTCCACATCCTGTTTAGTGCAGAATGAGTGCCACACAAAATTCCATGGCATAAACATTGCTAGTAATGGATCTATCAAAAAGGAGAGCAGAAATGGCACATAAAAGACAGGGGCATAGATCAAAAGCTTTAAATGAAATTACAAAAAGTAGTACATCTGATGCCTTGGGTACAACGCTAAAAGATCACTATGAGGTTATCCGGAAGGATTTGGTTAAGCTTCGTGAGGATCTGCAAAAAGGATGGACCGTTGCAAGAGAATCTTTGGCCAAAAGGCCACCACTTAGTTCACTTAAAAAAATTGGCAAAGAATGAGAAAAGGATTCCATCATAAAAGAGTTCACATACTTTTATTCTTTACAGCGTAGAGTTGTGAAAAAAATGAATGTTGATCTGACAAAGATTTTATAACTTTTTTCAATATAATAAGTTGAGTACCCTTCAACTAGCTTTCCTTGGTAAATGTCTGGGCACCAGTCGTCGATCGAAGGTGTGAACCAGATAATTGGGTGGTACTCGGTAATCATGAGGTCTAAAGAAATCTGGCAAAACAGCTCTTCCGAAAAATAATCTTTTCGGTCCAGCATCAGCAGTATGTTAACGAGAAGGATGGGGCATTATACGGTATTTTGCATCACTTAAAGCTCATCTCGGAGTCACAAAATGCCACATCTTAATCAAGTTGAAAGATATGAGGACACCATTGTAAGTAATTCGCTTTGGCACCATATATGCGATAAATACCCTGAAAGGTTTCTCAAAAGGAGAATATTATGCTTCGGGCCGCAATTGTTTTTTTTGTATTAGGATTGGTTGCGATTTTTCTGGGGGCCTACGGTATCGGGGGACTTTCTGTAGACATCGGTAAAACCTTGCTCTTTATATTTGTAATTCTTGCCGTTATTAGTTTTGTCGCGAGCTTGGTTGTGGGCCAGAGAGTTGTAAAGTAGTGTCAAGGACCGGGTATGAATCGGTGACTAATCTCTTCGAGATTAAACTCCTTCAGAAGAGACATTAACCTTGTTTTCGCGTGATTCCGGGGAAGATCCTTGAATTCCCCAATAATGAGTTCGTTTTTCATTGAGTGCTCCCAGCCGATAAGTTCGGTAACAGTGACCTGGTAACCCATTGCCTCAAGTTCAAGACACCTAAGAACGTTGGTAAGATGACTTCCAAATTCTCTTGTATGTATGGGGTGACGATAAATTTCTGTTAAAAAAGATCTACCGAGATTGTTTCCTTTATTTTTTCGAAGTACAGAAGCAATCTCTGCCTGGCAGCAAGGTACGATTACAAGATACTTAGCTTTTTTCTTCAAGGCAAAATGAATTGCATCATCAGTAGCGGTATTACAAGCGTGGAGCGCTGTCACAATATCGATGGTCGATGGTAGGTCCGGTGACCGCACCGCATCCTCAACGCTCAAGTTCATGAAGGTCATGTTGTCGAAGGAAAGTTTCTGAGCGAGTGCCACTGATTTAGAAACGAGTTCAGGTCTGGTCTCTATCCCAAAGATTTTCGATCGTACCATGTTTTTTAAAAAAAGATCCTGAAGTATGAATCCTAGATACGATTTACCCGCACCGTGATCGACAAGAGAAATCCCATTGTCGCCACTTGTCTTTTGGATGTTTTTCAGCAAAGGTTCGATGAAATTACAAAGGTGATAAACCTGTTTAAGCTTTCTTCTCGAGTCCTGATTGAGCTTACCATCACGAGTCAGGATGTGCAGCTCTTTTAATAGTTCTTCGGATTGGCCAGGTCTAATTTCTGAAGTATTGCTCATGGTAAAATTATACTATGGATTAGTAGTGACCACTTCATGAAAAGCACGAAGTGGTCCGAGATTATTATCATAACAGCTGCAGGGTGGTATGAATAGACCAACTTATTCAAGTCGGTTTTCTGTTATGACGATAAGCTTGTTTGCACTAGTCGTGCCGCCGTGTCTTTGGGAACAAGTTAAGTGATGTTAAAATATCTCCTGGAGGATATTAGCTATGGAAATCCCCCAATATCTAATCGCCCGATATCTTGTACGTCGCCAAGAAGATTTTAGGAGATGCAAAAGCCTTCTTGAGGAGAAAAATTTTAGTGAGCTGGAAAAGATCGGTCACCAAATCAAGGGGAGTGGGCCAACATTTGGCTTCTCCGAGCTATCAGAGATTGGTCTAAACTTAGAGGAGGAGGCGAGAAAGACAGATACAGACTGCATTAAAAAAGTCATTGAAAGGTTTTCAACCTGGATAAATGAAAAAGCTAGTTAAGATTCATCTCTTTTAGCTTGCGGTAGAGTGTCTTTCTGTCTATTCCCAGGTCTTTTGCCGTCTGCTCTTTTGCTCCTTCATTTTTATCAAATATAAACTGAATGTATTTTTTGCATAACTCATCTAGGGTAACAAGATGTTCTGCCTGAAAGGGGGCTTCTAGTGACATGGAAAAAATATTTTGAGGCGCTTCCGACGGGAAAAAAGATTGTTCCGTAGCGACGTCATCTGGCTGGACTAAATCAGCGGTAGACAAGACGACTGCTCTTTCGATGGCGTTTTCAAGCTCTCTGACATTACCTCTCCACATATAGTTCTCAAGCTTTTGGACTGCATCTTTGCTGAATCCTTTAACTTTTGAATTATTCATGAGTGCAAATTTTTTTAAAAAATATTCACTCAAGGGAAGAATATCCTCCCTCCTTTCGCGAAGGGGAGGTATATAAATGGGGATGACATTGAGGCGGAAGAAAAGATCCTCTCTGAACCTTCCCTCTGAAACTTCCTTTCGTAGATCTTTATGGGTTGCACAGATGATTCTCGCCGAAATATCTCTGTACTGGTTTTCCCCGATCCTTTTAACCTTTCTCTCTTGAAGAACTCTTAGAAGCTTTGCTTGAAGGGAGAGGGTAAGGTCACCTATTTCATCAAGAAATAGTGTCCCCTTATTTGCTTCTTCAAAAAGACCAATTTTTTTTTCGTGTGCGCCAGTGAATGCCCCCCTGGCGTGGCCGAAAAGTTCGGACTCAAGAAGGTGTTCTGGAATAGCTGAACAGTTGATGGCAATGAAAGGTCCATCACTTTTGTCTCCAAGTTCATGCACCGCTCTGGCAATAACTTCTTTCCCTGTGCCGGATTCGCCACTGATGAGTATGTTTGCCTGAGAGGAAGAGACCCTCCGTGCAAGCTCCAGGGCTTTCGTAAATCCCTGGGATTTCCCAATGACTCCCCTTAGTCCCGGCACATCCTCGTGGAAAAAACTTTTAAGATTTTTATTTTCCGTCTGGACTTCATTAAGAAATATTGCCCTCTGCACAGAAATAAGTAATTGGGGTATATGAAGTGGCTTAAGGACAAAATCATAGGCGCCTGCCTCAATAGCTTCTACCGCTGTTTCAACCACGCCCTCAGAGGTCATAAGGATGATGGGAAGTGTTGATTGAGAGCGTCTAATTCTTTTTACGAAATCAAGACCAGACATCGCCGGCAGTTTTAAATCAGAAATCACGACGTCAGGAGACTGTCTTTTGTTTTCAATTTCAATTAAAGCCTCTTCTGCATTGATGAAAGAGAAAACTTTGAATCCTCGCTGGCGAAAATAACTTGAAAGTAGATCAAGAAGATCTACATCATCATCTATCAAAGTAATCGTTGAACTGCTTTTGGCTTTCATGGAATATATATTTCCTGGCGAGAAAAAATTTTGCCCAATATAGTGGCAATTAGTCTCAGTGACAAGACTTCTAGCGATCGCTTTTTGTGCAGAAATTAAGGCCTTCTGAATAATCTAAAGGATTTTTTAGGGTTAATATCCTAATTGGTGTTCGATCTTCAAAATAGGCTAAAAAATAATTGTTGAAATCATTCATTCAAGAAATTTTGGGGATATGAAATTTCTAATTTTTGTTCAAATATGCGTGAATAAGCTCTTTTCAAAAAGATTTAAACTTATATTTGCTAAAAAAAACTTCATGACGTGCCCATTCGTCATTCGGTAAGATGGGATCATGCTTCAAAACAAAACGCTCGAAAACCTCAGGGTCAGTTATCAGGCTTCTCGTCTTGACATTGAAGACTGTGGTCCTGACCCCGTGCTGCAGTTTGATCGATGGCTTGAAGAGGCCATTACCTCAGCGTGCGACGAACCAAATGCCTTTGTCCTGTCGACAGCAAAAGAAAATCGTCCCAGAGCAAGAGTGCTACTCCTAAAGGGGCTCCGTGAGAGTGATCTTGTTTTTTATACCAATTACCAAAGTGCCAAGGGGCATGAGCTCGATAACAACCAGCATGTGGCGCTGAATTTTTTGTGGCTTCCGCTTCAGCGCCAGGTCCGGATAGAGGGGGTTGTGTCAAAAATTTCGCCAGAGGATTCTGATGAATATTTTCACAAAAGACCCAGGGGAAGTCAGATTGGCGCCATAGCCTCGCCACAAAGTAAGCGCATCAACGACAGAGAGTCCCTCGAAAAGCTCTTTCGTGAAGCAGAGGAACGTTTAAGAGATGTTGAAGTTCTGCCCCGTCCTAGGAACTGGGGTGGCTATAAGGTAGCACCAACTTACTTTGAGTTTTGGCAAGGACGGGCAAATAGATTACATGATAGGATTATTTACGAGAAAACTAATTCTGGTTCTTGGGATACTTATCGACTTGCACCTTGAGTGCTTATAAAAACTCTGCCCCAAAAATAGCCCCAAATGGTTCCAACAAAATAACCACCGAGTATATCCCCCGGGTAGTGAGATCCAAGGTAAATACGGCTAAAAGAAACCATGATAGGGGCAATCCAAGTAAGATGGAAAAACTTTGGCCGAGAATTCAGAGATAAATATGAAAAGACAATAAGGCACAAAGAATTGGCGGCGTGTGAGGAAACAAATCCATATTTCCCTCCACACTTTTGACCGAAGGAATAGATGAGGGGAAGTAGGTCTGCCTCACGACAAGGTCTCAGGCGATGGAAAGTATTTTTTAATATGTAAGATGAAGTGACGTCACTTGCCGCGAGTGCGAGTAAAAGAAATAAAAGGAAATACCCGGAGGATTTTTTTCCGTTCCCTTTGTAAGAAAGCCAAAGAAAATAGCCAACTAGAGGAAACCAGATCACCTGTCCGGAAATGACGACCATCAATGTATCAAGCCAGGGCAGATGGATTGAGTTAAGCAAAAGAAAAAAGGAGCGATCTAACTCCAGGAGAGCTTCCATTATTGAAGGGTTCCTAAAAGTTTCTTAAATCTCAGTCTAAAAACATTAATGACCGCTTCTAATATTATTTTTCTACTCATCTTTGATTTGCCGACAGTTCTCTCCCAGAATGTGATTGGAACCTCAATGCAGGAAAGTCCCTGGCTCCAAATCTTGTATTTTAATTCAATCTGAAAGGCATAGCCGACTGAGAAGATTTTATCTAGATTCAAAGAAAGCAGCGCCTTTCTAGAGTAGCAGTTATAGCCACCTGTTGCGTCGCTGAAAGGTATACCAGTGATAATCTTGGTATAGATTGAGGCAAAGTAAGAAAGAAGAAGCCTCTGTATCGGCCAGTTCATAATCCTAATTCCTCCGATGTACCGGGAGCCTATGGCAAGTTCAAATTGAGAAAGTTTTTCTAAAAAATCCGGAATGGATGTGGGATCATGAGAAAAATCACAATCCATTGTTATGACCGCTTCGTAGCCCATCTCAAGCGCCCATTTGAAACCCTTTATGTAAGCGGTGCCGAGGCCAAGCTTTCCGGTTCTCTGTAAAAGGTGAAGGTTTGCCTTCTTTCTTTTAAAAGATTGAACAACATCTGCTGTACCATCAGGGGATCCATCATCAATGATGAGAATGTGCAGGGCGGGAAAGAGACGATCAACGGTCTCCAGCATTTTTTCAATGTTAGCAATTTCGTTATAGGTTGGTATGATGACAACAGAAAGGTCTAAACGTATCAAAAAGATAACCTTAGAAAAGAGTTATTGCTAAAATGTAGCATGAAATTCTTAAGTTGGCGAACATGAGTAAAAAAATCAAGCTTTGTCTCCTGTTGCTTTTTATTTTACAAGTTGTGATTGCCGTGAACTTCGAACTTGCCCATGATGAGGCCTATTACTGGCTTTACTCCAGGCACTTAGATTGGGGATTTTTTGATCACCCCCCTTTGGTGGGCCTGATCATAAAATGTTTTTCCTTCCTTCCTCATTCAGAGTTTTCTGTCAGGATAGGGTTCATTATTCTTCAGTTTGGGACCATCTATCTTCTTCTAAATCTTACCTCCTTTTCTTCCCGTGCCCTATGGCTCTTCTTTTCATTTCCTCTGGCATCCTTTGCAGGCTTATTTGCACTGCCAGATATGGGCCTTTTATTTATGACGGCATGTTATTGTTATGGTTTAAAAAAATATCTTGAAGATGATTCTAGAAAAAATATTTTAATTCTCTCTGTGATAATCCCTCTGCTACTGTATGCCAAATATCACGGAGTACTCCTCTTGTTTTTCACTCTTGTGGCAATACCTTCACTTTTTTGGAGAAAATCTTTTTATTCCATCTTTTTAATATCTCTTTTACTGTTTCTGCCTCATATTCTTTGGCAATACCATCATGACTTTTCAACACTTCGTTACCATTTTCTTGAAAGACCCCGAGCTGATTTTAGCAGCAAGAGGCTGTTGGAGTATTTGGCACTTCAAGTTGGTCTACCTGGACTTTTCTTGGGTCCAGTTGTGTGGAAAATTGTTCTCACTAGAAAGATAGAAAATTCTTTTGACAGAGCTATGAAAATTATTTCGATAGGTACAGTCATTTTTTTTCTTGTTTCGACCCTTGGCAAAAAGTTCGAGGCCAACTGGACAATCTTTTTGACGGTCCCTCTCATTTATCTTTCAGCAAACTCAGAAGTCTGGAGAAGTAAATTGTTTCAGGGGCTTCTCGGATTTTCCCTTGTCTTCGTTCTTCTCTCCCGAGCTCTCCTGGTAATGCCTTCAGAGTGGATCGAATTAAGGCGCATCCGTGAATTTCATGGTTGGGGTGATTGGTCAAAGAGTGTGGAAAAACTTTGTGAAGGTGCACCAATATCTGCGAATAGTTACCAAATTGCTTCCAAACTTTCTTTTTATCTAAATGTGGAAATTGGATCTATAAATTACCGATCAAGAAAAAATCAGTTCGATTACTGGAGGTTCGATAAGCTTATCCCGACGGATACGATATGCTATGTAACAGACAAATTGGAGTTCGGGGGAGAGGTGCTGGCAACCCCTGACGGGAAAAGACTTCGCCTCATAAAAAAGATGAGCCTTAAACAGCTTTTGAGCGCTAAAATGTAAAATAAGGTAAGTCTATGCTTAAGCTCAATCTTCAAAAATCTTATGACAAAGTAAAATTTCTAACAATTTTACAGTTTGTTTTTGTCCTGATTGCTTTCGTAACGGAAGCATTCTTCCAGATGAGTGTATTAAATTTTTCATTTATTTTTCAATTTATTATACTTGTTGTCTCTTTCAATTTTTATTACTCATCCCTCACAAATCTTTACTACTCTTTCTGGAACATCTCCCTTGTTCTTGCTGTCTACTACCTCGTGTCTTTCAGTAGAAATGCTCTGGTCTTGAATAATCCTATGACCGCGACCTTTTTTTTACTTAGTTTTGGTTTTCTTATTATCGCCTGCTACATCATTTCTTCCCCACTTTATTATCCGCGCTTTCATTGGTGGGAATATGATTTTCGCTTTCGCGCCGATATACGTTGCTGGATAGATGCAGGGGGGGAACAATACAGAGGAAGACTTTCTGATTTAAGAAGAGGAGCTGCCTGCCTAGAGCTCTTTAAAAGCTTACCCGTGGGGTATCCAATTCAGATAAATGTTCAAATTCTTAATCAGAGCTTTACACTTTTTGCCGAAATAAGATCTAGACGTGAGCCGATTATCGGAAGATCAATTATTTATGGTATCAAGTTTCTTAACCCTGATCTGGAACAAAGGCAGCGGTTAAAGTTTTTAACAAACTATTGGAATGAGTCAAAGAAGATAAAAATAAGAAATAAGTTTTCATCTACCATAGAATCATCGAAATGAATCTATCCATTAATGACCATATGTGGTTTATGACCATGGCCTTGGAGCAGGCGGAAATTGCTTACCGGTCTCAAGAAGTCCCTGTCGGTGCCATCATCATTTCACGCGATGGAGAAGTTCTTTCTAGGCAATTTAATCTCAAGGAAACCAATTTCAATCCAACTGGGCACGCCGAAATTCTTTCAATTATTGAAGCTTCAAAAAAAATAGGTAATTGGAGACTCAATGAATGTTCTCTCTATGTGACCCTGGAGCCATGCCCCATGTGCCTTGCAGCGATGGTGCAAGCACGCATCGGACGCTGCGTTTTCGGCGCCTATGACCCAAAAGGGGGTGCTATCAGCCTGGGGTATGGGTTTCATCGTGATAAGAGGTTAAATCATCAATTCGCTCTTGTGGGTGGAGTCAAACACTTTGAGTGCTCAAAAATAATTTCTCAATTTTTTAGGGAAAGACGTGCGGCGTATAGGCTTACTTAAAATTGTATTTGTCGAGATTAGGGTGCCATGTTATGGTAGGTTCTTGAATTTTCATCGGTTGGAGATGTGTCCGAGTGGTTGAAGGAGCACGCTTGGAAAGCGTGTAATGGTGAAAGCCATTCGTGAGTTCGAATCTCACCATCTCCGCCATTTTTATTTTCAAATATTACATTTTATCTTTTTTTCGGGGTTTTTCAGAGTCTCGTTAGAGGGAAAACTTAATAGACGACTAAATCTTTTTTTTCACACTTATTAAACAAGAGTCCTGGGCATTAGCGAGTCTTCTTTACAAGTTCGGAGTTCACGACTAGTATCAGTCGCGGTAGTCTGATTCAGATGAGCATTTTGCCGTCAACCCCGCCAGGCCAGGAATGGAGCAACGGTAGCGGTTTGGAGTGTTGTGTTTGATCTCAGGCTGCCACTAACAAACTTTGTTTAATCTTATAACTTCTTACATCATAATTTTCCTTCATTTCCCTAGCAGTTGCGCCATGACTTTGTAGGCATGCTCTCCTATTTTGCAGCTCTAAAAACGTTAATTATTGGAGACTTATGGCCTATCAAGTTCTGGCCAGGAAGTGGAGACCCAAGCAATTTGAAGAAGTTGTAGGTCAAACCCACGTGACTCGGACCCTACAAAATGCCTTAAGGCAAGACAAGCTTGCACACGCTTACCTCTTTACGGGTACCCGCGGTGTAGGAAAAACTTCCATCGCGCGATTATTCGCCAAAGCTATTAGGTGTGAAAATCGAAAAGCCGACTTTAATCCATGCTTAGTTTGTGCTTCTTGCTTAGATATCGATTCAGGCAGCTCCATGGACTATACAGAAATAGATGGAGCTTCTAATAACAGCGTGGATGATGTTCGCTCTCTGATTGAGAGTGTTCAATATCTTCCTACACGGGGCAAACATAAGGTTTACGTTATTGATGAAGTACACATGCTATCAGTATCGGCTTTTAATGCTCTTTTAAAAACATTAGAAGAACCACCGGCCCATACCATCTTCATCCTTGCTACCACTGACCCGCAAAAGCTCTTAGGGACCGTCATCTCTCGTTGTCAGCGCTATGACTTTAAGAACGTTTCTATTGAGAAATTAGTCGACCATATTTCAGTTATTGCCAAATCAGAAGGGATATTTTTTTCTCATCCAAAAACTATTGTAAAATTGGCAGAACTTGGGAAAGGATCAGTTAGGGATACCCTATCGCTTTTCGACCAAGTGCTCGGACTCTCAGGAAACAATACAATTACGGAAGAGTCATTCTATCAGGCACTGGGGCTGGCCGGAACGACCTCAATGAAGCAACTGGTGTCATCCATGCTGATAGGAAACACGAAAAAAGTCACCAGCCTTTATGCGCAAATAGTCGAGGAGAATATTGATCTAAAAAAACTTTGTGACCAGGTGCTGGATGCATTTTATAGGGCCATTAATTCTATTGATGATCAAGCACTTTTACTTCGTGAGGATGTAGTTGAACCTAATGCTCTCAGTAATGTAACGATTGCAGAGCTTTTTTGGATATACGAGACTCTGGTCAAAGATTTTTCATGGGGTTTGTCTTCTTTAAATCCAGAAAAGGTGATCCTGATTATTTTGCAGAAAATAACGTTGAGGCGCTCCATCTTAACTGGAGATGATCTCAAGCTTGGAGATGTTTCCCAGACGGGAAAGTCGAAAGCCGGTGAAGAAAAAAACGAGGTTGAGCTAAAAGTGAGGGTCACGAAGACCTGGAATGATTTTTTGGTTTATCTCGCTCAGACTTCCCCGGCGACTGCTGCCAATATCTCTCATGGAAATCTTCTGAGAGATATTGATCCAACGCTTGCTCCTCTTAACATTGAAATAGCGTTTCCTGAGGAGGCTTCTGTATTTAAAGAATACGTCGATGAAAGAGAAGTCTATGCACGACTTAAAAATCATCTGGCAGATTTTTTTGAGATGAATATCGACAAGATCAACTTCAGAACGGCCCTCATTTCAAGCGAGGAAAAAAAGGATAAGAACTTTAAAACCAAGGTTGAAATCGACGACGAAATAAGGAAAAGCGCTGAGGAAGAGAAGAGATTGCGAATACTAAATAACCCTTTTGTTAAAGAAGCAGAAAAATTATTTAACTCAAAGGTTGATAAGATAATTCTTAAAAATTAGGAGCCATTGATGAATATGAATAATCTAATGAAGCAAGCTCAGCAAATGCAAGCAAAGTTGGCCACACTTCAAAATGAACTCGCCGATCGTGAGGTCGAGGCATCTGCCGGCGGAGGTATGGTTAAAGTTAAGGTAAATGGAAAGCAGCAACTTCTTAGTATATCTATCAATAAGGAGTGTGTTGACCCCAATGATGTGGCAACTCTTGAAGAGCTGGTCTTCACTGCCGTAAACCAGGCGATGAAACAGTCTCAGGACATGGTTCAGCAGGCAATGTCAAAGGTAACGGGCGGAATGAATATCCCAGGACTTTTTTAGTGATTCAATTACCGGATGTGATCAAAAACGCAGTTGAAGCACTCACGAAGTTGCCCGGAGTAGGTGAAAAAACTGCTTTTCGGATGGTCATGAGCATGACGAGCTGGAAACCTCTGGAGTTAACGGTTATCGGAGATGCGCTTGCCGGACTTAAAAATCTAGTATTCTGCAAAGAATGCGCTATCTTTTCAGATGATGAATTGTGCTCCATTTGTCAGGATGAGTTTCGAAAGCTACAAAAATCTCTATGCGTCGTTGAAAGCGCCTCCGATCTAATGGCGATTGAGAAAAGCGGAAACTTCAGGGGTGTTTATCACATTCTCGGAGGCGTTTTGAACCCTCTTCTTGGTATCGGCCCGGATGAGTTAAAACTCAATGAACTCAAGGAACGAATTTTAGAAAACAATATCCAAGAAGTTATCCTTGCGATAAACCCCTCAGTAGAGGGGGATGCAACTTGTTCATACTTAAAAACATTTTTACCAGGTAGCATACGTATAGAACGCATTGGTTTCGGTGTACCAATTGGTGGAAGCCTGGAGTACTTAGACCCAATGACAATTACGAAGGCTTTGGAAAACCGGAAAAGATTTTAATGAACGGATTGAATGTTACTGAAAAAATTAAGCACCTTCTTGAACCGAAGAAAAAAACGCTCAAAGCGAGGCTATTCGTCACCAGAGAGGACGGTGTGACAATTTATGATTCTGTTCAGAATGATACGACTGCATCCGTATCGGCACTGGTGAGCGGTGTTTGGCAAGCCTCTGAAGCTCTCGTTACAATGGCCCATCCACACAAAGATGTAATGGAATTTCGATTTGCTTTTGATACATCGTCGCATGGAATTTATCTTTTTCCATTTAATGTTAATGGGAAAAGATATTTTCTGGGTGCTCTCTATCTTGATTGCATAAATCCTGGTCATTTAAAGCATCAGATCTCAAAGGTAAAGGAAGAAATGGATCGCTGTTTTTTTGAGCAGCCAAATGCTCAACTTACTGATAAAGACACTAAACGCGAAGGTTTCTTGTTCACGGATATATCAGACGAAGAAATTGATCGGCTTTTTGGCCCAGGCGGAATCTAACTATGTCATTTGTAAATTACCATACAAAAGAAATTAATTGCAAAATCGTCTATTATGGCCCCGGACTTGGGGGCAAAACCACGAATATTCAATATATTTATCAGAAAACGAGTTCTCAAAACAAAGGTCAAATGATCACTTTAAATACTGAAAATGAGAGGACCTTGTTTTTTGATTTTTTGCCACTGGACTTAGGCGAAATCAGAGGTTTTAAAACAAGATTTCATCTCTACACTGTACCTGGACAGGTTTTCTATGAGGCCAGCCGGAAGCTCATCCTTAGAGGCGTTGATGGGCTCGTCTTTGTTGCTGACTCCCAGGTTGAGCGAATGGAGGCGAATTTAGAGTCTTTCCAAGGACTCGAGAAAAATCTTGCCGAGCAAGGTTATGATATTTCCAAAGTGCCTTTTGTTATTCAGTGGAATAAAAGAGACTTACCCAATATCGTACCGGTGGAAGATCTTCAGCATCAATTGAACAAACAAAAATTTCCAGCCTTTGAAGCTGTGGCAACAAACGGTCAGGGAGTTTTTGAAACATTAAAAATGATATCTAAATCCGTACTTCTTAATATTAAGGGCGGACTAGAATGAGATTTTTTTGAACAGGAGTTATTGCAATGGCCGAAAAGATTAAACCACTTACAAAAAAACAACTCGATACTTTGAAGAACAAGCTTCTCTTGGAAAAAGAGGGTTTAGTTTTCAATGAGTCAAATGGTCTGGGCGTCGATCTCGCGCTCCTTTCTGGGGGAGATGACGTTGAGCAATCAATAACCGATTACAACAATTCTCATCAGCTTCGATTTCGAAATCGAGAAGTTTTTTATGCAAAAAAAATTGATAAAGCGTTGAAGAAGTTTGACGTCAACGAATTCGGGCTTTGCACGGAGTGCGGTTCTTGGATAAAGTTTGAACGACTTCTTGCCAGACCAACTGCAGAGATGTGCATTATTTGTAAAGAAGAGTCAGAGAGAGACGAGTCATCTAGTTTCATCGGGAGACAGTCTAAATCGCTTGGACGGGTTGTTGATTTAACGGGTATGCTGGCCTAGGATATCGCCATGGCAATACAACTTGCGATCATTGGCGGATCAGGAATCTATAAACTTGATGGCGTTAAAGTCCAAAAGCTCATCAAGGTAGACACCCCTTTTAGTTCATCCAGTGTTGACATAATGGAGTGCCAGGTTAATGGGTTTGGTTTTTTTTTCCTTGCCAGACACGGAACCGGGCATCACTTTTCTCCCAGTGAAGTTAATTACCGTGCCAACATTTTTGCTCTGAAAAAAATCGGCGTTAACACGACTATCAGTATTTCTGCCGTGGGTTCTCTTCAGGATAAGTTTGCTCCGAGGCACTTTGTTCTTGTCGATCAGTTTATTGACTGGACGAAAGGCTTAAGGAAAAGGACTTTTTTCGACGAAGGTATCGTTGGGCATGTATCAGTGGCAAATCCTGTCGAAAGGAATCTATCTCTACGTCTTTATGAGGCTTGCCAACGAGCGGGAGTGATTTCTCACTTCGGGGGGACTTACATTTGCATCGAGGGGCCTCAGTTTTCCACCAGAGCAGAGTCAAATATTTATCGCTCCTTTGGAGCTTCGGTTATTGGTATGACAAACGTACCTGAAGCCTATCTGGCCAAGGAAGCAGGCATGGCCTATGCCACCGTGGCGATGGTGACTGACTATGATTGTTGGAAAGAAGAACACTGCACGACTCCTGAGATCATGGAGGTAATGAAATCGAACTATGTCTCTGCTCAAAAATTTATTCTGGAGGCGATCCCCGATCTGGTCAAAAATCCGATTAAGTTTCAACCTGAAAATCAGCATGCAATCATGACGAACGCATCCCTCCTCAAAAAATCTCATCTGGAGATCTTAGAGGTCATACTTAAGTAATGTCTGAATACCTTTCACACTATCCCGTTATGCTAAAAGAATGTCTTGAGGCTCTTGAGATAGGCCTTAAGGCTTCTGGCACAAATCTATTTGCCGATCTTACATTTGGCGCTGGTGGACATACCTTTGCCCTGTCGGACCGCTTTCCTGGTTCTACCGTGTATTCGACTGACCAAGATCCCGACGCTCTTTCTAATGGGATGGAAAATATCAATCGCAGGGTCAAAAACGAAGCCATCCATCTTCTTCCCATGAATTTTAGCGAGTTCCCATCTTGGTGTAACGCCAACAAAATGGCCGGAAAATTTTCGGGAATACTAATGGACTTGGGGGTTTCCTCCCACCAATTCGACAAAATGGAGCGTGGTTTTAGTTTTAGGGCCGACGCACCTTTAGATATGCGAATGAATTATGCGGACTCTCGCATTCCAACCGCAGCTGACCTACTCAATGATTTATCAGAAAAGGAGATAGCTGATATTTTGTTTACATACGGGGAGGAGCGACTTTCAAGAAAAATTGCAGGCAGAATAGTAGAACTTCGTCACAAGGAGAGGATCCAAAGAACAGGCCAAATTGAAGATATCTGCTTTCATGCCTATCCTTCTAAAGATCGCCACGGGAAAATACACCCAGCTACCAGGACCTTTCAAGCGCTGAGGATAGCCGTTAACCAGGAGTTAAAGGTTTTGGAGAATACTCTACCAAAACTGTTGCCATACCTTGCTGAAGGGGGAGTGATCGCAGTAATAAGTTTTCATTCTCTCGAAGACAGAATTGTTAAGCACACTTTTAAAGAAATAGTGGAGAAAAAAGATTTTCCTGCTATCATTTTAACTAAGAAACCACTAACAGCTACGGAAGAAGAGCTGACAGAGAATTCTCGTTCCCGAAGTGCGAAACTTCGTATCCTTCAACGAGTCTCTCAACCAGGAGGGTTTGATGGCACTAAGAAAAAAAAATATGCTCATTTTTAACAATCGATTACTGCATTTTCTTTTTAATCCACAGGCATTACCTTTCACTCTAACATTCACCACCCTAGCCGTTCTCTTTGTTGGGTTCCGTATGAAGGGTATAGAGCAAGCTTACCTTCTAAATAACATTGAACTAGATACTCAGCGAGAGACAATCAGAAATAAAGAACTTAAGGCCCAGCGGGCAAGGGAAATGTCTGTTCCGAAATTAAGAGAGTTTGCTGTTAAGTATAATCTCAAAGAGCCAGGCCCCGAACAAATCATTCTCATTCCATAGGCTTATGTGAAAAATAGAATATTTTTTTGTTTTCTCGTTTTCTGTTTTTTGTTTTCGGTTGTAGTAACCAAAGCTTTCTACATTCAAGTAGTCAATAAAACAAAACTCATATCCTATGCGAAATCTCAGTTTATCCGAGAGGTGAAAGAATATCCCAACCGTGGAAACATTCTCGATAGAAATGGGCATCCTCTTGCAATTAATGTCCATGTTTATAATTTGTTTACAATACCTAAAAAGAAAAACAAAGAGTTCTATTCTCAGCTAAAAAAACTCTCAAAGATTGTTCCAGAGCTTACATACGTTAAACTTAGAGGACTCATTGAAAAACGGAACAAGTATACATGGCTAGGAAGAAAAGTTCGGCTCAATGAAGAGCAATTAAAAAAGTTAAAAAAGCTCGATCTTATTTTCGTCGAATCTCATAGTGAAAGAGTCTATCCAAATAAAGATCTTTTGGCGCAAGCGATAGGATTTGTAGGCGTTGATAACACTGGTCTGGCAGGGATAGAAAATACCCTGAATGAATTATTAAAAGGAAAGCCGCAAATTGTGAAGTACATCCGCGACGCGAAAGGGAGACCTATCAAGTATGAGACAAAAGCTTTCGAGCTCGTGGCGCCCGATGTTCAGCTATCAATTGATAAAGACTTGCAAGGAGCTCTTCAGAGTTATCTCGAGGATGCCGTGGTTCACCACTCAGCAACAAGGGGCGGAGCGGGAGTAATGGATGCTGAGACTGGCGAAATTCTCGCTATCGCGAATTATCCAACCTTTGATCCGAACAAGGCGGCAAAATTTCCTCAAGAGCACCGTAAACTTTCTTTTGTCACAGACCCTTTTGAGCCGGGATCAATTTTTAAAACCCTTACAATCGCCTCTGCACTAGAAAACAAAATAGCAAAGCCTGAAACTAAGTTTTTCTGTGAGTACGGAAAAATGAGAGTCCAGAATCACTGGATTTCTGAAGCTGAAACCCATGAAAAGTTCGAGTGGCTTTCGACGTCCGACATACTTAAATTTAGCTCCAATATTGGAATAACGAAAGTTGCTTTTGCTTTAAAGTACCCTAAACTCAGAGAGACTCTTGATAAATTCCAAATCGGACAGAAAACCGGGATTGAAATAAAGGGGGAGTCTAAGGGCATTCTCTCTTACAAGGCCCACGACAAAGTTAAGCCCCTCTCGCTAAGTAATATTAGCTTCGGCCAAGGTGTTGCCACAACAGCGATTCAAATGCTTCGCGCCTATGCGGCGATAGCAAATGGTGGCTATCTTGTGAAACCAACGTTAATAAAAAACGAAATAACTCAACTCAAGGAAGAAAATCGAATTATTTCGCCAGAAACAGCTGAAGAGCTTACAAAGATGCTTATATCAGTAGTCAATGAGGGAACCGGTGATACTGCAAAGATCCCTCATTACGAAATTGCAGGTAAAACGGGTACCGCTCAAAGAGTTTCTCCTGCGGGAGGTTACTCGGGCTATATTGGAAGTTTCATAGGCTTTCCTGTTAACGTAAATAAAAAATTTGTGGTCATGGCCTATGTAGATAACCCAACCGATAACGGTTATTATGGAGGAGCAACAGCTGCTCCCATAGTTAGGAAGATGACCCAGTATATTTTATATAAAAAGAAAGGTTTTGCACAATTTGCCAGATACGATGAAAAATCGAATACAAAAAATCTCGACGAAGTTAAAACTCAGCAAGCTCAAACAACCAAAATTTTCGGGCTCGGCTTAGTGCCAGATTTCTCTGGACTCGATAAGGCGAGTGCAGTTCAATTGGCCGAAAGCCGCAATATTAGGCTGGAGCTCATCGGTTTTGGAGTTGTTTCCAAACAATCGATCGCACCAGGATCTGCACTTTCGGGTAAGACAAGTATTCGACTTCAGTTTGAAGCCCCTTCTTATGCTGAGTAAGTTGACCCAAAATAAAATTTTTCTTTCTCCAGACCTTTCTCTAAAAATCAATGACATTCACTGGAGAAGCCAGGATTCAACTTTGGAATCTGTACTTTTTTACAAAATACTACCAGACGAAAAATCCCGGAAACTATTTAGTGATAGAATTGAAAGCAGCCAGTTCGCATGGCTTGTAGTAAATTGTGACCATCCCTCAAGGCCAATTAATAGTTCGGTCATTCCTGAAAAAGATTGGCCAGTACTCCAGGAGGAAATTCTCAACGAACTCTATCCTCTTCCTTTATTAAAACTCTTTGCGGTCACCGGAACCAACGGAAAAACGACGACAGCAGATCTCGTGCTTCAAATTGGAGAAATTTGTGGAAAAAAAGGCTTAAGTATTGGCACTCTTGGTGTTCGAGAACATAATAGAACAATACTTGACTTTGGCCTCACCACACCTAGTTTTATAGATATAAGAAAATTTATTCATCGTTACGGTCAGGATAAAGATTTCTGTGTTCTTGAAGCGAGCTCCCATGCCTTGATTCAAAAAAGATTGCAGGGACTTCAGTTTGATATGGGTGGATGGCTCTCATTCTCCCAGGATCATTTGGATTATCATAAAACAATGGAAGAGTATTTTGCGGCAAAGCTTCTACTCTTCAACTATCTAAAGTCGAATGGACATATTTTTATCCCTTCATCTCAAGCTGAGCTCTTTATAAAGATTTCCCGCGTTACTTCAAAGGCACGTCAAGCGAGGAAGCTAGATTGTGAATTACCAGTTTTTTTCATGACTTCTTTTAATCGTGACAACTTGGAGGTTGCTGTAAGCATTATAGAGAGCGCCTTTGCTGTTAAAGTGCCTCAAGTATTCGATCGAATCATCCCGCCAGATGGTCGTTTCTATATCAAGCCTTATAAATCAAATTATATCATCGTCGACTATGCTCATACCCCAGACGCCCTTGAGAATATTTGTCGGGGAATTCGAGAGGCTTTTCCAACATATCGACTCAAGGTTCTTTTTGGTTGCGGCGGAGATAGAGATAGGTCAAAGAGATCTCAGATGGGGAGGATCGCAGAGGCCCTGGCCGATGAAGTTTATATTACGAGTGATAACCCTCGATCCGAGGATCCAGAGCAAATAATAAATGATATCATCTCTGGCATGTCTAAAGGAAAAGTCAGAAAAATTATCCAAAGGCCTAGGGCCGTGGCGGAAGCCCTTGATGAGTTAAAAGATTACGAGGTATTACTATTAGCAGGAAAAGGACATGAGGACCACATTCTCATCAATAATGTTAAGCACCCCTACAGTGATATCAAGGAAGTGGATAATTTTTTAGCAAGGACCATGAAATGATTAACTTGTCACTATTGCAAAGTTGCCCTTCAGTGAGAAATAAAATAACTCAAACGGGTGCTTTGCTTTTTTGTACAGATACTAGGAAGTACAATCATCCCAGTGCTTTTATCGCGATACCGGGTACTAAAGTTAATCCATTGGATGTTATTGATGGTATTCTCAAAAAGAATTGTCCAATAGTCGTTTATCAAGAAGATAAAGTGAATGAAGATAAGGTTTCATTACTTCGTCGTGAATATCCTTTAACAGAGTTTATAGCAGTCAGTGATAGTGTAACTTTTCTTCAAGAACTCACTCACCTTCATGTAAAGGAATGGAAGAGAAAAAATTCAAAACGAACAGTCTTTGCTATTTCGGGCTCAAATGGTAAGACTACTCACAAAGAAATGCTCTCGCATATGCTTAAGGAAGTGCTTCCGGGAAAGGTCGTTTCTACTGATAAGAATAACAATAACCACCTGGGAGTACCCCTAACCCTGTTAGGTGTGAACGAGGATACTGAATTTGTCGTACTTGAACTTGGTAGTAACCATCTCGGCGAGATAAAGGTGTTATGTGAAATAGCGGAGCCAAATGCCGGGATCACGACAAATATTGGTGCTACTCACCTAGAGTTTTTTGGTTCCGAAGAAAAGGTGTTTGAAGAAGAAGCCTATCTTTATCATTCAGTTGTTGCCTCAACTCAAGGTAAAGGTTTTTTCCTTGTTAATCGAGACGATCTATATCTTAAATCACTATCACTTTCGAAAGGTTCAATTTCATATGGAATTATGCCAGGTGGTATGGCGCAAGTAACTATTTTAGCGCAAGGTGCGGACATTGTTTTTAAAGGTAAAAGATTAGTGGTGAAAAATGAATTTATCACCGGTGATCATAATAAATTAAATCTCATTACTTGCTTATTTATTGCTTGTCATTTTTATCCAGAGCTTGAAGAGGACCTTAAAATTGCAGCCACTCAGTTCAGGCCCACTCGTAATCGATCCCAATGGATTTCTTTTCAAGATCGCTCTATTTATTTAGACGCCTATAACGCCAATCCTTCATCTATGAAAGCAGCCTTACAAGGATTTAAAGAAAGCGTTGAAGATAGGGGTCTTGGACTAGAAAATGCCTGTATTGTGCTGGGAGACATGAACGAGTTGGGAGAGGCAACTCCCCAGTATCACAAGGATGTTGGCCGCTATGTCAAAGAGCTTGGATTTAAGAACGTCTATTTTATCGGAAAATACGCCATTCATTACCTTGCTGGTTATCCAGAGGGACAAGGACGATCATCTAGTACTGATTTTAAAGAGGAGTATCGATTAAGCTGCCTTTCACGATACCATGTGCACTTTATTAAAGGGTCACGCTCTTTACAATTAGAGTCTCTCTTCGATATAACTTAAGTTTATCTTTTTTAAAGGGATAAACATGCTGTTTCATTGGCTTTACCCGCTAAGTCAAAAATTTAATCTTTTCAATGTTTTTAAGTACATCACCTTTCGTTCATTCTTGGCCTTCATTATTGCCACGATTATCTCAATTTTTTGGGGAAAGCGCTTCATCGCTCTCATGAAGATTCGTCAATTTGGTCAGACAATTAGAGATGAGGGTCCTGAAAGTCATAAGAAAAAAAAAGGAACCCCAACTTTTGGAGGAGTCTTTATTCTTGGATCTGCATTTGTTTCATGTTTGGTTTGTGGAAATTTTTCCTCTTGGCCCTTTTTAATCGCTTTGTTTGTGACCATTTCTTATTTTTTTCTCGGGGGCTTCGATGACTATTTAAAAGTGTTGAAAAAAAACACTAAAGGGGTATCTGCTAGACATAAACTTTTGTGGCAGTTCTCAACAGCTTTAATTGCTTCGTTTGTCATGATTAAATGGGGTGTTACTGATTCAAATCTCTACTTACCTTTTTTAAAAGATCCCGTTCTAAATATTGGCTGGTTTTATGTTCCTTTTGCCGCATTTGTTATAGTAGGCTCTTCGAATGCCTTGAATCTTACAGATGGCCTTGACGGTCTCGCTATTGGTCCAACAATAACCTCTGCCGCAACATTAGGATTTCTTTCCTATCTTGCCGGCCACACAGAATTGGCAAACTATTTGCTCATACCCTATGTTCCTGATGTTGGAGAGCTTCTCGTTTTAGTTTCAGCGATCATAGGGGCCGGGGTTGGGTTTCTTTGGTACAATGCCTACCCTGCCGAAATCTTCATGGGTGATGTCGGCTCTCTTTCTTTAGGGGGAAGCCTGGGAACGATTGCCGTTTTGACAAAGAATGAATTCCTCTTCGTACTTATCGGAGGAATTTTTGTTATCGAGGCTGTTTCAGTTATTCTTCAGGTGGCATCATTTAAAACTCGAGGTAAAAGAATTTTTAAAATGGCGCCTATTCATCATCATTTTGAACTAATGGGCTGGGCAGAAACCAAAGTGATTGTGAGATTTTGGATCGTCAGTCTGGTTTTTGCGATACTTGCCCTAGCAACACTAAAACTACGTTAATTTAAGGAGAAAAAAATGGAAAAATATAGAGGAAAAAAAGTCCTCGTCGTCGGATTGGGAAAAACAGGCTTTGCACTTATAAACCTCTTCACCCAGTGGGGTAGTGACCTCAAAGTAACAGATATAAAACCAATCTTTGATTTAAATAAGCAGGTTAAGCGTCTCAGAAAGATCATACCTACGCCAGGAATGACCTTGGGCGAGCATCGAGATGATGATTTTATCGAAGCGGAGATTATCGTTTACTCTTCATCTGTTGATCCTAATTTACCACAATTGAAAGTTGCTCGAGAACATGGTCGCGCAGTTTATTCTGATTTCGCTTTCGCTTACGAGCACTGCAATCGTCCTGTTGTTGCCGTCTGCGGCTCTCACGGGAGGACCATCACTTCACACATGATTGGTTACACTTTAAGATTAGATAAAAAGAATGTTTTTGTCGGAGGAACTTCAGAAGAACCATTTATCAATTTTCTGTCTCTTCCCAACAGGGAGGAAGTCGATTATTGTGTTGTAGAGGTTTCTCCTCAGCAACTTCAAACGGTAGATCATTTTAAACCCATTCTTGCCGTGTATCCTAATCTGGAAGAAAAAAATCTTTTAGGACGTTTTAAAACTTCGGCTGAATATTTAGATACGGCGCTGAAGGTTGCAAGAAATTTGGGACCCGAAAATTTTCTTATCGTAAATTTTGACAAACTTGCTTCGAACTCTGTGCTGAGAAGCTCTCAAGCACAGACTTTCTGGTATTCTCGTAAGTCATTTGTAACTCTGGGAGTGATTGCGGAGATCCAGGGAACTCACTTCCATGACAAGCGCATTCATTGTAATATTCATTTTCACTCAGAGTTTAAAGTCACCGACATGAGGATCGTAGGGGTCAATAACCGCGAGAACCTGATGGCGGCGATCACCGCCTGTAAAGCCTTAAAAGTCTCTGATCAGGCAATCCAGCAGTGTATTGAAAAATTCCCAGGTATTCCTCATCGCCTAGAGTTTGTCGTAGAGAAAAATGGTGTTCGCTTCTATAACGATTCAAAATCCGAAACAATGGATGAGCTAAAGGTCTCACTAGAAGCTTTTAAAGATCAGGTAATCTTAATTGCCGGTGGAAAAGAAATCGAGGGGATACCATTTGATAAATATGCCAATATCATTCGTGAAAAAGTTCGGGTATTGGTTCTCGTTGGTGAGGTAAAAGAAACGATGAACCGCATTCTCGGAGATATGACTCAAACTTACCTCGTCGGCTCCTTCGATGAATCCGTCCTGCTTGCCTACCAAAAGTCGCGAACGGGGGATACTATTCTTCTTTGTCCAGGGAATGAAAGCACCGATGTCTTCAGAGATTTTGAAGAGAAAGGCAATTATTACAAGAAACTTATTTTTCAACTTTAATTGATGTTGATTCTAAGGGCCTTCGGGCCCTTCTTTTTTGATAATGTTTTAGATATTGAGCCTCTCTAAAACTCAAGCTACACTAAAAGAACACATCTAACGGAAGTAGTTTTCAATGAATGAAAATAATCGACTAGAAAAGTTAACTAATTACTTCTTAATCAATATTTTCTTCATCATCCTTTTTGGGGTGATCATGGTTTTCTCCTCAAGTTACATGTACGCTACCGAAAATATGGGTTCAAGCTATTTTTTTCTGGTGAAGCAGCTTATCTTCATTTGCATGGGTCTTGTCATTGCACTTATCTTTTCGAAATTGAAAATACTCTACCTTTATAAGCAGGCGTACAAGATAAATGCCTTCTTCGGTTTCCTGCTTACCCTTACGCTGATTCCCGGCCTGCGTGTTATGATTAAAGGATCCAAAAGATGGCTTAATTTAGGTTTCATGCATCTTCAGCCAGGAGAGTTTTTAAAGTATACGCTCATGCTCGCAGCCATCAGATACTTCGAGAACTTTAATAATTATACCAGTAAACAACGCCTCATCTACCTTTCTGGTATCGTCTACCCCCTCGCCGTATTTGTCATTCAGCCCGACTTCGGTACCTTTTTTATCTCGGCCATGATTATCGGTTTTATAGCGTTCCTAAGTTCATTTCCTCGAAAATATTTCTACAGTACTCTTATAATAGGACTCATCGCAGGCTTTGGGATTTTGATCTCGGCTCCCTACCGCGTAAAGAGACTCCTCACTTTTTTAGATCCATGGAAAGATCCAAGAGGCGCGGGATTTCAGGTCATTCAATCATTTCTGGCATTTGCTAACGGATCGTTTTTCGGCCAGGGGCTAGGGAATAGTAATGAAAAACTATTCTATCTTCCCGAAGCCTATAATGATTTTATCTTTTCTGTTGTGGGTGAAGAACTTGGGTTCATAGGTGTGCTTTTGACCGTTATTATGTTTATTAGTCTTATTTTTATTGGCTTCAAGATTGCCATTTCACTTAAATCGAGAGTGGGAAGTATAATGGTATCGGCGATTATTTTTGCCATAGGTTTTCAGGCGTTCATGAATATGGGAGTTGTCCTTGGCGTCCTGCCGACAAAAGGATTAAATCTGCCCTTTATAAGTTATGGTGGTTCATCGATGGTGGCGAATCTGGCGGCCTTAGGTCTAATTTTTGCGTGCATTAAGATTCAGCCCAATGATGTGAAGAACATTAAAAATCTCGGGAAACAAAGTCCTTTCGGCATGCTAAAGAGCGCTTTTGGAACATGAGATATGCTGTTTTGGTTGCGGGAGGCACAGGTGGTCACATTAATGCGGCATTGGCGATAGGTGAAGCGCTTATATCCGATGGGTGGGACGTACAATATTTGACTGGTAAAAGACCTCTCGATTTTAAGCTTTTCGTAGGTCATAAAGTCCGTCATCTCAATTCGAAGCCGCTTAGAACGAGTAATCCCTTCCAGCTGTTAAAGAATATTTTCCTCAACTCATTTAGTTTTCTTTCTATTTTTCTAGAATTTATGAGAAATAGGCCAAGGGTAATCGTTGGCGCCGGGGGTTATGTTTGTGGCCCAACTTTGCTGGCCGGTTATTTACTTTTCATTCCTGTTTTTATTATTGAGCAAAATGCCGTGATGGGACTTACCAATAGAATCCTTGGGTGGCTTTCAACTCGAATATTTGTTCATTTTTCCAAAACGCGTGGTCTATCAAAACACTTATTAAAAAAAGTTTGTGTCGTAGGAAATCCAACGAGAAAAGCGATCATGCCTGTTGCAAAAAAAGTTTTTGATGGTGAATTGAAGGTACTGGTTTTTGGCGGTAGTTTAGGTGCCCAACAGATAAATAAGATTATCTGGGATGTCTTGAGGAAACCTCCATTAGATAAAATCAAAATTCATCATCAACTAGGGGCAGATGTTAAGGCACCCGCAATAGAATCAAAAGTTGTATACTCGCCCATGAATTATATCGATGATATGCAGCTCGAGTATGAGTGGTGCGATGTCATTATTTCCCGCTCTGGTGCAAGTACGATTTCCGAACTTGCTATTATTAAGAAGCCAGTACTCATTTTTCCCTACCCTTTAGCAACGGATAATCATCAAGTCTACAATGCTGAAATTTTTAAAGACGAATCAGACTTTACCGTTGAAATTCTAGATCCCAGTTTTAGTCATGAAGAGTGTTTAAAACGCACATTAGAATTTCTTTCCAAAGCTAGCCGGCAAGAATTAAAGTACACTCAAACACTTTCACCGGGAAATTTCACCTGCGAAAAAGTTTTGAAAGAGATCAAGAGACATGTTGGGATGGCTTAAAACGACAAGGTTGCACTTCATTGGGATCGGAGGGATTGGCATGAGCGGGATTGCCGAAGTCCTTCTTGATCTCGGTTATAAGGTATCTGGTTCAGATCTGAATCCTTCGGTAGTTATAGATAATCTTCAGAAAAAAGGCGCCAGCATATTTATCGGTCACAGCGCTTCAAATGTAGATGGAGCAGCTTTAATAATTTACAGCTCGGCAATTGATCATAAAAACCCTGAAGTTGTCCGTGCTAGGCAACTAGAAATCCCCATGATTCGACGAGCTGAAATGCTGGCAGAGCTAATGCGCTTGAAACTCGGAATAGCCGTTGCCGGCTCTCATGGTAAAACAACGACGACCAGCTTGATCGCCACGATTTTTCATCAAGCGAAAGAGGATGCCACATACATTATCGGAGGCATCGTTAGAAACCTGGGAGGAAACGCCAAAAAGGGAGATGGGAAATATCTCATTGCTGAAGCCGATGAATCAGACGGCTCCTTTCTCCTGTTGAATCCAATAATGACTGCCGTCACGAATATTGATGATGATCATTTGGATTACTACGGAACAAAGGACAAGATTATTGATGCCTTTGTTGAATTCGTTAATAAGGCACCTTTTTACGGAAGGATTGCTCTAAATGCTAATGATGCAACCTCCGTTGAAATAAAATCTCAAGTTAAGCGACCTACAATTTGGTACGGTATTGATCTTGGCATAAATGATATTGAATACATCGCCAAGTCTGTCGAACTTTCGGCTTCCGGTACAGAATTTGATCTTTTCCATTTGGGGAAAAAGATAACTCGCATCAAAACTCATCTTCTGGGTGTTCACAACGTATCAAATACTCTAGCGGCGATAGCAATTTCCCGCGAAGCAGGGCTTGAGTGGAAAGTTATCCAGGATGGTCTGCTCAGTTTTCAAGGAGTCGGGAGACGCTTAGAGAAGCTTTATGAGAATGAATTTTTTGTTGTTATAGATGACTACGGTCACCATCCGACTGAAATTAAGGCGACCATCTCAACCCTTAGAAAGGTTGATCAAAGGTCAATGTGCGTCGTTTTTGAACCTCATCGATTTTCCCGTACAAAAAATTTTTGGAAAGAGTTTCAGGAGTGCTTCGAAGGCGCTGATGAGCTCTTCATAAGTCCCATTTATGCAGCATCTGAATCTCCCATTGAGGGAATTACGTCACAAGCTTTGATAGACGAAATGCAGAACAAGGGAAAAAGCGTTTGCTTTCTGCCTTGCCTCGACAAAATGTATGAACTGTTAGAGGACAGAAAGAAAAAAAACATGATGTTCGTTACCCTGGGGGCCGGCGCGATTTCAAAAAAGATTCGTGAACTGGTAAAGACGATATAAGACAACTAAAAGATATGCCCTCTAATCTTTCCCTTCCAGAAAGGCTATCCCGTTCAGCTTGGCTAGACTGAAAAGTAATGCTACTTATCTGGTATGATTAAACTGTTTGAAAAAATCAGATCCGTGGAAGATTGTGTATTTTATGAGGACATGGATCTTACAAACTATACCACCATGAAACTTAGCTCTCGAGGTGCTTTAGTGCAGGTCAAGAGCGTAAAAGCACTTCAAGAGTTACTTCCACTGCTTAAAACTTTATATAAAAGTTACCTCGTGATCGGTTGGGGCGCTAATCTAATTCTTCCGCAAAAGTGCGAAGATGTGATTATTCACTTGGATTTCCCATTCGATACGAATTATCTTGGGCAATTACGGAATGAGTACGACTTACCATCATCGATAGGACTCAATCAATTAACCGCGCATGCAGTTAATTTTGAAATTGGGGGCTGGGAAGTATTTACTGGGGTCCCTGCATCTCTAGGTGGTGCAATCTACATGAATGCCGGAACTGCTTTAGGAGAAATTGGATTTCTTGTTAAAAAAGTCATGATCGTAAATCAAGAAGGTTTGCTCCGTGAAGAAATTATGGGTCCTCAAAGTTTTTCATACCGACGTAACAACTTTGTTAAGGAGGGGGATATCATCGTTTCTGCTACGTTGATACATACTGGCCTGAAGCCTGAGATACCTCAGAAGATCAAAGATTACTTAGAGTACCGAAAAAAAACTCAGCCCCTCAAGACTAAAAACTGCGGTTGTGTTTTCAAAAATCCGGCAAAAGAGCTTCAAGCAGGAAGACTCGTGGATCTTCTAGGTCTAAAGGGTTTACAAGTGGGAGGACTTCGGGTGAGTTCAAAACATGCTAATTTCATAGAAAACACAGGAACCTCCACTTTGAATGATTTTCAGGAGCTTGTGAACATCATAAAAATCAACATGGATCACTTTTATGGGGTCGAGTTTGAGCTGGAGGTAAAAACTCCTTTACTCGCCCAAAATAATTGAATTTGAATTGGAACCAAAAATCCCCTATCATTGAATAATGAAGAGAAAATTTTTAGTCCCTTTTCTATTTTTTTTTCCAATACTAGCTCAATCTGCCCTGTCTGATAAGTTTACTCAGAAAAACATTCACTACCGAACATACTTCGGAGAATGCCCCTCAAAGTCATCGAGTCTACTCTCCTTGATTCTCATGAAGGAATTTGAAAAAAATGGGTCTCTAAAAGATATTAAAGAAAAAATTCTTAATGAGCGGCTGGATGAGAAGTACTTTTTGAGTGACTATCGCATCTCATATAATCCGGTCTCAAAGACTCTACGAGTGATGCTCGAGTGTCCTGAACCCCTTGCAAAAGTCCAGGTTTATCGCTCAAACGGTCAGGAACACTACTCTGCGATTTTGGCCTCTAATGCAAAAATGTATGAGCCACAGTATGAAAACCTCATGAGAGTGGAAAAGAAATTGGTTCAGCCTCTTCCTCTTCTTGCCCTTTCTTCCGACATCCTGGAAGGCAATGCCCCTACAGATCTTGCTCTGTTTATAAAAAAAATTGAAGGGGGCCTCAGGAAGCAAATCTCTGAAATAATCATAAATAAAAACAGTGATTTGACGGTTATTTTTGCTTTTGGGGGGAAGGCAACCAGTGTCTTTCTTGGTTCTGATTTGTGGGAAGAAAAGCTGACCAAGCTCACGAAAATAGTGGGATACGTAGGCAGAAATAACAGATATCCATCGAGCATCAACTTGATGAATCCGAAAAAGGTTGTTGTCAAGTTTTCTGACAAAATCTAAAATTTAAGAGAAGGCGAAGAATGCCTTTTCATTCAGAATGAATCTGTCCCTCTTCTTAGGAAGAGATTTTGAGAAGGGAATCTCATGAGTACAAAGAACGTTATCGTGGCGTTGGATATCGGAACAACAAAAGTCTGCACTCTTATCGCTCAAAAATCCGGTAAAAATCTTGAAATTTTGGGAGTTGGATCACACCCTAGCTATGGCCTGAAAAAGGGTTCAGTTGTTAATATTGAAAAGACTGTGGAAAGTATCAGAAGTTCAGTTGAAGAAGCGAAGCTCATGGCCGGCATTGAAGATCTGGAATCCGCAACGGTGGGAATTGCTGGTAATCACATTTTCTGCTTCAACTCTTCTGGTGTCGTTCCTGTGAAAAACAAAGAAATAACTCAATCTGACGTAGATGGAGTAATTGAAGCGGCTAAGGCTGTTTTAATTCCATCTGATCGAGAAATTCTTCACGTCATTCCGCAAGAATTTAAAGTCGACAACACCGTTGGAATTAAAAACCCGATTGGTATGTGCGGTTCGCGTCTTGAAGTAAATGTTCATATCGTGACGGGTAAGACTCCCTTGATACATAATTTAGTAAAATGCGTAGAACAAGCCGGTCTTGAGGCAAAAGAAGTGATCCTTCAGCCTATAGCTTCTTCAAAATCAGTCCTTTCCGCCGAAGAAAAAGATTTGGGGGTTGTCCTGATTGACATTGGAGGAGGCACAACCGACATAGCCGTCTGGAAAGAAGGAAGCCTTCTTCATTCACAAATTATACCACTTGGTGGAAGTCACTTCACAAATGATGTAGCGGTTGCTCTTAAAATACCCCATAACGAGGCCGAGCGTCTAAAACTCAATCATGGATCAGTTATTAAAGAAAATCGACCAAACGAAACCTACCTTACAGTTCAGGGCCTGTCGGGAACAAAGCCTCGAGAAGTTCCGTTAACTTTCCTTGCTGATGTCTTAAGCGCTCGAGCGGAAGAACTTTTCCAGGTGGTTCGTGAAGTTATAATTGAGAAGAACTTAAAGGACCAGATTACCGGTGGATTTGTCTTGACTGGAGGTGGTGCTCTTATAAAACATCTTCCAGAACTTGCTGAGTACATTTTAGAAAAGCCTGTGAAATTGGGTTACCCGGCTACATTCGGCGGCATGACCACGGCCATGCAACATCCAAAGTTTTCTACGGTCTTAGGACTCTTGCAGGAATCCCACCACGAGATATCAGTTAAAAGTCGTGATGAAAAAATAGAAGACGAATTAGATATGTTTGATAAACTAAGTAAGTCATTAAAAAATGTATTCAAGGAAATCTTTTAGATAAGAGGAGCCATTTATGTTTGATATCGCCGACAATACCTGCCAGCCTACTGGCGCAAAAATAAAAGTCATAGGTGTAGGCGGAGGTGGATGTAATGCCGTGAATACAATGATTCGCTCTGGCCTAACGGGAGTTGAGTACATTGTTGCGAATACTGATTCTCAGGCGCTTGCAGCAAGTCTTGCAGGAGTCAAGATTAAGCTTGGTGGAAACATCACAAAGGGCCTTGGAGCAGGGGCAAATCCAGAAGTCGGTAGAAAAGCCGCAATCGAAGACTATGAAAGACTTTCAGAAATCATCGATGGAGCTGACATGGTTTTTGTCACTGCTGGAATGGGTGGTGGAACAGGAACGGGTGCTGCACCCGTAATCGCAAAGTTGGCAAGAGAACTGGGGGCCTTGACTGTTGGTGTGGTTACTAAGCCTTTTGCATTTGAAGGGAAAAAGCGTTCTCGTCAAGCCGAAGAGGGAATCAGTTCTTTAGAGGAATCAGTGGATTCACTTATTTGTATTCCCAACCAAAGGCTTCTTCAGCTTGCCGGGGAAAATCTCTCACTTGTTGATACATTTAAAGCTGCCGACGAGGTCCTTCTAAATGCAGTTCAGGGGATATCGGATCTTATTAATAACACTGGTCTGATCAATGCCGATTTTGCAGATGTTTCAACAGTTATGACAAATAAAGGTCTATCTCTGATGGGAACCGGTACAGCTAGTGGACCGGAAAGGGCACTGAAGGCTGCCAGGCAAGCGATAAGCTCACCCTTGCTGGAAGATGTTTCAATTAATGGGGCGACAGGAATTATCATCAATATTACTGGGAATGCTTCGTTAACAACTCATGAAACAAACCAAGCTGTTACACTTATCATGGAAGCTGCCGACGAGGAAGCTGAAATTATTTTCGGAACAGTCATTGATGACAGTATGGACGATAACGTAAAAGTAACAGTCATTGCTACAGGTCTTCAGAATGTAAAAAAAGAGGTTGGTCTTAGAAATACGGAATTTTCTAGGCCAGCGATGACTTCTACCATTGCACCTTCAACGAATGAATCAGCAAATTTTCAAATAAATGAGAATTCAGAAGTACGAACTTTTTCAAATCCTGAACCATTGAAAGCGGAGGCTCCAAGAGGTGAAGTTTTTCGAAAAGAAATTCGCGAAGAATATCCGTCTTTAAAGAACACTGATTACGCAGTAAAGTCTGAAATCTCTTTTGATCTCTCCGAACATAAAACACAGGAAACTCCTTCCAGGCCGAAAATAAACTGGGCGGAAAAACTCCAAACAGCTGCCTCGAAGTATGAATCTCAAAAAAACTTTGAAGGGGGCCATTCTGCAACTCCTGCAAAAAATTTGGCAATCTCTGAGCGTCAGGAATTCAATCATAATGATTCCACTGAGACTGTTCCAGGCCAAACTGCTCAGGCGGCACAAAATCGTGAAAGCAGAATCAAGTCAATCGCCGAGAAGCTAGGCTTCTTCAATTTTGACGAAGATGAGTTCGATACACCTTCATTCATGAAAAAAAGTGATAAGGGCCAAGACTCTCAAATTTAGGACTCAAACTGTAATACCTTGTTAATGTTAAAAACCTCCCCTCTGGAGGTTTTCAACATTAACTTACATTGACGAACATGCTTGACCTTCCTGGTCCGGTATGGTCGATTTGTCTATTATAGAAAAATCACCAGTGATGAGGTTCATATGAAAGTCCTAATGGGTCTATTAGTATTTGTAAGTTGTAATCTATTTGCTCAATCCAGGGTTATAGTAAATCCTCAAATTCCTATCGATTGTGTTAAAGACAATGCTCGTTACGTGAATTGGATTTCAAATATAAAAGTTCTGGAAGATCACGAAAATGTCGAAGTCACTTTCTTAACAAAGTATGGTTCTTGTTACTCGGGTGCAGCTATTTATGATAGCCTTAACTCATTAAGAGTGGCTATTTTTACAGGTGGGATCAAGCTTCCATGGCAGAAAGAAGGATTTAGAGTTACTGAAAAAAGAAAAGACGACAAAACATTTGAAGTTTCTCTAGTTTTTAACAAAAATAAAATATTTAACAAGAAAAATCATGTTTCTTACGTAATGGTTCTTAAGCATTACCTTTTAGAATTTAATTGGGATCTCTCTCTTGTCTATAACGAAGATACAGATGCTACGTTAGTAAAAATCAAGTAATACAAATGAACTGCCTCAATTCCCCCTTATCAGGGGGAATTATTTGATGAAATCCATTCTTTCACTGTCTTAATTTGATTTTCTATTGCAAACATCACTAAAAATGTTTCTATTAGATCTCTCTCGATATCTATTTTGTAATGGTTTTCGATATAAGTTGGAATATTCTCTTGCTCAAATAACTTCTTCTTTAAGTCATAAAGCCTTACACCCTCCTCTGGGTTCGTTGAAGACGTTTTAATCGTTAGAACTTCTATCCAGGTATGCCGCATGAGCATTGGTAAATGTTCTTTGCAAAAATGCATCGTTTTAAATGGTTTGGCACATGAACGACAAAAAATATTATCGCAGATAGCACAGGTGACCTCTCCAGGTTCTTCACTATGGTTTGGGCAAAAGATTTCACTTTTTTTCTGACTCTTGGCCTTAGCTGGCCTTAGCCTTTCAATTATCCCCGGGTGAAGGCTATTTAGATGTTTAAAATGAGTGTTGATTTCAGGCTCCGCATGAGAAGCAGGGTCCTGTTTATTCAAAAGTCGGTATAATAAGAGAGTCAATAAGGCCGTAATGATGACCAAAAATACGAGGCTAATAATAATCAGAATTAGGGCAGTTTGTTCCATCGGTTTATTTTTTTAAATGAACTCTATTGCTTAGCATAAATGAACTTCAGTGACTGGTTTATATCCAAGATGGTTTTTAAAAAATTGTCGGGTTGAAATCTTCAACTGATCCTTAACATAGTTTTCATTCCTCGATTGTAAATCCTTTTGTATCTGCTCAGATAGTCGACTTTTTAACTTTTCTAGAAGACTCTGGGCCAGAAGCGGGAGCCCAACAGTCGTCACTTCCAGTAATTGAGATGTACGTTGATAGGTGATAAAGGTTGCTCCTTGAGTAGACATCTTTCTTCGTTGAGAAATTTGACTTCGCTCGATTTCAATTCCCCGGCCGTGGATCAACCTGGGTTCTTTTTCAGATCTTTTTTCAATGATAAGGCCCTCATCTCTTAAAATAACCTCGTGATAATTAAAAATGAGTTGGGTAGAGATTTGAGGGTAGCATTCTTTTATAAATTCATAGTGTTTTTTTAAAAGATAAGACTCACCATGGATAGGAAAATAGAAATCGGGAATGATGACCTTAAGAAGCTCCCTAAGATCCTCTTTCCCTGGGTGTCCTGAAGCATGGATAAGGTGATCGTAAGCTGTGATAATATCCGCTCCAAACTCACTGAGCTTGTTATAAATCCGAAAAATTTTTTTTTCATTTCCTGGAATGACTTTAGAACTAAAGATGACAAGATCTCCTGGAGCCGGCTTGAATGATCCGTCCTCTCCAAAACTAAAGCGTCTGAGTGCAGAAAGGAAGTCTCCCTGACAACCAGAAAGAAAAACAAGAAATTTTCCCGACTGCCCCTTTACTTGCTCTGGAAGATAAAAGTCTCCAGGGGGAATATCGCTATGTCCTGTTTCAAACGCAGCCTCCATGTAGGTTTTAAGTGAACGCCCCATGATGACAATCTTTCTTCCGTGGGCCATCGCCATTTTTGATATTGCATTCATTCGATGGACGTTTGAAGCAAAAAGTGTGATGAAGACACGTTCCTCGGGGCGTTCAATAAGTGATCTTAAATCATCCAGAAGTTCGACTTCAGATGTGGTTTTGCCGTCGTTTAAAATATTCGTTGAGTCCAGTAAGAAAACTTTTTTATGACAAACGGCAAGTAGATCTTTAATCCTTTGAAAATCAATCGGAGATTCATGCTTGGATGTAAGGTCTACTTTAAAATCTGATATATAAAGCGCCCCCCAAATTAAGTTATTTGTTCGAATAACCAGACCACAAGTTTCTGGAATTGAGTGGTTTACATGAACAGGGAAGATAGTGATGTTCCCAAGCCGTATTTCACTCTGGGAGTCGTAAATTTTGTAGTTCATTTTGATGTTGAATTCATCAAGTTTTTTTTGAATTAGATGAACGGTGAATTTTGATGCGTAAACGGTGATGTTCGGAAAATCTTTAAGTAGGTGTGGCAAACTCCCAATATGATCTTCATGGCCATGAGTAATAATCACCGTTCTAAAACGTTCCGGATTCAAGTCAGAAAAGTCGGGAATTAAGTAATTGATGTCAAAGCATTCCTCATAGGGGAAAAGCATTCCGCAGTCTATGACGATATCTTCATCCTCCGTTCTGATCAAAGTCATGTTTGAACCGATTTCTTGAACTCCCCCGATGGGCATGAGGCTGAAATATTTATTTTTCAAAAGACTGATCCTTTTATGGGTATTAGTTTACCACACTGGTGCAAGAGTGAAGAAGGCTTGGGGCAAGCAGAATCCCTTAGATGGTTTTCACAAGTTTTTCATCAAGGGATTCATTTTTAAGCGCAAATTCCTTGATTCTTGCAGCTAAGATTAAAGCCGCCACATCTGTCTCTTCTCCCACAGTGAAATCAGCATACTGTTTCTGAGGATCTAGATAGCGCTGATACATTGGCCTTACCGTGTCGTAGTACTGGGAGATGACAGATTCCAAAGATCGACCTCGCTCTTTTACATCCCGGTGGAGGCGTCGGGTAAAACGAATGTCAGAGTCAACATGCAAGAAACATTTAATGTCGAGCATCTCTCGGATTTCTTGATCGTAGAGTGTGAAAATCCCCTCGAATAAGACCACTTGACAGGGGCCAATCATCTCAGTCTCAAGAGTCCGAGTGGACGAATTGAAATCATAGACTGGACTATGAATGGCCCTACCATTCTTGAGTTCCCCTAAATGTTGACGAAGGAGCCGCCAATCAAAGGCGTCGGGATGATCAAAATTAGCCTTCCCCTCCGCGACGGGCACCGTCGGCAGATAATAGGAATCCATATGAAGCAGTGAAGAGTCCGTGCTCTTGATAGCTTTCATAACCTTTTTTGCAAAGGTTGTTTTTCCCGAACCTGATCCACCAGCAATACCAATGAGAAATATTTTTCGCATAACAGATTCAATTTTTAACAAATATTCCCCCTTCTGCCCAAGAAAACCTGAAAAAGTGTAAATTTTTTAGCCTCTCGTACCAAGGTATTTAGGATATACCTGATACTTAAAGGAATCATATGGATCATTTTTGGGTTGTTACAATTTTTCACTTCCAACCAAGCAGTGAACAATGGCTTCATATTAAGGCTCGAGCTGTCAACGACTTGAAAAGTCTTGGCATCGAGGAATACTCTTTGAGTGAGTCGGAAGTAGACGAAATCCTAGGCAGTAGGTCCTACTCTGGAGGAGATCTTTCTTTGGAGGTGTTGGACGAAGTTGAAAACACTCTTTCTCGTCGTCCCGGCAGTTTTAGGTTTTTTTTCGATCGCGAGAAAACAGCGGAAAAATTCTATAGGTTCATAAAAAATGATTATCTTTGTGAAGCCCAGTTAGAAAAAAAGACTAGTCAGGACTGGAACGCTGAATGGAAAAAATACTATGCTCCAATTAAAGTTAGTGAAGAACTAGAAATAGTTCCTTCTTGGTACCATCAATACAAAAGTACGTCACAAAATTCGATTTACATCTATCCCGGAATGGGGTTTGGAACCGGGAGCCACGAAACAACTTTTTTATGTTTAAAATTATTCACTCAACTCCTAGTAAAAGAAAACATTCAATCGGTCCTTGATTTTGGTTCCGGCTCTGGCATTCTCGGACTTTCGGTGTTTAAGTTTTTCCCGACGGCCAAGATTGATTTTTATGACATAGATCCAGAGGCAAATAAAAATTGCTACGTTAATGCCGAAATTAATTATCTTCAGGATCATTCTTTCCGTCTCTTGCTTCCGGAGGTCAGGGAAAAACTTAAGGATGAATATGATTTAGTTTTTGGAAACATCCTGGAAAGTATATTAATTTACGAGAAAGATTTTCTTGTTTCTCGCTTGGCATTGGGCGGACATTTAATTTTATCTGGGCTATTAAAGCATCAGGTGCCGGGGATCATCTCCCAATATGAATCCAAGGGTTTGGGAGTAGTTCAAAAACTAGAAATGGGCGACTGGGCAGCCATTTTATTAGCGAGAGAATCAAATGCGCGCGCATTATAAAAGAGATTTTAAAGTCTCTGACGAATACGAACTGGTGAGAGAGGAGCTTCATCATCTTATAAATGTCGTAAGAATCAGGGTCGGAGAGGAACTCCTCCTGCTTAACGGTCAAGGCTTAATGGTTCAGACGGAGGTCACAAAAGTCTCGAAAAGTGAGCTGAAATTAAAAATGATCCGCCACTCAATTCGTCAACGCCCCTTCGATTTCAACCTTGCCCTCGGAATGCCTAAGCGCGAAGCACTTGAGCTGGCACTCAAGGAAGCTACTGAAATCGGTTTTAGTGCTGTGTACCTCATTAAATCAGATCGCTCTCAGATAAAGATTCCAGAAAAACAGCGCATAGAAAACATCCTGATCTCTGCACTGGAGCAATCTAATGCACCTTGGATGCCGGAGATCAAATACGCTCAATGGAATGATCTTCCTTGGGAAGATATGGATGCCTCGTTCCTTTTGGATTCCCAGTCGGTGGCCAGTCCAACTCTGAAGCCAGACTCTACCGGAAAGTTATTTCTGCTTCTGGGGCCCGAGGGTGGGTTTAGCGATGAGGAACTTACATTTCTGCATTCAAAAGATGTCCTCCAGATTGTCAATTTGCCAACTCCGATCCTAAGAACTCCAACGGCCCTCGCCGTTGGAGCTGGAATGATGATCCAAAGTTTGCTTAAGTGTTGATCGCCCTGCTAGGATTAATAGGAAGAGGTAATAATTATGAATACTCAACAGATCAAAAATACTAAAACACCACCTCCAGTCATTGATGATCTGGAATTTGATTTTAGGCCAATCACTCCAGGTCTGGGATTCCACCATCAGAATCGAAATGAAGTTCGTCCACAGCTGGCTGAGCGGAAAGTTGCTGCATCATCTTCTATTCCAGTTGTCGCCAAAAAAGAAATGAACATTTACCAAAATGATCTCTCCCTTTTTTACGGACCTCAAGCCAAGCCTCAAGCACTAGAGCTTTCAACTCCAGCGCAGAAAGAAGAAAAAAGTTATCCGGTGGCCAGCCGACAGCAGAGAATAATGGCTTATTTTCTGGATCTTATTTTCCTCGGTTCAATTCTGTCTCTGGTTTTGACAATTATGGCCAGGACCATCAGCTTGGATCTTAGAGAAGCTTGGTTTCTCTATCCCAATGAAATGACTCCTCTGGTGGTGACCCTATTCGTAGGTTTTTACCTTATTTATTTTTCGATCTTTGAAAAATCGGCTAATTCTACTATTGGTAAGGATGTTTTAGGACTCAGAGTTGTAGATGAGCACAATCGATCCCTATCCCTTACTTATCTTTTCTTTCGTGCCTTTATTGGGCTTTTGAACTTTGTCAGTTTGGGATTGTTTTCCTACTTCGATCTTCAGAATAAAGTCACTGGATCCAAAATCATAAAGGTGAATTAATGCTCTCAGGGTCTCTGGAGAAGTTCCTCCTCGAAAACAAGGGAAGAAAAATAGTCTTTACCAATGGATGTTTTGATATTCTTCATCGAGGTCATGTCTCCTACTTATCTGAGGCACGCAAGCTAGGTGACGTGCTTGTTGTAGGGCTTAACTCCGACGATAGTGTAAAACGATTGAAAGGACCGGATCGCCCAATTAATAACGAAGTTGATCGTCAGTATGTTTTATCTCAGATAAAGTCAGTCGATTATGTCGAAATTTTTTCCGAAGATACACCACTGAATCTTATACTCAAAATTCGCCCCAAGGTATTAGTAAAGGGGGGAGACTGGAAATTGGATCAAATCATCGGTGCTAAAGAAGTACTGGCCGATGGGGGGGAGGTTTTGTCTTTGAGTTTTGTAAACGGCTACTCGACATCTTCAATCATCCATAAAATTCAAGAAAGCTGATACCCTAAGTGCTTTAATTTACTAATCTTGCTATTTTTTTTCTTAAAAAGATCCGATGATCCTCTCAACTATTACCCGAGTCTTTCGATAAGGAATTAAGGTCTAACCGCAGTGGTCAGGTCTTAGATTCTTTTCAAGGAGTACGTTAAATGGGCTTAAGGATCAACACCAACATTGCCTCGGAAGAGGTGCAGCGAAACCTGAGGATAAGTAACACTGCCCAGGAAGCAGAGTTTGCAAAACTATCATCTGGTAAACGGATCACTAAATCTGCAGACGATGCTGCTGGTTTGGGTATTGCCACTAAATTAGAGGCAGAAACGAAAGGTCTTCGAATGGCGACCAGAAATGCTAACGATGCCATCTCTATGGTTCAGGTCGCCGAGGGAGGTCTTAACGAAACAAGTAACATTCTTACTCGCCTGCGAGAGTTATCTGTTCAGGCCGGGTCAGACACAGTAGGTGATACAGAAAGAGGCTACCTTTCCCTGGAGTATGAACAACTTATTGAAGAAGCCGATCGTATTTCAAAGACGACTTCATTCAACGGTCGATCGTTACTGAAGGGAGAAGGCGTTGTTCTTCACTTCCAGGTTGGTGCTTTCGGAGATAAAGATAACGTAATAGAGCTGGACTCTTCTATCAACGATGCTTCTGCAGAGAGCCTCGGTATAGCAGGTCTTAATATTCGTGATAGAGAAGATGCTATAAATAATTTGGAGAGGGTGGATGCGGCCATCAACAGGGTGGGCGGATTTAGGGCCGGTCTCGGTTCAATTCAATCAAGATTGACCTCTACAATAAATAACCTAGAGGTTGCTGTAGTAAATCAAGAGTCGGCAAGATCAAGAATAGAAGATGTCGATCTTGCGGAGTCGACAGCCAAGCTCGCTTCTTCACAAATTAAAAATGCTGCAGGTACTGCAACATTAGCACAGGCAAACGCAATAGGTAGCTCAGCCCTAAAACTTATTGGCTAAACTCCTTGATTTGATATCGATTCACTTAAGCCCAAAGCCTTCTGGTTAATACCAGAAGGCTCCATTGGAGAAATGATTGAAGGGTTCTAATAAACTCAAAAAAGTTAATGACTTTGCGGTTATTCTTAATCTTCTTTCAGGTGCGAGAGATAAAAACTCTGAAATCTATGTTTGGAAACTTATTAGCGATAAAAAGCATCTTTCTCAGGTGCGCATAGAATCCATACGTAAAGCAAGAAAAGATTTTGCGATTGTTCCTTGCGATGGAAGTGAGCGTAACTTGATGGATATCATCGGTGCGAGCAAGAGTGTTGATATATATGTGCCTGAATATTGTCTTTTGTTTCGGACGGCTATCCGATCGAGTGATCCACCATTTCGTTATTATCTGGAAATACCAGAATTCGTCGCTCAGCTTGAAAGGCGAAAGAATTTAAGACTTGTTATTGAAAATCCATCAGATTTAAAAATCAGCTTCACCAAAAAGATCGATAATCCCCGGCCATTATCTCAGTACTTTCACAAGGACTGCTACGATGTCAGTGTAGGTGGTTTTTCGTTCTATATTTCGAAGATGGAGACGAAGTTTTTTAACGATAACAATTCAATAGATGTAGTGATCAAGATTGATAACGTTAGTCTAAAAGCAAAGGCGCAAATTATCACAAAAGCAGAGATCGAGCCGGACGAGTTTAACGGCTTAAGCTATAAGGTCTGGCGAATCGGATGCATGTTCACTGAAATCGACCATTTGGTTAGGAAGTCTATTGAAAAGTTTATTTTTGAGAGGATAAAAGAAGACCAGTATGTTATAAATGAGTGAAATGAAGATTGTTGCAATTTCTGATGTTCATATAAAAAAACCTAATGATGAAGCAGACAAACTCTTAACATCTTTTCTCTGCCACAAAGAAGTAGAAAGCTCTGACATAGTGTTACTTCTAGGTGATATTTTTGACCTTATGTGCGGCCCGCACGAAGAATATATAGAGCTTTTTCACCATCAGTTTAAAAGACTATCTGAATTAAGCCAGAGTGGCAGAAAAATTTACTTTTTTGAAGGAAACCATGACCTCCATTTGCATGGTTTATTTAATAAAATATGGAAAAATAATGAAATCATTCTTTCCCATACCCCTGTCTTCGAAGAAATTGAGGGTAAAATATACTACTACTCACATGGTGATGAGCATGAAATTGATAATAAAGGGTATCAGAGATACATTAAAATCATCAGAAGCTCGCCAATGAAATTTATAGCAAACAATCTAATTCCGTACCAGCTTTTGAGGTTCCTTGGTGAGCGAGCATCTAAAATGTCTCGTAAAAAAGGGGCGAGGAATTTTAAATATGATGAAGTTCGCAATCGGTTTAGGACAGGCGTCAGCCTGACAACCTCTGGGAAATTTGATTTTGTTTTGGGCGGTCATAGTCATGTGCAAGATCATTTTCTAATACCCAATTCAGAATCGGTGTATGTAAACAATGGTTATGCATTAAGGACGAAAACGTTCATTCTCATTGAAAACCATCAGGTAAGTTTTGTTTCTCTAGTCTAGTTGTGTCATCGCACGGACTTGTCTCATGGCATCTTTTCCCTGGAGTTCTTTAACTGTAGACTCCGTTCTGGATTGGTTGTTTTTTTCTAGGATTTCTTTATTTACCAGGATCAGGCTCTCTGCAAACCTGGCAATCTGTGGTAGGTGTGTGATGGCCACAACTTGACCGTGAGCTGAGACATCCAGAAGAGCCTTACCGATGCAGGTTCCAGTTTCTCCTCCAATTCCTGTATCGATTTCATCAAAAAGAAAAATACTTATGGAGTCAGCTGTAGAAAGTGATTGCCTCAATCCTAGGAGAACGCGAGATAGTTCACCTCCCGAAGCAATGTCTTTAACTCTAAAAAAACCTTCGCCGGGATTTGTTTCCGCCATTAATGAGATTTTACTCCTCCCAAAATCATTGAATTCATTAGTTTCCTCCAAACACAATTTAATAGTGGCACCATTCATTTTTAAAGATCTTATTCTTTTAGTAAGATCTTCTTCCAGGATTGCGGAATATCGAACTCTTGTGCAATGAAGCTTTTGACTTTTGTGTCTGAGAATTTTTTCAAGAGATAAAATCTTTTCATCCATACTTTCAATGGAGGGATATGCCTCGATAAGTTTTTTTTTCTCCGAAAGAAATTCAGCTTGCGCCTGAAGAATGGACTGTACTGTGCCACCAAACCTTCTTTTGAGCCGCTGATACAAATCAATTTTTCCTAAGACAAGATCAACCTCCAAAGGATCAATTTCTTGAGTAAGTTGATTTTCAGCAGCTTCTCGGATTGCCAAAAAATGATCCTCCACTTCGATGAGCCGTTCGATTTGTGCAGGAAAAAGATCTTTGTTCTTTAGAAGGACAGATTTTAAAATGTTGAATGAACTAATAAGGCCTGGACCATTATCTGCGCCGTCAAATACTTCAGTAATATGTTGGCAGATCTTCATTGCTTTCTCGAAATTGAGCATGGTAGTTTTCTTTTTCAGAAGACTCTCTTCATCATCAATTGATGGATTTAGTTTCTCCATCTCGAGTAGTTGGAAATTTAAATAATCAAGCCGTTGTTCTCTATCTTGCACCGATAAAACCAGCTCTTCTTTTTCTTTAATTAATTGCTTATATTCTCTGTGCAGTTTCTGAAATTCATCGATCTCCGGTAGGTGCTTACAGAACTGGTCGAGGAGTTGAAGCTGATAGCCCTCTGTCAAAAGTTTTTGATTTTCAAACTGTCCAACAAGATCAATAAATTTTCGCGAGAAGAGTGACAGAAAGTTTACTGTACAGGAAAGATGATTAACATAATTTTTTGTTGCACCGTTCTTGTATATAAGTCTTTTTATAATAATCTCATTTCCCGCTATGGGAAATCCCTCTTGCTCCATGAACGAGAAAACTCTTTTGTCCTCACAAAAAAAAGAGGCCTCGATCAGCGAATGCTCACTTTCTCTCCTTACAATCCTCTTATCTGCCCTACCACCCAGAATAAATTGAAGTGCTTCCAAAACAAGACTTTTCCCAGAACCGGTTTCACCGATGATGGCGTTTAGTCCAGGTCTAAAATTAATCTTCTGATTTTTAAATGTGGCAAGATTTTGAAGAACGAGGCTTTTAAGATAAAAAGGGACCATAAATTATCCTTTCCTTTGATGATACGGATAATATACGGACAGTCAAGAGGGCACTTTTTTTTCTGGGATTTAATCTCGCTTCGAAAGAATAAATTTATCCCTTATGGTCTCGAAGTAAAGCCGATCGGTATTTTTAATGAGTGAAACTTTTTTTACCTTGGCATCATTGATAACAACGACGTCTTCTTCATCAATGTTTATCGCGACCTGTCCATCCAAGGTTAAGGTGACTGAGTGATGGGGCGGAAGAACCTTAATGGTAAGAGGCGACGTATCTGGGATCACAAATGGTCTATGAATAAGAGAATGAGGACAAATGGGAGTTAGTATAAGACTACTTACTTCTGGGTGGACGATGGGCCCTCCTGCTGCCATGGAGTAAGCCGTGGAACCCATAGGGGTGGAGATGATTATTCCATCGCCAGCGAGGTTATATATATGTTCTCCCGAAAGTTCAGCCCTGAGGTAAATCATTCGCGCTATTTCAGTCTTCGCCAGAACGGCGTCATTGAAAAAGTAGTCATTAAAATAATTATCCCCTTTTCTTTGGATGCTGACATGAAAAAGAGGTTTCTCAGTTGTTTCAAATTTACCTTCAAAAATTTCAATGAGGCGATCGAAGTATTCGTTCTTGTTAAATTCTGTAATAAATCCAAGCCGTCCTAAGTTAATTCCCAGGACGGGAATCTTGGAATTAATTCTTCGACAAACCCCTATCAGCGTTCCATCTCCACCAAGGGATAGCATAATGTCGACTTTGTTGTGAAAATCCTTAGGTCCCCAGAATTCTAAGCCATCAATTGATTTTGCTTTAAAAAACTTGTGAACTCTCTCATGGTCTTCCTCGCGAAAAATGATATCTTTTTTTCTCCGCAGAAGCCACGAGCAAAGGTTAGGAAGAAGATTGTAAAATTCCGGAGTAGAGTTTGGCTTTAGAGTTATGCCAATCTTGGTGAGTGTTTTAGCTTTTTTCATATTTTATTCCGTCATCATCTTCATGGCCTTTTCGAGATCATCGAATGGCTTGTTTAACAACTTGCAGCTATATAAGTTTGCCCGGGAGAGTACCTGGGGAGAATTGTAGGCAGTCATGATGACAAACTTACTGCTAATCTCCTCTGGAGAATATTTCTTTTTCGACTCTTCAATAACATCAAAGCCGGATATATCCTGGAGCATAAGATCACAAATAATCCTGTCATAGTTATTTTTCAAAATGAGGTCAATCGCCAGTTTGCCGCTGGCGGAGACGTCAACTCTTAAACCCTTCATTTCAAAGAGTTTCTTAAGAGACTGCTGAATAAGTAATTCATCTTCAATGATGAGTAGGTAATTCATGTGCATGGTAATGATAGTCTGAAGTGCGCTCCAGTTCCTCTACTATTTTCTAAAAACTCTAAATTCCCTCCCATTTTAAGTGCCAGATTTCTTGATAAGATAAGGCCTAGCCCAGTTCCTTGTGGTTTGGTTGTGTAAAAAGGCTTAAAAAGCTGATGCACCTTATCCTTCGAGATGCCGGGTCCAGTATCGGAAATGTCTATAAAAACATAATTCCCTTCTCGTCTGGCGTGGATTGACAGTTTCTTGGGCCCGGGCTGGTTTTTCATCGCTTGAGCAGAGTTAATGATGAGATTAAAAATGATTTGAACTACAAAAATATGGGGCACATTTATTATGAGCTCCTCCGTTCCGTCTTGGTATTCAATTTGTTTATTAACTTCTCTGGCCTCGCTCTTAGCAAGGGTAAAAGACTCATCGATGAGTCTTTTGAGAAGAACTGGTTTGCTATCTGCCTGTGCTTGATACAAGTTGGAAAAGTTTTCAATAATGACCTGGCACCGGTTTATGTTTTCTTCAATTTCCGCCATAAGTTCTTTGCTGTCTTCAGTAACTTTCATCATTCTGAAAAGCTGGGCCCCAAGCTTAAGTCCAAAAAGTGGATTACTGAGTTCATGTCGAAGCGTGTTTAAAAGTTCTCCCAAGAGTGAAATACGTTGAAAATGAAACAGGTCGAAAGCATAATGTCTCAGCTCATCTGAATCGAAAAGATCAATAGTGAAGGCACTCCTCACCTTCTTATTAAAAAAGATGTCTTTATCCTGAAGGTCTGCTGTATAAAGATCATTAATAAAAGAAGTCTTGGTAACACCGTCTCGAATACGAAGGGGCAGAGGAAAATCTTTTAAACATATTCTGAATTCGGACATTTTTTGATTGGAAAATTCTTGATCAATCAGTCTTTCAAAATGGGGCCCCAAAAGATCGATGCATGTTTCGAAAAGATCGATTTCTTGTTGAACATAACTTAGAAAGTCGTGACGTGAAACAATAGCGACAAGACTGTAGCGTCTAGACATGATTTCTTTCGCAAGGAAACTTCCGTTAAAAGGGAGGTTCAGCTTAGGGAAAGCGTCGGTTGAAAAAGATTTAATTTTTGATTTTTTTATTGAATTAAAGAAGGTGTTAAACTCTTTAATTTCAATGAGCTTTTGAGTTTTTTCATTCCTCCATATCGTTCCTAAGAGTTCCGCCTTTGTGCGTCCCTTAAGATGAAGAATAATGAGAGAGCTCTCAAATTTTTGCAGGAATGGAACCTCGAGTAGCTTTTCCATCAGGCTTCGAAGGCTATGAGATTCGGAAGAAATTAGGTTAATTTTTTTGATGATTTCGTCCCAAAGGTCCTTAACATTTTCCCTCGGATTGAGAGAGACTTGGGAATAGATTTTTTTTTCAATCATTAAAGTTGTTTTTGCAAGTCCATCGAAGACATCGTTGAAATTGGTTTGAGTCGAGTGACTCTTAAATCCTTTAAGAATAGTGTTTATGTTATGCAGGTAATAGGGGAAATCACACTGCTCACCATCTGCAAAGTGAACCCAAGCACGTCCGTTCTTTTTATATAAACTTACGCGAGCATTATGGTCATCAACGATATTAAGATCGTGGAATTCGATTTCTGTGAAATCATTAAGAATAATCGGATCGATAAATACTGCTAGTTCAGCAGTTTTTTCAGCCGAGGGATGAGATCTATTTTCCACTGAGTTAAGTTATCTTTTAATTCATGCTTTATCAAATCTTCAAGGGCAATAAAATCATTTTTTGTTTGTGCCTGGCTAATTGCTTTCATGATGAAAAGAAGCTTGATGTGAGAGCTCTTAATCTCCATGGAAACACCTTCTCCCCTTTTTGAGACGGCCCTGGTTAGCAGAGTCGTGATTTCCACAAACTGGGAGACTTCATTTGTAAGACGAGACAACTTTTTATGCCATGTTATCCTGGACCCTGGGCCGGGATAAGGGAGGTTGGCACAATCACTTAATAATTCCGACAAAAGCTCTTGGGTAAGAGAGAATGATTGTTGAAAAAGATCATGGTTATAAGAATAGTCCGTCATCCCTGACATTGGTCTTCCTTGATTCTAATCATTAAATGGTAACTTCGTTTTTCTTCAAAGTCACAAAAAATAACTCTTTTAGTGCTTCGAAAGCTTTGTGCTCCTCACTATAAATCAGGAAGCTAGACTGAGCTTCTTCAGCAAGGGTGGAGATATTTCCCTGTGATTTTAAAATTTTATAAAAATTAAAAAAAGGTCGCAAGAATGAGTGAGAAGCCGAAAGACTCTCAGCAATTTGATCTACTTCTGAAAGTGTTTTGAGATGAAGATGAAATTCACCAGGATTAAGGGCATCTTTTTTGCTCATGAGATGAATCTGGTCAACAGATTTTATAGCATAATGGTGTAATCGTAAAAATTTAGACACCACATGAAAATTTGATTCTAAGGCTCGTAGTTGATCAGGAGAGCAATTTAAAATGGTTAATTCTACGTCGGAAATATTTAGTAGAAAATTCCACAAGATCACATGGGCCTGGTAAAAGGGATAATTTAAGTCACTCTTACCATGACAGCGAAGAAAGGGTCCGTTGAAATCCTCATCCTCTACCTCGTAGACCGAGTATGACAATTCTGAGGAATGACCAGAACGCTTCAAATCTCCTATCAGGCGGAGCAGCTTCAACGCGGAAAATTCACTTCCTTCGCAGCTAATGACAAAGGTACCAGTTGAGGCGGGAATAAGATTGAAGCCTTGAAAATGAGATGTGAGATAATATCCACTTGCTCCTGCTTCACAAAGCCGTAACGAATTAAGGGAAGGTGGGCCTAGATAAAGAGTCTGAGTAACATTATCGATGATATCAATTTCTGAAATTTCGCAAACATGAACTTCAGGAAATAAATCAGAAAGTCCGGTAACAAATTTTTCTTGTTCTTCCAAGGAAAAGAATGAGGGATTAGAAAAATCATATGCAATTCGATTTATTGAATTCGATGAGCGAGTTCTCGGTGTGGAATGATGAATTCCCAAGATGCATCTATAGATTTGCTGGAGATGGAAAGTGACAAATGGGGTTTTATTCTTGATTGTTAAAAAGTAGGTACTCCAGAGGTCGCCCACAGATAGAGCGCCGTTTATTCTTTGAGACCCAATTTTTCGATCAGCTTTTACCTGACCTTGAATATCCCAGCCCTTTTCTTCGAGTGAAAGATTGATACTGAGGTCATAGGATTGTTTAAGAACGTCCTCGACTTGAAAGCAGATGCCTCTTATAAGAGGAAAGTTTTCAGAGAAAACGGTTTTGTAAGATTTTTCATCCACCAAAAAAGTCAAATCGAAATCTTTAAAGTGGCTGATGTTTTTTTCTAGAACCTGAAAGGTTTCAAAGAGAAAATATGAATCGTCGAGTTGAACGATTAATAACTTTTTCACATTACTTCACGTCATTAAGATTGTAACCCTTGACTCTTTCTTTTTGCCGAACAGTGTTCTCTATTTCTTGCCGAAGATCTGATTGATACTCTTGAAGTTTGACGATGATCTTTTCATCAAGTTTCTTTATATAATCAATTTGTCGGTTGAGGTCTTCACGTTTATTTAATTCGACCCTACTCCAGTCAATTTCACGAGAAATCTGTTCAATGATGTGAAAAAGACGCTCTCTGTTATGGACAAAGGCATCAAAGTTAACATCCTGTGAAAGATCTTCGTTCAGGAAGACTTCCGTCATAACCACAGCTTTTAGGGTGAATTCCTCAAAGAGAGCAATAAACTTGTCCATTACGCACTCTTTGTTGTGGATGCTTGAGTTTTAAGATTCTTTATCGCCTCGGCCCATCCGTCATAGAGGGTGTTTAAAACCTTTAAACAACCTTCAAGGTGTGTTTTGTCGATTTTTATATTCGCCTGTGTGCTGGAGTATAAGATGTAGTCATATAATGAAGCCAATTCCTTGGCTACATCTCCCCCAACCTCAAAATCCAGGCTATTGGAGAGCTCAACCACGATATCCTGCATCTTTCCGATGTATTCACCCTTCTTTGGTAAATTTTTTTGATCAATAGCTTCGATGGCTTTTTTACAATTTTTAATAGCCGCCTGATAGAGCATCAATAGGATTTGCTCTTTACTGGCTGTCTCTACCGAAGTTTTCTTGTATGCACCTAAACCATAGCTCATGGAATCCTCCTATGTCGCTTATAAATTTTATCATAACTGAACAGCCCCTGGAGGGGAGGCAAATCCTGCCAGTCCGGCCCCCTGGCCACGTATTTTAGAAATGGTTTCTTCTAGACGAGCAAATTTTGCCTTAAGGACTTCTTCTTTTTGCTGGATAATTCTCTGTCGGTTAGCAATTTGGCGGTCAATCTGATTCATCTGGCTCTGAAGGCCGCCCTTACGGTTTGGAAGCACTCCACTTGGCTGAGCAAGTAGTATTTTGGCGGTTTCATCCAGAATGTCGATGAAGCCATTTGTCTTCCCTCCCCCCTCCGGATTGTACTTTCCGGTTAATACCTGCGTTACGGCTTTATAGTCTTTTGAAAGAGCGCTTTCAAGCTTCGCCTGATCAAGCTTCAAAAGACCATCTCTCTGGAACGTCAAACCAAGATCACCAACTCTCATTGGCCCCGAATCAGTTTGTATTGTGGCAAAGACTGCTGAGCGGATGCGGCTTTCTATTGTTGTTAGTGTCGAATCACCACCCAGAGTTCTCGTTGTATCAGTTTTTTCGTCAAGTGAGTTTTGCTCTTTAATGAACTTCAAAACGTTATTGATATTATCCACCAAGCCGCTAATCTTTCCACCGATCTTTTGTATATCTTCAGTAATTTCGACGGTGATTTCTTCACCTGGGTTGGCTTTTTTAAGGTCTATGGTTACACCGGGAATAACATCTGTAATTTTGTTCCCAGGAACTTCAATTTCAAATCCATCTAATTTTATTTTTGCATCCTGGGCGGGTCTTTCCTGCTCGAAGTAAATATCGACTTCTCCATCAACCAAGTACAGGTAGGGAAACTCAACCTTGTTGTTATCCCCTGTATCCGACATAGATATCATGAGCCGCCAGGGCTCATCTTCGCCTTTACCGTCATTGACGACAGTCGCCTTCATACCCAGTTCAGCCTCTCCGTTTATTAGTTTTGCGATGCCTGTGAGATTTGCATGTTTTTCATCAACATAGATTTCTTTTTTATCTCCATTTGGAAGAATCGCTTTTATGTAACCAACACCGACATAGGTTTTATCTTTATCTTCAACGCCACTACTGAATGCTGATGACTTCTTGGCGAGTTGAATCACCTCCAGTTGGTATTTCCCCGGATCGGCAACGTTTTTATCTGCAGTGACATTGATGTCCTTGTTATCTCCTGTATTTATAGCAAGCTCTCGTAAACTTCGGGCATTTTTATTCTTAAGGATCTCCCCTCTCATATTTTCCACGTGGCTGGTAAGTTGCTGAAGGAGAGCTTTTTTATCATTGATCTTCGACTTGCGAGTCTCCATTTGTTGGAGAGGAATTTTTTCTGCCTCAACGATTTGTTGAACAATATCTTTTGGTAGACCTGAATTGATAGACCCAAATGAGATCCCCAGACCTTTCCTCCGTGAAAGCGTACGATAGATGTCGGGTATAGCTTGTTACACCCTAGCCTAAGACTATCATGAGAGTAATTTGCATCAAGTGGGCATAAAGGGACTCTTGGGGAGGGTGAACTCCGAGGCACCGAGGCAGGGTAAAGAATTGTTTTAAGTTAGGGGAAAGTGGAGATAGTATTAAAAGCTGAGAGATACATAAAAGAGAGAGAGGGTGAACAACTCCTTCTCTCTCTTTTGAAATCTACGGGTTAAGAACAATCTTGAAAATTGATCTTAAATACTTATCGGTAACCGAGGAAAATACTTTAGTGAAAAGATCAGGAATATTCTGGGAAAAGTCCAGATTCTTTTTAAGTCGGATACTTATCTATTTTTCTTTTCTCTTGCTTCCTGTTTGGATTCAGAAAACGCTTCAAACAAATATTTTCGTTCAGAGCCTTCTCATGCTTGCTTTTCTTCTATTCATGGGGGGGCAATGGTACCTTCTGGGTAAAGAAATTGACCACCGGTTAAAAATCTACTTTCGGGCCAATTCTAGTATAGACCGAGTTCTGTACCGATTGATCATTGGTAATGCAACGATGATGATCATTTTCAATCTCATGAGCTTCATTCCCGAGAGTATTGTACGACATTTTTTTTGGGGTCTTTTTGCAATTCTAGGCCTCTTTTACTCTTGGCCGACGAGGGGAAAAATTATTGAAGAATCTGTATCAACACAATTCACGGAGTATCGTTACCTAGACTCCTTTGAAAAAACAGTGCTTTTTTTAACAATAGCCATGTTCTTGACTAGCATGCCTAGCTTTCCCTTTATGAGCAACCTGGAAACCTTTAAGTTGATCGTTGATCCTGATGAGAAGATGCATGGGCAACTATGGAATTATTTGCACATGAATTTTTTCCCTTTCCGAAAATTTCCCCACCTGGTGAATATAGGCTGGAGCATGCATTTCTATTTCATTAATTTTAGTCTCTACCTCCTTGCCTTTTATGGGATTCTTCGCTTTTTTATTTCAAGAAGACTCTCCATACTGGGTCTTTTTGCCCTGGTCTCTACCTGGTCCTTCTCTCTTTTCTTGAAGAAAGACCCTTATCTTTGCGCGACAACATGCTTTTCAGTTCTTTGGGTCTGGTCCATCCTTTGGTGCGTAAAAAGTTCCACCTATCGCTCAGGTTTAATGTTTGGTCTTTTGAGTTACGTGGGAGTGGTCACTAATTTTAATTATGTTTTTTTGTTTCCTCTTGGTCTGTCGCTACTCTATTTCTTTTTTCTCAAAGAGAGTACTGACTGGTACCGTGGACAATTTGTGAAATACTCAATGCTTGGAATGTTTTTAATTCTTGTTACAATGATAACCCAAATTGATCTAAGATTTTTCGAAGATCAACTGACGTTGCTTCAACTCAAGTCATATCTGACAGTGGTTCTAAAAAGAAAGGCATTTTATTCTCTCTCTGTGTTGGGTTTTCTTATTCTCTTAATGCTGGTGATAAAACCTCAGCGGAAATCCTTAGCGGCTCTTACTATCGACTTAAAGCGCTTGAGGGAGTTTTGTCTTCTGGTGCTTTCGGTTTTAATTTTTGGTATTTGCATAGAGAAGGATTTAATTCAAAGTTTTGGTTTAATGTGGTTTATCGTCTTTCTATCAATCCTTCCCTTGGAATGGATTTTCCAAAGCATTTCTCGTCTGAGGTCACGACGGAATTTTATTTACGCTATCTATGTTCTCGTCTGCCTCCTCGACTCACATTTTGAGGGTAGGATTAGAATCCTTAATAGTTTTTACCAGGCCCCTCCAGACATAGTTGAATTAATTGATAGGGATAGCTAGGTTAAGACCTTAGATTTACTTACTTTAAAAAAATCCTTTTGCAGCGTGCCCGCTCGTGCTGTTAAGATTGAGATTAAGAAATCGAGAAGAGAATGGATCTCTTCTTCGCGATCAAGGAGGACTTTTGTACAAGGCACCCTTAACCGCTACCGTTTTCAAAGACTTTTCTTCCTGTTATCAACACTTCACTTCTCGCTCCTTCAACTCTTCGATTCCTGACCCAAGTATTCCTTTTGTCTATGTCGACTCTGACGGAGTGAAATTGCTGACCGATGTGGTTGATGAGAAAGATAAACTCAGTGAGGGTATCTTTGCTCTCTCCATGGCGGAAGATGGCCTCATGGAGATGTTGGCCCTAAATGAAGCAAGTTGATGGAGCTTGGGGAAAACTAAACTAGTCAACATTGATGTTAAAATTTCTCTACAGGGAATCTTCGGATTCCCTTTTTTTATCTTGCTGAATTTGCTAGGTTGGTTTTCACTAAAGTAAGGCTTATACAGAATTTCACAATAAATTAGATTGTGGAAAAGTGAATAGGAATTGTGGATAAAAAACAAAAATTAATTAACAATTTTTTTGACTCGCTGCGCCTGCGTCGGGCCGACATTGACCTAATCGTTGAAAAATTTCCGGCACCATTGATCCATTTTAAGGAAGATGGTTCTCCGGTGACAGATTTAGACCTAGAACTTTCAAAATTCTTCGAGCACTTTGTTGGACTAGATTTTAGGGAATTTACCTTTTACTCAGAAGAGAATCATTCAGCGTGGGATTTTCCTCTTTTGACCTTGGACCCCCTAGATGGAACCAGAGAATATATTGATGGTAACCCAGAGTGGGCGATCTCTGTGGGTCTCTTTTTAACTCCTCGTTTCGAAGGCAGGGGCTGGGTCTATAATCCAGCTTTGCAAGAACTCTTTGAATCCGCTGAAAAGCAAACTTTTGCTGAACAGGATTGCTATATAGGAGAAGTGTCTCGATCGGAATGGAAAAGAGGACTTTTTGCTGGGCTTCAAAATTTAAAATTCTCCCTACGTCCTGTAGGAAGTATCGCTTACAAATTGGCCAGGCTCTCAAAAGCAAAGTGTGACTATGTCATCAGTTTAACTCCCAAAAGTATCTGGGATATCGCAGGCGGGACTCTTCTTTGTCAGGATGCAGGTATTAAGTTCTATTCTCGAGGTGAGAAGGTCACTTCCGTCCAGCCTTTTTACCATCCGCCTTTAATTTGGTGCCACGAGGAACTTTTTCCAGAGCTCTCAAAAATTTATTTTTAGAAGGGCAAATATCTTTTAGGTTACACAGGTCACAGTGCGGTTTTCTGGCAATACAAGTTCTTCTACCAAGAAAAATTAATAGATGGGATAGGTCAGTCCATTGTTCATTTGGAAAGAGTTTCATGAGTTCGAATTCTATTTTGACGGGGTCACTTTGTTTGGTTAGACCCAGTAGATTGGCTGTTCTTTTAACGTGAGTGTCGACAACAATGCCGGTGTTAATATTAAAGGCATTTCCCAGGACTACATTGGCAGTTTTTCGTCCAACTCCCGGCAACTCACTAAGTTCCTCTATCGTTTTGGGTACCTCTCCATGGTGAATGTCAATTAGCCTCTGAGCGCAGGCGATCAGGCTCTTGCTCTTATTTCGGAAAAAATTAATAGACTTGATCGCCTCTTCAACTTCAGGAAGTTTTGCCCTCGAGAGCTTCTCAGGAGTGGGATATTTCAAAAACAAGTCAGGGGTAACCATATTCACCCTCGCATCCGTACATTGGGCAGAAAGTATTGTCGCAACAAGGAGTTCGAAGGCATTAGAATGATTGAGCTCGCAATGAGCATCTGGATGAACTTTTTTAAGTCGTTGATAAACTTCTGAAGCCATTTCTGTTTTTTTCATGATGAGAGTTTATCAAAATTGGCCTATTTCATCAAAGCTTGCTAAGAAAAGGAATGAGTAATTTCAAGGTCAAAGATCACTACTTTAAAAAAGCAAAGTCTGAGAACTATCTTGCTCGGAGTATCTATAAACTGGAAGAAATAGATGCAAAATATAAAATCCTGGGACCGGGGATGCTTGTAGTGGATTTTGGCTATCATCCAGGATCTTGGATTCAGTACACCAGTAAAGTGATAGGTGATGAAGGCAGGGTCATTGGGATTGATATTCGAGAGATCAATAAAAAGCTTTCAGGCATAAAAAATGTTCGAGTTTATCAAAAAGACATTTTTGATATCCGTGATTTAAATCAGCTTGAGGTGAAAGGTCAGTTTGATGTCGTTCTCTCCGACATGGCGCCCAATACGACAGGCATTAAGTCACTGGATCAGGACCGAAGCCTGAATCTTGTGGAATCTGTTTTTGGCCTACTACCGAAATTTCTCCGCCCAGGGGGGCATTTTATCATCAAGGTCTTTGATTCTCAGCATGCTCAGAATTTCCTGAAAGAACAAAAAAACCTGTTTAAAGAGTTCCATTATTTAAGGCCCAAATCGACCAGAAGTATAAGCAAAGAATTTTTTGTCATAGGAAAGCACTTTAAGGCATAATGCTTTCATGGTTTTCAAGGATTTAAACCGGAATGCATTTCTGGCGCCTGTGCTCTGCGCCCTCGTTTCATTTCCCGCCTGGGGGAATCTTAATTTCATTAAAGACAATACTCTGTTTTCTTCGTCCTCTTTACCCCTGAAGGCTCCATCAGACATAGAGGCAGATGATTTTTCAAAGATTCTTTCTAATCATCAAAGCTGGTCTGAGCAACTGGACTTCGACAGCACAAAATATAATGTCCGCTATACATTTAATGGGGACTTAGAGGAGTTTATAAAAAGGCAACTTTCCTTTTTTAGACCCGACTATACTTCAGTTGTCGTCATTGATAATGAGAATGGTCATATCCTGGCGGCAGTCGATTACTCTAGGAAAAAAAATATCTTTGGAAGAGACCTGTCTTTCACTAATACCCATCCCGCGGCGAGTATTTTTAAAGTAATCACAGCGGCAGACCTTTTGGAAAATACTCACATTAAGATGGATACGGAGTTTAGCTTTAGCGGACGTTCAACAACACTCTATCGTCATCAGCTCAAGGACCCCATTGGAAGACGTCGGTGGATGAGGACCTTGGATCTGGAGAAGGCTTTTGCGACCTCGAACAACGTTATATTCGGTAGAACCGCAATTGAAAATTTAACACCCGCCGGGTTAAAGAAGATGGCCGAAAAATTTGGCTTTAATAAGCGCTTGTTGGAAGGGATTAATCTATCTCCCTCCATCTTTAACATGGCGTCTGATCAATATAACCTTGCCGAATTATCTTCCGGATTAAATGATAGAACTTTAATGAGTCCGGTGCACGGGGCAGTAATTAGTTCGATCATCGCCAATGGGGGTATTTTACGTTATCCAGTGGTGATTGGGGCGCTGGAGAGCCTAACGGACAAAAAGGTCATCTATCCCCCATTAAAGAGTGAAGAAGTCGTATTAACTCCAAGGACATCAGAGGATCTTCGAGCTCTTTTCATGGCAACGATCACTCAAGGGACCGCCCGCTCTTCCTTTCGAAGAAGTAAGTACTTGTTGGACAAGCTGGAGATTGGTGGCAAGACGGGGAGTCTCACGGGGGGAGAACCCTTCGGAAAAAGGGACTGGTTCGTCAGTTACGCTAAATCCCTTGAAGAGAAAAATGATAAAGGTATCTCAATCTGTGTCATGATAGTTAATCAAAAAAAATGGTATGTTAAATCTTCGCTTTTAGCAAAGAACATTATGGAGTATTACTACTCAAGTATCTTTCCCCAGCGAAAATAAAAAAGGTTGATCTAATGGAAGAAAATTCTAACGTGGGTTCTCAGGAAACATCCATTCCGTCAGAAAATGGAAAATTAGAGGCTCCAATCGTTTCTAAGAAGGAAAAATTCATCAAGGAAGTTAAATCCTTTACGATTATTATTCTTTCAGTTTTGGTCTTCCGTTCAGTTTTTTTTGAACCATTCAAAATCCCCTCAGGATCAATGATTCCCACGCTTTTAATCGGCGACTTTATTCTTGTTAACAAGTTTTCCTATGGTTTTAAGGTTCCATTTAGTGATTGGTTTAGTGATCCGATCTATTTGACTGGGCCTTCTCGGCCTGAGCGGGGTGATGTCATCGTATTTAAATACCCTAAGGATACCAATTTAAATTACATTAAAAGAGTCATCGGGCTTCCTGGAGATACAATTGAAGTTATTGATAAGGTTGTCTATGTGAACAACAAGGCAATTGAAACATCACAGGTGGATGGGAAAGAAATTCTGGAAGACATGGATGAAAGGTACAAGTCTTATCAATTTAAATTTCTAAAGACTCAGACAGGAAAGTCTTCCCATATGACCCAGGTTGATGTGGGGAATGACTACTTTGCAAACTACTATAAATTTACCGTGCCGAAAGATAATTTTTTTGTCATGGGTGATAACCGGGATTTTTCAGCAGACTCTAGGCGTTGGGGAACAGTTCCATTTGGCCATATTAAAGGCAAGGCAATCATGATCTGGTTTTCTCTTTCTGTGCCCTGGCCTTGGAGTGAGGACGAGCAGGAAACCTGGAAATTTAGACCTTGGCGCATTGGAACACTGATAAGATAGAATTGCGCTTACCAGTAGTGGTCTTTTTTCTCTAGAAAAAGTGAACTTATTCTAGAGCATTCCTTCCATTTCTTTTTTGAGCAATAGGGGTGAAGGTATTTTTCAATAATTCTATCAGGCCCATTAACGCGAAGACCTTTCCCCTCATTAATAATCTTTTTGATAACGTTATCTGCTTTCAAATGGTGTCCTTCATTAATATAAAAGATCGCATGATAAAAAAGGTAATAATAATTAAATGTAGATAAACGTCTTAGGCCCTCCTCTCTTTGAAGAAAATCAATATCTTTTTCAAAAAGATAAATATGGCTCTCAATAAGCAATAGTCTGAAGATGAGATTTTTGTTCTTTATAGGACTATTTTTAAGGTTAGCGGATTGAATTTTAATACATTGATTATTCACAATGTAAGATTTCAACTCTGGGGAAACCCGATCATTATAGAGATAGGAGCGACTTTGGAAGTTGATAGCACTTTTGCAGTTGGGATGCCTTTTAAAGTTTATCTCTGTAAAAGATAGAGAATTCGTCCAATTATGGGATTCATAAAAATTAACCGCCCCCCATAGGACAAAGAAAAAACAAGGAACAAGCTTAGAGCGAAGAAGATGAGCTGGAACCACTCCCAAAAAAAAGATAAGTAGGGCCAGTGCTGGCCCCAGAAGATAAGTGTCATAAGGGAAATGAGGATTAGTGAGCACTAAAAATAAGCTCAAATAGCCCAGAAGTAACCAAACAATGCTCTTTAAGTCAGCTTTTTTGAAGACGAGTAAAATGAGACCAATAAAGATCCCGAGTCCCCATAACACTTGAGAGTTTCCTAAAGAATACTCGAAGCTCAGAAAGTAAGGGAGAAAGAGTTGAAAGTGATAATGACCCAGGGCCAGAAAAAAATCCCCAGCGTCAAAATCGAACAAGCTAGCTTTGGGGGAATAATTACTAAGGTACATTGGACTTTTATGAAAATATTCTAGATTTAAGTAGCAGATAACCAACATGAAAACGAAACTCGGCAGTAAAAAGAAGATCACTTCTTTTGCATTTTTTTGTTTCTTGTTAATAAAAAGAAAAACCCCGGCCCAAAGAGGAAAAAGAAGATGGATGGGTTGGGAAAGAAGGGAGAGTACATATAAAAAGGTGAATTTAATAGAATTAAGGGATGAGAGACGGTTCAGGGTTAAAAGAAAATCAAGGGCGATAACTAAGAATAAAAACGCCAGGATGTGTTTTCTCGCCATGCCCCAACAAAGGGTACTGGAGAAAAGTGGATAAAAAGCAAAGCCAAAGACGATTAATAAAACCGTGGATCTTTTAAAACGGGGAAAGACTTTCGTGATGATGTTAAAGATAAAAAAACAGGCAACCGTCCACCAAAGGATATTTTGAAAAATAGATGTTTGGAGAGAAAATGTCTTAAAAAAAAATGCATCCACCCAAAGGGAGAGGTCTCTTACTGGTTGAAGATCAATAGTCTTAAATTCAAGAAGCCCTTGGAAATAATCCCAGAGGCTTTTAAAGCTCTCGAGGTTGGGAAAAATAACAACAGCATCTGGATTAACGATTTGAGGGGCGGAAACCACCGGATAGTAAGTCACGAGAAGAAGGGTGAATAAAAGAAGAAAATACCTTTTCATTTCAATATTATATAGGTTTTGCCATCGTCTGTGTTATTATTTTGAATAGTGAACTCATCTGATTTTTCCACATACATTCGTAGCCACTTTTTAAGCACACCATCTCCGTGGCCGTGAATGATTCCGAGGTAGGGAACATCCCCAAGGAGAAGATCTCCCAAAGCTTTTTCGATGATCGTCTGGAATTCTGAAAGACGCATTCCTCGGGTGTCATACTCCACGTGGGGATGTGTTGTTTTTTGATAACTCACACTTACTTTGGCCTCCCTCCCCGGGTGTCGAGACCTTGATAGCGTATGAACAGGGACATTGATTTTAATCGCCCCCTTTCCGATGGAGACTTCATTTTTTCTAGTATCTATCCCCTTAACAATAAAATCTCTCTTAAGGGTCAGGGAAAAAACCGCATCTCCAATATGTAAAGTCTCAATTTTTAGGTCCCCATGGGGCACCTCCTCTCTGACTTTTTCCTCTTCAAGGAGGTGATTAATCTTTGACTTTAACTGGAGCGATTTTTCATCCACTCGTCTGATTTTTTGAATTTCATTTCTTTTAGCATCCTGAACGTAAGATCGAGCTTCGTTTAAAATCTGGTCTATTTCATGTCGGGCATGGGCAAGCTCTTCCCTGATCTTGAGCTTAACAATTCCCTCCATGGCACCCTTTTGATTGCGAAGTTCGACCTCAAGTTGTTTGTTTGAATGAATGACTTTATCCAGTTCAATTTGCTTCTGGGAAACTTTTTGCAAGAGTGTTTCATAGCTTACATTCTTGGCATTTAGATAGCTTTGAGCTTTTTTCGGAATCCCACTAAGGCTTTCATGACCACGAGACAAGAGGGAGAAGATGTCCAGTGCCATGGATGTACCAGGAGTTCCCCAGATAATTTTATAAGTTGGAATCATCTTTTCCACATCAAAACCGACATGACAAGATTGGTACTTTCTGTCCTGATGTATGAGAGTTTTTAACATCTGATGATGGGTTGATACGATTATGTGACAAAAGCCTTTTTGATGAAGTTCATCAAAGTAGGCAAGAGTCAGGGCAGAAGCCTCATCAGAAGAGGTAGAATTGAAAATTTCATCAATAAGGATGAGGTTTGAAGAACGGATATGATCAAAAAGTTCAACATAATTTTTGACCTCTCCGGAAAACGAGCTTAGTCCGCTCTGCAAATCCTGAAGATCATTTCCGAAATAAAAAAGACCTTCATAGAGATACATTTCGGCATCCTGGGCCGGTACAAAAAAGCCGTGATTTAAAAGGAGATACGCAAGAGAAATGGATTTTAAGAAGACGGTTTTCCCCCCGGTATTAGGACCGGAAATAATAATGCCATGATCTGATTTTTCGCAAACGACATTATTTTTTACAGGCTTCTTTAAAAGCGGATGAAAGAGCTGGGTGAATTCGAAACCAGTGGAACTTCGAAGCCGTGGACGCTCTAAATGATACTGATTGGAAAAAGAAACCTTTGCCAGATAGTGATCTATTTTAAGAAAATTCTCGTGGAGAAAAAAAAGGGTCGAAGAAAATGTCCCCAAACTTCGCGAAAAACGTAAAGCAAGATGGTTAATAATCTCATCTATTTTAGCGATGAGCTCCATCCTCCTGCTGCAGGCTTCTCTTACTTCAAACGGCTCTACAAAAAGAGTCTGACCAGAATCAGATCGGGAAACGATCAGGCCCAGTTCGGAGCGGTAGGAATCTGACCTGATAGGGACTACATAACGATCGAAATGCACATCATAACTCTGATATTGAAGGATTCTAGCATTTTCCGGAATTGACAACCATTCTTGAATAATGCGACGAATTCTTTCCTCGAGATCTCTCAACTTCTTGTTGACCTCGGCGAGTGCCGGATGTCGATCAACATGAACTTCACCATTTCGGTCCACAAGATGTCTGAACTCCCGAAGAAAATTTTTTTGAAGTGGATGAAAATCAATTTTTTTGATTTGAACAATCTCTAAAAGATCGTAGTCAGGAAAATTCTTTTTAACGATTTCAGCCGATTCGACCAAAAGACAAAGCTTGTTAAGATCAGAGAAGCTAAGGACTCCCTCTTTTGAAAGATGCGACATCGACCGATCCAGAGATTGGTCTGGAGGAAGACTATGGAGTAGCTGATAGAACACGGGGCGAAAGTCTTCACTAAAAAGTCGCAAGTAACGCTGAGTTCTGTCCAACTCTCCCTCAAGCTCCTCTTTTCGTTGAACATAAAGTTCGCTGGTTAACGCTTTCTTATTGGATTCAAAATAAGCAAACTGAGATATAGTAGTTCTAAGGATATCCCATTCCACTTGACTATGATGAACTGAATGATGTGGGGAGATTAGGTTAATTGTCATGATTCAATACTATCTTGATTTGGAAAAGCAGGTCAAAAACATAAAAGAAAAATCCCTCGTTCATGGTCAAATTCAAAAAATTTACAGTACTGCATATTTTATCTCAATATCGATCCGCACCCCTGGAAAAACCTGGCATCTCTATTTCGGTCGAGGCGGTGGTTATGAGGGGATTTGGTTAAGCGAATTACCTCCAGGTGCTCAACTAAGAAGAAAAGATGCATTCCTTGAATATCTGAGGAGTCATTTGTGCTCATGTACATTTTTGGGGCTTACAATCGATGAGACTGATCGCATCGTGGCACTTCACTACCAGAAGTTTGGAAAAAATAACTGTTTTTTTTGGTTTTGGCGTGGAAGAAAACTCTACTTTCTTCATCACTATCTGGACAGGCATGATGGACCTTTCAAGCTCTTGGAAAGCTGGAGAGAAAAATCGATCCCCTCGACCGAGCAATCAGCTTCAGATTTATTTCAATGTTTCAACGAGATTGGTAGGAAGCGGCATATGGCCCATGACCTTTATTCTTTAGATAGACCGATAGAAAAAATTCTTGAAGATGAATTGAAAACCTGTTCAATCAATAAAAATGCCCGCCCCCATTTTCTTGAACGAAAAAAGGCAAATATTGAAGATGACCTGAGAAAGGCGCGACAATGGGAAAAGCTTCAGTCGATTCTGGAAAAAAATGTCCCCCTGGAAGATCTCTATGAGCTTCATGTCGAAGATCAGAGGATTAAGTTTGAAGGGAGCCTCAATTCCTATGAACGTCGAAACCTTCTTTTTCAAAAGATTAAAAAACTAAAAAGAGGAGAGTCTATCCTGAATGCGAGACTGAGTTCTCTTGAGGAGGAAATTCAGGGAAAATCTCATTTAAGACCATCCATTCATGACATTCCTATTATAAAACCAGCCTGGGGAGTTGAAAAAACTCTTAAAGTAGAACAGAGTTTAAAAGAAAATGATGAATATAGAGTCTTTCTTTTTGATAGATTTAAAATTGGAGTTGGGACTTCAGCTCAGGGAAATGACCAATTACGGAGTAAGTGGGCATCGAGGGAAGATCAGTGGATTCATTTGGATGGTCTTAAAAGTGCCCATGGAGTATTAAAAATTAATCAAGGTATTTTGACTCCCGAGATTCTTGATTTAGGAGCGTCAATAGTTGCCCATTTCTCTCACTTTTTAGGAGATTGGATTCCAATCATTTATACACAGGTAAAAAATGTGAAGGGTGTAACAGGCGCCCAGGGTATGGTAACATTCAAAAAAGAAAAACATCTTCGTTGCTTTCGAGTGCAGCTCGATGACTTGCTTAAGGAATAGAATGAAAATAATTTTTAGTTTTTTTATTTTTTTTAATATGGCGTTGGCCCAAGATCCTGTGACATATTTAAAAAATTTTGACTCTAAGGTGTATTCATTAAAGTCTAAAGGTGTTAAGGACTTCGTCGTTGACATTGAGAGCAACCGTCTAACAAAACAAGTGAACGCTCAACAGACTTTTGGAAAAGTTCAAGAACTCCTCTTTAGAGTTTACTGGACTCAAAATCCAGAAAGACTGGCGGTAGAAGTAATGGGTCTTCCAGAGGGATTTAAAGAAGTAAAAAATGAACTTAAGTCGGGAATCATTCAATTTATGGATAACCTCATTCCACAAACCTTCCCTCAGAGATTTTCCGGCTATAAATTTTCTTCTCCTCGTTTGAGGGAATTCGTGGCCAGTGATACAACTGGCATTGCTCCAATACCCTCTTTCATTTTAAAGTTTAATGACCAGGATCGACTGATAGAAATTATCGGCAACAAGCCAGTAGGTGAGTTATCCATCATACCGATCTTCGAAAAGACATCTTTTAGTGACGGTAAATGGGTTCTTGTGAAACAAAGAACAATGACAAATGAGAATGGGCAATTTCTAACGATCACGAAGGAAATTGAATATGAGAAGGTTCAGGGTATCGCTGCTGTCAGCCGGGTGAACTACACGACAGAGCATAAATCGGGAGTCGAAGCTAAGCCAACAAGACAATCTGATGATCTCATTTTTAAAAATTATAAAATAAATGAAGGTGAGGCACTAAAGTATTTTCTCGCGGACACTAAGGTCCCGGCCCAAGTGCCTGGAAGAGTGGACTCTAAGCCTGAGTGAATTACTTTCTTTTCTCTATCAAGGCCTTCTTTCTTGAGTGTGATCTTTTCCAAGTTATAATATTTCAATAACTTTGTAGGTGAATTGTGCGCACAATAACCCTTTCCAAGAGTGGCGTGAACAAGCTCCGCTCTCATCATCGGGAATTAAAGCATTCTGATTTCGACGGGCCCCTGAGATCTCTTTCTCCCGGGGAATGGTGCCTAATGGCAAGCGTTGGAATGGAATGGGTAGGATATATCAATCCTCTGATTGATGAAAAATATGTATGTGCCTATGTCATATCACTTGACCCAGAAGAAGTGAATTTATCACCAGAGGAGCTGATAAAGAATAGAATCACCAAGGCTTTTCACCGAAGACGAACATTCAAAGGATATGAAGTCAATTCTCGCATTTTTTATGGTGCAAGCGATGGACTTCCGGGTCTTATCATAGATAAATTCACAAATGCGGTTATTATTCAAATAAACACGGCAGGTATTGATCGCTTCAGAGATATCATAAAGGATCACCTTGAAAATCTAACGAAGGCATCTTGTTACTTTTTGGACAATCAAAAATATCGGGATAAAGAAGGTCTTCCGTCATTCGAAACAGCTCCTCTGCCTGACATTATGGTGAATGAAAATGATCTAAAATTTAAAATTCGCCCAGTCGTTCTTCAAAAAGTCGGTTTTTATTATGACCATAGAGAAAACCGTTATCATTTAAGACTTCTTCTTTCACGACTTGGCCGAGAATTTAAAAAAGGGGTAGATCTATTTTCTTATGTAGGAGCTTGGGGAATGAGTGCCCTAAAAGCAGGAGTTCATGAGCTTACTTTCATTGATCAGGGTGACTTAGCTTTTGAAGTCGAAGAAGCCTTAAAGATGAACGGATTTGAAGGCAGGGGCCTATATCAGAGAGGAGATGTTTTTTCATTTCTGGATCACGAGATAACATTAAAAAATAAATTTGATCTTATTTTGAGCGATCCACCCGCTTTCGCCAAAAGTGCCCTTCAAAAAAAACAGGCGCTGGATGGTTATACCAAACTACATAGAAAAATATTTAAGCTTATCAGTCCCGGGGGACTTGTTACATTTTCTTCCTGCACACAATATGTTACTCATGGGGAGTTTCAAAAAAATATTCTTGATGCTGCTGAAAAAGAGGGCAAAGAAATCCAACTTGTCTTTTCTGGTATGCAAGGCTGGGATCACCCAATAAAAAGTTTTGAAGATCGATCAAATTATATCAAAAGTTATTTTTACTTTGTGGAGTAAGCATGAATTTACAGGATAAGGCTCGAGTAGTTATAAAACAGGCGAAGACAATTATTTTTGGCCAGGATGAACTCCTGGAGTCGATTGTGGCAGCCTTGGTATGTGAAGGACATTTACTTATTGAGGGACTCCCAGGACTCGGTAAAACGCTAAGTGTCTCAATCATGAGTAAACTCTGTGACCTGCACTTTCAAAGAATTCAGTTTACGCCAGACCTACTCCCCTCAGATTTGATAGGAACAATGATTTACAACCAGCAAAAGCAAGAATTCACGACTAAGTTCGGTCCCATCTTTACCCAGCTCGTTCTGGCAGATGAAATCAACAGATCTCCGGCAAAGGTTCAGGCGGCACTTTTAGAAGCCATGGCCGAAAAGCAGGTAACGATAGGCGATAAAACACATAAATTACCTAGTCCGTTTGTCGTGCTCGCAACTCAAAACCCAATTGAACAGGAAGGAACCTATAATTTACCAGAAGCACAACTTGATCGCTTCATGATGAAAATCTCCGTGGACTACCCGGAGTTTGAAGCAGAAAAGAGTGTTCTGGGGCTAAGGCCGGCGCAATTAGATTTAACTCCTGTGGTGAATCAGATGGATCTCATCACGATGAAGGAGAAGGTTGAGATGATTTACGTTGACGAAAAGATCAAAGATATGATCATACGTATCGTCCACGCAACTCGTCCTGGAACAAAGTACTTTCTTAAAAAGTTTGATGGAACGATAACTGCAGGAGCTTCTCCAAGAGCTTCAATATGGCTTTATAAGATTGCCAGATTCAAAGCATTTATGGATGGAAAAGACTTTGTGACTCCAGAGCATGTCCTTTCGATTGTTCCTTCCGTTCTCGGGCATAGAGTTATTCCTTCTTACGAAGCACAAATAGACAAGCTTAATATAAAAAACATGGTGGCGACCATCGCCGCAAGTGTAGTCTGATGAACCTTAAAGAGATAGAAAAAGTCGTGGGCATGATTCAAGGCCACGTCTTCAGAAATTCAAATGCCTACTCAACCGGAATGTTGAAATCTCACTTCCGGGGCTCGGGGCTACAATTCAGGGAACACCAAGTCTATGTCCCTGGTGACGACGTTCGCTTCATTGACTGGAAGGTCTCTGCTCGATCTGCCAACGTCTATGTAAAGACTTTTGAGGAAGAGAGGAATGTCGAAATCGTAGTATTTATTGACCTATCCCACTCTCTTTTTTATGGCTATCACGATGTCTCAAAATTTCAGGCAATCATCGAGATTGTCGCTCTTTTGTATCTCCTGGCCGGTGAAACACATGATCTGATTCGGGTGGTTATTTGGAAAGAAAAGACTATTAATCTTCCGCCCAAAAAAGGGAAAGAGGGACTCACGCTATTTATTTCTTTTCTAGAGCGACTTGGTCTTCTTGATAGCTTAGGGAAAGTCGTTTTAACACAACCTTCAAAACTCAATTCCCACTCTGAAGAATCAAAAATTAGTGAGTTAAAATCTTTCTTGGCAAAAAGAAAAGAGGTTATTTGTTTAGGGGATTTAAGCCAGATCGAGGATAAAAAAAGCTGGGGAAAACTTCTTGATAAAAAAAACATGCATTGTTTCAGGATCTTTTCCCCTGTGGACAAAAATAATGATGTTCCTTTCCTCATTAAGGGCAAAAATCCACTGAACGGAAAAAGTGTTGTAAGGGATGTTCAGGGGCGAGAAGAAGCGCCACTTTATCTAAAGGAGCGTTTTAAGGAAATCGGAGTTCATGAGCGTTACTTGGAGAGATTTGTGAGATTGCTGGTGTGAAAAATAGAACTTCATGGATATTTGTTTTTTTTGTGATCTGCAGTACTGCCCTGGCAGGAATCGATCTTAAATTTTCTAAAGAGAAGGTAAAACAGGGCAGTATCCAGAAAGTTCAAGTCATCATGGACGAAGATTTGAAGAGGGATATTGATATTAAAGAACTTGAAGGAAAATCAATTCAAGATACCCTCTACGTTCAGTCAGTAGAAAAAGCTGGCGCCAAGACTTTTTTTGTCGTTATTTTCACAAAAGTTCCTGAAAAGCTCCCTCTGGCCGTAAAAGTAGGTTCAGTAGAAACCACTTTAGGGTGGAATAACATCACGATTGAACCTATAGAGATTCCCAACGGCTTTCTTTTCGGAGATTTTACAATTAAGGATCCGTTGAGTTATTTCTTAATTGGCGTCTGTTTACTTGTTTTCTTGATAATTCTAATTTTTGCTAGAAAGTTCACAAAAAAGTTAAAGACCAAAAGAGCAATCAAAGCGCGGAGGCGTGAATTACTGGACAGCCTTTTTCTTGCTAAAAATTTTGAAGAGGTTGTCTCTGTCTGGCAGAAAAAGCACGTTATCCTGGATCAGTTCCCCCATCTTACGGAACCTTTTAAGTCTTTAGAGATCATTTTATTCAAATATCAGTTTAAGCCGTTCCAGACCTTGGAAGAACAACAGGAAGTCTTGAACGCCTATCGCCTTTTTCTAGATGTGGCCCGTGGAGAGAAGAATGGAATTTAAAAATCCACTTCTCATTTGGATGGGCGTTGTTGGAACTCTTTTCTGGAGCTTCGATTATTGGAAGACGTTTCAAAGATCGCCTATTTATGTTCCTCAAGGTATTACCAATTATGGCGGATGGAGAAAATTTCTAAGGTTAATTTTTTTTCTTGGAGGTCTGACTGCCTGGGGGTTCATTTCGTATGCACTCATGCAGCCCCGAATCGCCCAAAAGTTTAGTCCGAGTAACATCGAAGTCAATGACATCGTCCTTTGTATTGATGTCTCTAGATCCATGCTTGCTGAAGACATAAAACCAAATAGACTTGAGGTTGCAAAAGAAAGAATCAAGGATTTTGTTCGATTAAGACCCACTGATAGAATCTCCGTTATCATCTTTTCAGAGAAAGTGTTCACTCTACTTCCTCTCACCACTGATCCAGCCTTGGTCGATAAGGTTCTGTCAGAAATATCCATAGGCTATCTGGGCAGCGGAACAAATATTGGTGATGGTTTGGCCCTGAGTGTCGCTAGGGCAGTGAATAGTGAAACAAAAAATAAAGTCATTATTTTACTTACCGACGGTGTCGCCAATGTTGGGACGATGACCCCTATGCAGGCCGCGGAAGAAGCAAAGAAATATGGCATTAAAGTTTACACAATCGGTCTCGGTACAGATGAGGATGCAAAGATTCCTGTTGGTCAGGGAGTCTTTGGAACTCAGTATCAACTTATTCCGGGAGGCTCGATAGACTATAAAGTATTGAAGGAGATTTCGGATCTTACTGGTGGCAAGTTCTATCCTGCAAAAAGTGAAGGGGCACTGAAAGAGATTTTAGATGATATTCAAGAACTCGAGAAAACAGAGATAAAAGTAAATCATCAAATTGTGTATGATGAAAGATTTTATTTCTTTCTAATGATTGGGGTTTCACTTTTCTTTGGAGTGGAACTTTTGAGAAGAGCTATTCTCAAGGACATCGTATGAATTTCATCCAGTTGGATTTAATACCTGGAATACTAATAGCTTTCGCGATTCTTATGATCATCGTCTTGACCTACGAAAAGAGATTCTTTTCCTTTGTGAAAATATACTGGTTTTACCGTAGGAGTCTTTTGAACTACTTCTCTAGTATTCTTTTCCTTGGAGGCATGCTGCTCTTGCTCCTCAGTCTTCTTGATCCGCGAGGACCTGAAGAAAAGCTCAAGGCCGAGGTGCCCCGCGATCGCACACTTATTCTAATTGATACTTCTGCTAGTATGCTGGCAGAGGATGTGAAACCTAGTCGCCTTCAAAAAGCCGTCCTTATTGCCAAGCATTTTGCTCGAAAAGCAGCTGGTCATCAATTATCCATCGTTGCCTTTGCTGAGGTTCAGAAGAAGATAGTCCCTTTTACCAACGATCTTGATTTGATTGATGCTCGTCTGGATTCGTTAAAAAACCTTCGAAATCATTACGGCTCTTCGGCACTGTCGGTCGCTATCCAGGAGAGTATTCAATATTTTAGAGAATCTGCTGGAGGCCTAAGCGGAAATATCTTGATTCTGACTGATGGAGAAGAAACGGCAGACGGTATTGACCTGAAGGTTCCCCCCGAAATACACGTTGCCCTAGTCGGTCTTGGAACTTCGATGGGGGGAAGAATACCACTCGATGACGGAAATGGATTTCGATTCGGATACAAGAAGGATCGTGGTCAAGATGTTATCAGCAAAATGGAGGAGAAGTACTTTAAAATTCTAAATTCAGAAATACCTTCCTCGAGATACTGGATGGCGAATAGCTATTCACTACCATCCGAAGAAATTCTTGATTTTTTTCAAGGTGAAAAAAAGAAGGGAAATGATCAGCAAGAAATGGTGATTAGGCCTGTCTTGATGGAATGGTTGGTGGTACCGGCAATACTTTTGTTAATCTTGTCCTATATTTTTAAGGCGATCCGGGTTTTTACCATTTCTTTGTTTTTGTTTTTCCTTCCTTTACAAGCGAGCGAGGGACCTCAATTGACTCCGGATATTATCCAAAAGATGTCGGACCTTCAGGCCGGAAAACTAACACCGGCCCAGAAAATAAAACTTGCTGACGATCTTCAAAAGGCAGGAGCTCGTGAAGAGGCCCTCATTCTATATTCTGAAAACTTACCAAAAGATATCGACCTTAAGCTACCTCCGGAAGCATATCTGAATTATGGGACTGCACTTTTGGAAAAGGGGGATCTGAAAGGAGGACTTGGCATTTACAAATCTCTTGACGAGAAACTTTTAATTTCCCCTGGAAATGCTAAAGTCCGTGAAATGATGGAAAAAAATATTGCCTCATTTTTTTATCAGCAAAAAAAGAAAGAAGAGAAAAAACAGCAAGACCAGAAACAGGATAATAAAGAAAAAAAAGAAAAGGAGTCTTCTTCTGGCCAGGGACAAAATTCTGAGAGCGCAAAAGAACAGTCCGAAAAAAAAGAAAGCTCACAATCTCAGAAAGATAAAAATGATTCTGCAAAAAATGATGGGGAAGGCGAATCAAGAGAAAACAAGGACCAATCAGAGGAAAATAAGCCCGAAAAAAAATCGGGTCCAGATAAGATGCCAATGCAGAAAATACCGGCCAAGCTGAAACAATTAATGAATGACGACCGACAGCTGCAGATGAAAATGATTGAAAATGGAACAAGAGATCTTAACCGTCGTAAATCAAGAAAGAGCAAGGACTGGTAATATGAAATGTATAATTTTATTATTGTTGAGTGTATTGAGCTGGAAACTTGCGGCAGATGAGTTAAAGATAGAGCTCAATCCAGCCAAACCTGTACAAGGAGAGGTGTTTCAGGCATATCTTAGAATTTTTACTGATAAATCCGATGAACCCAATATTACATTTTCACCTTCCGGTCTGGAAGTTGTAGGAAAGGTAAATCAAGGTATTTCTACTCGGACTATTTATGCCAATGGAAAGTTAAGAGTTACCAGAGAATTGACTTTCGTTTATGATTTCGTTGCTAACCGCACCGGAACTTCTTATCTGCGTGACATCAACGTCCAAATCGGCTCAAAGACTCTAAGACATCCCAATTTGGCGATAACAGTTCTGAAGGAACCAGAAGTTATGGCCGACGTATTTGTTATGGCCGACGTCCCGAAAAAGTGGCTCTACGTCGGTGAAGGAGTTACCGTCCGTTACTATCTTTACAGCAAAGTACCTGTTAGCAACCTCGACGTAAAAAAGTATCCAAAACTCAACCATTTTCTGAAGAGGTTTTTACAAGAACCAGAGCGATCGGAAAGGGTCTCTGTTGATGGTCAGGTATATCTGAGAACACAAATTTATGCGGCAAAATTATTTCCAGAGAAAACAGGTGAACTAAAAGTTGATTCACTTTCTCTATCTGCCACTTACCCCTCATCACGATCAAATGATCCATTTGGTGCTTTTGGTCTAGGCCGTGAATTTAAAACCAGGAATCTTATCAGTGAAGTGATCAAAATAGATGTAAAACCGGTTCCTGCCCCGGTTCCTGCCGACTTTACGGGGCTGGTTGGTAATCATGAATTTAGTTTGCAGGCAGCTCAGACAAAGCTTATAGTTAACGAACCCCTCGAAATTAAGCTGACTGTTTCAGGCGTTGGTGCTCTAGAGAACCTTGAAGCACCAGTGCTACTCAAAAATCAGGCCTTGGAAGAATTCGAAACAAATGGCGAGCTGAAAATTACGGATGCCAATTTGGCGACAAAAGTTTTTGATTACACCTTTTTGGCAAAGTCTAATATCTCTCTTCCTGTTCAAGAATTGAGTCTTAGTTATTTTGATCCTGTTTCTGAAAAATATATACCCGTTCAGCTTAAGATTCCTGAGGTCGTTGTGGCGGGAGGTCAGAAGAGTCAGGAAAAACAGGATGTGTCTATTGGACTCAAGGCACCGGAAAAGACCTCTGGGCAAAAAATACAATCGAAAGTAGAGCTTTCCCCTCTAATCCTTCAAAAGAATATTCCTTGGAAGGCCTGGCTTTCTGAATTCAACCTGGGGCTAGCTATCATTGCCTTGTTTTTTTCTCTAGGTTGGATATTCCATGGGCATTGGAAATTAGGTGATTCCTTTCTTATAAAATCAGAAGTGCCAGTCGTTTTTAAGAAAAACGAATTTAATTTAAAAGAATTTATTGTCTGGCTTTCTCCGTTGATTGCAAACAGCGGTAAGTCACCTCTGGCAATTGTGAGGGATTCTGACCTCTCGGAAGATTCAAAAAGGTATTTTATAGAATTATTGAATGCTAATGACCACAAAGATTACTCCGCAAGAAAGTCTCAGATGGTTTATAGGTATCACTCAAGCCATTTCAAAGAGCTTGCAAGATATATCAAAAGTGTAAGTCATGAAAGTCGTTCATAATCTTTTTGAAATTCCTCAGGTCCTGGCATCTCATCCTGAGATCGGATTAACCATCGGTAATTTCGACGGAGTCCACTTAGGTCACCGGCAGCTTTTGACTAAAATTAAAAAAGAATGTATCGATAAAAAACTTCTCTTCGTTGTTGTCACTTTTGTACCTCATCCCCACAAGATTCTTTTTCCGGAAAAAGATCACTTCCTCATCTCTAGTTACGGGCAGAGAAGGATCCTGCTCGAAGAACTGGGGGTAGATGTATTGGTAGAATTTACGTTTACTCGTGACTTTAGTACCCAAAGGGCGGAGGATTTTTTAAAAAAATACCTTCTTTCATATCCAGCTTTGAAAAAAATTTATCTTGGGTACGACTTTGCCTTCGGTTCCAACAAGCAAGGAGGCTTTGATGAAGTCAAAGCTCTAGGAAGGCCAATGGGAATCGAAGTCGAGGTCCAGCCTAAGTTTGAAATGAATGGATCGGTTGTATCCTCGAGCCTCATTCGTGATTATTTAATGGCAGGAAATATAAACAATGTACATAAACTCCTGAGTCGACCTTTCCAGCTTGAGGGCATCGTCATTAAAGGAGAAGGCCGTGGAAGAAAAATTGGATTTCCTACTGCCAATATTCAAATAGCTCAAGATTTAATCGTTCCCCAAAGGGGAGTCTATGTCACTCGAACTGTTCATAAAGGAATGATTTATAATTCAGTGACCAATATTGGATACAATCCTACCTTTAAAGATACTGAGCAAACTCAAATTGAGACTAACCTTTTTGATTTTAATGCCGATATATATGGAGAAATTTTAGATATTTTTTTTCATGAAAAGATCAGAGATGAAAAAAAATTTCCGACAGTTAATGATTTAATCTCACAGATTCGCTCCGACATTTTTTTTGCACGAAGCTTTTTGGATGACAAATGAAGCTTGGACTTTTAGGATTTCCTTTAGAGCATTCAAGGTCTCCCCAGTTGTACAAAGACCTCCTTGGAAAAAGTCTTGAATCCTATGAACTTTTTTCTTACCCTACAAAAAATGTTATACCGGACATTTCCTTCTTCCAGGGTAAGCTTGATGGTCTGAGCATCACTTCACCTTTTAAGGATCATTTTATCCACCAAGTAAACATCACTTCAGACTTGGTAAAAAAACTCGGACTGATAAATACAATTGCTTTTTCCGAAAAGGAAGTCTTTGCTACGAATACGGATCTATTAGCGGTGGAGGACATTCTGGAAGGTCACTTTAAAAGATATCCCAAACTTCACATTCACCTTTTGGGTGATGGAGCCATGGCGAAAGTGACGCTTCTTGTGGCAAAAAAATTTCAAATCCCCGTTGAGCAGCATTCTAGACGCCTCTCTTCAGATTTTTTTCAGCTCTCTCTCCCTCGCACCCATAAAGGGCAATCATTAATCATCAATACTTGTTCACGCGAATATATTTTCAAGGGCGCCCTCCAGGGCGACGAGATTTTCTGGGATTATAACTATTCCATGAGGCCCCATCTTGAAAGTCTTCCTAAGATGGTAAAAACTTACCAAGATGGTCTGGAACTCTTGGAGAAACAAGCTCGGTATGCCATCAATTTCTGGTCTCAATATAATTCTAAATTAAGTAGTGAATAATCCGAAATGTTATACATACTATTAACAGGTTAGATATGATTCGAAAAGAATTCATCGATATCGTCACCAATACAGGCATGGCGACTCTTAAAGAGATGCGCCGTCTCTCTATGGGTAAGGACGATGAGATTAATGAATTTGAATTATTACAAATGCCTTATTTCGATGAGAACAAGTTCGCTAAAATTTGTTCCGAGAAATTTACGCTTAACTTTATTGATCTGAGAAACGCTAAGGTACCACAGGAAACGCTTTCTTCTCTTAAGAAGAAACTTGTTTTGAAATATCGAGCAATTCCTATACAGAAAACGGCCCATAAAATTACTTTTGCAACTTTCGATCCAAGTGTGATCACTGAAGCTTCGAAAGAATTATCGGATGTTTTCAAAAAACAAACGGAATTTATCCTGACTAACATCTCCTCCTGGCGAAAACTCTATGGAGGGGTTAAAGAGTCGGTTGATGACCTTATTAATAACATTCAGGAAATTAACTCTACTTCGACGCAGGACGATTATGTTAAGGCGGAGGATATTTCAGATGACGTGGTTACCTTTGTTAACAGACTTTTAGCGGAAGCATTTGTAAAAAAAGCTTCAGACATTCACGTGGAGCCTTACGAGAAAATATTTCGAGTGCGATTTAGAATTGATGGGAGCCTTGCCGAAGTAGCAACTCCGCCCAGAATGATGATGGCTTCAGTTCTTTCACGTTTAAAAATTATGTCTCAAATGGATATTTCGGAGAAGAGAAAGCCCCAGGATGGAAGAATTAAACTGATGATAGGTGGTAACCCTATAGATTATCGTGTTTCATCGCTACCAACGTTATTTGGAGAAAAAATAGTTCTTCGTCTTCTTGATTCAACCAATCTTCAGCTAGATATGACAAAGCTTGGTTTTGAGCAAAAACAGCTAGAAGTTTTTAAAGAAGGTATTCATCGTCCTTACGGTATGTGCTTAGTGACAGGCCCTACCGGGTCGGGTAAGACGACAACTCTTTATTCTGCCATCGCCGACCTTAACACTCCCGATAACAATATTTCAACAGCAGAGGATCCTGTAGAATTTAACATCGAAGGTATTAACCAGGTTAACGTTCGTAAAGAAGTGGGTCTTACTTTTGCCACCTCTTTAAAGGCTTTTCTCCGTCAAGATCCGGACATCATCATGGTCGGTGAGATTAGGGACCTTGAAGTTGGAGAAATTGCCGTTGAGGCTGCTCTCACTGGTCACCTTGTTCTTTCAACTCTTCATACCAACGATGCCCCCGCGACAATTACTCGTTTACTGAATATGGGAGTAGAGCCATTCCTTGTCGTAGCCGCTTTAAATGTTATTGTCGCCCAACGTTTATGCAGGAAAATATGCCTTAATTGTCGTGAGGAGCGCAAAACATTAGTTGAAGAACTCATTGCCTGTGGTTTTGCACCGGCTTCTGCTGAAAAAATTAAGATCTTTCATGGGCGGGGATGTGAGACTTGTAACAATACGGGGTATAAGGGAAGAGTTGCGATCTATGAAGTTCTTCAAGTGACCCCTAAGATCAGAGAACTCATTTTAAGAAATGCTTCGGCGGATGACATAAAAAGACAGGCGATCAGGGACGGTATGAAAACACTTCGAATGTGTGCGCTTACCAAGGTTGCTCAGGGCTTAACGACGCTCGAAGAAGCCGTTAGCAACTCAGCATCGGATCAACTTTAGGAGCAAGATATGTCTAATGACTCAACCAAGACCATCACCAAAACTGGTACCGAGCAGGGGATAGGAAACCTCCAGATCCAGCAACTTTTTAAAGTCATGGTTGATAATGGGGCTTCAGATCTTCACCTGACAGTCGGCACCTCTCCGGGAATGAGAATCAGCGGAGACATAGTTCGGGTTAAGGTGGCAAGTCTTTCTCCGGACGATACCAAGAGACTCATCTACCAGATCCTGACCGAAAAGCAGAAAGCAGAATTAGAAAAAAATTTAGAATTAGATTTTTCTTTTGGTATAAAAGGTCTTGCTCGTTTTCGGGCGAATGTGTTTTATTCCAAAGGTGGTGTGGCCGGAGTCTTTCGTCAGATTCCAAGCTTAATACCCGACTTTGAAGCCCTGGGACTCCCTCCGGTGCTTTTGGAAATGGTCAATGTTGCCTCGGGTCTTTTTCTTGTGACTGGTCCTACGGGATCAGGTAAGTCAACAACTCTTGCCTCAATTATTGATAAACTTAATTCCGGTTCCCCCTCTCACATTATCACTCTTGAAGACCCCGTGGAATTCGTTCATCAGCACAAACTCTCAATTGTTAATCAGCGTGAGATTGGAGCTGATACCCTAAGCTTCGCTAAAGGTATCAAATCCTTACTCAGGCAAGATCCCGATATCGTATTGGTGGGAGAACTTCGAGACCCTGAAACAATCGAAGCGGCACTGACAATTGCTGAGACTGGCCACATTGTGTTCGGTACACTTCACACCAACTCAACAATTCAAACGATTAATCGAATTATTAACGTTTTTTCCCACGAGCAACAAGAGCAAATTAGAACCCTTCTCTCCTTTGTTCTTCAAGGAGTCGTCGCTCAGCAGCTCCTCCAGAGAGTCCCCAAAGGCAGGGTTCTTTGTCAGGAAATATTACGAATCACCCCGGCCATCAGAAACCTCATTCGAGAAGACAAGGTCCACCAGATCTATTCTCAAATGCAGATTGGCCAGGAGGAAACAGGGATGAATACCATGAATCAGCATTTAAAAAAGCACCTGGATGCAGGTCTGATTACTACGGAGACTGCCTTTGCAAACACGAATAACCCTGAGGAGTTGACAAGAATGTTAGGACTCACCAATTCTGTAAAAAAGAAGCTATAATAAATTATGCCAAAGTTTAAGTATGTCGGCTTCACTTCGGATGGTAAAAAGGTTGAGAACTCAATCGACGCCGACAACATCCGTGAAGCCAAGAAGCTCCTTCGAAGGCAAAACATTAAAGCCTTGAAGCTTCAGGCCCCTTCTTTCTTTGAAGCTGACCTGGGTGAATTTCTGGCAGAAAAAGGACTCACGAGACCCTATGGGCAAGCAGAATTGATGCGTTTTACAAGACAACTATCGATTCTTATTAATGCCGGAGTTCCCATTTTGGAGTGCATGGATATTCTTTACCGCCAGGAGCAGAACTTAGTTTTAAAAAAAGTGGTAAAAAGTATTTCTATCCAAATCGAGGAAGGAAAGTCTCTCTTTGATGCTATGTCACAGCAGCAGGGATTTGATCGACTCTACTGCGCTTTGGTGAAGGCCGGAGAGGCGGCAGGTATCCTGGATTCCATCCTGGTTAAACTTGCAGAGTTTCTCGAGCGCGCCGAAAAGCTCAAAAAACAGGTCAAGTCCGCCCTGACCTACCCGGTGATTGTTGTGGTGATCGGGATCATTGTTGTTTTTGGTCTTATGACATTTGTTGTCCCGCAATTTGTAGGTATCCTTAAAGAATCTAATCAAGAAATCCCATGGGTTACCCAGGTTGTGATGGACGTCTCAAGTTTTTTTCAAAACTACACCCTTCTCTTGATTGCAGGACTCATAGGCGCCACCATGTTTTTTCTTAATTTTATAAAAACCACTGAGGGGAAAAAAGTCTGGGACCGCTTCACCATGAGGGCGCCTCTTTTTGGAATGCTCGTCATCAAGGGCAACTTAGGCTCATTTACCAGAACCCTCTCAACAATGCTCTCTGCCGGAGTCCCCATCATTGACTCTCTTGAAATTTGTATAGATACTTTAGATAACACCCAGATTGCCAAAGATTTCACCAGGGTAAGAAAAGCGGTTATTGAGGGAAAGTCCATTACAGAACCTCTCTCCCGCATTTCTTATTTTCCTCCCCTGGTAACCCAAATGATCAAAGTCGGAGAGTCGACGGGTAATCTGGATCAGATGCTTTTAAAGGTCGCCGATGTGTTTGAGGAAGAGGTTGAGGAGCTTGTCACTAACCTCACTAAGCTCATTGAGCCTTTGATTCTTGTTGTCCTGGGGGGGATTATTGCTTTTGTGTTGATTGCGATGTACCTGCCGATTTTCATGTCTGCTGGAGGGGTTTCGGATTAGAGCCACGAAAGTGTGGCATAAAGTGGTTCCACATGGACACAATGGATTTGATGAAAAGCGGAAGAAGTGGAGTGAATGTTTTGATTTAAATAACTTAATAATATTAGGATCGACTTAAGAAGATTCGGTATTATAATAGAAAGTGACATGAGGAGTGTGCTGATTCTCAATATCAACACAGGACTGTGTCTTTTAATTAACCACCGAGTCTCTTAACGATTCGGTTTAAAATGGGAGTTCTATTATGAAAAGTTTCATCTTGTCGCTACGGCGACAGAAAGGGTTCACATTAGTTGAGCTCATGGTGGTGGTGGCTATCATTGGTCTTCTTTCAGCGGTAGCTGTTCCTAATTTCAAAAAATACCAGGCTAAATCAAAAATGTCAGAGGCAAAGCTTCAGCTCTCCGCCGCCTACACCGCAGAGACCGCATTCTTTTCTGATTTTAATATTTATCATACTTGCTTAGCCTATATGGGCTATGATCCATCTTTGGAGGTGAGTCAAAGATATTATGCAGTAGGTTTTGGTGGTGACATTTCAATAAATGCGGTGGCATGGACTTCTGCGATTAATTCTGGCCTTCAAAGTGCGGAATGTGTAAATGGTGGAACCGCAACGACAAACCAACATTATTTCCCTGCTGGTAAAGCTATTGGAAGCGCAATCGCAGCGTCTGTTAATTATTTGGCTAGTTCCGCAATAGGAACCCAGATAGACACAAGTAATATGACGTTCACTATTTCTGCAGGGGGGATTATTGAAGGCAACAAGTCTGCCGCCGACAAAGCCTCTCTTGTCACAATTGATCATAATAAAAAAGTAATAGTCTTAAGAAACGGCTATTAAAAGCTTTTTTTCGAGGATCAAAGAAGAGAAAACCCATTCTCTTCTTTGATCTTTTTCTCGGAGCTATTTTTTTTATTTTTTTTCCCAGGTCTTGGGACTCATAAATCAGGCTTTGAAATCTAATGAATAAATGATCATTTAAAGGAAGCATTTCTTTTTAAGCGGAAAGATTTGAAAGGTCTTGATGTTTGCCAGGTGCCGGAAGTGTTTTTTTGGTAGGGATTGTTTTCTAAAT
>JBEIFX010000008.1:0-82970 GCA_040382195.1 Halobacteriovoraceae bacterium | reverse complement strand
TTAAATAAACCGGCTGCCAATGATCCCGCTCTTAAAGGTGATGTTTACAGCCGGACGGAATTTTTCAGGATCATACCCCAGATTTCAACCCGCCTAAATGAAAAAACGAAAATGGATCATTCGCTTGGTCTAGGGCGAGACATCATCTTAAGAAATATTTCCGGCCGCTACCTTGATGTTCAATCTAACGTTATTTCACACCGCTCAGAGATTCAGCATGAGTGGAGTGAGACTTACAAAACTTACTTAGGTCTTGATAACAATTGGGACTATAGTAAAGTAAGAGTGAATCTGCCGACAAGCTATTCAGTGGGTGGAATCAGAACTCCTTTTTCTGTAGGGGAGGAGCGAAAATTTGATACAGAGGGAAGTGATGGTCAGTATGGACTTTATTTTCGTCAGGAAATAAAGATCGATCCCGCTTCAAAATGGACTCTCCTTCCAAACCTAAGGCTAGATCACTTTACTCTTACAGAGGAAACTTCTGTTCAACCTAGACTCCAAACGCGTTATCAATATGACTCATCTCTTCTTTTACGAGCAGCTGTTGGTCAGTATGCTCAAGCACCTGAGCCTCAGGAAAGTTCTAAAGATTATGGTAATAAAAATATTAAAAACCCTTATGCCTACCACTACATGATAGGTCTCACCAAAGACTTCAGGAAAGACCGAGGACAGGGACTTGAAATCGTGAATAACTATTTCTTCAAGGATTTAAAGAACCTTGTGGTACCCGATGTGCAGAAACGCTATGCCAACTCTGGCAAGGGGACGATCTATGGTGGAGAAATTCAGGCTAAGTATAGAATCAACGAATGGAGCTCTCAACTCGTCTATACCTATCTAAAAAGCGAACGGCGAACTCCAGGATTTGGGACTCGTCCATCTGAGTTCGATCAGTCTCATAACTTTAACGTCATTGGCTCTTATAATAAAGAACGTTGGACCTATTCGGCCCGCTTCCGATTCGTCTCTGGTCTCCCTTTCACTCCGGTATCTGGTTCTACCTTTGACGCTGATAACGATGTATACATTCCGATTGCAGGTCAGATTTATTCTGAGCGCTTCAGCGCCTTCAATCAACTGGATGTTCGTATAGATAGAAAGTTTATTTACGACGAATGGATTCTGACTGCCTATCTGGATATCCAAAACCTCATGAATGCAGAGAATGCGCAAAATATAGAGTACTCTTACGATTATCGGGAGAAGAAGAAAGTCAGAGGCCTTCCCATTCTTCCTGCGTTTGGAATTAAAGGAGAGTTTTAATATGAAGTACTTTTTTCTCCTCCTTCTTTGTCTCTCTTGCGGGGACGATGCCTTCAGAAAAATCGAAAAGCTTGATGGGTTTCGGATTCTAGCTATCCAAGTAGATAATCCAGAAGTGGGTATTGGCATTTCCCCTGTTAACGTCAGACCTTTTATTGCGGACGTAAACGGAGCTGATGCTACCATCAATGGCACTTATCAAACGTGCATAGATCCAGGCATAGGTAGAGGAGCGGACGTTGAGTGTGATTCCGCAGAACTTTCGTACTCAATTCCTATGGGGCCGCTGACTAATCGAACCGGCTTTGGCCCACAACTGGCAGTGAATATCCCTGGCAATATCCTCAATGGACGAACGACCTTAGAAAAATTCAACGGGGTCTCCTATCTCGTGATCTTTCGCTTTGTCGTCAACGGTATTGAGCACCGCTCAGTAAAAAGAATTGCTGTCACCGACCGAAGCTTGGTTGATCTTGATCCAACTCTTGTGAATGTTAATCCAACAGGAACTGGACTTTTGGTGAATGGTTCACCTTATTCTACTTCTCCGAAAGATGGCGATGAGCTTTTAGTTAATGCCTCGGGAGCTCAAACATATAAAGTGATAAATATTGATGGTTCTATTGAGTCCCGCCAGGAAGAATTTGAGATCGCCTGGTATACAAGCACCGGAGAATTTGACCGGCCTAAAGCTTCTGTCACTCAAGGTGTGAAATACAAAGGTGATACGCCAAGTTCCGTGACCGTCGCTATCATTAGGGATGAGCGAGGCGGGGTGGACGTCAGGCAGAGTCCTTAAGGATTACGTGAAAGAATTTTTTCGCTCCTTTACGATAGCTTTTAAAATGATCATCACTGATCCAGTGAATGTCACCCTAACAGTTATACCGGCGCTCTTGGGCCTTGTTTTCTACGCAGTATTAATGATGATTTTTTTAGGCCATATGGAAGAGATGAAAGCCTTCCTGCAAAATTTTAATTTTACTTCGAATTACGCTGGTATCCTCTCCAAGGTCCTTGCAACTCTTTTTGTTTTGCTGATATTTTTCATCATGAGCTGGAGTTTTGTCTTATTAGTTGGGATCTTCGCCGCCCCCTTCAATTCACTTTTGTCGTCAAGAATTGAAGATAAATTAATCAGAGCTGGACTGGTAATTAATGATCAACAAGAAGTTATCGAACAATTAAAAAAGTTCTTTCGATTCTCACTGCTTAATGAGATGAAGAAGGTCATGCTTCTAACTTTTCTTGGTGTTTTCTCATTGCTTCTGAGCATTATCCCTGTACTTTATCCTCTGAGCCTATTATTGATTTGCTTACTTCTTTCAGCGCAGTTCTTAGACTATTCGTGGTCAAGGCACAACTTACCCCTGGAAATCTGCCTCAGGGAAATGATGTCCAATCTCGTGTCCTACTTTATTAGTGGGGTAATTTTTATGGGGTTAGCGATGATTCCCATTTTCAATGCCTTTTTACCTGCCTATGGCACGAGCTACTTTACAATTATTTGGCTAAAGAGGCAAAAAAAGATCGGGCCTTAATTCCTTGAGTCTCACTGCTCTTTTGCAGATAATACTCCCATGGAAAAAAATCCAGAATCTGAAGTAAAAGTTATTGCGATCAAACTCCCGACTGATCTTCAGGAGCGGATTCTTTCTTTTCCATTTTTGCACGCCATAAGTGAGTTTTATCCTAAGGCGGACATTCATCTCATCACTCCAAAGAAAGAGGTGGAAATTTTAAATCTTCTTCCCTTCAAGGCATATTATCACCTCTTCGATGAAGATGAGATAAGCTCAATTTTGGATGTTCATCCTTTCACGGCCAACGCTAGTATTTATAATGTTGATATTTTTGTTTCTTTGACAAACTCTTTTGTCGACGCTTGTCTGGGTTTAGGTTTACGGGCCAAGAGGAGGGTCGGTTTTTCAGATGACTGGAAGACCTTAGTATTAACCGATAAGATGAAGCGGCCAAGAGGGCATCATCTGGTGGAAGACCATATGGCCCTAATCGAACTCGTCACTGGGAGAGCCCCGGATAAAAGAATACGTGTTACCTCCAGACCATTAAGTCCTATTATTGAAGGAGAGGAACCTTATATCGCGCTTAACCTTTCACCCTTAAGAGGTGCATCTATCGAGGATGAGTGGATCGATCTTTTGTCTTATTTCGAAGGACAAAAATTTGTTCTTTTTGCATCTGCTGATCAGCCAAGAATCAAAGTCCTGATTGAAAACTTCATCAAGGTTCTGGATAAAAAAAATACCTATGAAGTTTTTTTCTATAAGGATTGGATTGAACTTGGTCGCATGCTTGCAGGGGCCAGGGGACTCATTTCCTACGCTTGTGCCGGCTCTGCCTTTGGGGCCTACGTTGGAACCAGAGTTCTTGCTCTGTATGACAATGAGGATCCTCAAAAGACAGGGCCTTTCTATTTTTTATCTGATGTATCCGTAATGGGGATCAACAATCCGACTCTCGTTAACTCCAGTTCGGACAAAGTATTAAAAAACCGAACAACATTTCAGATGAGTGAGGTTTTCGGCACTGCCCACGGATTTTTTAGACTTTAGAATTAGGGCTGTTGCTCAGAGAAACGCTTATCGCGGCTGAAGATGAAGTTGATATTTCGTACATTGTCTCTTGAAAGAACAAAATACCCAAGATTTGTGAAAACAAAGCAAGTATTTGATTGAGAAAGATCAGCAATAGTTAGTGAGCAAGTTGCGGCAAGCTTTATAATAACTTCACCAGATCTGCAGAGAAGTTTAGAGTTCGTTAAAAACTTAACAGCACTTTCTGCGCCTTCCGTATCCAGCACTTCTTTTCCGTCTGTCCACTCATCTCGGAGAACTTGATGAAGACCAGAATGACGATTAAAAGGAAGGAGCTTGTCCAGACAAGTAAGTTCTTGAGCAAAGCTCGATAAAGAAAAGCTTAAGATAAAGATACCGAAGATCATTCTTTTCATAATTATCCTTTGGCATGAGTTTAGCCATACCCAAGCGATTCGGGAAGAGGCGTTAAAAAATTTGTTAACGTGATTATTGCCACTTAGCTCATTGTTAGAAAAGTTAAGACGATTCAACATTCGTTTTCGGCCCCAGGGCCCCGAGGTTTTGAGTATGAATCGTCATTAAGGCCCAAAATTGGCGTCCCCGACCAGGGGGGGGGCCTATCTTTGCTAGCTCATCTTTCGGAGCTAGGGGATGAATTTGGGGATTTTCCACCATTATCCTGGGACAGTTAAAGGGCTTTTCGTGTACCCATAAATCCGATTCATTTATTTAAAACTTTCAAGAATCTGATTAAGGGAATTAAGCTTATCTTGGAACATCCGAGCTTTATCTTGAACCTCTGCTCGGACTTCCTCAGGAGCGTTACTCATGAAGTTTTGGTTGTTAAGTTTAGATTCAATTTTTTTGTACTCATTCTGAGTTTTTTCCATATCCTTTTTTATCCGATTGACCTGTTCGTTGATATCAATGAGACCTTCCAGAGGGATGAAAATCTCCGTATGAGTAGTGGCCAGAGACGCTGACTTTTTTGGCCGAATGTTGTGCTTACCTCTGATCGTTCCAGATTTGACGTTCGCCAGATCCCTTAAGAAATGGCGAGAATCAAACACAAATTTGGCAATCTTCTTATCGTCAGTAAATAGTTTTACATCGATTTCATCTTTTGGCTTCATGTTCACGGATGAGCGAATGTTTCTCACCCCTGTGGTGATATCAATAAACTTATTCATCATGTCTCGCACCTCTTCGTTTTTAAGAGACTCATCAAATTCGACATAATCCTGGACGGCAAGGAGTTTGGTCTCATCGCTCTCAAGGTATGACCAGATCTCTTCAGTGATGAAAGGAACAATTGGATGGAGAAGAGTCACTATTTTTTTAAAGCAATACTTAAGCATCGTTGATCTGATAATTTTCGCTTTTTCATCTTCCCCGTAGAGAATATTTTTTGAAAGCTCGATATACCAAGAACAAAACTTATCGTAGACGAAGGCATAGATTGCCGAGCTTGCGTCATCGAAGCGATATACTTCAAAAGCTTCGTTCATATTTTTGGCGACGGTATTAAGTTCGGCGAGAATCCACTTGTCGTGGAGATGCCACTCGGTTTTCACCGGAAGCTCATTTTTTGCTTTATCCAGAAATGGGTAGACGAAGCGGAAAGCATTCCAGAGTTTATTTACAAAATTTCTATAGCCTTCAATCCTCTCTGGATCAAGGTTTAGATCGCGATTATAACCAGAGCCTGAGGCAAGGGTGAATCTCATGGCATCAGCTCCATACTGAGAAACCATGTCTAGGGGATCAATTCCATTTCCGAGAGACTTACTCATCTTGCGGCCTTGCTTATCTCTGACGATGGCATGAATGTAGGTATGCTTAAAAGGAACTTCCCCAGTGACTTTCATTCCCATCATCATCATGCGGGCGACCCAGAAGAAGATAATATCAAAGCCCGTGATGAGAGTCGTATTGGGATAAAACTTATCAAAGCCTTTTTCTCTCATGGCGTTTTCGTCTGGCCACCCTAGAGTTGAGAGCGGCCAAAGTCCAGATGAAAACCAGGTGTCTAAAACATCGGGATCCTGAAAAATATCCTTGTCCCTGCATTCGATACAGTGTTCTGGCGTTTCCTCGGCGGCCCACTTTGCCTGGCAGTGCCGACAATAATAAACTGGTATTTGGTGGCCCCACCAAAGCTGTCGTGAGATACACCAGTCTTTAGGATTTCTAAGCCAGGAAAAGTAAGTGTTTTCCCAACCTTTAGGAAAGAAAGACATCTCGCCTGATTCCACAGCGGCAACTGCGGCTTCACTCATCGCAGTAGTGTTTAAGAACCACTGCTTGGAAACCATGGGCTCGACAATCTCATCAGAGCGTTGGCCATGACCGACAGGATGGACGTGGTCTTTTTTCTCTAACAATGATCCGAGTTCTGTGAGTATTCTTTCCACTTCCTTTCTTGCGTCTTTAGGTTTCAGACCTTCAATCTCAGGGGCATTCAAGTTAAAGGTGCCATCCTTGTTGAGGATATTAATAATCGGAAGAGCGTTCCTCTTTCCAATTTCAAAGTCATTAAAGTCATGGCCTGGTGTTACCTTGAGGCAACCCGTTCCTTTTTGGATATCCACATGTTCGTCTCCAATAATAGGGACTTCGCGATTACATATGGGAACGATCGCAGTCTTCCCAATGAGGTCCTTAAAGCGCTCGTCACTTGGATTCACGGCAACAGCGGTGTCCGCAAATATTGTTTCAGGGCGGGTAGTGGCGATGACGAGTTCAATATTTGGGTCTTCTTTTACCCTATATTTTAAGTGATAGAAAAAGCCTTTTACTTCCTTGTGCTCAACCTCTGCATCAGATATTGCGGACTGAAGAACAGGGTCCCAATTGACGATGTAATCAGACTGGTAAATGAGTCCTTCATTAAAGAGCATGACGAAGAATCTTTTAACGGCTTTATTGGGAATCTCATCGAGAGTGAACGTGGAGTAATCCCAGTCACAAGAAATCCCCATCTTTTTTTGCTGATTAACAATTTCGCTTCCGTACTCCTCTTTCCAGGCCCAGACTTTATTTAAGAACTCGTCACGTCCAAGATCATGTCGAGTTTTCTTTTCTTGTTTCCATAGGAGCTTTTCCACTACTGCTTGAGTTGAAATCCCTGCGTGATCAGTTCCCGGAATCCAGAGTGTTTCAAATCCCTTCATACGCTTAAAGCGCACGAGTGCATCCTGAGTAGTGGCATCAAGAGCGTGACCCATATGGAGCTTGCCCGTAACATTGGGCGGGGGCATAAGAATTGCGAAGGTTTGTTTTTTCTTTCCTACTTTTGGTTTAAAGCATTTATTCTCTAGCCATTTGGCGTACCACTTATCTTCTGCAGCTTTAGGATCAAAAGTCTTTGGTAGATTATTTTCAATGTCCATTCTTAGATATCCTTAATTTTAAAAAGGGATTCAGTTCTGTCTGTAAGGTCCTTGACTCTGACTTCATCATTTTTAAGTTCTTCTTCTCCGATAAAAAATATTTTTTTAAAATTCTTTTTTTCAGAGTAAGAAAAAATCTTTTTGGGCTTAGCTTCTCCGAATAAAAGCTCCACTTTGTTATTTTTCTTTCGAAGTTGTATCGCTAGTTGAATTGCATTCTTCTCAGCTTCAGGCACAAGATATGCGACAAGATAGTCTACCTCTGCCTTGTCAAAATTCGGGAGAAGATTATGAATGGTGAGGAAATCGGTCAGAGGAACTTCACCCAGACCGATTCCGACACCTTCTAAAGGCTGTTCATCAAATATTTGCAAAAGATTAGCGTAAGAACCGCCACCCGCAATGGCCCTGCGGTTCTCTGGATTCTTGTCAAAAATCTCAAAGACCAAACCTGTATAGTAGTCAAGACCTCGAACTATGGCTGGATCAAATTTTATAAATTCGGATAAACCGTACTGTTTAATGCGCTCAAAGATTTCATAGAGGGGCTTCACGTGGGTGGAAATAGTCACTGGAGCAGTCGATTGTGAGAAGTAAAAATCCATGAGTGAAGTATCGTTGAAGAATCGATCGACAAAGGCCCTGATGTCTTCAACTGTTTTAAGACAAACGAATTCTTCAAAGATTTTTGCTTTTCGTTCATCACTGGTGATTTTCAGCACTTCATTGGAAAATTTATCCTCCGGCATTTTATTTTTCGCATCAACAAGCTTATAGAGCTTCTTCGTCGCCCCAGGCTCTAAACCAATGAGCCCCAAAAAAACAAAGTCAACGAGTCGTCTGTCATTGAAGAGGATTTCAAAGTGATCTGAAGTTGCTCCAAAATTCTGCATGAGTGAAACAGCTAACTGAAGGATTTCAATTTCACCATGCTGACCGGCACCAAATATGTCGGCATTATATTGCCAAAACTCCCGGAGTCGTCCTCGCTGAGGCTTTTCATAGCGCATTAGATTAGGAATGGCGTACATGCGAATTGGCTTTGTGACTTCTCGATGGATTTGCGCCACCATGCGAGCAAGTGAAGGAGTCATTTCAGGCCTTATGGCAACCTCGCGATCACCTCGATCTTTAAAGGAGTAGATTTGTTCGTTGATGAGTTCCTCACCAGATTTCGCCCTATAGAGATCAACTTCCTCTAAAAGAGGCCCATCATAGGGTTCATAGGCGTAGAGTTCGGAGGCTTGAACCATCTTCTGGAAGATGTAATTCCTCACACGCATTTCCTTAGGAAAAAAATCCCGTGTTCCACGGTAAGGGGATTTTGAGAGGGCCATGCTTGTCCTTTTTGGAGGGGTGGGCACGACTATTATACACATTTCTTCTCAATGGGACAGAGTGTTATGGCGCTTTCTGTTCTAACTCTTTTGTGAGCTCATCTGAGAGGGGACTAAGGTCATCTGGCGTTATATTCTGAATTTGTTCGGAAGCCTCTGTTTTTTCTTTATTAGACTCTTCCTTAAGACTGAGTGGTGGTTCTGAGTTTTTAATTTTCTTGATCTCTTCAGGCTTAAGGTCCAGGTATTTTCCGGGAATACTGAAAAGAGTAACCTTGCTGTCAGTTGTCGCTGTTGTGGCGAGAGTTCGAAAAAGGATCGATCGCTGATTGAGTCTCGTGAGGATGATCCATGATACTTTTTTCGTTAGATCGTTGAACTCTGAAGCCGTTAGACTGTCCATTTTGTCGATCCAAGGAATAAGGTATTTTAAGTACCTTTCGAAACGCTTCGCCTCCGTTTTTTTGGAGGACTCGAAGAGTTGAGGTTTAAAACTTTGTGAGGAGATAAGACCCAAGGACTCGCGAAATTTAAGCTCAGCAATGATTGATCTCCAGACCCACTTCGATAAGGGCGTTAAAAGGCCTTCCTGCTTTTTAAAGTCCTCTTCAAGTCTTACAATCAGAAAGGAAGTGACATCAAAACTTCTCACTTTCTCATGCTTGAACTCTAGAAGGTTTTTAATGACCTCAGACTTCATCAAAAAAAAGATATGCTCTTTTTGTAAAACACCTAAGTGATCATCGAGTTCTTTACAAAGTCCAGCAAAACGAATTTTCTCAGCGTCTGTTTTGATTCCAATCTTCATTGACTCAAACAAGTAAGAGAACTCGAGAGGCACACGATCATTTATGGTTTTAAAGTCTTGGTCGAATCCCCATCCATTGAGGGACAAGAGAAGAATAAGGAATATACTATATCTCAAGAGGTAACTCCTCTTTTGTCGGAATAGATTTGAGGACATCGACTTCAAGGCTAGAGGTACCCTCGATGACATAAAAGTCTCCCCTGAAGGGGGCAAGAACACGTCCATCCATTTCAATAAGCTGAGTCACATTCTTGAGATCTGAGACAAGTGTAGTGGTTTTTGTGTTTAAGTCTATTTTTACTGCTTCAGTCACTTTAATGCCGAGCCTCTGGTCCTGAGTTATCATCTTTACAAAGTAGACTTCTTTTTTTAAACAGAGGATATTCCCAACGTCTTGCTCCACTGAATCATACAGACTACTCATGCTACTGAGGTTGGTGAAATCTCGTACCGCTAGAATTTGAATCTTTGACCCCCTTGATACACCGTCATAAGGGAATTCTCCTAATGCCAGATAGTTTTCATTCCGGCACAACTCAAGCCTTGTGGCATTTTGTGCACTTTTGTAGATGATTGTGCTCTTTAGGGATTTAAGGTCGTAGGCGACGAGCGCCGAGAATCCAGCCTCATTAATTTCGGTATAAATTAATGATGAGGAAGAAAGCATTTCGATGTCAGGAATGAAAAATGGATGAGGCTTGGCCGAGAGTTTAATATCAAACTTTCTTTGCGTGATTAGATTTTGCACTCTAATCGTTTTGTCTAACATATCATAGTAAGTTACCCACTCATCTCTGAGATGAATCTTGGCATTGCGTCCTTGTCCAATAAAGCGTGGAGATGTGTTCCCGTAATCAATCACGAAGATCCGGTGATTCTTTAACATGCTCATCTCGCTGTGGGGATTAGGGATGGATTCGATGATCAACCGGCTTTTATCAGCAGAGCCTTTGATAAGAAAATCGTTCCCGGTCTCATCAGTTAAAAAGTCTGTGCTGGTAAAGCTTGTCACAAGACTCAGGACCCCTGATTTTTTTTGGATGTAGGTGTAGCGGCCGTCATAGCTGATATAGCGCAATGACTCGGCAGGATGCTTGGTCAAGAGCTTTGGAAGCTCTGCAGCTTCTAGGTTATAAATGAAACAGATAATGAAACTAATCAAGACCATAAAGTGTCCATTGCTTTAGTGGTTGAATTTTTTGGTACCCTTTTACCGCCGAATAAAGAGTGCTCCAGCTTATGAGACGAGGTGCAGAGAGACTGTCTACACTAGTTCTCAAGACGAATGCAACTTTGTCTTTTTCTCGGATCATCCCGTTAATCACAAATGGTAGAGGTGAGCACTGATTCATTGCCATGCTTTTAAAAAAACTGGGCAACAGATCTTCGGCACATCCCACTCCGTGCACAATACCTCCTTGAACTTTCTTAAAGAATTTAGTGATGCCTGCAAGATTGAAAATCGATGTCGGATTACGTTTGAAATCCTTCGTGAGGATGTAATTTTGAGAAAAACGTTCATCTTTTACTGTTAATGGAAAATACGGAAGAGCTGTATCACCTTTGACTTTGATGAAATCAATTGGCCGGTCGTTGAGAGTTATCTTATGCTTACAAGAAGAAACCCAGCAGTTCTGAGTTTCATAGGTGATGTAGCAACCAGACCTGAATTTTAAGAGGACAGGACTGTAATCCTTTGAATCAACCATGTCACAGGTGAGAGAAGGATCGGCTCCTCTGGTCCTCTTGAGTATTTCTGCCACAACTGAAGTGAAGGCTGCGGGATCATTTTTTATGTCACCGAAGTAGGTTTTAAAACAAACATCTCGCTCCAGTAGCTTGTCAGCGTAGCATGCCTCGAGCTTCCAGTTTTCATCGTTATCAAATTTTTGATTAAATCCATAGATCGAGGCATTTGTAATACCAGAGCAGGGGCCGGCCGTCGGTATAGTTAATTGAGTGGGAATAAAGTGAGAGAGAATTCTTACAACGTTGGTGGCAATCAACTGATCACTAGATGCGGGACAATCATTGAAGGTGGGTTTGTAGGAGGAATAGTTTAACGCCGTGGAAAGGTGATCGCAGTCAGGTTGAGGCTTTATTCCGGAGATGCCCTTAGGATAGTGGCAGAGATCTTGTTCCTTTTTTAATCGATTCAAACAAGACGCTATCTGGGAGGCAGAAAGAACGTCTGTGCCCAATGCCTTGCTGCAAATATCCTGAACGGTGAACTGACTTTCATATCCTCCCGCAATCTTTGTCCAATAGGAGACGTTCAGGAACTCTTCACAAAATATTTCTTCATCATCTAGATGTTGGCATAGGTTTTCCAAGTAATCTTTTTGCATCATCGTAAGTTTTTCGTCTAGAATTTCTGCAATCGCCCTGCGAGATTCAAGTTCCTTTGGGTCTCCTGCTCCTGACTTAGATTCCTTGATGTACTCGTGGATCTGACACAAGAAAGGAGTATGAGAATTGTTGAGCCAGGCAAGGTGAGTGTTGCGGCACTGATCAATTCCCGTAGGAATATCAAATTTTATACCTTGTAATGTATTCTGGAGAGTTTTGACCTGAAAGGAAGCGATAAGTTTTTGGGTATTCGGGCAATCGAGGTTAACAACTTTGTTCAAAAAGTCTTTTTTGCTGATGATGCTTGAATGTTGTTTGTCCTTATCCTGGTAGGTTATCAAAATATTTGTTATCTTTCCTTCAGAGCTCCTTAGTAGATCCGTGAGGAGAGCTTCATAAAAGCGACATCTGCTGGTTGACGCCATCCTTAGATATCCAGAATCGGAGTGAAGAATGATAGAGTTCAGGAAATCCGGCTCAAGATCCAGGCCAGAGGTGGTTTGAGAATTATTGAAAAGGCGATTAGCCTTGATTAATATCTCTTTTCTTTTAGCAATCTTTTCTGAGTCTATCTGGATGAGCTTTTCGAAAGTCTGAATGATACCAGGGTAATCAGTACTTTTCGGAACTTCCAGAGGGATGGTCTGTGAAAAAGATGAAAGGCACAGCCCCAAAAGGACTGCGCCCAAAAAAATTCTATAGAACTGATTTTGCGAGGATCGAGGCAACGTCTTCAACCTGCAAGTTCTCCGTTGTAGAAACATGTCCCTTTGAGGAGTTGAAGTTAATCATACAATATGAGCACGAAGTGGCAAGTTTTGGCGCTTTGGTTTCTCCAATTTGCTCTAGCCTGTTTTCCGCCAGGTGCTTGCCTTCAGGAAGTTCATACCACATGTTCCCTCCGCCCATCCCACAGCAGAGCGCCTTTTCTTTATTTTTGTGTATTTCAATCAGTTTCACACCAGGGATTGAGGTCAAAATATCTCGTGGGGCATTGTACTCTCCATGGTGGCGGCCGAGATAGCAAGGATCATGAAAAGTCAGCTCTCCCGCCACGTCTTTGAGTGCTTTGAGCTTTCCGGACCGGAGAAGTTCAGACAGGAGTTCGGTGTGGTGAACTGTTTCAAACTTTCCATCTTCAAACTTGGCGTACTCTTTTCCAATGGTGTGAAGGCAGTGAGGACAATGAGTAACCACTTTGTCAAAAGTGTATTGCCTCATATTGGCGATGTTTTCGATAGCAATTTCAAAGAACGAGTACTCATCTCCAAAACGGCGAACAGGGTCTCCATTACACTTTTCAGTTTTCCCCATGACAGCAAAAGAGACCCCAGCTTTTTTCATGAGATTAATGGTATCTTTTACTACTTTCTGATTAGAGCCGTCATAAGATCCGGCACAGCCGACATAATAAAGATAGTCGACCTTTTTTCCCGCTTCGATAACAGGAACATCTATTCCTTGTGCCCAGTTAAAGCGGTCTTCCTGAGCGATACCCCAGGGATTTCCGTTTTTCTTAACTTTGTTCACAGCATCTGCGGCAGCAGGTGGCAAATCACCAAGGGTCAAAGCCTTGTAACGTTTAAGATCCATGATGAGTTGAACGTGTTCAATGTTGGCTGGACATTCTTCCATACAGGCACCACAAGTGGTGCAGGCATCCAGCTCATTAGAAGCGTAAATGGGATTTTCACCCCAGAGTTCAACATCCTTGATTTCTGGAGACTTCGCACTGACGTCGTATCCCATAGTATCGCGCATTTTGGTGATGATCAGCTTGGGGTCAAGGGGTTTGTCCGCTAAATTGGCAGGACAAACTTGCGTACATCTTCCACATTCAACACAAGCGAGGGTGTCGAGTCGCTCCTTGAGGGTTAGTTCAGAAGTTTTCCCAAGGCCGAAGGTCTCGGCGTTTTCGTTGGCAAAATCCATCGGATTGAGAACTGCTCCACGTCGAGCGGGAGTTAAGAGCGCACTAAGGGGCAAAATGAGAATGTGGAAAAACTTAGAGTAGGCGAGAGAAACAACAAAAGCCATGGTATTAATCATGTGAAGAAACCATAAGCTTTTGTAGCTCCAGGCCAATATCTCCTGCGAAAGTCCGAGAGAACCCACGATGGCAGCAAAAGAATATCCAATCGGTGACCAGAAGCGCTCTCCCTCAGGCATATTAGTGACGAAAATTCTGATGGCCTCGAGAACATAACCAATCACCACAAGAGCAATTAGCATCCCGTACATGAATTTTTCCTGATTCGGTCTTGTAGCGGAGAGAAATTGTTTCTTCACGACGTAGCGGCGGTAGTAGGCAAGACCAATTCCCAGAAGAACGAATAGGCCACCAATATCGGCAAGGAAAGAAACAACTTTGTAAGTTGTCCCTTGAAAGACCTTAAACGGTGTATCGGCGTGAATCGCCACAAGTTCTGTAGCGATAAAGAGAGTCAAGAAACCCCAGAAGATCATCGAGTGGTACACATTGACGAAGCCATCTCTAGGTACTTTCCCTTGAAAGAAAATCGTGATAAGAAAGTTTTTAATATTTAACTTCTCGGGTAGAAGGGATTTAGGATTTTTTCCAGTGGTTACAAATTTATATTTTGCCAAAATACCTTGAATGAAAAAATAAGTCGCGACAGCCAGGGAGAGGTACATCCCTACCTTCATCCAAAACGGGATCATCCACATGATCTGTCGACTAGCTTCCATACTTTCCATCCGGCCTCCTAAACTTTGCGGCGAATCAATTTAGACCTAAACATGTTAAGACATTTGAACAAAAATGTTTATAATCAGAGTATTATTTTATTCGTTAGAAGGCCTCATGGGTAGTTCTTTTCTCACAGCGATCAATCTTGCCTTAGGGTTGTACTGCTTGGTTCAGTTTTTTAAGATTATCGTGCAGTTTGGTTTGCCAAACCATCCGGGACGTTTCACGCTTTATTTGGTGTCTCTAAGTGTCAGCACATTTTTTTTGATGAGAGCACTGGTCGATTTGAACTTGCTTAGTCCTCTTCTTTATGTTCGCTGGGTGACTTTGCCGCTGATCACTGCTGCCCTTGGAGTTATACTTCAAGTTATTAGCCTCGTAGCCCATTTAAGCTTTATTCAGCAAAAACTGATTTCAAGGCTGCCTTTGATTGGGGCCTTGATTTGCTTCGGTTTTTTTTGGAAATTCACCGATTGGTTTTTGATTTTTGCTGTAGTGGTGTCCTATTTATTCCTAACCATTTCAGTAGGGAAATGCAGATATCAAAAAAGAGCCTTCTTTAAGATGTCCTTGTTTTTGCTCTTCTTCTGGGGCTTTAAACTCTTAAATGAATTTGGTGCCTATTTAGTTGGTGAGTTATTTTTGTTTCCTGTCTTATTTTACTTTTTCATCTTTCAGCAAAGCTATGGTGTAAGCATTCTGGCCCAAGAATGGTCTGACGACTTAGGAGTTCAAGCATGAAGTTAATAATCCTACTTTTTATAGTTAGCTGTACTCAAATAACCAGCCTAAACCTTAAAAAACATCAATTCGGTCTCCTGCCCACAAAGATCATCTGGTTTCAGGTCGCGGGCCTTGAGGAAGAACAGATTGCCATGATCCGCTTTCAGCAGACCGCCGATAAGAAAACCTCTTTTGAAAACGCCATCTGCCTTGGCCAGACCTGGAGTTACAACCTTTTTAAACTTAGAAACTCGGCAGAGGGAACTTTTTTATCTCAGATGACCGGAAAAAAAAATATGAAGGGAACCTGTGATGACTCAAGTGTAAAGCCGATTTGGCAATACGTTTCCCCAAGTGGTTACCGGACAGCTATTCTTGAGACCGGTGCCCAGGGACCTGAGTCACTTGCCCATTTAAAGGTTTGCCCTGGCGCCGAGTCTTTTATCGAGAACCTATTTTATTTTTCTCGATCTAAGCCTATAGCGGAGAGTCCGAGTTTTCATTATGCAGAAAATGTTGAGGCAAAGATGGGAGAAGTTATTTTCGATAGAAGTTGCGGCGATTTTGGCTGTGGGTCCTCTATCTCCGATGATTTTAAAGCGGTCTATGCGAAACTGGGTAAAATCTCATCTAAGCACTTTCTTATCGTTCGAGACTTTTCTTACTTAAAGGCGCTGGAGAAAAAAGATTTTACTAAGGCTCGAGAAATACTTTTGGATATTGAAAGGGCCTATGGAGAAGCGCAGCGCTTTACTACCTCCAGTGATTATCTTGTTCTTCTCACAACCGGAGGAGCACGATTTGTCGACATGCCGGAACAGGGAAAGGCTTACTTTGAGTTTGAAAAAGAAAATAAGAACGCCTCAGTTAAGCGCCAGAAGTTGACTAATCTCGTTTTAGCCTCTGGTGCCAGGGCGGAGAACTTTTGCGGAATCTATGAAGACTCAGAGATCTTTGAACGAATTCTTTCTGGTCCAAAACAGCAGGGACTCGAACTTCAAATCATTAACCCTTTTAAATAAGTTTAGATTTCTCTAGCTCTTCTCGAAAGATGTGATAGAGCTTTTGGCAATAGTCACATTTAATTTCAAGGGAATCTTTGCCATCAAATAGATGATCAAGGTCTCCACTGTATAGGCCTTTTAAGTTAAGGGCCATGCGCTCTTGAGAGCAAGGGCAGAAAAAACTTACCTGTCTGCTAGTCATGTACGAAAACCCATGATCTTCAAAAACTTTGACGATTTTTTCTATGTCATCAGTTCCGATGTCGAATACATGATGAATAAACTCTTTATTCTTCTTTATAAAATCTTCTCTAGATAGGGACTCTTCCAGAGTGGAGTTGATATTGGAGGGAGGAAGCTTTGTTATCATCATTGACTGATCACTCATTTCTCCCACGATGACCTCGGAATTAGTCTGATAGGATTCTAAAAGAATACGATTAATAACTTCTTTAGTCTCGGTCTTGTTGAGTTCCAGGACGGAGTTGTAGGGATGGGCGTTGTTTTGAAAAATCTTAGAGACCCTTACTTTTCCTGTTATTGTCATTGGGAACTGATTAAACTCTTCTGGCAATAAAAGCGTTCTGGTATGACCAGCACTGTTGGTTTCTATTTTCAAACGAAAGTAGGGGTCCTCCGAATCAATATAGATTCCCAATGACTCTTGGGGCTTAAGAAAAAAAATAATTGGCAATAATCCAAGAAAGGTATCGCGAAAATAAGAAAATCCAGCGCTTTTCATTGGATGAAGCAGGACAAGATCTTGGATCAGTTTTTGCCCCTCAAGGAAGTGAATGTTAAAGCCATTTTTGTGATCTAAAAAACTGTAAAGCCTGCTCGTGGCCAGCATCGGTTACTCCTTGAGACATCTGAACATTATTTATAACCCAGATGGCGTTTTTTGTTAATCTTTCTCAAAGAGAAAGGTAAAATCAGGGCCTATGATGCAGATTGTTTATTTCTCTCAAAAGGATCAGTTTTTGAGAGAAGTTGAGTCTATTAAAGCTGACAAGGTATTTGTTACCTCAAGCCCTGCCAAAGCAGACGGGCTGAGGGTTCGTCTCAGCAATGCTGGTTCAAATGATGTCATCACAATCGCAAAGTTTACCTCTAACTTGATCGAAGCTCTTTGGAGAAATCAAGAAGCGCCTCTCCTTAAAAGAAAAGCTGAGCTTTTACTTATTTTTGGCATTCTAAAAAATAATTATCTTCCAGAGCTTGAATATGAACAGTTCACCCAGGCCTATAACCTTTTCTCAGATCTGAGAAGTTTTTCGCTTGATTTGGCGCCACTTGGGGCCGTCCTCGAGGAACAACCAGATATCATTCGCCGGGCTGTTCATTTATTTTGGAAGCTCCTGGGCATAACGGGATTTCTTGACGAACATGGGGCCTGTCAGCTGATTGCAGAGCGCCTTCGTTCTTCTGAGGAAGCCTCCGAGCTTAAAAAGTGTTATGTCTTTTGGGGCTTTCAACACCTTAATGGTCAGCAGGTAGATCTTATAAAGGCGCTTTCTATTCGCTATGAAGTGATCATCCCTTTTCCACTGGCACTTAAGGACCGACTTAGAAGCAGCGATTGGATTCATTGGCTAAAGGATAGTCGCACAGAAGAAAAATTTCTTTCGGTAGTGGAAATTTCTCCCTCTGCTCGATGGAAGCCGATTAATTCCCGTGAGATCGCTCGCCACCTGAAGGATTTCATTTTAGATGGAGATCAGATTGTCCTGGGTGTTTCTAAGCTCACCACTGCCCATATTGATTTGATCCCAAGCGAAAAGGTGAGCTTTAAGATTCCACATCAACTTCTGAAAAAAGAGCTTCTGGAAATAGAAGTTCTTTTGAAAAATTTCAGGGGGACTCACCTTGAACTTTCAGGCTTTTGTCTTAAGACCAGTGAATCGGTACGATCGTTGAAATTCTTTCGGGGACTTCAACTTTACTTAGAGGCCCTCGAGATAATATCGCAATTGACAGATGAGAAATTAGTTATCGATTCTTTTTTCCTTAAACTTCTTCATGATGTAGTAAATCTTAACCAACCCAGAACATCGTTCGTTCCTCTTTCCGATGAAAGGTTGTCGATTGACCTCAAAGACATGTCTTCTTTGGAGGACATCGATTACTCTCGCCGGCTTATCTTCTGCGTTGATGAGCGATTTGATGAGATCCAGGGCCTTGGGCAACAATACCCTGAGTCTGTTTATCGTCACCTTTCAGCGATCGGACCGGTTAAGAGAAATGAACTGGAGATGCTCTTTCGTGAATGGGAATTTAGTAATCTTATCTCCAAGACGAGAGAAGTCTGGATTCTTATGAATGAAGATACAATAAAACACAGTCTTGCCTGGAAGAGACTTATATCACATATTAATCTCACAAAATGTGAAAGCCCAGAAGAAGAGCCTGTTAGAGAACTTCGAGATCTCATAAAGACTTCAAATAGAGCGTTTGTAGAAAGCTTCTCTGCAAGTAAACTTCAGACGTTTCTGGATTGTCCAAGAAAATTCTATCTATCTTTTGTAGAGAAGATCTTTCCTGAGACAAGCCTAGAGCAAGACTTCGACCTAAGGACGTCGGGAACAATCATCCACGAAATTATTGAAAAGTATTTCAAGGGAGGTCGACAACACGACCAGGTGAGGGAAATAACTCGCTCTACATTAGAAAGGCACATCGAGGAAAAAAAATTACGGCTTTCTCGGGAGACATACCTTCACCGAGAGCTAATCTTCTTTCATCGCTCGCTTAACGGCTTGAGCTTTATCAAGGAACTGGAAAGTAACGTAGGGATTTCTATTGATTGGAGAATTGAGGAGTCTTTCTCAATGGAAGAGGTTGTCCCCATGAAGGGGAGGATAGATTGCCTCGGAATAAGCTCTCAATATCTCTTTTTATTGGATTTTAAATCAACCGAACATTCCGCATCCAGCACTAGCGAGATTAATGATTTTGATGCGCTTCAGCTCTGGGTGTACGCTCTCGCTGCAAAAAAACTGGTGAAGGATTTTGATAAAAAATCAATCATCATTGGCTATGTCGTCCTTGATGATACATCAAAATCAAATCTTTTAATTGATGATGATGTTCTTTTTGATAGGCTGAAGACCGCAAAAATGTGTAAGACTCAAAAGTTTAAGGATGGTTTTTCATCCATGATCAAAGGAGCAGAAAAACGAATTTTCGAATTGGCGGACATCATAAGAGAAGAAAAGATATATCCTCCAAAGCCGCGTAAGAAGATCGTATGCGAATACTGTGAGATTAATAAAATTTGTGTAAAAAGTGAGTTGATCCATGTCTCGTAGTCCGAACCCTGAGCAACTCCTTGCCATTCAGCATCAAGGCGGTGTGCTCCTCCGAGCGGGGGCCGGCTCTGGAAAGACCTTCGTATTGGTGGAACATATCCTCTATCTGACCTCTTTATGGATAGAAGAAATGAGGTCGATGTCGACAGCACAAGCTGAAGAATTTCTTCGATCAAAGTTATCTCAAGTCGTTATGATGACCTTCACCAAAAAAGCTGCCGGGGAGATGAATATTCGATTAAGTGAGGTTTTTCATCACAAGGCGCATAGCTCAGGCAGAGATCAGAGCTACTGGAAAATGGCGAACGAGCTTCTTCCTACACTCCTTGTGACAACTATTGATGGTTTCTGTAAAAAACTAATTTCTCAAGGTTATTTTCCCCACTTGTCAGTGGAGGCAAAGATTATTTTTGATGCCGAAAGAAAAGAGCAGGTGCGCGACATCATAGAATTGTGGTTTGAGCAAAGATCTAAGATGGTTGATTCATCCGTACTGGAAATTGTTATCAGAGAAAAGAACTCACTCCTCACTTCCTTTGTCCACATTTTTAGTGACCCAGGACTTCGCTTGGCATGGAAGAAGTTTGACCAACGAGATATTGCTCCTGACAAAATGGCGTTGCTTCTCGAGAAGTCTTTTTGCCTTAACGATCTAGAGAATGCACTTCTCTCCATAGGAAACCTGGATCTACCTTCAGACAGCGATCGTTCGGCATTTGAGAAAGTGGTCGCAGAATTTCAGTCATCTGGTCTGCCGATTGTTAAAAACGTTGAAACCCTGAAGATGTATGCCTCCCTTTTTGCTCCACTCAAAAGACTGGAAGGAGAAAAAAACGCAAAAAAGAAAGGACCCTCTTCTGATGCCGCCAAAAACGGTCTTTCTGACCTTAGGGACTGGGTCCGAAAATGGCAGGAGGTCATACATGATTATGAAACTCAGTTCGATTCGAAAGTCCTTCCATGGATGGCACTTTGTCAGGAAATCTTTAAATTTGTTGAGTTAAAGCTTGATCCTAACAAAGGCTTAACCTTCGGTGATATCGAGTACTATGTCTCCCTAGGTCTTGAAAATAAAGTTGATAGAGAAAGAATTCAACGCACGTTCTCTTATTTCATTGTAGATGAGTTCCAGGATACCTCCGCAGTTCAGTTTAAAATCATCCAGGGTCTAATCGATGGAGATTTTAAAAGACTCTTTTGTGTCGGTGATGCCAAGCAGGCGATCTACGGATTTCGAGGAGGAGAGCTTTCGGTCTTCCAGGATTGTGCTGAACTCATACCCATGACTAGAAGCCTTGTGAACAACTACCGTTCCCTTCCAGAGGTGATCAAATTCAATAATTCTCTCTTCAGAACTCTCCTTCCTCTTGGGTATGGTTTTGAAGGTCATGATCCTTTTTCTGTCACTCCAGAAGATCAGAATGTTCCACCTGAGGTTAACAACAATGAAAAAGGTACGATTGAAATCCTGACGGCGAGCCTTAAGAGAGACCTGGAGGTGCAGGGGAAATTTCATACTGACGAAATGAACCGGCTTGAGGCCTACGCCATTGCTGAAGCCATTGAAAAAGAAAGAACCTCTGGAAGTGGAAACGTCTGTACGATTCTTTACAGTAAATTAAAACCAAGTGTTGAACTTATACGTAATCTCATGAAAAAAAAGATTGGCTTTACCGCTCAATTTAAAATTGATCTTTTGGATGACCCCATTCTTGGACTTTTCGTCATTCTTCTCAAAAGAAAGTTTGATCAACGGGTGGAATTAAAAAATTCTTTTCCATTGCTTGTGATAGAGGCTTATCTCAAGGCTTTTGAAAAGGAAGTTCAAGTGGAAGAAAAATCCCTCCGCCTTTTTGATCAAGATTTGGAGTATTGGGGGCTGGTGGAAGCCTTTAGAAAATTTCTATTTCGTCTTCAAATAACAAATGAAAACTCGGACATCAATCTAGATCTCATCGAAACTATCTCACAACTTTACCTCGACGACCCTGAGCAAATTATGAATCAGATCCTAAGAGGAGATAATGACCGGCTTAGTCTTGAGTTACGCTCTGGTAAAGAAGCTCATAAAGTTCAAATAATGTCTGCTCATGCCTCTAAAGGTCTGGAGTTTGACTTAGTTTTCCTGGGCGGGATTTATACCAATGGACGGGACCTACCGGATACCGGTCTTTTCGGAAATCTTCCAGGAAGCTTTCATTGGTTCATAAATCTTTCTAAGCGTGAAAAACAAAAATCTCCTTTCTACCTTTATGAGAATGAGCTTTCTCGCTATAAGAACTTTTCTGAAGCTAAACGGCTCTTTTATGTAGCCTGTACTCGGGCCAAGAAAAAGCTCTGTTGGGTTGATTTTGAAATTCCGGAAAAAACCTTCAGTATCCCCGTTAACAGTTGGATCCAGGGGCTTAGAAACTGGCTTCAAATGGGAGATAGTGAGAACGTTATTGAAGTTCCCTTAAGTTCTTTTCGAACAGAAGATGTTCTTACCAGTCAAAGCACTCCAGACCTACCTCTCTTCTTCCATGATTCAGTAGGGATCTTCTCCAAAGGAACAGGAAAGACTGAGCTCATGATAGCGGCGGAACTAAGTGTAACTAGGTTAAACGCTCTTCTTGATTGTCCCAGGAAGTTCTACTTTCAAAATATCTTAAAAATGCCGGAGCCAACTTTAAAATATGATTTTGTGGAACATGACCAAGAAGAGGTTGCTACCCTGCTGCGATCTTCTAGCCAGCGGGGTATCTTCGTCCATGAGCAAATAGCCAGAGGTATTCGGAGAAATTTTGTGGTCCCGAGAGAGTCCTTTTCAGGACAAGATCGACAGCCAGTGGAATGGGCCCTGCATTTACTGAGGGAAAATCATAGAGACTTTGAGTTTATTCCCGAGAAACCTCTGAAGTTCAAATTTTTTAATTTCATGATCTCTGGCACCCCCGATCTGGTTCTTTTTCCGAAAACTGACAAAAAAGCGCAGGTTTGGGATTTTAAAACCGGTAAGATTACTCAAGAAAATCTACAGCACTATTGGCTTCAACTTTCAGTCTATGCTTACGGTCTCTACCAGTTAGGGAGCGTACCTCAGGACAGGGAATTAGAACTTATCCTCTGCTTCGTCGACCAGAAGGAACTCCTGGAGCAAACCGTCTCCTATAGCGACTGTGTCCAGAGGCTCTTTCCCATTTGGCGCAAGCAAAATGAGCCTTGGGAGAAAAATCTTGACCATTGTGCTCAATGTTCTTATGGTAGCATTTGCCCTCGTTAATCCGCGAACTTGCGCCTTCTGCTGAGCGTGTTAGAATTTTAAAAAGACCAAAGATCTAACAAGTGAAGTGAAAATGAAAAACATTATTGCCGTTTTAGTAACACTCATCATGAGCTCCGTCGTGATGGCGAGTGAAAAGTCTCTCTATAGCTTTTCATGGCTCGATGGAGACAAAGAAATTTATGTCCTTCAAAACAGAAAGTTTCGAAAAAACGGAAACCTCTATATTGGTGCGACAGCTGCCTATAACTTGAGCCAGGATTTCCTCGATGCTTACGGTGGAACCTTTCGGGCTGGTTACTTCTTTACCGAGGACTGGGGAGTTGAATTTCTCTATGGTAAAAATTCATCAACTCAAAATGACACAGCTAAAGGGGTAAAAGAACAAGGAGCTTATCCCTTCTATAGAGAGATTGATTCTTTCATGGGAGCGATGATCATTTGGTCTCCTTTCTACTCTAAAATTAATACATTTAATCAGATCTTTTATTTTGACTGGATGTTTGGACTTGGTGCGGGAAACATTACCACCAAAGATAATAGGAAGTTGTTCAACTCTACTGCACCACAATCGGAAAGAAATCAACTGACACAAGAAAGTAATGTTGGAGCTATTTGGAATACAGGTTTTAGATTTTATCTGAGTGAAAATTGGAGCTTAAGATTAGATATTACAGGAACAACTTACCAAGCAGATAAAACAAGATCTGATGGTGCAACTAAATCAAGCGCTAAAAAAATATTTACAAATTACGACCTGGGCCTGGGCCTCAACTACGCATTTTAAGAAAGGAGAACAAGGATGTTCTCAAAAATAGTAATGATTTCATTCTTTTTAATCACTAGCGCTCGCGCCTCTTATGAGGCTGCTGATCGTACTTACGGTCGGGGAACAATCTCTATTAGTGGGTACCGCCGTACCCTTATTGAATTGGTTAAAGGTGGTTACTACTACTCGAGTATCCCCTGGATGAAAGACTATATTGTTCAAACAGATCGTAGCCTTGATCATGAGATGGATGAAGCGCTCGACATCATGCTTTATCATACTGGGGTTAAACCATTTGAATCTCTTCCCTTTGAGGTACTTCGTCGCTCCCGCTCTGGAAACGTTCGATATATTCTCGCCAAAAAGCTATTTAAGAAAGGAAACAAGCAAGAAGCCTTGAATGAACTCAACGGCATTTCTGGTGACCATCCTGCCTATCCATTCATTGCGAACTTAAAAGCAACGATCACATCTGACATGGGTAATAACAAAGAAGCCGAAGGTCACTTCATGGATTGCATCCGTGCTTCAAACCGTCAAAGCGAGAGATCTAAATCAAAAGTTCTCAAGACTCAGCTTGTGGCAAATCGTGACTACTGCCTTGCAGGGGTCGCCCGTGCGCAATTCGCCTCTGGTAGTCATCGACAAGCAGAGCTGACCTATTTGGATATTTCAAAAGACTCTTTTGTCTGGCCGGAGATCCTTTTCGAGGAAGCCTGGACCAGCTACTACTTAAAAAACTACAATAGGACTTTAGGAAAACTCGTATCCTATCGATCTCCTATTTTTGACTTTATCTTCAAGCCAGAAGTCGAGGTTTTGAAGGCGCTTACTTACATGAAGATGTGTTTATATGATGATGCTAAGGAAACTGCCGATGGTTTTTACTCCAAACTTCTCAACCCATCACGCGATCTCAGGACTTTTCTCACCAGCCGGGGAAAAGACTTCCGCTACTTCTACACTCTGATGTCTGATCACGAGGAAAAAAGACCTTCTCCGCTCCCGATAGTGGACCATATTTTAAGGTCCATCGGAAAAGATTGGGCCTACAAAGAAATGAAAAGCGCCCTTCTTGCAGCACTTTCTGAGTACAACCAGTTAACCAAACTTCCCAATTCTTCGATGAACGTGAATCTCGAGAGGAACATTAAAACCGTTGCAGAAGACATGCGCAACACCATCGGTGCTTATGTCCGTTCTGGCCTGGTCTCAAAGTATGCAGAACTTTATTCGGCTTTTCAGGGGATGAGCTATATCAAGCTCGAAGTTCTTGCCCAGAGAAAAGAGCGACTCTACCAGACTGATCTTGCAAAAAAGAAAAAACGTGGAGACGTGAAGTATATCGAACGAAACGATAAACAGTATTTTTGGAACTTTAACGGAGAGTTCTGGGCCGATGAGCTTGGAGACTATGTTTTTGCCTTGAGGTCTGAATGTTGAAAATGATCGTTCTCTTCATCTTTATGATTATAGAGGTCGCTTACGGCACTCGTTTGACACTTGATGAACGAAGGCAAAAGATATTGGCAATTGTTGACGAAGAGCTTTCCGAAGTTTCCCGTTTGGCAAAAACTCAAGATTTCAAATCACCAGACACTCTATTTAGAATCGCCGAGCTCAACCTCGAGAAAGCAAGGCTCTTTAGAGAAGTTGAGAACGAGCAGTATCTAGCAATCCCACCGGAGGAGCGGGCCAGGTTAAACAAGGAAGAGTATTTCAGTAAGTCTAGAAAGTTTTTTGAATCTGCTAATGACGCCGCTCAAGTCGTAGTCAAAAAATTTCCAAGTTACTCGGGGATCGGTGATGTTTATTATATTCTCGCCTACAATCTAAAAGAATTAGGCAGAAATGAAGAAGCAAGAAAGTACTTCAAAATGGCTTCCGGAACCTCTAAAGATCCAAAGATTTCCCTTAAATCTAATCTGGCCCTCGCCGACTACTACTATAACGACAAGAAATATCAGGAAGCCATACCTCTCTATGAAGCGACTATCAACCGAGCGGATGATAAATGGTGGACCAAGGATGCCTTTAATCTTGCCTGGTCTTACTACCGGGTTAGAAATTATCAGCGAGCAATATCCCTCATGAAAGAAGTACACCAAAAGAGTGGTGGAAAATATGTGGATATGAGATCACAAGTAGAGCGAGACATAGGAATTTTCTACGTCGATGCTAATCTTCTCGACGAGGCAGTGCTCTTCTATGATAAGAATGGTCTAAACTATACTGAGCAGTTTGTGAAAATATCTGCTGTCATCACTTCACAAGGTCGGTTTGATCAAGCTGAAAAACTTCTTGAGAAAGTTAAGTCGATGGAAAAAGACCGCAATCGAAGAAATGAAATCATGATGGCGCAGTTGAATCTATTTGATAAGTACAATAAAATTCCGGCGCACTTAATAGTATGTCGTGAACTGGTTGATCAGCATTTAAATTCTCCTCTTGAAAAAAATCATCTGGAACGACTTTCTTTTCACGTTAATAAAAAGGCAGCAGAGCTTCAAAAAGCTGCGGCATCTGATCTCTATAACAGCGTGCCGAAGACAAAGGCCCAGAAGGCTAAAGAATCTATCGCATATTTTGAACTGGCGGCAAAGCTTAACCCTGATGAGAAAGCTGACAAGGTCTTTTACCAGGCGGAAACGTCATATGTGGCCGGAGACTTTGGGCTAGCTATCAAGCTGTACATTGATGCATTTGACTACGCCAAGATTAAAGGCAATAAAAAAATAATGTCACAGAGTCTCGAAGGAATGCTTTCATCTTTGGGCCAATCCTCATTGAGCAAAAATGTTGCAGACAAATACTACATTCAAGTTTATTCCCGCTTCATCGAAGTTGATGCAAACTCAGAACGAGCTTCGGCCATTTTTATAAAGCTCTTTAACGCCCAGTTTGATGCAAAAGATATCGCTGGCGCCGAGGCTACCATGGCGAAGTTTTCAAAAAACTTTCCTTCGGATTTTAAAACTCAAGAAGGAATGCTGGCAAAAATCATGGAGCACTATCGTGCTAAAAAAGATTATCTAAGTGTAAAGAAGTACGTAGAGCGAATTAATAATGGAGAATTCAAAATTTCTAATAAGTATGCGGAAGCCCTAAAGAGTCTTATGACTAAAATTCAGATCGAGGGTGTTCAGCAATCACTTGAAAAAGGGGATAAAGCGACCGCTCTTAGGGGATATCATCAGATTTATGTTTCCTCTGAGAGTACACCTAAAGCGAAAATGAATGCTGCCTATAATCTCGCAGCACTTTATTTTGAGATGGGCGACACTGTTCAAAGCTCGCAATGGGCCACAACGGCACTGAATGAAATGGATGCCGCTGATGTTGCCAAGTTTTCCGACTCTTTTCTCAGCATGGCGGCTGGTTACTTTCTCCGTCAGGGGTTTGATCAGTCTGCGGACTTATCCGACAGGATGCTCTCGAAACTCTGCCGCGAGAATTCATCAAACAAGCCAGTCGCTTATAAAAATGCGATTTTTATTGCTCTTGCCAACGCAGATGTTAATAAGGCGTTGGAGGTCAGATCCAAAAGTAAGTCCTGCGGGATTCCAGACCAGACAATTGCAGAGGTTTCTTTGGAAATGACAAAAGAGCTGGTTAAGTTAAAGAGATGGGAAAAAGTTCAAATGATTCTTGAGGAACTGGAATCAAATTCACGAAATTATCCCAATCTCATTCGTCCTTACGAAGATCTTCGAAAAGAATTTCTAGCGATCGGAAGTGATGAAGAAGCAAAGAAAATAAGCGAGAAGCAAAACCGATTCTATCGCGAAGCTAAAGCGCAGAAACTTGAGCTACCGGTCGATGCACTGGATCTTATAGCTCATAGAATGTTAAAAAGTGTTGAGGATAAAAGGCTCCGTCTCGATCAGCTTACGCTCTCCTTCCCTGAAGATCTTTTTAATTCGACTGTTAAAACTAAGCTTCAGGTCCTTGACCAGATGGCCTCCGAAGTGAATGAGATTCAAAAAATCGGATCGGGCAAAGGGATCGTAGATGCTTATCGTCATGTTATCTTTGCATACGAAAGCTTTGCCAAGAGTCTTCGAGACTTTGTTCCCTTAGGTAAGTCACCTGAATATGTTGAGAGCTTCAAGAAGGCGATGACAGAAGTTCACGAACCTATTCTACAAAATGCCAGAAAACAAAGATCTGAAATTCGAAAGCTAATTTTGGATAATAAAATTCTCTCTGTCTCTAATTTTGATGTTCTTTTTTCGGAAGCTGAAGTCGGAAAAAGATACCTAACAGAGAAGGAAGCGATTCTAATGGATCGTGGAGGTCGTCGATGAAATTCCTTCTGATCCTGGCTTTTCTTGTTTCATGTTCGAGTAAGAATAAAGCGATAAAGGCTCCAGAAACAGTCTCCAACGAGGCTTTCAAAAAAGAGAAACCCCTAACGAATGCACAAGTTTCTGATTATTACAAAGAGTCGGCCAAGTCCATCAATCCTGCTCTTCAGGACGAGACTCTGGATCGCTTGAGCCAGTCTGAGCTTGCCAACTACTCATCTTCCAGTGATCCTTTGTTAGATATTTCATTGAAATGTCTTCGCGGCGATTTCAAGAGCGCCTTCAGCACTGCGGCACTTTACTTTAATCGCTATCAAAAAGTTGCCGCTTACTGGAATCAGGTCGCGAACTGTCATCTAAATTCCGGTGCCCATCGGAAAGCTCTGCTCTTTTATAATAAAGCACTTGAAGTTAAACCCAACTATGTGCCGGCATTGAACAATATCGGAGTTATGTATTCCCGACAGGGGATGGATCAAAAGGCGCTTATCGCTTTTGAGAAGGCGAATAAAGAGTCACGTTTTTCTAAGACCCCACGGTTTAATCTCGCACGACTTTACCTCGTATACGGATTGGTCGATCTCGCTCTTCCACTGTTTCAAGGCTTATTGAGTGAGTCCTCTGGGGATGTTGACCTTCTCAACGCAGTGGCAACCGCCTACGTCCTCAAGGGAGAGTTTGAAAAGGCGAAGAGTTATTACCAAAATGTTCCTAATACGGAGTGGGGGCGCGCCGAAATTGGTCTTAATCTCGCTCTTACGCTCAAAAAACTGGGGCAGGAAGAAGAGGCACAGAAAGTTCTCAAAAAAATTGCCGCACCTCAGAGCATTGGTCTCAAACGTTATTATGTCTTTGTGAAGTCTCAACTGGGAGTTTCAGAATGAAAATCTGGTTTATCATTCTATTTCTGATTCTAAGTGCTCTGGTCTTCGGTGAGGAGCCGAAGCCAAACGTACGCTACGAATACAAAAAATATGAAAAATTTGATTTCGAAGAGATCGGAGTTGAAGGAGAGGCTGGATCACCTGGAGATATTTCTATTTCTCCCAGATTACGAAAAGAATTCAAAAACAAACTCCCAGAGAGACAGAGTTTTACAAAAGAAATGAAAAAAGCCGTAGACGGCATACGCTAGGGGATAGTCGTGGAAATACAAAAGAATAAACAGCAGAAGATGTTCGAAATCAGACCGACTGGGACCAACATCCGAACCAGGGGAGGTGTCTTTGGTACGGGTCGAATTCTTTTGGGGAGAACAGAAAGCTGTGACCTTATTGTTAATCACGATTCTGTTTCTGCTGTCCATGCAGTGATGGAGATATTTAGTGACAAGGCTATTATCTATGACATGAATTCTACTAATGGGACTTATGTCAACGATGACAAAGTCGTGGTTAAAGAGTTTCATGTGGGTGATTTTTTTAGACTTGCTGATATCGAATTTGAGTTCATGATTTACTCTTCAAAAGAAGCGCTCCCACCGGTGCTTGAATCTTTGGAACCTTCCCAGGGTCTTGCCTCTGTGAAAGTCCCTCCTCCTCTACCTGATGAGCCTCCAATAACCAAATCACTGCCTCGCTCAGCACCTAGTGTCGCCCAGAAAGTTCCTTCAATCGTTTATCCCCTCGCTTCGGATCCGAAGGCTGAATTCAGTGAATACATCTTTGAGGACAAACAAGAGCTTTATCCCATTTTCAAGTATGAGTCCACAAAGCAAGCAGTGGAAGTGATCATTCTTTTTAAAGACCAGGTCTTCAGTATTGATTATCTTCCTGAGGGTAGAGCAACGTATTTTATTTCAGGAGTTTTAACAAAAGAGGATGAGATTGAATTTCCCTATCTCGGGAAAACTGAAAAGTTTCCATTTGTGGATGTTCGTTCCCATTTGGCAGTAGTCCATACACTTCCGGGCTTTGGCGTCTTCATGTTAAGTGATCGGAAAAAAGATACTGGTCATGTAGGTACAGAAGTTGAACTCTCAGGCCAGGATCTTTTAAGGCTTACCAAAGGAGACTTACAAATTTATGTAAGAAACGTCCAGGCACCTCCAAAGATCGCCTCGGCTCCTATACTAAGGAGAGACCCGGATTTTAGAAAATATCTTTTCCTCTGTCTGTTTTTCGTCGGCCTCTTTACGCTTGGACTCAATATAGTCGAAGTTCCTGAAGATGAAAGAAAAGATGAACTGGCGCCCGAGCGTCTGGCGACGATTCTTTATAGGCAACGCCTGACAGTCTCCGAAAATCCTCTTGTTGAGAAAACTGAAAATAAAGAGAAGGTCGTTCAGAAAGCACCCGATAAGGTGGCGGTGGAAAAGAAGGAAACGGCGGAGAAACAACCGGATGTGAAAAAGCCAGATGTTGTCGAGACTAAAGTTCAGAATCAAAAGCCAGATCCAGGTAAGAAGACTGCACCAGAGAAAAAAATTGTAAAGCAGGGAACGCAACCAATCACGAAACCAACTGAAAAACAAATGACTACCCCTACTGCTGCAGCTAATAATAATGCCAAAACACCATCTGCGAAAACTCCGACAGCTCTCTCTCAATATGAAGCGAAAACCCAGGGGCATGTGGAAGTTTATAAATCAGCTGATTTTAAAAGCTCTATCAGTTCCCTTGTAGCAAAGGGAGGATCTCTTACTGGTGTCCAGACGAAATCTGTTTCTGGAAGTGGAGGAGAAATGATTGGGGCGAGTACAGGAGTCAGTACTGGAACAGGTCAGATTAAAACAGCTGACATCGCAACGAATCAAGGAAGTCTTGTTGGTGCAACAACGGGTGCACTGGGTGATTCTAAAGGAGCTGAGGGGCTCTCAGCAAAGAGGGCAATTTACACAGCAGGTATTCCTTCAGAAACTGTAGTTCTGGGCTCCATGGATCCGGATGTAATAAGAAGACGACTTATGGAATTCTTGCCTCAATTTAGGAGTTGTTATCAGCGTGAGCTGGAAACTCGAGGCTCGGAAATAAATGGAACTATCAGACTGAATTTTGTGATTGGTTCCTCCGGACACGTCAGCAAGGCTGGTCTTGATGGATCAACGCCGTTACCTACTGATGTAAGCTCCTGTGTTCTGAATGTGCTAAGAGGAATCACCTTCCCTGAACCCCTAGGAGGCGGTACTGTAGAAGTAAAGCAGCCGATGAATTTTCAGCCTAAGAAGATATAAAGATTAATGATCGATGAAAATAAAAGAGGGCCTAATACAGGCCCTCTTTTATTTTTATTCTTTTAATAGAGTTTAGAGATTAATCATTTTCACCTTTGGTCATAACGACAAACTTAAACTCCTTAAATCCAGCCGCCGCACATGTGTACATCACTCTTTTAAGGTAACTGTATTTAAGGGACTTATCCACGACCAGGTTAGCAATCCCCGAAAATTTCTTAGCATCAGGGGAGATTTTTTCAGATGCTTTGATGGTCTCTTTGATCTTTACCAATTCGTTAAAGAGAGGAACGATTCTCCTTCCGCCTTCATCGAAAGTCTGACCGATGTCCCTACTTTCTGAGTTTAATACTTCAGTGTCATCTACCCAGATTTGAGTCTTGGAAACTTGGACGTTAACTCCGAAGTTGTTTAGTGATTCTGAAGCCGATTTAGGAAGTTCAATTCCCTTTGGTACATTGATGATGACTCCGGAAGAATTATAGCTCTGGAGAAGGAAAACTAGAAGGATCGTTAGAATATCAAGGAGCGAAGTGATGTCGATGTCAAAGACACTTTCTTTCTTTTTTCTTGAAAATCTGGAGGCTCGTTTTGCCATATAAACCTAGCTCATTAAGTTACTAAAGATAATCTTACTGAAAAGAGTTTTCATCTTTTCATCGATTCCATCTTTATTTGTTTTAAAGATTGCTTCGTCTGTTTTGTTCAACATTCTAACAGCGTCCATGATTTTAACGATTTCTTCGTAAGTAAGATCACTTATTGGTTCAAAGATAATCGTCTCTTCATCAAGGTGCTGTTTTTTGATGTTGATAAGCACCGAATGAAGATCATCAAAATTGAATTGCCCGTCAGTACCCCGGGGAAATTTCTGGATCACACGGGAAGGGATCCCCTTGGAAAGGATCATCTCGTTGTCCTCAACCGTCAAAGTAAGGGCCAAAGGGTCTTTCTTATCTTTCGGAGGCTCAGCATCAGAAACGATAGGTACGTCGCTTCCGATTTCATAGATTTTTAAGAAACTTGCAGACATCAAAAGAAAAAAGATAAAGATGAAAACCGAGTCCATGATGGGGACGAGGTTGAGTTTCTCTTCAGGCTTTTTACGTTTTCGACTAGTTGGAATCCTTAACATGAACTCTTCCTTATTCGTCGATAGCTTTTTTCGTCCCGAGAAGATCCTGCAGCTTCACAGAAAACTCATCAATCTCATTCACAATTTTCTCTGACTTCGACATAAGGAAAGCGTGAACCATCATTATTGTGATGGCCGAGAATAATCCCAATGCCGTAGTGTTCATCGCCACCGCAATACCCTTGGCAAGAACTTCTGCTTTTTGGGTGGGATCAGCTGCAGAAACTGCCGAAAAGGATTGAATTAAGCCTTGGATAGTCCCTAGAAGACCAAAGAGGGTCGAGAGGTTGGCAGCTAACTGAAGATAAGGAAGACGGTGCTCAATCTTAGGAATTACCTCAAGAGCGGTTGCATCGATGGCATTCTGGACCTGCTCAGGAGTCTGGTTGGCCCGCTTGAGACCACTTTTAAGTACCCTAGGAAGAGCCGCTTGGGACCCGGAGCAAACTCGGATAGCCCCTTGAATATCATTTGATAAAATGTACCTCTGAAGCTCATTCATAAAAGAGGGACCATCAACGTCAAAGGTATAAGAGAGTTTTTTAAATCGCTCGAGAGCTACGGCAATCGCGAAGGCCCAGACGCCTAAGATCACATACATGAACACGCCGCCTTCAACTATGAATCTAAAGAACCATTGGATCATTTCCATAACAGCTTCCCCTTCCGTGGAAAAATAAAGGTTTGTAATCTATTATAAGCACATTTACCTCGAGCGCTAAAAAAAAATAGCAAGAGGAAAAGAAAAGGCTGACCTGATAGGGGCTATGACGCCCCGATGATCTACTTCTGATTGAAGGCGTCGGCCGTAGCCGAATAGCCTGTTCAGAACTTTAAAGACTGGGATCTAATGAGGACATTTCTTACCAGGTACCTGCTCATAGACGGCCCAAAGCTGACTCAATAGAGTAATTTGTGCCGTCATCAGGACTAAAGGTAATTCTCCGGAAAAAGTTCCCGCTCAATCCCTTCAATGAAGATGTGAATGCACTTGATGTGCACTTCCTGAATTCGGTCGGTAATAGGGCAGGGAATTACCAAGGGGACATCAACCATAGACTTGAGTTTTCCACCATCCTTACCCAGAAGACCCACCACTTTCATTCCCTTACTTTTGGCAACTTCCACCGCCTTTATGACGTTGGAAGAGTTACCTGAAGTTGAGATGGCCAGAAGGGTATCTCCAGTTTGACCCCAAGCTTCAACGAAGCGAGAAAAAATGTGATCAAAACCAAAATCATTGGCGATACAGGTGATATGGCCAGCCTCAGAAATACCAGTGGCCGGAAGAGGTGCGCGATCCTTACGATAGCGTCCGGTAAGCTCTTCAGCAAAATGAAGAGAGTCGCACATAGATCCGCCGTTTCCGCAACTAAAAACACGTCCCTTGTTTCTGAAGGAATCAACGAAGAGACCAATCGCCTCTTCAATTTTTTTCAGGTTCTGTTCATCCTCGATGAATAATTCTAGAGTTTTATGGGCCTCTAGGAGTGAGTGTTTTATGAATGACATAAAAAATAAAAGGCGGATGGCTCCGCCTCCCTTTGCTTATCAAATAAGTGAACTGATGTTCTTGATGATTTCCGCTTTGGGTTGATTACCTACGAGGGTAGATTTGACTTCTCCATTTTTGAAGAAGATAAGTGTTGGAATTCCACGTATTCCAAATTTTTGAGCAAGATCAGAAGCTTGGTCAACATTGACCTTAACAATATTGGCCCTACCATTCATCTCACTGGCTATCTCATCCAGAACAGGGGAGAGCGCCTTACAAGGACCGCACCATTCGGCCCAAAAATCGACGAGGACCGGTTTGTCAGATTTAATAACTTCTTGCTCAAAATTAGCAGAAGTGACGCTAGTTAAATTAGCCATAAATTCTCCTTAATACACAGTGCTAAAGATAGTGTTTAAACAATGTAGCTTAATGAGGCCTTCTGGACAAGTTATACCCATTATACATCTGATGACAATACTCGGAAATAAATGAAATTACGTTCAAGGTGTGATTTTTTGGCTACAATATCCCGGATGAAAAGAAAGTCATTCTTAACCGGGCCAATATACCGGGCGAGAAAATCACGACTAATTGCTAAAAGTATTGATGTAGGCCTGGTTGTTCTCGGGGCCATTTTCTATTACCCGATGGGACTCATTCTTGGAATCATTTATCTTTCCATTGCTGACTCGCTTTATGAGGGGCAATCAATTGGAAAACGCTTTATGGGATTTGGAGTGATTTCGTTGATTGATGGGACTCCCTGCTCTTCCTGGCAGTCACTCGTCCGGAATTTACCCTTTACTGTTCCACTTTTTTTTCTAGTTTTTCCTTTTTGGGGATGGGTGTTCTCAGGGGTCTTCGCTCTTCCCTTGGCGGCCATGGAAGTCTATTTTCTCTTTAGAGGAGATACCGCTCATCGACTGGGAGACATTCTTGCCGATACCACTGTCATCGCAAACGACGGCACGAGGATGGATTTAAAAAAGACAAAAAGTCCTTGGTTTAATACACCTCCTGTTCCACTCCAATAGGTTTCAAATGAAAAAGTTAATTGTCGTAGATGTCTCTAATTTCATTTTTCGCGCCTTCTTTGCCATCCGACCTCTACACGCTCCGGATGGAACCCCCGTGAATGCGGTCTACGGTGTTTTATCCATGCTTCACAACATGATCATAAAATATAACCCAACGCATATTCTCATCGCTCGAGATACTAAAGAGGGATCATTTCGAAAAGAGATCTATCCTGAATACAAGGCGCATCGAACAGAGCCACCAGATGAACTCATCCCTCAATTCCCTTTGGTCGATGAATTGATCAAAGCTTTAGGACTACCCGAGATCAAAGAAGCTGGGTACGAAGCAGACGACATCATTGGATCAGCGGTCACTCAATGGAGAAAAGAATTCGATGAAATTCTTATAGCCTCCGGTGATAAAGACCTCATGCAATTTGTTGATGGTCCAGTAAAGATGCTCGATACGATGAAGGAAAAAGTTTACTCGCGCGAGGATGTCAAAGAAAAGATGGGAGTCTATCCAGAACAGATTATTGATTACCTTTCTTTAATCGGTGATTCTTCGGATAATATTCCTGGAGTCGATGGCATCGGTCCCAAAGGTGCGCAAAATCTCATCGATGAGTTTGGTACTTTGGATAATATTCTGGCCAACGTGGATTTGATTAAAAACAAAAAAAATCAAACAGCGATCGCAACCCATCGAGAAAAGGCTCTCCTTTCAAAAGAGTTAGTTAAGATTGTGTGCGATCTCAAGTTGAAATTACTTCCTTCTGAAACGAACTATCGGCTAAAACTGAACTCAGAGATGGAAGCCTTTCTGAACAAAGTGGGGTTTCGATTGTGGCAAGCTAAACTGGCGGAGTTTAGAGAAGTCCCTGTTAGTGCGATAAAAGTCGTTGAAAAAAAACAGGCACAGAAAGTTGAGCGCTGGACGTTAATAGATGTGAAAAAGCACATTGCTGGACAAGAAGTCATAAGCATAACTCATCTCTGCGATGATGATCTTAATCAGCATCAATATTGGAAAGCAATAGCGATAGCGACTAACCGAGCTGTTGGGTATTGTACTCTTGGTAAAGAAGAGGCGAAAACCTTAGTAGACATTCTCCATGAGGCCCGGGCCCTGGTCGTTTGCTATCAATCCAAGCCACTACTACAGCTCGCATTCGTGGCAGGAGTTAAACCGGATTTTAAATATTTTGATCTTGCACAGGCGCATTTTATTTTGAACCCCGAGTTTCGGCATGATCTGGACACCATTGCAGAGGAATTTTTGGGCCACAAACTTTCTTCAGCACCTCAAGGTCAATCTGACCTGTTTGGAAATGCCTCAGATGAAGAGCTCAATTACCAAGGAGAAAAAGCCGAGGCTATTTTAAACCTCTATCCCATTTTAAGAAACAAGATGAGAGAGATGAAGGTCGAGCGACCTTATGATGAACTTGATATTCCTCTCATCAAAGTCTTAGCAGAAATGGAGCTTGAAGGAGTACATCTCGACATTCCATTCTACAAAGAGCTTGAAGTGGAATTTTCCCGTCAGGTTCTGGAGATTGAGAGCGAAGTGATAAAGATTGCCGGCGATAAGGTGAATCTTCGCTCACCTAAACAAGTCGGGGAGCTTCTCTTTGAAAAGCTACAGCTTCCTGTTATCAGAAAAACAAAAACGGGCTACTCTACGGATGCGGAGGTCTTAACCGAGCTTGCCTCAATGAAAGTCCACCCCATTCCAGAACTCATATTAAAGTACAGAGAGATCGAAAAGCTTCTTTCGACTTATGTGAAAGCACTTCCTCTAATGGTCAACCCAGAGACCAAAAAGATTCATACTCACTTCCAGCCATCTAATGCTGCTACGGGGAGACTCTCTTCCGATAACCCCAACCTGCAAAACATTCCAGTGAGGAGTGAGAATGGCCGCAAACTTAGACGTGGTTTTGTTCCTTCACCGGGAAGGGTGCTTCTCTCAGCGGACTACTCTCAGGTGGAGCTGAGGCTTCTTGCTCATTTTTCGCAAGATAAAAACATGATCGAAGCCTTTCGGCACGATCGGGATATTCATAAGCAAACGGCTGCTGAAATCTTTGATGTGTCATTGGATCAAGTGACCAAGGATATGAGAAATGGTGCCAAGGCTATTAACTTTGGCCTCATGTATGGCCAGTCGAGCTTTGGTCTTTCTCAAACGCTGCACATTTCTCAGAGTGAGGCAAAAAAGTACATCACGAGTTACTTTCAAAAGTTCCAGTCGGTTAAAAGTTACCTCGATAGTCTTAAAGAGAAGGCAGAAAAGGTTGGTTATGCAGAGACTCTCTTTGGCAGAAAGCGGCTTCTTCCAGATATCAAATCTACAAACCGACAGATCAAGGCAATGGCGGAAAGGGTGGCCATTAACAGTCCTATTCAGGGAACAGCCGCCGATATTATAAAGCTTGCCATGATTAACATTCAAAGGATTCTCTCCGAGAGGAAGCTTCAAACGAAAATGATTCTTCAGGTCCACGATGAACTCATTTTTGATGTGGTTCCGTCTGAGCTTGAGGAGATTAAGGTTATGGTTCAGGAGCAGATGGAAGGAGCTGTTTCCTTAACGATTCCACTTAAGGTTGAAATAAGCAGCGGAAATAACTGGTTTGATTTAAAATAAGCTTAAAGAGTTTATTTATTTAGGTCGATATTTAGAATTATGAATTTAATAGTTTTAACTTTTGATCATCTTTTGACTAAAAAGATAAATAAACGTGATTCACCTTTTTAAAATTAATCTCATGTTATTGGTTCTTGTTTTTCCTTCTTTTCTCCTCGCTTTAGACTGCGATTGTCAGGTTACGGCGTTTTCTCCCCTCACGGGTTCTGTTGCTTCCTCGCCTCACGTCCTTGAATTTTACAAGCTAGAAAGTTTTTCAAAAAACACTGAAAGCTCTCAGGCCCTTTGCCGAAACCTATGCTTAAGGAAGTTTCATCAGGAGCTGCCGGTTGAGAGATTGGGAGAGGTTCTCAAGGCACTATCTGAAACTTTAATCGACCAGCGTGCAGTTGGTTACAACTGCACCGGACTTACTACGCTTAAGTTTCCTATCCGAGTTAAGGCCAGTTTAGGCAAAACCGGCCTGGGTAATGTAGAAGATTTTATTCAGGTCATTAACCTTGAGTCATCTTGCTTCTAACTCTTCTCTACTGGATATCCTTCGCTAATCCACAGGTCCATACCTGCATCGTTGATGCAGACGAGGTTCGTTAGTCCTGCTCCGACAAGTAGTTGAAAAGCTGTCTGCGCCCTGCCCCCCCGTTTACAGTGGATGTAGATACGATTGTATTTTTTTAATTCCTCTATATGAGAAGTTATTTCAGGCAGAGGAAAATTGATCGCACCTTTAATATGACCATCCCGAAATTCATCCGGATTACGGACATCAAGAACTACGTCTTTTTTGTCTAATTTCAAATGCCTGTCGTGAAATTCTTTAAGGGTCATCATGATGTTGGACATAAAAGCTCCTCTATTACATTTCTTTAATATTTACCCTCACAAATTCCGATAAGTTTGATGGAGAGTCAAGCGAATGCTTTATGTCCTTTTTTTCGTCCTTGCTATTGGTTACAACCTCTATAAGTTTCGGAAGGAGCGAGGCGCCTTTTTATCCTCTCTCATCGACGCCAGGCACTCTTCACATCGTGAAATGATCTTGGGACATCATTTTTATGTCTTTATTTTTGAGGTTTTTCTCGCCTTTATCGTCGCCCACTTGGTGACAGAAAAATCATCTGTTATTGGAATTTTAGGTTTAGGAACATTCTACATTTGTCTCGTTTTTATCGGCTTTTATCTCTACCGTTTTTTTATCCGCTATGTGGAAAGAAAAACCGAACTGGAGCTTTATGAAGCCTTTAAAAACCATCTGGTTAAAGAGCTGAGGGTCAACTTCGCAGTCATTATGCTGCCAATCCTTATTTATTCTCTTATTAATTGGGCCTTCCAGGATAGTGTCTACGAAGAATGGGGAAGTTTTTGGTTCCTTGGTCTTCTCTTTAACATCGTCCTTGTCTCGGTTCTAACCATCGTATGCTCGGTAATTATTATGCTCAGACTCATTCCCAACCGGGAAATATCAGAGCCTGAATACCTTGAGTTGATCAACCGCAGGTTGGAACAAATTCAGCAACCGCACATGCGAATTCGCTGGATAGAATCCGACATTAAAAATGCCTTCGTTGTCGGACTTAAGCTTCTAAGTTTTTCAAATCAAACAATGTTCATAGGGAAGGCCCTTCGAACAACCCTCTCTTTCGAGGAATTCGACGCTGTTATAGCTCATGAACTTAGCCATGTCGCCAATAGACACATCCATAAGCGCTTGATTGATCTTCTTAGGAATTTTATCTCAGTTATCCTAGGAATCAGTGTGATTCTTCTTTTGCTCTTAGCAGCTTCATTCCTTTACTGGGGAGAAGATGCTTACATCCATTCAACTTCTACAACTCTCATAGGTGTTGCACTTTGCATGTCCTGGTTCATCTTTAATTACTCCATCCTTTTTGATACCATAAGGTCTCACGAGTTTGAAGCCGACGGATATGCGGTGATGGTTTTGGGAGCAAAGTTGGAAGCCTTCAAATCGGCTATCCAAAAGCTTACGACGACGGACGAACTACCCGAGTACATAAGAAGAAAAGCAAACTTGGACAGAAAAAAAGGACCTCTCTCGAGTTGGTTGGCAAAAAACTTTTCCACTCACCCCGATACGAAATTCAGAATTTCATTTCTCGAATACAAAATCTCTCATGGACTCCCCTTTAATCATTATATTTCAACGCCACAAAAAGTTCGAAATGCCCTAAAACATCTTCTAGAATGGAGATTTCTTATTCCTCTGTCTTCAGTGTTGGTCTTATTCATTGCCTGGACCATCTGGAATTTCAACAGTGGCATGGAGCTCATAACTTTCATCAATCAATCTCCTCGAGACGCCATTATTCGTCATCCATTGATTGCGCAAAAAATCAATTCAAAGCCTCAACTCGTAGGTCAGACACTGATGTATTATGTCGTTAAACGACGAGATGAAGTGCTGATTAACCACTTCATTGCAAAAGGTGCGGAAAAAGGAAAGACACTCATCTACATCTCTCAGCTTAAAGATTTTAGTCTTTTTAAAAAGTACTATGAACTTTTTCAGGCTGAAGTCTCAGAGGATGAATATTTTCTTGTCCTTCGGAAAACAGCTCAAGTTAACTTTACTGATGGATATCGACTTCTTGTAAATGCCAAACGTTTTGAAGGGCTGCATCCATCCTACAAAGAAGATGTTGCTCGTCTCCATAGCTCGAAAACTAGGGCCCCTGCTTCTATTTTAGAAAAATAAAAAAAGGGCACCCGAAGGTGCCCTAGGGATAGAAATGTATCTAATGGGAGGACTACATCATGCCGCCCATTCCACCCATGCCGCCCATTCCACCCATGCCGCCCATTCCTGGAGCACCGTGAGCGTGATCATCTTTCTTAGGAAGATCAGCAACCATTGTTTCAGTTGTGAGCATAAGTCCAGCAACTGAAGCAGCATTTTGAAGTGCCGAACGAGTCACTTTAGTTGGATCGATGATTCCAGCTTTCACTAGATCTTCGAATTTATCATCGCGAGCGTTGTACCCGAATGAAGCATTCTTTGATTCAACAATCTTATTAACAACGACAGCACCGTCAACACCAGCATTGAAAGCAATTTGACGAAGAGGTTCTTCGATTGCACGGCGGATGATTTTAATACCAGCAGTTTGCTCTTCATTTGCACCCTTCAGACCATCTAGGGCTGATGCGGCGTGAAGCAGAGCTGCTCCACCACCCACAATAATACCTTCTTCGACTGCGGCCCGAGTTGCGTTTAGTGCATCTTCAACGCGGTCTTTTTTCTCTTTCATTTCTGATTCTGTAGGAGATCCAACGCGGACAACGGCTACACCACCAGCAAGTTTAGCAAGACGCTCTTGAAGTTTCTCTTTATCGTAATCAGAAGTGGTTTCGGCGATTTGGGCGCGGATTGCAGCTACACGTGCCTCAACTTCTTTCTTGTTGCCTGCACCATCGACAATGACAGTGTTTTCTTTGTCGATCGTGATCTTTTTACAGGTTCCAAGATCTTTGAGAGTTGCTGCTTCGAGAGACATTCCGAGCTCTTCAGAAATCACTTGACCTCCAGTGAGGGTAGCGATGTCTTTAAGCATTTCTTTTCTTCTGTCACCGAAGCCAGGAGCTTTAACAGCAACAACGTTAAGAGTTCCACGTAACTTGTTAACAACTAGAGTTGTGAGAGCTTCGCCTTCAATGTCTTCAGCGAGAATCACGAGAGGCTTACCCGTTTGAACCACTTTCTCAAGAGTAGGTAAAAGTTCTTTCATTGAAGAAATTTTCTTCTCTGTAATGAGGATGTATGGGTTTTCGAATGTCGCTTCCATCCTTTCTGGATTTGTTACGAAGTATGGAGAAACATAACCACGGTCAAACTGCATACCTTCAACAACTTCAAGTGAAGTATCCGCTGTCTTTGACTCTTCGATTGTTATAACGCCTTCCTTGCCAACTTTTGACATAGCTTCAGAAATGAGTTTACCGATTTCAAGATCATTGTTTGCGGAGATTGTCCCAACGTTGGCAATCTCTTCAGCAGTGTCGATTTTCTTAGACATAGATTTTAGCTTCTCGATGACTTTTCCTGTAGCGAGGTCGATACCGCGCTTAAGGTCCATAGGGTTGTGGCCCGCAGCTACGAGCTTAACACCTTCTCTGTAGATGGCTTGAGCAAGAACTGTGGCAGTAGTTGTACCGTCTCCAGCATCTTCATTAGTCTTTTGAGCCACTTCTTTTACAAGTTGAGCGCCCATGTTTTCAAAAGCGTTTTCTAATTCAATTTCCTTGGCAACTGAAACACCATCTTTCGTTATGGCCGGAGCCCCGAAAGATTTTTGGATTACCACGTTTCTGCCTTTCGGTCCGAGAGTTACTTTAACCGCATTTGCAAGAGCGTTAACTCCTGCAAGGATTGAGTTACGAGCTGATTCTGAGTACTTTAATTCTTTTGCTGACATATATTTCTCCCTTAGAGATTTGATATTAAACTATTGAAGAATCCCGAGGATTTCATCTTCTTTCATGATGAGATAGTTTTCGCCACTGACTTTTACTTCAGTGCCTGAATATTTTCCAAAAAGAACCTTGTCGCCTTTTTTAACATCAAGAGCTTTAACATTGCCGTCGTTTAAGCGGTAGCCTGTACCTACGGCAATAACTTCACCTTGAGCTGGTTTTTCTTTGTGGCTATCTGGAATAATAATTCCACCAGCTGTTTTTGTTTCTTCTTCAACTCTCTTGATAAGAACACGGTCTTGAAGTGGTTTTACTGTCATAAATCCTCCATTAAATATTTTGCAGAGCAAAAAAGTTTAAACTAAAATAGACTCGATTTTGCATCCTAAAAGATGTGTCTGGCCAGAGAAGTGTCAAGGTTGGTTATGAAAAAAAGTCTTCAGCTGTTTACGAAATCGTATAAAAATTAAGACCTTCTGCTCTTCTTGATTCAGAGGGCCAACAAACAAGCAAATTTTTCCCATCATTTTTCATAAAAATTCACTAGTTACTTCCATAAAGTTCTCCAAGGACGCACCGATAGAGAATTCAACGTATAATGACCTTAAGCATTCTCAAGGACAGAAAATGCTCAATATTTTGATTCGTAAACTTTGGCCCCTGATGTCCCTCGCAATAGCTACCGCAGGTTGTGGAAAGAAAATTACCGAATCTACCAGCTCTATAGTCCGTCAAACGGAAAACCAGCAACTCCCATCATCCTATGTCATATCTCTTTATGGACTTGAGAGTTCGAAAAGAAATTATTGGCTGCCGCGACCCGCTCAGTTTGAGATTCCGAACCGATTGAGAGTGAGCAAAGGCTCTACTTTTCAAAAAGGCGTGGAGATAGCCTTTGATGTTAATGAATTCGACAGCGATGATTTTCAATTTAAATGCATCTACACGCCCTCCTCAGACACGAGTGAAATGCGTCTTAAAAACTGCGAAGACTATGATGGTAATGATTTTGGAAATGTGTCAGATTATCAATTTTCCCTTCGCTCCAATGATATTATCCAAATTCGCTTCTCTGGCGCACGATCAGATGATCTTGAAGTGAGCGCAGTCTTCAGCATGAATTGGATCTAATTCATCGTGTAAATTTTTCTCTGAAGCTTTTTCAAAGGACAAACTGCGCCCAGGTGAGCAAGGAATCTTTCTGAAGGTTACCTTTTGTCCCTGAGTAATTAGGTCCTAATTGTAAAATGGACATTTTAGCCCCTATCGGTCATTGGCATACTCTGTGCAACTATGTTGATAAGAAAAGACTGGCAGGATGCCGGTGTATTTTCATGGGTAAAAGTGCCAGGGAGTTAGGCATGGTTAAGTTGATTACAATTTTCGTCATCATGTTCACACATAATTCTTGGGCCACAGTTATCTCTGGAGCAAATGAGTGTCCAATACAATTTGAGGGAAGGGTCAGGGAGATTATCCGTCCAGTAGGACCAACGGATATTTTTTCAGTGGATCGTGTGATCTTCGAAAATGATCACTCAATAAAGGGGAACATTCCGGATCGCGTCGCCCTTGAGATTCTTCAAAACGGCCCTTTCCATCTTGAAATTGGACGGGATTATAAGGTTCATGTTCGCAGTGGCAAAGTTTGTTGGATCGAAGAGCTCTAGCGCAATTTTTTTTCAGGAAGAAAAATATGTGGATGAAATGGCTTTGTCTTTTTTCTTTAACTTCGCCAGTTTTTGCTTACCGGCTTACTCAAGATTTTATAAATGGTTTTTACTGGGCCACGCTTCCTGTAAAATTCGTTGTTGTAGAGGATAGTCCGACCCGGAAGGCTTTTCTGGAACAGCTTTCAGAGTCAGCGATTAGACAATGGGAAAGAGAAACTGGCTTGGGCCTGTGGGATTTAGGCTCCGATAGTTCGGCAAATATCATACGTTGGTCGACGAATTTTGCAACTGAGACGAGGATGGATCCTCAGAGTGTTTTGGCCGTGGCGATACGCTATACAAACGGGCCATATTTTGCCAAATCCGAAATCATAATTAATGGCGGACACTCAGCTTTTAACTCACCCTATGAGTCAATAAATAAAATCAACATCGGTACAACCTTGGTTCATGAATTGGGCCATACGATGGGTTTAGATCATTCAGAGAATATGCTGGCCATTATGGCCCCAACCCTTCAGTACCCCTATAATGGTCTGCACTCAGATGATATTGTAGGGATGACTGATGCTCATGCTCAAACTGAACAGAGACAAATTAACAGATACGTTTCTCCACTTGCTTATTCGAAACAAGAGCAAAGCGGACAGGCATTAAGCTGTGGCACGACAGGCCCAGTGGCGGCCTCCAGTGGTAACGCTCTTTTTTCCCTTATCACTGGACTGATGATTCCTTTCTTGAGGAGAACCTACGGATGGCTTAAGTCTCATTTGTAAACTCCGAAAAGAAGGTATGGCCCGGAATGAAACAACTTCATTTGTTTTTTATCTTTGTCTGTCTGATGTGCAGCCACATTCATACTTTCTTCTTTCAAATAAACTGAAAAAAGAAAATATTGTGCTTGTGCCCGTAAGATTTGAACAGCTACAAAAACTCCTCTCAGCTACTGATCAGGCTGAGGTCATCGTGATATCTTCAGTTCGAAATATTCAGGAAGCAGTTTTTTATCAAAAAAATGTGCGCAAACATTTGAAGTATCTATTAAAGTCAGAAAGAATTACAATGATTCTTCTATCAAGTTTTTCAAATTTAAATGACCAAAAAAATCATCTGGTGAAGAGAAATTATCTTTTTTTGAAATACCCTTTGGATCTTGGTCATATCTGTCAGTTGATAGCAAGGGTTTTGGAATTAAAACAAGAAAAGAGCCAAAGATGGCCTGGAGGAAAGAGGTCACAGCCAGGTGTTGTTTTATGAAAAGTAAAAATACAGAAGCTACCCAGCGAGTGCTAGTCCTTCTTAAAATAGACTCCAATAATCTTTTCAAACGTATTAAGGAAAGAAAGAGTGAGTACCTGGAAATCTTCGCACTTCGGAGGAAGAGAGAACACTTTCCCATGATCTTTAAAAATCGCTATGAAGACACTTCAATAATGGACCTTTCTCATTGCAGTATTGATCTTATCACCACCCTTGATAAATATTACACTCATGCAGAAGAAATGAATTGGTATCTCTTTCAAACGGAAGATATGCCTAACACAGTAGAAGACTTTCTTGATCGCAGAATTCGCAAAATGGAAAAACTTCTGGCGACCCTGAACCTATATTTGGATGCTGAACTGGGCATCCAGGGAGAAGTCGAGGAGCTAGAAAAAGATATTCTTTTCATCGATCAGTCATCAGACGGTAATCAGTTAGAGGAAGTTGTCGACAGTGATCCCGAAGAGGGATAAAGCTTCTTTTATGAAAGTTTAAAGAGTGGTATTATTTACTTATATGAAGATAGTTCTTTTTATCTCTTTAACTCTCTCACCACTTCTTTGTGCAGCTCGGGATCCAATTTCAGGTAGCCGCTTTGAACATCTGACAGGGATTAAAACATCTCTAGACTCTAAGACTCAATGGGATGAAAAATATAGTCGCCCAACATTTATCTTCGGTAAGTCTCCGGCACAATTTCTTGCTCAAAACTATCACTACATCCCCTATGAAGGTACCGTTTTAGATATGGGAATGGGAGAGGGGCGGAACGCTGTTTTTCTCGCCCAAAAAGGATACAAAGTCACCGGTGTGGATATTAGTTCTGTTGCTGTAAAAAAATCTTATCTCCTGGCCCGGGAATTTGGAGTAAAGATCAAAGGAGTGGTGGGCTCTTTGAAAGACTACAAGATTCAGCCTAATTCCTTTGACGCTATCGTCTGCTTTTATTACGTCGATCGTTCCCTGGTAGAAAAAATAAAATCCTGGCTTAAACCGGGTGGAGTCCTTATTTATGAAGCCTTCACAAATCGTGAAAAGTCCAAAAGAAAAGGAACTCCTGAACAGGAAGATGTTTTAAGAGAGCAGGAGCTGCTTCGCCTTTTCACAGGCATGAGAGTCCTAAAATATGAAGAACCTCTTCACGAGAAAGAGTTTCGCTCAAGTATTATTCTCCGAAAAGAATAAATACCTCCAAAAAAAATTGGTCCATGGCATAATCTTTACATGGCGAAGCTTCTAATTATTTCCATCATTTTCCAGTTCTCACTTGGTTTCTGTAAGACCTCGGAATCAAAACAAGATGAATTCGGTTCCATTTTTTCGGGTAGGATTTCGAAGCTAAATCCTACCGCCAAGATCATGCGGATTCGAACCGATTTTGGGAATATAAAATTTTTAAATCGCCAAGATCGAGTTGAATTTTGGAATGAGTCTTATCCTGATCAGAGGTGCATGAGTTTTGTTCAGGGTAGAGCGAACGATTACTTACTAGTAAAAATCCCTCAATTTGAAAGTTGTATTAGAAAAATTCACTTTACCACAGGAGCTTATCTCCATTTCCAAAGTCCGGAATTGAAAGAGACGGTGAAGCTTGTTCAGGAGTTAGTGGAGATCCTTTTAAAAAAAAGAATTGCGATGCAGGCGAAAAAAGAGCGGCATCACAAAGAACTAACTGGGCATGTCGAAAAGGTTGACAGCGTAAATAAGCGGTTTGAGATCCTAAGGCAGAAGCTTGAAATTGAATGGCAGAAGGAGCTTTCCTTACTAGAAGAAGATAAGGCGAGGTCATTTACTGAATATAAAAACTCCGAGGCTAGACTCAATGAAATTGATCTCAAGCTAGAAGCATACAGAATAGAAGACCACAACCTCAAGCTCGATCGTTGGTCTCTCGATCCAGCCTTTTATATTAAGAAATAGTCTAAGGAGTTCCTGATGGCATATGGATTTGCCAGATTTATTTTATTTATCTTGATCATTTCTTCAGCCGGGTGTTTACCCAAGAACAAGAAATTGGGCAGCTCAATAACTTATAACATAGGCGGGGAGCCCTCGACCCTTAGTCCTTTATCTGCTTCAGATGGTTATTCTTCATCTGTCCACGCTTACGTCTTTGAGTCACTTCTCGACAGGGATATTGATTCTTTTGAATGGAAGCCTGCTTTGGCAACAGAATGGACAGTTTCAAAAGATAAGCGTGTCTTTGAATTTAAACTTCGCGAAAATGTGAAGTGGCATGACGGAAAAGAATTTACAGCAGAGGATGTTAAGTTCTCTTATGATGTGATCTTCAGTGATGACTGGAAAGCCGTTCAACATCGCCCTTATTATGAATCCATTAAATCTGTGGAGGTCCTTGAAAAGTACAGGATCCGCTTTACCGTAAAAGATGACTATTTTATGAATTTTGATGTTTGCGCAGGGATTTCCGTTCTGCCGAAACATTTCTATTCAAATAAGGAGAATAAAAAAGAATTCGGACGTAAGTTAATTGGAACGGGTCCCTACATCCTCTCTAAGTACAACAAGGGTCAGAAAATAATCCTTGTGCAGAATCACGACTGGTGGGGCAGGACTGTTGAGTCCGAGAAGGCTATAAACACCATCAAGAAAATCAATCTTCGCTTCGTGATGGAGGAGAATGTTTATCTGGAGTTGTTGAAGAAAGGTGACCTAGATTTTCAAACCCTTCGGCCGGAAGGCTTCATGAAAAAAACAGTCGGAGAAATTTGGGATAAAAAAATAGTGAAAGTAAAAACTCAAAATAAGACTCCCAAAGGTTATAGTTTTATTGGCATGAATCTGAAACATCCTATACTTAAAGATCGCGAAGTCAGAAAAGCACTTTCTATGCTATTCAATCGACCACTTATGTTAAGTAAATTTGAGTATAACCTATCTGACTATGCTACCGGTCCGGTGTATATTCAGTCAGACTACGCCTCTCCAGTTGTAAAACCGATTGAGTTTAACCCCAATGAAGCCCTACGGGTTTTAACCAAGGCCGGCTGGAAAGATACGGATAGGGATGGTATCCTTGACAAGAACATTAGTGGCAAAAAGACCCCACTTTCTATTACAATCCTTGAGCCTAACATCGATGTCATGAAGTATTTAACAATATTCAAGGAAGATGCCAGTAAAGTTGGTGTGGAAATAAAACTTAAGAATATTGAGTGGAACTCTTTTATTAAACTTCTGGATGAGAGAAATTTCGAAGCCGTGCGGCTGGCCTGGGGTGGAGGTTCTGTTGAAATTGATCAGAAACAAATTTGGCACTCAAGTTCAATCAGCGGGGCTGGATCAAACTTTATTGGTTACTCAAACCCCGAAGTTGATCGTCTAATAGATCAGGCGCGACAGATTCACGACCGGAACCAAAGAATTATCTTAAACCGTAGAGCGTATGAATTGATTTCAGCTGATTATCCCTACATCTGGTGGTTTAATTCCAAATACACTCTGTATGGACACTCAAAACGGATCATCAAAAAGCAAGACACTTACAAATATGGAATCGGTCAGCAGTATTGGAGTGTTGAGTAACTTATGCTTAAATATTTTTTACGCCGGTTAGCGATTATCCTGCCCACACTCCTTGGTGTTACTGTCGTCGTTTTTGTCATAATCAATATGGCTCCCGGGGGGCCGATAGAGCAAAAACTTCAGCAGATGCGCTTTGGATCCGGAGAAGGTGGAGGAGAGAGTAGCTCTCGGAGTCGGGGTGCGACTCAGGGAGTTTCAGATGAAGTACTTGAGGCCTTAAAAAAGCAGTATGGTTTCGATAAGCCTCTTCACATCCGCTATCTTCTGTGGTTGAAAAATATTGTCACTTTGAATTTTGGCGAGAGCTTTACTTACGAAGAACCAGTCCTGGATGTCATCACCAGTAAATTTCCCGTTTCCTTACAGTTCGGATTGATCTCTCTTTTTCTAAGTTATTTGGTTTCAATTCCCTTAGGAATTGCCAAGGCCATCAAGAAAGGCGGTGCCTTTGATGTTGTAAGCAGTTTTCTGCTTTTCATCTTCTACTCTATTCCTTCTTTTATGCTGGCTATTCTTCTTATCGTTTTTTTCTCAGGAGGAAGCTTCTTTGAGTGGTTTCCTGTTGGAGGACTTCACTCTGAAGCATATGATGAATTCAATGTTTGGGAACAATTTTGGGATCGTGTGCATCACTTTACTCTGCCACTTATTTGTTACACCATTGGCTCATTTACGAGTCTCACCATCCTCATGAAGAATTCTCTTATTGAGGAAATTAACAAAGACTACATTAGAACCGCCCGGGCAAAGGGTGTTCATGAAAAAGTGGTTTATATGAAGCACGCTTTAAAGAATGCTCTAATTCCCATCGTCACGGGATTGGGAGGATTCTTGTCTGTGTTCTTTGCCGGATCTCTCCTCCTAGAGACGATCTTTCAGCTTGATGGTATCGGTCTTTTGAGTTACAAGAGCGTTCTTTCTCGTGATTACAATGTCATCATGGGTCTGGTCTTTATACAGAGTGCCCTATTCCTTTTGGGTAATGTCCTCTCAGATATTGCTTATGTACTTGTGGACCCAAGGATAGATTTTACATGATTGAAAAATTTTTAAAGAACGAAGATAGCCTTAAAAAATGGAGACGTTTTAAGTCAGACCGCCTTGCCGTTTTTTCAAGCTGGCTCATTGCATTTTCCTTATTTTTTAGTTTTTCTGCAGAATTTTGGGCCAACAGCAAACCACTCTATTTAAAGTTTAATGGCAAATCTTATTACCCGGTTGTATTTGATTATCATCCATCTGAATTTGGTGATGAAGAAACGATGGTGATGAATTACCGACGTCTTGTTCTTGATCATTCCAGGGGCGATAGATTGATCTGGCCTTTGGTAAAATGGGATCCCTTTGAGTCAAATAAAGAAGTTGATGTTTACCCTTCAGGGCCAACATCTAAGAATTGGATGGGCACAGATGATCGGGGAAGAGACATACTGGCCCGCTTGCTCTATGGTCTTCGTTACTCGATGACCTTCGCAGTTTTGGTGTGGTTAATAACTTTTCTCACGGGGACAGTTGTTGGTGGAATTATGGGCTATTTCGGAGGAAGGACAGACTTCTGGGGACAGAGGATAGTAGAAGTTCTTTCTACGGTTCCACAATTCTTTCTTCTCATAATCATCATTTCGATTTTTCAGCCGACTCTTTTTCTATTAGTCCTTTTATCCAGCCTCTTCGGTTGGATTTCTATAAGTTACTATGTTCGAGGAGAGTACCTAAAAAACAGGAAAAAAGAATTCATCGAAGCGGCACGTGCTTTAGGAGCAGGTCATTCTCGAATTTTTTTTAGACATTTACTCCCTAACTCTTTATCTCCTATCATAACCTTTTCACCCTTTGTCATTGCTGGCAACATCACGGCATTGGCAAGTCTAGATTACCTTGGTTTTGGTTTGACACCACCTACTCCAAGCTGGGGAGAGCTTTTAAATCAGGCCCAAAAGCATTTCACTGAAGGTTGGTGGCTGGCCCTCTATCCTTCACTCGCACTTTTTTGTACTCTGACGATGCTCTCTCTTATCGGTGAAGGAGTCAGAGATGCAATGGATCCTAAAGAATAATTTTTATCCGAGGCTCAAATGAAAGAAACTGCCCTGCGCATTGCAGACTTTAAAGATTCTATTTTCGGTGTTATTAGCAGACTTGCTCGAGAGCATAATGCCGTTAATTTAGGCCAGGGATTTCCCGACTTCGACGGACCAGATTGGATAAAAGATATTGCGTACAAGAAAATGCAGGAAGGCCACAATCAGTATGCACCCTTCCCAGGAACATCAAGACTCCGAGAAGAAGTTGCCAACTATTATAAAAAATTCTACCGATTGACTTACAACCCTGAATCCCAAATAACGATTTCTGTTGGTGCAACCGAAGCGATTTATCTTGTGATCACTGCACTCGTGAACCCAGGAGATGAGGTCGTAGTTCTTGAGCCCTTCTATGACTCTTATGTCGCATCAATAAAAATGGCAGGAGGAGTTCCTATCCCTGTTACAATGCACGCTCCAGATTTCATCGTAGATAAAAATGAGCTTGAAAAGGCGATTACTGCTCGTACCAAACTTCTCATTTTAAATAACCCTCATAATCCCACTGGAAAAGTATGGACAAAAGAAGAGCTGCTCGATGTTGCTGATCTTACGATTAAGAATGACCTTTACCTCTTATCTGACGAAGTCTATGAGTTCCTTCTTTTTGATGGTGCTAAACACATTCCAACCGCCACTCTAGAGGGCATGTTTGAAAGAACCATTACCGTATCAAGTGCAGGAAAAACCTTTGGATTAACAGGTTGGAAAATTGGCTGGATCTGCGCTCATGAGAAGGTTACCCATGCTTGTCGACTTGTTCATCAGTATGTGACGTTTGCAGTGTCAACTCCTATCCAGGAAGCCGTAGCCGAGGGATTGATGCGGCTTAATGACTATCTTCCTGGGTTCGTTGAGCTTTATAAGGGCAAACGAGACTTTTTTTGGAACGAACTTAAAACTATTGGTTTCGATTTTAAAATCCCCCGCGGAACATATTTTATGATGGTTCCGATTGAATCGAAGACCAAACTTAGTGATGTCGACTTCGCTTTGAAACTCATCGCCGAACGAAAAATTGCTACCGTGCCACCCTCAGCTTTTTATTTAAAATCCTCAGATGGGAGAAAATACTTAAGGTTTTGTTTCGCAAAAAAGGAAGAAACACTCCGGCTTGCGATCAAGAGTTTAAAGGGCCTGTAGCTTAACCTTGGTCGTTAAGGTCTTTCCTTCTCGACGATAACGTACAGAGATTTCATCTCCGATTTTTCGTTTATCAAGAACTTGATAAATGTCATCGAGATTATTTACTTCTTGCCCATCAACGCTCAAGATGATGTCTCCCAGATAGGTTCGACCGAATTGGTCTTGAGTCATCCCTTTAATCCCGGCCCTAGCAGCTCCCCCTTTATCATCGACATAAGAAACGATGATGCCCTTGTCTTCACCTATGATTCTTCTTTTCATGCTATCCGGAACGATGCCAATTCCGAGACCAGGTCTGATGATTTTTCCGTGTTGGATCAGCTGTTGAACAATAACCTTGATCGTATCTGCAGGAACAGCAAAGCCCAGGCCAGCGCTGGAGCCACTGGTGGAGAAAATTATGGTATTCATGCCGATCAGCCTTCCATGAGAGTCAAGAAGTGGGCCCCCGGAATTCCCCATGTTTATGGCGGCATCAGTTTGAATCATATCGTTTATTTTAACACCTCCGATGCCATCAATCTTTCTACCGAGAGCAGAAATGACTCCGGTTGTAAGAGTATAATCGAGCCCAAAGGGAGATCCTATAGCAAAAGAATATTGTCCAACGACGAGGTCCTTAGAGGAGCCGAAGACAATTGGCGATAGTTTAGAAGGTCCGTTTTCGAGCTTTAGGACTGCAATGTCTTTTTCAGGTGCCACGCCCACGATTTTCGCTTTGTATTGTTTGGGATCATTATGAAAAGTGATGACAAATGTACTTCCACCTTGAACCACATGATAATTCGTGATGATGTGTCCTGAGCTGTCGTAAACAAAACCTGATCCTGCACCTTGAGGCATTTCCACCTCACCATAAAACATATTTCGGGCGAGACGAATATTGGAAACGTTCACTGTGCTTGGGACCGCCTTACGATAGATTTCTATCGTCTTTTCCTCCACAGGAAGTAAAGCTTCCGCACTCCAGCTTAAATGACAAAATAAGAACAAAAACATAAACAAAGTGAATTTCATTTTGGCCCCTTACTTTGACTAATTTTGCGCTAAATTATAGTATGTTTAAACTAAACACCCAAGAGGAAATACCCCGATGACGACTGTCAGCAATCCGCCTGAAATTAAATACTTTAACAGGATGACCGGACAAACCGAGATCGAAAAAGTCTATGGAGATAAATTTATCAAGTTTCTTTATACCTCTATCGCTGGGCAAAAAATCGGGACACTCTTTACCAATAAATTTTTTAGTAAAACCTATGGTGCTTTCCAGGACTTGCCTTCAAGTTCAAGAAAAGTAAGACCTTTTATCGAAAAATTTAACATCAATATTGATGATTTTGAGTCCGGCACAAGACCAGCTCTTGATCCTCGGGATTCTTATCGAACATTTAATGAGTTTTTCATCCGACGTTTCAAGTTAGGGAAAAGGTCATTTGTCTCTGATCTTGATCGTATGCCGGCCTTCGCTGAGGCCCGATATGTGGGATTTGATTCAATTAATGAGGAAAAGCTTTATCCAGTGAAAGGAAACTATTTAAAAGCAAAAGATCTTATTGGGAATGATCAAGTGTCAAAAATTTTTGAGGGTGGGTCTCTGCTCATCGCAAGACTTTGTCCCGTTGACTATCACCGTTATCATTATCCAGACAACGGAAAAGTCCTGGATCATTTCAGAGTACCTGGAGCTTACGATTCTGTTAACCCCTTCGCTTTACGCTATAAAAACCAAATCTTCATTAAAAATGAACGATATGTCTCTATTCTTCAGACGGAAAATTTTGGTCGTTTAGCCTATATCGAAGTAGGGGCCTTGTGCGTGGGAAAAATAGTCCAGAGTCACCGCTGGAATAAGCCATTTTTGCGAGGAGAAGAGAAAGGGTTTTTCCTTTTTGGAGGGTCTACCGTAGTTCTTCTTGGTGAAAAGGGTGCCTGGAAACCGTCATCGGATATTTTGAACAACACAGCAAATGGACTTGAGACTTACTTACACCTCGGAGCAGAAGTCGCCACTAGAGTTTAAGTCGGCAAATAACGGGAAAATGATCTGACGGATATCTTCCGGAAACGACGGTCTTATCAAGGAAACATTCTTTAACCTGAAAGCTTTGATCTACAAGAATCCAGTCGATTCTTGAGCCATTCTGGCATTCACCGTTAAAGGCATGATGAGAAGTTTCTTCATGAGGGTTGAACAGTTTCCAGGTATCCACCAGCTCGGGAAATGCATTATTAATGATGGCCCTTACTTCTCCTTCGGGGCCTTCGTTAAAGTCTCCCATAATGATGAGCCTGCTTTCCGGGCCTTTCCTTTTCTGTATTTCTTGAACGAGCACTTTAGTCTGTTGAATACGTGTTTGTGGCTTAACATGGTCCAAATGAGTATTCACAACGAAAAAATTAAAATCTAAATTTTTTGGCTGAACTTTTATCCATGTCAGAAGACGGGGGAAAGAGCTTCCGAAGGAAGAACTACCTGCAACATCAGGAGTCTCAGAGAGCCACAGATCATCACTCCTGATAACTTCACAAGAACCATTTCTTAGATAAAACGAGGGGTACATTCGCTCTCCGATCCAGGAGCGATGAGGATCAATAATATGGTAGGGTCCTAATGCAGCTTCAAAATCTTTCAGTTGATAGAGTCGACCTTCTTGAGTCGCAATAAGATCGGGCCGATGGACGAGAAGAATTTGTGCGAGAAATTCACGCCGATGGGGCCAGGCATTTTCTCCATCATTGGGATTATCAAACCGAATATTCGAACTGACTAAACAGAATTCCATTTATCTATTTTAGGCCGGTTAAAGTATCTTCTCAACATAGCTTTCGAGAATAAAACTTAATTTACCTTCAGGATTTGTCGAAAATGATGCAAAGCGGTCCCCCCCGATTTGACGATCTGAACAGCTGTTATTAAATTCTCCCGTCACAGTGAATGTAACCAAGGGCAAGGACTCAAGACCAGCAATTAAGTTCTCTTCTTCTGCAGTAAATCCTGCATCCCAGAAGGTTCCATTCTCATTGAATTTTTCCTCTAATTTATCTCCCAGCTGCACACCATCCGAACCTATCTTTGTTGAAACAAAGAGATGGCCCAGGAGTTCATCTTTGTCAGGAAAACTTATAATTTCTTCTTTTATTTCTCTTATGTAATGATGACATCTAAAGCCGGGATCGCGGTCTCCATCTCTGGCACTTCCACCTGAGCTAAATCGACCGTGGACTCGGATCCTGATACTATCCTGAAATTTTCTTTCTGTTCTTGTTAGGTCACTGATCCGCACATAGATTTTTGCCCCAACTTTGTTTCTAAGTTCAGTTGAGTTCGTCAGAAATCCATTTTCTCTTTTAATTAAAATCTTTTTATATTCGAATCTCTCCACTAAGACTTTTCTCAATTCATCCACACTAGACTTAAGAAAAATCTTATCACCATTTTTCAATTCTCTGGCGAACCAGGCCACTTCCCCTGATGGAGGACCCAAGATAATTTTCTCTTCTTCAATTAGTATGAATTGGGAAATGTTCAAAATTTTTGAAACTTCAAAAAGATTAAGCTCTTTTGCGATGTAAGATATTATTGGGTTCTTGCCGTCATAGAAATAAAGACGATGAGATTTTTCTTTTATTGTTTCTTCTTTATTCTTCTTAAAAAGATTAGATCGACCAAGACTTTTTCTTACTCCCAGGACTTTCTTTCCGGACAGTAAATCTTGAAGATTTTCAGAAGATATCTCAAGCTTCATAAAGGGTGACCAATTACCAAGACTCTCACTAAGATCTCCATGGATGATGGCCACCTCATCAATTGACTCGTTAGAACTTTCGAAGGTAAGTTGAATGAGGTATTGCTTACTTTTCAGATTTAGAGATCTCGCCCCATGAAGCTTAAGATTCATCCATTCGCTGAAGTACTCAGACTGTTTCAAATGAGATTCATTTGAAACAAGGAGGTTAGTCATCACCTGTTTTTTGTCTGTAGAATTTGAAAAAGAGATTTCATGGAACTCATTCGCATGGAATCTCATGATCCCTTTGACCTTACCAATAGGAGTGAAGTTGGCAAAAAATTTATCATTTCCCAGTTCTTCATAATTGAGGATCTGATCTCCATCAACATCACCGATGTCTCGAAAAAGTGGTTCTTTGTGTTGACCACAAGAAAACGCTAGTAGTAGGAAGATCCATTTCATAGATTTTCTCCACGAATGATCTGGTTCATCAGCTGGTTCATGCGACCAGTTCCCCAAAAGATGACTTTCCGTTCTTTTAAAGGGATATAATTCTGAGCCTTTTTGTGTGCGTCTTTTAAAAAAGACTCAAGGTTCGATAGCATTGCATAAAAGATTTTTTCATCTCTTTCATCCATCGCGACCTTTTGAAATTTAAACACACCTGAACTTTTTTTCTCTACAACGGCTTCCAAGAGCTCAAGAGTTTCTGCCTTCCGAGCATCACTTCCGTTGATCTCCTCAAGCATCAAAGGCGAAATAGATGAATTAATTCGATAGCCATTTTTCTCATATTGGATAACTCCCCGAATGATTAAGGCTTGGATGAGATTAAAGCATACATTTTCCTGGATGCCGGTTTCTAACTTGATGACATCAAATTTGACTGTTTGATGTCCAATACTTTCTAGGATTAAGCGTTCTAACGTTGATAAACCTCTCATAAATACTCCTTAAGCAATACTTACTTCTTCACTAGTGTCTGCACAGATTGTCTGAGCAAATTTTTTGTTGGTAATTTTTCGTTCGATATAATCGATAACTTTTTCTAATTCAGCCGCTGATAGCGATGAAAATGCCTCTTCTGCCAGAAGGGTGAGACGGGAATAATTGGGATGATAGTCCATCTTATTATTGATGGCTTTTTCGAAGGCCTCGAATTCTCCGAGCTTCATGGGTTTTCCATTGAAAAGACGAAAAACACGGGTGATTTGAATGCCAGTTCTGGCGGAGATTTCTCGAAGTGTTTCTTCTGGGAAGAAGAGGCGGTAGCGCTGGATTGTTTTATTTTGTAATGACATCGGGGTTACTCCTGTTTTTCAGTTGTAACCCCTAGAGCAAAGACTATGCCAAATCAGGATCCGATCTGATGCTCTTGTAGGATTCGATAAAAAGCAGAACTAGAAATTTTAAGATCTCGGATGCAAGCAGTGATTTTCCCTTGATTTCTTTTCATTGCTTCCTCTACAGCGATTTTTTCTATTTGCGAGATGTAGTTATTGAGACCTTGAGTAAAAACATCTTCTAGTCGATTTGGATAATGTTCCTTTTTAATCGAAACACTAAGCATCTCCTGGACATCTTTTTTTCCAATAATTCCAGTGCTACCGTTTGAAAAACGATCACACATATGCCGTAATTCCCTAATATTTCCTGGCCAGTGATAGGTTTTTAGGAGATCCATTGCTTCTGGACGGATGACGAAGCGTCGTGAGGACTTCTTTTGAAAATGTTTGATCAAGAGTTCGATATCCTCCCGCCTTTCCAGAAGAGGTTTCATCCGAAACTGGAAACCAGTAATCCGATGATAGAAGTCCTCGCGGAATTGCTTTCGTTCAATTTTCTCCTGAATGTCCTCACATGTTGCAGTTATGAGAGTAAAATCACTTCTCACGGCTGTCGAAGAGCCTACTGGATAGAAGGTTTTTTCATCCAAGGCTTTGAGAAGCTTTTGTTGCATGGACATTGGCATCGTCGCGACTTCATCGAGAAAAAGCGTTCCGCCATTGGCCAGTTTCAGTTTTCCCTCTTTCTTTTGATCAGCACCAGTGAATGCTCCTTTGTCGTGGCCGAAAAGCTCCGATTCAAGAAGACTTTCAGAAATTTCAGAGCAGTTTAGGTGAACGAGATTTGCCTGAGGATGAGTGATCTCGTGAATAAGCTTTCCCACAAGGGATTTACCGGTTCCGGTCGGTCCTGAAATGAATAGTGTCTGATTCTTCCAGTTTACTTCGGAAAGTTTCTTCATCCCATCGATGAGACTTTTGTCCTGAGTAATGAATTCGTTCTTAATCATTTTCTCAAAGAGCTCATTGCGCCCATGGAGAAACTTCTGAATATAAATGGGGAGTTGCTCTTTTAACCTTAATTTCGATAGGTAGTGTTTGGCCCCTCGAAGATAAGCCTTCTCTATTGTTTCTTCACATTCATAGGAACTTACGACAATACAATGGGCCCCTTTCTTTACAATCAATTCTATGAGATCGGCACCCGAAGCTTTTCCAAGTTCCATATCAATAAGAACGACGTCAAAGTGCTGGGAACTTAATTTTTGGGTGGCGATCTCTAAGTCACAAGCTTCTTCAATAACTCCGTAAGGATTAAGAATTTCTCGCAAGTTTAATCGTGCGTACTTATCGTCTTCGACGATGAGAAAGGACAGAGTTTCTTTCATAAAAGCTTTATCCCTTGATCTTATTCTGTTTTCAAATACTAGATTCGGAATCCGAATTTTTTACATTGGGCCACTTGAATGAAACTTTAGAAGAGAATACTATCTAGTTGAATATTTGAACAAGGATCAACATGAGAATCATTGAGGCCTTATCGACCACTTCTGCGGTGGCGACGGTGGCGAGCATGCTTTTTGATAAAATGAACCATTCCTCCATCGTTGTAGGTCTGGCGACAGGGAATACCATGATTCCCGTGTATGCAGAATTAGTGAAAAAGGCCCAGGCTGAAAACGCCGATTTTCATGAGTGTTTTTTCTTCCTGCTCGATGAGTATCTTGGATTCCCTGCGGGACATCCATCGACTTTTAAGAGCTATGTTGAAAAAAATTTCATAAAACCATTAGGTCTTAAGGAATCTCAATTTGCCTTTCCTCCCGCTCAAAATCCTGATGGCCCTCGCCTCTATGAAGAGCTTTTAAATGAAAGCGGTGGAGTGGATCTGCAACTCTTAGGCATCGGGAGGAACGGTCATGTGGGATTTAATGAGCCTGGTTCTCTGGGAAATTCTCGAACTAGGATCGTTGATTTGACTTCTGAGACCATTGAGGCCAATAAAGAACAGTTTCAAGGTATGGTTCCAGAAAAAGCGATCTCAATGGGGATTGGAACGATTCTGGAGGCCAGGGAACTTTTGATGTTGGCGACAGGAAGCTCTAAGGCGGATCAGATTAAGTACCTTATGAACCATCATGATGAGCCTCAGTGTCCAGCGACTTACTTAAAAAGGCACAGTCATTTTACTTTGGTTTTAGATCCTGCGGCTTCATCTAAAATCAATTTGAACATCTGACCGACATCTTGGGCCCCATCGAGGATGGATCTGGCCATCTTCAACGTTGTCAGTTTGCCTGACTTTAGAATCTGCAAGCGATAAATAACTCCGTAGGCCATGAGAGAAGCCTTCGTTCCCTCCCCACCAATAACCTCTGAGCCTCGTCGGACATTATCCATCATCCAGGCCGGAAGTCTTAAGTGATACGGATTCCGCGCGACCTCGCCTTTGTGGAGTTCCAGGGCGCGCATCTGGAGCTCCACAATATCCACAGGTACTTCGACTAAAAGATTGGGATTTTTCAAAGGGCTCCAGAACTCGCTCCAGGCAACAAGTAAGGAGGAGTCCTTTATCTTTGAGAGAACTTTCTGACAGAGCTCTCCGGTCTTTATATGAGTCGGATGAAAGTCTTTAAGGTGGGGGGCGATAATTAAGGACGGTTGGTACTTTTGAATGAGACTTTTTAGCTCTTTTTCTTTCTTTGACCACTTTTCACTTAGAAATACACATTCGATGTCCAAAAGCTCACAAGCTGCCGAGAGCTCCTTGGTTCTGGCCGAACGGCGCTCCTCGTTTGATCCGGTTGTTACTGCAATGTTAATGACGTGCCAGTTGTTTTCTTTCTGCAGCCTTAAGGCCAGGGAGCCGACAATCGATTCATCATCCGGATGGGGAGAAAGAATCATGACGGAGTAAGCTTGCTGAGATTTTTTTTGGGAATAAGAGGTTTTAAAGAAAGAGGAGAGATTCTTAAGGATGGTGGTGAAGTCCATTTCACCTTACCTTAAAATCTTGTTAGCGTTGTTACGACGTAACAAAACACTATCAAGATCAAAACAGATCTAATCATGAAGCCCTCGGTGTGTGTTTCAAAACAAAGATAGCAACATTTAATTCACAACGTCTATGGCCAGTAAAATCAACTAACTGCGTTTGTAGTCATCTTGAAGGCGCACTATGTCATCCTCCCCAAGATAGGTTCCCACTTGGGCCTCAATGATGACGAGTTCTTCTTTTCCGTGGTTTTCAAGCCGATGCTTGGCCTCTTTGGGAATGAAGGTGGATTCATTCTGTTTAAGCTCAAATATTTTCTCACCAACAGTCACCGTTGCTATCCCTTTCACCACAATCCAGTGTTCAGAGCGATGATGGTGATATTGAAGGGAGAGCTTCGCCCCTGGACGAACGGAAATTTGCTTTACCTTGTAGCCGGATTTTTCATCAAGAATAGTATAGGTTCCCCAGGGACGATGGGCCGTGGTGTGAACGTTCGTCATCTCAGGGTTTCTTTTCTTTACTTCAGCGACTAAGTCTTTAACTTTTTGCGTGGATCCTTTCTTCGCAATCACGAGAGCATCGCGAGTGTCGATCACCATAAGATCTTCAATATCGATGGTAGAAACAAGGCGGTCTTCAGTGATGATGAGGTTATTTTTCGACCCTAGATGGATGGAATTTTTTGAAACGGTATTCCCAGACGTGTCTTTGGGAAGAGTTTCGTAGAGCGAATCAAAGGAGCCCAGATCACTCCAACCGATGTCCGCGGGAATAACATTCACTCTATTTGACTTCTCCATTACCGCGTAATCTATACTTTCCGATCGGATGGACTTCATGTCTTCAAGCTGGAGTCTCAAGGCTTGATCACGGCGGGCATGCTTAAAGGTAAGAAGGGAGTTCTCGTAAATGTCTGGAGCATGAAGTTTTAATTCTGAAAGATAGATCTTTGCCTTAAAACAGAACATCCCAGAATTCCAGAAATAGTTCCCCGCTTTAAAATAATTCTGGGCGGTTTCTTCATTTGGTTTTTCTTTAAAGGATTTAACTTCTATTCCCTGGGCCTCGATATAGCCGTAGCCCGTCTCAGCGTAGCTTGGTTTGATGCCGAAAGTGACGAGTCGATCTTTTTGCGCCAATTCCCTGGCCTTCAAGACAGCCTCTACATAATCTGTTTCTTTTTCGATGAGGTGATCGGAAGGAACGACGAGAAGAATTTCCTCTGGATCTGCTGCCAGGGCGGCCAGAGCAATCGCCGGGGCTGTATTTCGCCCGACGGGCTCCAGGATATAAGTTTTCTTTGATTGGATTTTGAGATCATCCACTTGATCAAGGGCCATAAAGTACTGCTCTTGGTTAACGACCACAGAGAATGAGTTTGCTAAGGTTAAATTTCTTTTGAGCGTTTTTTGAAAAAGAGATTCATTTTGAAATAGTTTGACGAACTGCTTAGGATACAGAGTTCGTGAGATGGGCCAAAGACGTGTGCCTGAGCCTCCGGAGAGGATGACGACTTGCATAAGGGTAACTCCTTCTTGAGAGAAGAAATCTTATACCCGAACTTTCTTTTAGGAAATACCTAGAGTGGTGGAAGCGATGGTAAAATAAATAAGAAGTCCCGTAATATCCACAATGGTCGTGATCGCAGGACTTGCGACTACTGCAGGATCGCCTCCCATGCGTCTTACCACCAGCGGCAGAGCTGCCCCAATCACAGCAGACGAGATCACTTGGATGGCAATCGCCAGAGAAATAATGAGAGCGATGTACTCCATACTAAAGCCCGCAGGTAGCATAGAGTGAAAAGACAAAAAAGCTATCTTAAGATAGGTCAGAAGTGCCACACAGGCGGAGAGCATGAAGGAGATTTTCATTTCTTTAAAAACGATCTTAAACCACTCCTCATCAGAAATTTCTCCTAGAGAAAGAGCACGAATGACAACGGTGGCGGCTTGGGCCCCAGTGTTTCCACCGGTAGCCGCCATCATCGGCATGTACATGGCGAGAATAATAAACTGCTCAAGAACACCCTGATACTCATTGATGATCATGCCCGAAATGATTCCGATAGCAGCGAGGGATACAAGCCATACCACACGTTTTTTAAAATGGTGGAAAGAAGAAGTGGCCATATACTCTTCATCATTGGGAGAAGGCATAATACCCATGAGCTTTTCGATATCTTCAGTGTTTTCTTTTTGAATAATGTCGATGGCTTCTTCGTGAGAGACAATTCCGACTAACTGGTTGAGAGAATTTAAAACTGGAATCGCCACAAGATCATACTTCTCAATTTTCTGGGCCACGGACTCCCGGTCTTCGTTAACTTCGGCGTAGACGAAGAATTCGTTCAACATCTCGATGACCTTGTCTTTCGGGTCATGCATCACAAGATCTTTGAGAGTGACCATACCTTTCATCACCATGGAGTGATCGACCACATAAATGTAGTAGATCATCTCTTTCGAGGGAGCGTCTTTCCTGATCTTCGCCAGGGCCTCGTAGGCCGTCATGTCAGCAAAAATCGTGGCAAAGTCCGTGTTCATGATCCCGCCGGCCGTTTCCGGAGGGTAAGCTGAAAGGATGATTACGTCTTCTCGGACTTTTTTATCAAGATAAGGGAGGAGCTCGATCTGCTCCTCTTTCGTTAACTCCTGGTACAAATCGGCCCTAATGTCGGAGAACATTTGGCCGAAGATACTCGCAAAGGACCGGCGGTCGAGGGAATGAAAAAGTTTTAATTGGAGGTCTAAAGAAAAATCAGAAGCGATTCGGCCCTGGTCTTCGAGGTCGAGTTTTTTTAAGTAATCGATGACCTCGTCGATGGGCCTTTCTTCCATGAATTCGGCCACATCCATGGTTGGAAGTTCTTCGAACATTTCCACGAGCTCAGCCGTCTTTCCTTTCTCGGAAAGATCCTGAAGTAGGTCTTGATTCTCGGGCTCTTGCGAGTTTTCGTTTTCTTCCACTAATATGCTCTACCTTGAAAATAGCTTACCTCAAACCTAGCATTTTCCATAGGTTAAAAACGGCCAGTGCCTGATCTTTTTGCTCAGGTGTTTTGACAACTTCTTACCAGAGGAAGGCATTTGTTTACTTAGGAAAACCAATTTGATTTCCTGATAGGTACATTTTCAAAGGAGTCTGAAATGTTGAAATGGATGGGAATCCTCATCGGTCTCTCGCTTGTCTCTTTGGCAGCGGTCGCAGGTGAAGACATGATCGTGAGATTTGACCTCACGGATGAAATGAAATCATTTTTAAAACGCCATGAATTCGATGTCACCGGTGTCAACTATAAAACTATGGAGATCGAGGCCCTTTTGAGTTCAGAAGAACTCATTCTTATTGAGTCTCAAAAAACGAAGATTAAATTTTCTTTCCCTCAAAACCTTCTCGCCGGTCCAGATCAGCGCTACCATAACCCGGAAGAGATCGAAGATTTTGTTCGCACTATCCATGCTCAGTACCCGGACATTACGGAAATAAAAGTCATCGGGAAAACTCTCGAGGGAAGAGATATTCACGCCATAAAAATTTCTGACAACGCCAAGGTCGACGAGACTGAACCAGTTTTTTTAGTAAATGCCATGCACCACGCTCGGGAGGTGATGACTCCGGAAGTGACAACAGATATGGTTGAATACTTAACCTCAAACTACGGAACGCTGGAGGAGGTGACGAAGTGGGTAAATAACACGGAAATTTGGGTTATTCCTATGTTTAATCTCGATGGAAACAATAAAATGTGGCTCGAGAATTCAATGTGGAGAAAAAATACTCGTAATGGTCATGGTGTGGACATCAACAGAAATTATCCAACGGGTTGGAACTCCTGTAATGGATCAAGTGGCAGCACTTGGGCCCAGGACTACCGTGGAACAGCTCCAGCTTCAGAACCAGAAACAAAAGCGATGATGAACTTTGTGGCCTCTATTAAGCCAGTGTTTAATATTTCTTATCACTCTTACTCTGAACTTGTGATTTATCCTTTCGGATGTCGTCCGAGAAAAACTCCCGTCGAAGAAGCCGTCGAATCGATTGGGGTCGAAATGGCAAGACAGTTGGACTATAAACCAGGCACCGCCTGGGAGCTTCTTTATAACGCTGACGGTGGTGACATTGACTGGATGTACACGGAACACCAGGTAATTCCATACGTCATTGAAGTCAATAGCACCATGGATGGCTTTCACCCGAATTATACGAAAATGAGAGACAAGACAGTCCTCAGAAACCGCAAGGGCTGGATGCATCTCCTAAATAAATTAGAGGGGCCAAGCCTTCAGGGGTTAGTGAAGAACAAAGAATTTGATCTCATTAAAATTGCTAAAACTGGGGAACCAAAAATAGCTCAAACTTATAAGATTAACCCAGATGGAAGCTACTACGTAATTTTAAAACCAGGCACTTACGATGTAACTTTCGAAGGAAAACGTATTCAACGCTTTGAAGCTGTCGTGGTCAAAAGTAAAAAAACCTTTAGTTTCTAATCTATTCAAGGGCCTCTTTGAGGCCCTTTTTTATTTCTGGAATATCCTGAGTGGTAACTTCAAGAAGAAAGTGTTTCTCTGGATAAGAAAGAACCGCGACACCCTGAGAGCATTTTCCAAGACAGCCGCTTCGGATCACCTTGATGTCGTTTTTATAATGTTCTTTTGCCCAGCTTTTGAGATTATCAGTGATTTCCTTTGCCCCGCGATCAAAACAGTTTTCACCATCTTCACGCTTAAAGTTACAGACAAAGATTTCTTTCTTGGTAGAGAGTTTTTCTTTTTTCATAGTTTGCCTAAAACAATTTTATCAAGGAGTGGTCCTTGAATCGTGACAACTGCTGACTTCGGAATTCCACCGTCAGGCCAGGTGCTTGAAAGCTTTTCTTTTGACGGACTCATTTCACCAGGATGCTGGACTGACAAGAAGAGAGTCTTGTAATCTGGAGAAAAGCAAGGTCCAGTGAATTCAGCATCTCGTGGAGCTGAGCCCACTCGCAGCACTTTCCCTTGATGAGCGCCACTTCTTATAAAGACAAAGAGGCCATTATTTCCAAGGCCTTCATAGGGCCCCTTATTGATTTCACCTCCGGCCATGTCGGTTGTAAACCAGAGATTGCCCTTTGGATCAAAAACCATGTTATCCGGGCAGGCAAAGGAGTGTTCTTTTCCTCCTGTGAGGAAAGTTTCGGATTTAAAAGTGAGTGAGGCAGGATCATTTTTGTCTTCGATGATCTTAAGTATGCTTCCAACAAAATTTCCTTTCGACTTATTGTTGGTGACGGCCACGAGGACATGGCCCGTCAGTGGATCAAATTCAATATCCTCAGGTCGATCAAGAGGAGTCGCGCCAACCATCTTCGCTGCTTCTCTGGCAAAAATTTGAATTTCAGTCTGGGATTTAAAATTCTTTTTGAGGACCGGCTGATCGTTCATATCAAGAGAGAGCCACTGGCCTTTTTCAAGGCTCGCCACATAGAGCTTACCTTTCTCTAGTGAATCAGAACTCTCAGAAATGAATTTATACAGATGCTCATTATTTGAGTCGTCACCAGTGTAGGCCACGACCTTGCCGTTTTTTCCTTTCGTTACTGCCGCGCACTCGTGGGCACAGCGACCGAGAGAAATGAGTTTTTGGGATTTTCCTGTCTTTGGTTCAATTTCGACCACCCAGCCATAGTGAAGAGGTGAGCGGGGATAGAATTCTTCCCACTTAAGCCAGCTGTCTTCTTTTTTTCCTTTTCGATCGATATCACCCCAGAACATGTCATAGTTTTCTTCGCAGGTGAGAAATGTTCCCCAGGGAGTTTTGCCGCCGGCGCAATTCCCCATCGTTCCTAAAGCCGTTCTACTTCCAGCGATGGCTTCATTCCAGGCCATCGGAATTTCCGTGTTTCCATTAAGACGACGGTTATAAGGAGAATCTGAAATAACTTTCCAGTTTCCATTGCTCATTTTCACTTCTAGGATACTTCCGCCCACTTCTAAGAGCTCAAGGTCAACGTTAGTCTTAGTCCGCTCTTGACCACCAATGAAAGTTGGATTCACATACTCGTGATTAACCCAGAGGATACCGTGATTTTTTCCCAATTCATGGAAAGCGATGAAGTCGTTGTTAAATCCAAAGTTTTCTTTAGCATTAATTTTATCTCCCCAGCGGATAAGAACTTCATAGTCTAATCCTTCGGCCAGCAAGAGCTTATCCTCAAGGCTTGGACCAAAGAGGGGAAGGGAAGATGAAGTAAGTTTTGGAGCGGCGTAAGCAGAATAAGTCGGGACAGTGGCCAGAGCGCCGGAGATCCCAAGGAACTGCAGAAATTCGCGTCGATTCATAGTGACCTTCTGGGAAATTTTTTAACTTATGATAATATAGAGTTAGATGAATTACCAATTGCCTCTGATTTTATTCGATCCCGAGTGTCCCCTTTGTCTAAGGTTTAAGCAGGGTCTACAATTTCTCGACAAGGGACTCCATTTCGTTTCAGCTCGAGAGGACAAGGTTTACGAGGCGTTTCCTGAGCTCGATAGACGGGATTGTTTAGAAAAGGTTCACCTCATCACGTCCGAAAGGAAAGTTCTCCAAGGACCTGAGGTTGTCGATTATCTGGTTAAGACCCTTCCGGGTGTGTCCAAATTTGCCTGGCTCCTTGAGAATGAGCAGGGGAAGAAAGCTAAAGAGTTCTTCTACCAAAAGGTAGAAGAACTCCGTGAACTCTCTCAAAAAAAAGATGACTGTAACCAGTGCCCAAAAGATTAGAAAAGCTTTGAAGCAATTTGTTGAATCGCCGTAGATTTTCCCATCGAATAGAAGTGAAGGCAAGGAACTTTATATTTCATTAGTTCCTTTGATTGATGAATTGCCCACTCAATGCCGACGCTTCTCACTTGATCATCATTTCGGCATTTGTCGATAGCGTCGATCAGATCATCGGGCATGTCGATGTAAAAGTTCCTTGGAAGGTTATAGATTTGAGACTTTGAGGTGATCGGTTTTAATCCAGGGATGATTGGAACTTTAATTCCCTCGACGCGACATTTTTCAACGAACTCGAAGAATTTTTTATTATCAAAAAACATCTGAGTCACGATGTAGTCAGCTCCATTATCAATTTTTTGTTTCATAAATTTAAGATCGGTTTTAAGATTTGGGGCTTCGTAGTGCTTTTCGGGGTATCCGGCCACACCAATACAAAACTTTGTTGGTGTAGGGTTTTGAAGTTCATCAGATAGATAGACCCCTTTATTCATGGAGTAGATCTGAGAAACCAGGTCACTGGCAAAATGATGGCCGCCGACAGAAGGCTCAAAAGACTTCTGCCCTTTGATGCAATCTCCTCGCAATGCCAGCACGTTGTCAATTCCTAGAAAATTTAAATCAATAAGAGCATATTCTGTTTCTTCTTTCGTGAATCCACCGCAAATAATATGAGGTACTGTATCGACGTGAAACTTGTGCATGAGAGCAGCACAGATTGAAACAGTTCCTGGTCTTTTTTTGATAGATTTCTGTTCCAGAAGGCCATTGGGCATCTTTTTAAATACATATTCTTCCCGGTGATAGGTCACATCGATGAATTTTGGTTTAAATTCCATAAGCGGTGCGATGTTATCAAATAGCTTTTGAATACTCTCTCCTGTACTAGGGGGAAGAATCTCAAATGAGAAAAGAGTTGAGGTCGAGTTTTTAATGTGGTCAGTTACTTTTGCCATGTGAACCTTTTAAAACAAGTTGGCCGAGAGCCATTTTTCCATTTCGGTCAAGCTAATATCTTTTCTTCTTGCATAATCTTCAAGCTGATCTCTCCCGATTTTTCCTACATTGAAGTAGCGTGAATCTGGATGAGAAAAATACCAGCCACTAACTGATGAGGGAGGGACCATCGCCATGGAGTGGGTAAGGTTCACGCCGATGTTCTTTTCAATATCGAGGAGCCTGAAAAGAGTTTTTTTCTCGAGATGATCCGGACAGGCAGCGTAGCCAGGGGCCGGTCTGATGCCCTGATATTTTTCTCTTACGAGGTCTTCATGGCGAAGAGATTCCGTAGGAGCGTAGCCCCAGTACTCTTTTCTTACTTTTTCATGAAGTCTTTCCGCAAAAGCTTCGGCGAGACGATCGGCCAGGGCCTTCACCATGATGCCATTATAGTCATCGTGATCTTTCTCGAATCTTTTAGAGATTTCATCGAGACCAATCCCAGCGGTGACACAGAAAGCACCAATGAAGTCCTGACGTCCACTGCTCTTCGGAGCAATGAAGTCTGAAAGGCATGGGTTCGGAGAAGTCGCTTCATCCATCTGCCGCTGCGCCCTTAACATGTGTAGAGTCGCTAAGGTCTCAGTTCCAGGATTTGTTAAAGTCTTCGAGTGTTTACCGTGTTTATCACAGGTCCACTCATGAACTTTTTCTTCAACTGAGTAAACCTCGATGTCATCACCGACGGAATTGGCCGGGAAAAGACCAAAAACCGCCCGCGCTTTCAAGGATTTATTTTTTATGATGTCAGAGAGAAGTTTTTGGGCATCGTTAAAAAGTTTTTTCGCCTCTTCACCCACCACCTTGTCGTCAAAAATCTGCGGGTACGCCCCGCGGAGTCGCCAGGTCATGAAAAACGGCGTCCAGTCGATGTAGGGAACAAGGTCAGAGAGAGGATAATCATCAAAAACGGTAACTCCAACTTTTGACGGAGCTTTTGCTTCTGTCGCTCTCCAATCAATTTTAACTCTATTGGCCCTTGCCTCTTCAAGGCTTAGGTACTTTTCTTCCTTCTGGGAAGCGGCGTGGGCCATACGCATTTTTTCGTATTCCTCTTTTTGATCAGTCTTTGCCTTGGCCTTTGATGATTCGTTCAAAAGCTTCTCCACCACCGGCACCGCCCTCGAGGCATCAGCGACATGGATCGCAGCCCCATGGTAATGGGGATCAATCTTCACCGCCGTATGAACCCGAGAGGTGGTCGCTCCGCCAATGAGGAGAGGAACCTTGAACTGGAGTCGCTCCATCTCTTTCGCCACATGAACCATTTCATCCAGCGAAGGTGTGATAAGACCTGAGAGACCGATCATATCCACATTATGTTTTTTAGCTTCCTCAAGAATCTTTTCACAAGGAACCATCACACCGAGATCAATGATCTCATAGTTGTTACACCCTAAAACCACACCCACAATGTTTTTTCCAATGTCGTGAACGTCTCCCTTGACTGTCGCCAGAAGAATCTTTCCTGCATGGGTGATGGTTTTTCCGGATTTTTCCTTCTCGATATAAGGTTGTAAATAGGCCACGGCTTTTTTCATGACTCGAGCCGATTTCACGACTTGAGGAAGAAACATTTTTCCTTCGCCAAAGAGATCTCCCACCACGTTCATGCCCGCCATAAGAGGGCCCTCGATCACTTCAAGTGGTCGAGAAACTTTTTTCCGCGCTTCCTCGGTGTCAGCGTCAATGTGGTCGACAATGCCCTTAATGAGTGCGTACTCCAATCTCTTTTCGACCGGAAGACTGCGCCACTCGTCGTCCTTTTTCTCGTTCTTACCACTGGACTTCACCTTCCCGGCGAACTCGATCAACCGCTCCGTCGCATCGGCCCTGCGGTTAAAGATCACGTCTTCGACGTGCTCTAGAAGATCTTTTGGAATGTCGGTGTAAACAGGGAGGGCCCCTGCGTTGACGATTCCCATATCAAGACCCGCTTTAATGGCGTGAAAGAGGAAAGCCGAGTGCATCGCTTCACGGACAGTATTGTTTCCACGGAATGAGAAAGAAAGATTAGAAATACCACCACTCACTTTCGCAAAGGGCAGGTTTTCTTTAATCCATTTGGTGGCCTGAATGAAGTCCACAGCATAATTATTGTGCTCTTCCATCCCGGTGGCCACAGTGAGGATATTAGGGTCAAAGATGATATCTTCAGGAGCAAAGTTCATTTTCTTCGTGAGAATTTCGTAGGCCCGTGTGCAGATTTCCACTCGTCTCTCGAAAGAGTCGGCTTGACCTTTTTCATCGAAGGCCATGACCACACAAGCAGCACCGTACTTCTTTACAAGTTTTGCCTGTTCAATAAACTTATCTTCTCCTTCTTTTAAAGAAAGAGAGTTAACAATAGCCTTGCCTTGGATTCTCTTTAGTCCTCCCTCGATCACACTCCATTTGGAGGAGTCGATCATGAGCGGCACTTTAGCGATGTCAGGTTCTGATGCCACTAGGTTAACAAAAGTAACCATCGCCGCTTCTGAATCAATCATCGCCTCATCCATATTTATGTCGATGATCTGGGCACCATTTTCTACTTGCTCTCGAGCGACTCTTAGGGCCTCTTCGTAATTTTTTTCAACGATAAGTTTTTTGAAGGCGAGGGAACCCGTGAGGTTTGTCCTTTCGCCAATATTGATAAAGTTTGACCCAGGAAAGATTTTAAGAGGCTCAAGCCCAGACCATTTTGGAATGTGCTCTAACTTAGGAAGAAGTCTTGGTTGAGAATCTTTAGCCGCCTCGGCGATGGCCTTAATGTGTTCATGAGTGGTGCCGCAGCAGCCTCCAATGATGTTGACCCACTTATTGTTAAACCATTCCTTAAGAGTCGAGGCCATGTGGGAAGGAGTCTCATCATATTGGCCAAACTCATTTGGGAGACCGGCATTGGGATAAACCGAAATATGGAAAGGAGATTCCTTCGCTAGAGTTTCAATATAGGGACGCATGAGCTCTGCTCCCAAGGCACAGTTAATGCCGATGGACAGAAGGGGATAATGAGAGACCGAATAGAGGAAAGCTTCAATGGTTTGACCAGAGAGCGTTCTTCCGGAAGCATCAGTAATAGTCCCCGAGACCATCACAGGAAGCGGGGTTATATCTTCTTTTTCAAAGTAATCGGCAATCGCAAAGAGCGCCGCCTTACAGTTAAGAGTGTCGAAAACTGTTTCTACGAGAAGAAGATCTACTCCCCCTTCAACGAGATACTTTGTTTGTTCATAGTAGTTCGCCACCAGTTGATCAAAATCGACGGCACGGAATCCAGGATTATTCACATCAGGAGAGAGTGAAGCTGTTTTAGTTGTAGGCCCAATAGATCCTGCTACGAAGCGAGGCTTGGTCGGATCTTTTTTCGTGAACTCATCGGCGCAACGACGAGCAATGCGGGCCGCTTCAAGATTAAGCTCGGGGACAAATTCCTCCATGTGGTAATCGGCCATGGAAATTCTGGTACAGCTGAAGGTATTGGTTTCGATAATATCGGCGCCTGCCTCAAGGTATTTTTTATGAATCTCTGCAATCACATCTGGTTTTGTTAAAACGAGAAGATCGTTGTTTCCCTTTAATGGGTGCTTCCAATTTTTAAAACGCTCGCCTCGGTAGTCGTGATCCTCGAGTTGATACTTTTGAATCATGGTTCCCATGGCACCATCCAAAATGAGAACGCGCTCTTTTAAAAGTTCTTGAATTGACCCCATGACCTTACCTCAACATTGAATACGCTAGGGTATAATTTGTTTAGACAGGAAGTCAAGGTAAAATCTTTGTAAAATTAGCTAGTTAAAATATGTTTAGGGGAGGGGGAAATGAACCGAAAAGAGCTTTATGAAGGATGCAAGTGTTCCATTTTTTTCTCTAATCCTGGGGTTGATCCTTGTTCCTTTGCCCCTGTGTGCTCAACAGGAATACTTCACTTCGAGTAATAAGAGTGAGGGCGTCTCCCACTTTAGGCAGTTGATCTATCGTGGGTGTGTAGAGGTTAATGAAAAAACCAAGCCTGTTTCTTTCGAGGAGATGAAACTTCTGACTTCCAAGAGCTTCAACTTAGTCACCCAAACTTTTTCGCGGGCGTTTGATGAAAATCCTAAAATTAGAATGCGCTATGAAAAAGATCTCGCTGACTTGAGTAAAAACCCGAAATGTCTTTCGATTGGTAATGACTGTCGGAGCGATCTGATGGCCTTGGCACTTTATTACTATAAAAGGTTTAGACCAGATATTCCGGGCTGCAAAGAACAAGGCTCGACTCCGGATTGCCAGCTTGAAAAAGAGTATCGTCATTTGAGTCTGCAGAATGTGCCTGTTTCTTATGGGAATTCGAGGCCAGGTATCTATAAAAAAAATCTTCTAAAAATAAAAAATGATCTCACGAAAAAACTGTTCAAACTTTTCATTGAAGAGAGTCCTACGAGTCTTCACATCTGTAAAAATATTCAAACGGGTCTTGTACATTATTACTCACTTGAGTCTGATGATGAAGGAGATTTCCTCGTGGGGATGGATCCGGACTTAGAGTTTGACAAAAAAAGTATTGAAGGTTGCAAAGAGGATGTTACCGAACTCTATAGCGAATTTATTCCAGGAAATTTTGATGAAGATCGAAGTACAGTAGGTCGAGATCAAGTAGAGCCTGTTAAGAAAAAAGTTTCTGATTTTATAAAATCAAATCCGGAAGTGGTGGTGACATCGGTCTCGGTCGCTTCAACCTCTGCCAAAAATCCTTTTTACATCAGCTCTGGGGGGAAGAGAGTTTTGGATCCTGATAGTGACAAAAAAAATCTTTCGCTCGCCAGGGAAAGAGCTTCTTTTTTAGAAAAAGCACTACTTGAATTAAAGTCATCAAGTTCTTCCTTTAAGGAGATTAGCTTTGAAGTCTCCTCCGAGCTCGCTGGCCCGGATTTCGCCCCTCTTGATCTGAATGAAAGGTTTGTGACGAAAATGTCACCTGGTTATCTCGACAGATTGGAGTCCCTCTTCAAGAAATATGAAAAAGAATTTAAGCAGCAGGCGTTAAAAAATTCTGCCATGGAACTTTTTGACGAGAATCAATTTTCAAATCTTTTTCAGGCCAAGTTTAAACCTTTTCAGGGCTTTCGTTTGAGAGTGAAAGGATTCAAGAAAGAGAGTAGCAAATGCTTTGATTACTCTTTGGGTGAGCAGAAGCGCAAGACTAATGCGTCTAAGCAATAACCATCAAGTAAAAACCACCTAGGAAAAAAGTAAAAGCTACTATCAAAAAAATGTTCGGAAATTTTCGATAATAAAGACACTCCAAGAGTGATACCCATACAGGGCCAGTGATAGCTATGGCGGTAAGAGTTCCTACATGGGCATACTTTAAAGCTGCCAGATAAAGAGTCAGAGAAAGAAAACATCCGCAAAAGCATGAAGCTAGAAGAAGGCCCATCTCTCGATTCCGAAGAGAGAAAACCTCTTTGGGAAGAGTCAGGTAACTTCTGGGGCCCAAAAGGAAAAATCCTCCGAGTGCTCCAATTGCTCTGATAAAATTAACCTGAAATGTTTCAAGACCGGGATTAATCTCATACCCTGCGCGAGTCAGCATGACACCAATGGCATCAAGGCTAATCCCCAAAAATGCCCAGACGAAACTTTTTATATCCCAGAAACCAGTAGTTTTATTTCTTTCCAGCATGAAGATGAAAATACAAATCATCATACAGATGACGGCCAAGGTTTGATTCAGGGTAAAGAGTTGGCCCAGGAAAAAATAACCATAGATACCGAGCATGAGTGGCTGGAAACTGTAGAGGACCAAAGAACGTGCCGGGCCCAATGTTGTGAACGCTCTAAAGAGAAATAGGTCACCAATACAAAGTCCGCTGAATCCGCTTAAAATGAGAAGGCTCGTTTCCAAGAGCGAAACTTCGACTATTTGATTGGTGTAAATCATCGCAAAAAGAAATGCAAAGAAGCCGACAATAACCTTGACCTGATTGATCCACATGGACGAAAATTTCTTGGCGTAAATAGAAAAAACCATGCTGGCGCTGGAGTAGGCGAGATTGGCCCCAATGGCCAGAGCATAGACTTCAATTAGACTCAAGTGGTTACCTTTGTTAACTTCTGGTAGTCTAACAGTTATAATTAACCTATGAAAAGTATCTTTGCTGGAATCATGTCCCTCCTTAGTACCTCAAACCAGGAAGTGAGTATGAGTCATCAGGATGAATGGAAAAAAAAATTAACTCCGGATCAGTATAATGTTTGTCGCCTGGGAGCGACTGAGTCACCTTTTTCCGGTAAGTACAATAAGCACTATGAAAAAGGCACTTACGTCTGTGTGGCATGCGGACAAGAACTTTTCAGTTCTTCAACAAAATTTGATTCTGGAACAGGATGGCCTAGCTTTAACGACGTCATAAATAGTAAGAATGTGACCCTCAAAGATGATTATTCTTACAATATGCACCGAGTGGAAGTCCTCTGCTCAAAATGTGGGTCTCACCTGGGTCATGTTTTCGACGACGGTCCTGGACCTAGTGGGAAAAGATGGTGTATTAATTCAACGGCTTTGAACTTTAAACCAGCAGAAAAATAATTATGAATAACCCCTTCATCTCAATCAGTAACGACTTTCGGATCGAAGTTAAGACAGATTTTGACTTTGAGCAGTCAAATCCCCTGCAGTTTCAATACCTCTTCCGTTATACGATTCTTATCATCAATACGGGAAAACGATCCGCCCAGCTCATCTCCAGAAAATGGAACATCAAGGATGCTAAAGGCCAGCTGAAATACGTGGAGGGGCCCGGAGTCATCGGGGCCACTCCTTTTTTTAGGCCGGGAGAATCCTTTGAGTACCAAAGCTTTTGCCCGCTTCCAACGATGGAAGGAGAAATGTGGGGGCATTTCAATATGGTTGATGAGAACGGCGAGAACTTTAAAATCGACACGCCGGTTTTTCACTTTAAAGTGCCAACGGAATTTATCGACATCTATTGAATGAGGGCCCTGAGTTTTTTTTCCAGCTCTTTGAGTGTCTGATCTAAGTCTTCGAGGATCTCTTCTTTAGAAATTGAGTTAAAGTTCTGATCCTTTGCGAGCTCGTGCATGATTCGAAGGCGCTCGAGCATATTCAAGATATCATGAGAAAGTTTTTTCTTATCCATCGATGGTCCTGAAGCTGTGATGAATCGGGCCAAAATGTAATTCTACAAGGTCACCGGAATGAAGTGGCCCTACACCCTTTGGCGTTCCGGTGAAGATCAAGTCTCCGTCACAGAGAGGAAAGAATTCATCGGCATAATGGATGATCTCATCGGCCTTAAGAATCGCCTCGTTTAATCTAGCGGATTGGCGAACTTCACCATTAATCCGAAGTTCAAAAGGGCTATCCTGCCAGTCTTTTTCAAAATCTCTGAGGCCTTTGATGGGTGAGATGAGGGCGGAATTTTTAAAAGTTTTAGAAATCTCCCATGGATGACCTTTCTCTTTAAGTTTTTTCTGTAGGTCCCGCAGGGTGAGATCCAGTCCCAGACCAAGGCCTATGATATTTTTTTTATAAAGTTTAAAGACAATTTCACATTCAAAGTGAATCGCTCCCCGGGACCAAGGGAGGATGATCTGGCCTTTGTCTTTGGGTTCAAAAAGCACGCTCGGCGGCTTTAAAAATAAAACAGGTTTTTCAGGCTGCGCTTCTCCCATCTCAAAAGTGTGCTCAGAATAGTTTTTGCCAAGGCAGATGATTTTATCCATGCCCATGAGTTTATAGAGGGGGCGATATTGTTGGCAATTTAAAAAAAGATCCACGCAAGATAGGAAGAGAGAAGTGGATTTAAGGAATAGTTGCCTTGAGGACCGTGGGAAAAAGTGGAATGAATAGCGATAAGAGAAAGACGCTCTCCCTCTTGTAAGAATATGGGGCCTCCCGAGTCCCCTGAGCGGGAGTACTCGTCGAGGAGCTCCAGTACATTTTTTTCAGGATTGATCCTTCGAAGATGAGGAGTCATAAGAGTTCTGATATTTTGTCCTTCTCTTAGCCCGAATCCGAACCTAATGATCTTCCCAAAAATATTTCTGTTAGTGTAGATGGGGTGAATCTGGACTTCATTGGGCAAGGGGGCACTCAACGAAATTTTTGCGATGTCAGCGACATAAAGTGAGGACTTTGGTTGATAATGCGGATGGAGCTCAAAACTCTTAATTTCGATGGCCGAGGACTTCGGATTATAATGATCTTGTGTGAAAACTCTGACCCCGTTCACCGAACCTTCAAGGCAATGGGCGGCAGTTAAAATGAGTTTTTTGGAGACAGCGACACCGGTGCAGGTGAAAATACCTGTTGGTCTTGTGACCTCGATTAAAAAAGAAGAGTTAAACTTCTCCCATTGGTCTAATTGGGAGAAAGCTGAAGTCGTCATTAAGGATCCCAAGAACAAGAATAGAGTGAGACCTTTCATCATACAAATGTAATGTTCTAATCACCAATGATCCATTCGCGATGAGGCGACAAAAGTGGATTCAGAGAGTATTTTCCTTCTGGGCCGAAAGAAATAGTAGAGTGAATGGCCAAGAGATACATCTGGCCATTTTGCTGAAGAAACACAGGTCCTCCTGAGTCACCTGAATAGGAAAAGGTATCGTTTAACTCGAGTACTTTTTCTAATTTCCTGACTTGTCGAAACTCCGGAGAGATAAGAGTTCGAATATTTTTATCGCCCCTCGCTCCAAAGCCCAAGCGCAATATTTTGCCAAAAAAATCATGATCTCTTTTCATTAAAGGATAGAATTTTGTTTGTTTTGGAAGCTTTGTCTTGAGATAGATTTTAGCGATGTCATTCCTATAGTTTGATTGCGAAGGATCATAGGCGGGATGAAGTTCAAATGATTTGACCTCAATAAACTTACCATTGGGGTCGTAACATTCCTCAAAGCTCACTCGGACCTTAAGAATATCTCCCTCCAGACTATGGGCCGAAGTGAGCACTGTGTGAGGGCCAGTGGCGACACCGGTTGAGGTGAAAACTCCTTCGGGGCGAGTCACCTCGATGAGGAGGCTTGAATTAAAATTATTCCAATCAATGTCTTTCATCTTCTCTTTATTCCTTGAGAAATTATGAAGATTGCACCATTTTGGATGGAGCTTCTCAAGTTAAAATTAAGCAAGCACCGTGCCTAAGTTCTGGTGTCACCGGGAAACCAGGCACTATCTTTCATGACCTGATTTCAACCGATTAAATAAAATTTTGGATGATATCACAGCAAAGGACTGGTAACCTTTCAATCCCTTATCCATAATGTATGAAAGTGTAAGAATTCGAATGAAACCTATTTGTCATATTAAAACCCCTTTTCTTGAGAAGTTTGGCGTTCCCCGCCAATCCCTTCTCATCCCTGAAGCTTGGGGAAAGATGGTTTTCCCTAAGGATGAATTTTATTCAGAAGCTTTTCGTGGCCTTGAGCAAAATAGTCACCTCTGGCTCATTTTTGAATTTCACTTAATTCCAGAGGGGCCAATGAACGCTCTGGTACGTCCGCCGCGCTTTGAAAATAAAGTGAAAATGGGTGTCTATGCCACCCGGAGTCCTCATCGGCCTAATCGCTTGGGACTTTCTTTAGTGGAATTTGATCGCCTGGAAGTTTTAACTAAAGAGATTGTTTTATGGGTGAGAGGTGTCGACTTAGTGGATGGGACACCCATCTTTGATATAAAGCCCTTCGTTCCTTACGGAGAAAATGCCCTGGTGAAGTCACCCTTCAGTGAAGCTCCTGCCTTCGTGCCCGTTGTATGGAAATGCGAAAAACCAAATGAGTGGGAGCTCATGGAGAAAGTGATTTCACTGGACCCGAGACCAGCTCAGGATAAAACTTCCAGTGATGAGTTTGGAGTGAGTGTCGGAGGATTTAATATTCGCTTTCGCTTCTTAGTTGATCACTTCGAAATCGTAAGTGCCGTCGGTCCTAAATAAAATTTTCGCCTTACCTGCAAACCCGTCAATGTCGTTCCCAAAAATTTCAAAGTCCGCGGGTGGTGAGAGAGGATCCTGATTGGGGCGAAAACCCAATTCCTTGGCAAGAATCAAGGAGACATTGTAATGAGTAAGAGCTGTCTTTGTCTCTTTAAGTCCACTTGGTAATTTCCCCCCGTGAGCATAGATAAGAACTGGGATTTCAAAGGCTGGCCTTATAAGTTGTCCGTGTCCCCATTTTCCATCCTGCCCCAGTGCTTCACCGTGATCGGAGACATATATCACCAGGATTTTTTTGATGAGACCATCAATGGAGCTTTTGAGTTCCCGAAAGAAGTGATCAAACTCAACAACTGAGTTGTCATAGTGATTCTCCGGAGAGTCGTGAGGAAAGCGTCTGTTCTTTTCATGGGAGCGGAGTTCCCAGGGACCGTGAGAGCCTCGCTGGTGAAGCATGATGAAGCTCTTCTCAGTTCGACTGAGGAGTTTTTTTAATTCCGGCATAAGTAGCTTATCATCGGCAGCTTGATCGTTTTCATACTTAGGGTCAATCTCGTCAAGTGAGCGGTAATCGTCGAGAAACGAGGAGCAGAGGTAGGGAGAAATGTAGCGAAGCTGCTGAGAGTTCTGGACCGATAAGAAGTGGGTGGAGAAGTTTTTCTCTTTCGCGAGCCTAAAGAGGCAGTGACTTCCCTTGGCGGCCTTAAGGCTTCCCGCTGATCCGAAGCCGGAGTTCAGGAGAAAAGCCACGGCGATGTCGGTGGAGACTCCTCCGGATAAACCAATACCTGAAAAAAAACTTTCCTGACTTTTGAGTCCATTTAAAAACGGAGTGGTCTCCTGGGTGTGACCAAAAAGAGACATGCGGTGAGGGCTTAAACTTTCTCCCAAAATAAAAATAATGTGGTCCCAGTCCGAACCTTTCAACGGCTTTAGCTCCAAGCGGGTGGAAGAGTTTTCTGCACTAGTAGGGGAAGTCGCCGAAAGTTTGAAAGGAAGGATTTTACCTGTGAAGTAGGAGACAGCGAGGTAGACGTTCATGCCCGCAAGTTCTCTGGTCGAAGGTTGTCTTCCCCAGGTATTCCCGGTGACGAAGGTTCTTGCTGGATTGTAGATAAGATAGAATATAAAGAGAAAGCTCACAGCTTTTTTATCAATGAGTTTCTCACTTCTACGGAGAACCCAAAAACCTAGAAGAACCGGAACAAGAGTGAAGAGAAGAGGAATCAGTACATGCCGTATCTCAGTAAAGAGTGTTCCCCGAATTTCGTCAATTTGAGCGAAAAGTAAATAGACCTCGCTTGGAAGAATTTGCGTTCCAAAGTAGGAGAGATGGGCCATTTGGAAAAAATTAAGAAGCATCACGAAAGACAAGAAGAAAAACTTAAGGCTTCGGGGAGTAATAAAGGTCGCCGCCAGAAAAAAGCAAAATGTCGCAAGGTACTTTTCGGGACTTAACCAAACGATAGAAATATTTTTAAGATAGTAAAAAGCATACTGCTGAATTAAGGTTAAAAGGAAGAAAACGACGGCTAGCCTGATGTGGGGAATGAGTTTTTTCGCCATGCCTCATCATGGCACATTTGAACGAAAGGAGGAAGTGATGAAAATCGGATTTGTGCCGGAGATTGTTGGGAATACTCCTCTGATAAAAATTAAATCACTTTCTGAAATCACTGGATGTGAAATTTATGGTAAAGCAGAGTTCTTAAATCCGGGAGGAAGTGTCAAGGATCGAACCGCCTTGGGGATTATCCAAGAAGCTGAGCGCTCGGGTGCCCTCCGTCCAGGAGATACCATTGTGGAAGGGACGGCCGGAAACACCGGGATAGGACTTGCGACCCTTGCTCCTCAAATGGGTTATAAGTGCCTCATCGTCATGCCTAATAACCAGGCCCAGGAAAAATATGACACGCTCAAGGCCCTGGGAGTAGAACTCGTCACTGTTCCTCCTTGTCCCTTTGCGAGCGAAAATCATTTTTATCATACCGCTCGCCGTCTCTCTGAAGAAAGATCCAACTGTTTCTGGGCAAACCAATTTGAAAATACCGCGAATTTTAACATCCACTACCAAACGACAGGAAAAGAGATTTATCAGCAACTCAATGGCCAGATCGATGCTTTCATCTCCTCTGTTGGGACTGGTGGAACCATCGCCGGAGTGTCGCGCTACTTGAAAGAAAAAAATCCTTCGATCCATGTGCGTCTGGCCGACCCCATGGGTTCTGGGCTTTATTCCTACGTCACGGCTCGAGAAATAGCTTCCACGGGGTCTTCTATCACCGAAGGGATCGGTATCATGCGGATCACGGCCAATTTTAAAGAGGCCTTGGTGGATTCCGCTGCGCAAGTGAGCGATCAGGAGATGATCTCCATGCTCTACCATCTGGCTCGCCATGATGGGCTTTTAGTGGGGACCTCAGGGGCCTTGAATGTGTTCGCAACTTACCAGTATGCCCTTTCTCACAAAAATTCAGGAAAAAAAATTGTGACGATTCTTTGTGATTCGGCCCTTCGCTATCAAAGTAAAATCTTTAATCCAGAATTTCTGACCTCAAAAAGCCTAAAAGTAGAACCCCTCGAAAGGTAGCGTCTACCTTTTTGACAGTTCCCCTGCTAAGATAGGTCCATGAAAACAGTCCTTCTCACTGGTGCAGCAGGGTTCATCGGGGCCAAAACAGCGGAGTTACTTCTTCAACAAGGGGTGGTCGTTGTTGGGGTGGATAACCTTAATGATTACTATGATGTTTCTCTTAAAAAGAAACGACTGGAAAGTCTCTCTCACCCTTCGTTTCATTTTCATGCTATCGATATTGAAAATAAAACCGCCCTCAGAGAACTTTTTTTAAAGCATAAGTTCGATGTGGTTTTCAATCTTGCTGCCCGGGCCGGAGTACGCTACTCGATGGAAAACCCTGATGTTTACATGACCACTAATGCCTTGGGGTCTCTTAATCTCCTCGAGTGCATGAGAGAATTTAAGGTTCCGAAGTTTGTCCTGGCCTCTACTTCTTCTCTCTACTCGGGCCAGTCCATGCCCTTTAAGGAAGATCTTCCGGTGAACACACCGATCTCTCCCTACGCTGCGACTAAAAAAGCCGCCGAGGTTATGGCCTATACCTATCACTACCTCTATGGCATTGATGTCTCAGTCGTGCGCTACTTTACAGTCTACGGTCCAGCGGGACGTCCAGATATGTCTCCCTTTATTTTTGCCGACAAACTCCTTAAAGGCGAAGAGCTTCCGGTCTTCGGAGACGGCTCCCAGTCCCGGGACTTTACCTTCGTCGATGACATTGCCAAGGGAACGATCCTGGCGGCAAAAAAACTTAACTTCGAGATCATTAATCTTGGCGGGGGAAATAATCCCTTTACCCTTCTTGAGATGATTTCCCTCATGGAAAAGTACTCTGGGAAGAAGGCGAAGCTTCATCTGGCCCCGAAAGTCATGGCCGACATGGATGTGACTTGGGCCGATATCTCTAAGGCAAAGGAACTTCTCGGCTGGGGGCCAAAGGTCTCCTTCGAAGAAGGGATACGTCTTCTCATGAAGTGGCATGAAAAAAATCTCTGACACCATTCTTGAAATGCTTCTTATGAGAGGAGAAGGAAAAACCATTTGTCCCTCCGAGGTCGCCCGGAAGCTTTTCCCTGATGACTGGAGAAGCCACATGGAGGCCGTTCGAATGGAAGCGAGAAAACTTGTGAAGGAAGGAAAGCTAGTGATCACTCAGAAAGGCGAAGTGGTCGATCCTGAAACTTCTAAAGGGGCAATCCGCTTGAGGCTTCCCTAAGCCCCAGCGCGTCTCTTCATTTCTGCGTGAACTTCTTTAAGAAGTGATTTGCAATCAGCCTCATCTAAACCATAAAGCATGTGACTCGGAGGAAGATGCTTTTCCCCTCCACGAGTGAAGGATTCGATGCGGTTATTAAGGTTGTTCCGAAGGGTCCGGAGTTTTTTATCGGAGAGTTCGGGAAGGTTCTTATAGTCGGTTTTCATCGTCGGTTCCTGAATTTGTGGCCAATTTTAGGTTTATCATCTTTTTTTGATTGTTGTTGGGGTCTCTCACCTTGTGAGCGAGGAGAGTATGCATTTGATCTTGAATCCGTCTTCGCTTTCGGCTTCGCTCGTGGATCCCGGTAGGGCCGAGGAGGTCTCGTGTCCTGAACAGACTTCTCCGGGACTCCCACGAAGTTTTCCACGGGAAGCTTTAGGCCGATCAGTTTTTGAATCCTCGAGAGAGCATCTCGTTCCGTTTCATCACAAAAAGAAATCGCGTCGCCGTCTTTCCCGGCCCGGGCGGTTCTACCGATCCGATGCACGTAACTTTCAGCATCGACGGGAAGGTCAAAGTTAATAACGTGAGACACACCTTGCACATCAATTCCGCGAGCGGCAATGTCAGTGGCAATCAAGACCTTGATCGCTCCCTTTTTAAAGTTATCGAGGGCCGCCTCTCTGGCATTTTGGGATTTATTTCCGTGGATGGCAGCGCACTTAATTTGATGAGCATTTAAATAGTCCGCAATTTTATTGGCGCCGTGTTTGGTCCTTGTGAAGACGAGAGTGAGTTCCACCCCTTCTTCCTGAAGAATTTTTCTTAAGAGCTGATATTTGTGGGCCTTCTGGGTGAAGATGACTTTTTGATCGATTCTTTCCACGGTCGAAGAAGGAGGAGTCACTTCAACCCGCACCGGGTTTTTAAGAATCTTCTGTGAAATCCCAATGATTTCCTGAGGCATGGTGGCCGAGAAGAGCATCGTTTGTCTCTTTTCAGGAATAAGGGCGATGACTTTTTTTACGTCATGGATGAAGCCCATATCAAGCATTCGGTCTGCTTCATCGAGAACAAAAATTTCAATCTGACGAAGTTTACAGTAGCCCTGGCCAATGAGGTCCAAGAGGCGTCCCGGGGTCGCGACGAGAATATCGAGCCCTCCCCGAAGGGCATTGATTTGGTTCGCCTGGCCCACACCACCGAAGATCACAGCACTCTTTAGTTTTAGGTCTTTCCCGTACTTATCGATCTGCTCTTTTATCTGGGAGGCAAGTTCCCGGGTAGGAGCAAGGATCAAGGAGCGAGGCTCAGAAGGGGTAAGACTAAAGTCTCTTCCAGCGAGTTTTTGGAGCATCGGAAGAGTAAAGGCCGCTGTTTTTCCTGTGCCGGTCTGAGCAATTCCAAGGAGATCTCTTCCTTCAATGAGGGAAGGGATGGATTGGGCCTGAATGGGAGTGGGAGTTTCGTAACCAGCCGCCTGGACGTTTTTTAAAATCGTCTCAAGGAGGGGGAGATCGCTAAATTTTGTCATGAGCCTTAGTCCATCTTTTGGCGCTTTAAGTCAAGCATAAAGTCCAAAAGGTAGCGCATACCTTTTTGCAAAGTAGGGCTTCCATAAGAGGCCCAATGAAGGGCGCCCTTGATGAAAGGAGTTTCATGGAAGAGATAATGAGGGTTCTTATTCTCATCATTCTTTTGTTACAGCTTGCTGTGATTTTAAGAATGTTCCAAGGGTAATATTTAGGGAGGAGCGACAACTCTTCCCACCTCTTTATCTGCCTTTATTCTACTCACAAAAAAACATTCGAATCAAGATCAAAAAGGTATGCGCTACCTTTTGGCTTTTCTCTAACTAAATAACAGTCTCTTAATCAAGATAAACGAAGACGAAAAATGAACGAATTAATTAGGATCGCGAGGCTTCTGTAGGGGGCTTCCGTTGACGCCCAATGAAGGGCGCCCAACAAAGGGTTTCTTATGGAAGAGATAATGAGGGTTCTTATTCTCATCATTCTTTTATTACAGCTTGCTGTGATTCTAAGAATGATTTGAGGATAAGATTTAGGGAGGAGCTAGGAACTC
>JBEIFX010000007.1:0-95003 GCA_040382195.1 Halobacteriovoraceae bacterium | reverse complement strand
TTACGATGGTGGAGGTGGTGGGAATCGAACCCACGTCCGAAAAACCTTCCAGTAGAGAGTCCCACGTGCGTCTCTGGTAAGTTAGTACCAATACTATTTTTGATTTTTACTGAACCAACAAACAGTCGTTGCTTTTAAAGAGTAACAACACCTGATCTCTTCGCGGTTTAGATTTCGGACGTTCCGCCAACGTCTTTACCAGCTTTTTGTTATCGGTGCTGGCCCCTCAGGTGTCAATTTAACGTAGTTAAATTAAGCAGCCATTGCGTAATCGTTGCCGATTAACATGTGATCGACTTTTGAAGAGGCCTGTCGATCAACCTCTGCACGCACTCAATCCTTCTAGTTCCCCGTCGAAACCTGGGCACCCCCGGATAAGTGTTGGGAGAATATCATAAACAAGTTCTCAAGTCCATGAAGCCATGGATTAATGAGCTTTACTTGAGTAAATCTTTAACTAACTTTCCCCCTTGATAAACCCCTTTTGAGATCACCTGACCTTCCTTGTCATACCACGTTGAGACGCCATGGAGCGCACCCTCCAGGTAACACAAGGACTGATCCATCGATCCGTCTTCTCTGTAGAGGGTGAATTTGCCGTTCTTCTTTCCCATAGTCCAAGGGATGTCTGCATATTTAACACCATTTTCATGCCAATACGAACCTATGCCATGCTGCCGCCCCTCCACCATTGGTTCTCGCTGGCGGAGTTTCCCTGATGAATAACGTTCCTCTTGCCACGTTAACCCAGGGATCGATTCCCAATCTTTTATTGTATTGGGTTCATAATTTACCAGGGCCTCTAATTCTGCAGAGGAAATTGTTAAAGGCTTCTCTTCAGTAAAAGTGGCCGGTGAAAAGCCCGCGATGTAGGGAGAATCAAAAAAGCCTTGCTTAATGGAGATGGAAACTCCTTGTCCTTCATTGAATTGACCTAGATCCATCGAGTTAACTTCTAGACGTTCAGGAATGTTAAACTTATTATGAGGAATTTGGAGATGAATGAGATAAATAGTATTACTCCCCTTTCGTTTTCTTATTACGCGCTCTTCTACTCTATTAACTTTTGCAAGAACTTCTATTGCATCTGTTGAATCAAGTAATTGATTTAGATCGAACATCAATTGAGGACCTGCTCCAAATAAAGTAAGGATAAGGTAGCCCAGGGATTCAAGTAGAAGAACTGGGGCACGAGAGGATCTCTTAAGAAAAAGGGAACACAGTAAAATCCAAAGAAGAATGATCAAAAAACCAAAGATCAGTCCCGGACCAAAAAGCCCAAAAGGATCAAGGTGAGTTTGCCCTCTATCAAACTGTAATGTTATTGTGGATGATATACCATAAGCGCCGAGCGCCAAAACAACTAATTCAAGGAAGTAGGCTGACTGAAGGTAAGAGTCTTTTTCGCGGTAGCTATCAGTTAAACTCTCAATTAATTTTTTAAGTTCTAAGATCTCCTCAAATAAACTAGAGGGCACAACTTTTCCAATTTTTATTTTTAATCCCCCTCTGCCTGTAAATTGAAGTGAGCTGACGCCTTTGACTAAAATTTTCGTAATCAATTTTTTAACTTCAGCGTTACTTTGAATGAATGTCTGGACAAATTTTTGATCAGCCTCAATATAATAATTTTTATCAAAATCTGCATCTTGTGTTTGAAACTCCACACCAAGTCCAATTTTTTTACAGAAACGATGCCAAAAATTTTCTCTCAAAATCTTAAGATAAAATGTATTTTTCAGTGGTATAAAGATGATTCTTTCTGAATACATCTTGTACTGAAGACCATTCGGTGCAGTGTTGAGATTCTTCAATAATCTCTTTTCTTTAAAAACCTTATTATAAAAGAAAAAATACAATACGGACAAAATCCGGAATAGAAGAGTCATCATTCCCCCTTAATAAAAGTATTATAAATCAAGTCAAGAAACCCTGCCACTTTCTCTTTCGCATCCAACTTTTCTATCCTGTCCTAGAATTTAACTTCCAGGAGGAAACCCATGGAAAGATGCGATAAATGCGGCAATGCTTATCATAAAACTTTTAAAATTATCTCTCACGACAAAACTTACACCTTCGACTGTTTTGAGTGCGCCATCGCTATGCTTGCTCCAGTTTGTCAGACCTGTGGTACCCAGATCATAGGCCACGGGATGGAGTCTGGAGACGACTACTTCTGCTGTGCTGGCTGTGCCCGGGCCAAAGGCATTACCCAGCTTCAGGATCATGTACCGCAAGTTTAGTCATGAAACGATTGTTTGATCTTCGTCTCCCGGAGCTACTTCTCTTTGTTCGGGAGACATGCCATGAGAAATTGAAGGATGAACTCGTAGAACTTAAGGCCTTGAACGGTCTCTTCATGCAGAGCCTTTACCGGCTTGACATTCCCATCGAGTTTCCTTTGCTTCTGGATCTTTTTATGGAAAAGGTGGAAAACCACCTTTGGATTGAAGAAGGAAAGTTTTATCCCCTGATCGAAGAAGGGAAAAAGGAGATGGGGCAATTTCCCATTTATTCTCTTCTCGATGAGCACGATGAGCTTAGAAGCTATCTTATTCGTCTGCAAGAGATGAAGGGACATTTTCAATTAAAGAGTAGAGGCAGTGTTCTTAAACGTTACATGGACCACATCAATGAACTTGATCGCCTCATCATAAATCATGCCACCCTCCAAGAAAATATCCTCTACCCCATGGTGATGAGGGCGTCACAGGAGCTTCGCTAGACCGACACCTCCAGTACTAAGGGCAGACCTAAAAGTAAATTATTGAAATTTTCAAAATAGATATCGAAAACTTATAAACTTTACCATGTACGAGACTTAAGCTTCGGAAGTAAAATGAACTTAACTTTATTTTACGTAGATCTAGAACTCATTGAATCTTCTTTCTTATTTACAACCCTTAAGGATATTTCAACACACTTTACCAAGGCCATCTACCATGCCCAATGAAAATAAAGAAAAATTGAAATCCCTTCAGCTTAAGATGCTAAGGATTCAGCAGGGAACCTATCACAGTAAAAAGCGCGTTATCATTGTAATGGAAGGCATGGATGCGGCCGGGAAAGGCGGTGCCATCCGCCGGATCACCGAAAACCTCGATCCTCGAAGTTATCAGGTGCATCCCATCGGAGCGCCCTCTCAAGATGAGCAGGGTCGCCACTACCTCTATCGCTTCTGGCAGAAAATCCCTTTGCCCGGCATGATTGCGATCTTTGACCGGAGTTGGTATGGACGCGTCCTGGTAGAACGGGTTGATAAACTCATCGACAAAAAAACCTGGGAGCGGGCGTACTCCGAGATCAATCAGTTTGAGAAGCTCCTCTCGGATGATGGAGTCAAGATCATTAAAATCTGCCTCAAGATATCAAAGAAAGAACAGCTTAAGAGATTCGAGGAGCGCCTCTCGGATCCCTATAAGCAGTGGAAGATTACTCCAGACGATCTTAAAAATCGCTCCAAGTGGAATGAATACATGAAGGCCCATGAGGAGATGATTAAGAAAACTACGTCACAAGATTGCCCGTGGCATGTAATTGAGACCGACGACAAGGACGAGGCCCGTTTAAAGGTTTTGGAGATTGTTACCAGTGAATGTAAGAAAATTAGAGCGTGGATGGAAGACCACGCTCAGCAAATAAAAATTTCTGAAATTAAAAAGGCACTGAGAAATCTACGCTAGATTCTCGTCATGATATAGAGATAATCTTTTTTAAACTCTTTGCTATTGGTGCCATAGAGGATGCGAAGATTTTCGTCAGTATAAACTTCCCGGAGAGTTCCTCCGCCGAAGAAGATTCTCACGATGAAGGTAGGAACCACGGTAATTTTGTTGGGAAGTGTACCGTCTTCAGCTTCTTTCACATAATCGTAAATTGGTCTCTGAGTTGGACGCTTACTCATTCCAGGAAACTTTAGAAATCGAACATTAAGACCATTGGGGTCAGTTTCACTTAGGGAATAGTGACCTTTAAGGTAATTGATCTTCTCTTTTGAACGATCCCCTTTTTTATAGTTCGGTGAAACGTTGTAATAGAAGTTATCTGGGTCAACCACCTGGTAAATTTCATTGACTCCTATCGTAGGGTCAACTCCACGATCATCGTTTTGATAATCATAGGGACCCCAAACCTGCTTCCACACACCATAAAGAAGTGGGAGGCGATCTTTCACTGGAGGCTGAGGATTAAGCTCTAACAGACGTTTTACATAAGGCTCAAGCTTATTTTGTATGTTGAAATCCGGATCTCCCTGGCCGGTAAACTTTCCAGCAAGAGTAACGAGTTCTTTTTTGAGTTCTTCGACCTCTAATTTTTTTAGATCCCGGGCCAGTACTGAAAAACTCATTGAAAGCCATAAAAATGCTAAAAGAATTAATTTCATATAGAATCCTCCAGATAGAACCTTGTACCACAAGGAGGGTCTAAATCCTCTTAGATAGAACTTAGACAATTCACCTAAGAGGAGCAGGAAACTACATGATTTTTATGACTTGGGGGTGTGGGGCGAGCATAGATCTTAAATTCCGGATGTTCATCAAAAGGTAAACTTAAGACCTTAAGCCAATGTCCCAGTTTAAGTCTTTCCCCTTTTTCCACTTCATCGATAACTTCTTGAGCGATGTAATTTCTAAGAATGAACTTGGGGTTATGCTTTTTCATGCGCTTGGCCCTTTGATCATCCGAACAAGATTCTAAACTTAAGCGCTCATCATAGCGTTTAAGCCAGTCCGAAAGTTTTTCTAGCTTCCCATAATAATCCCAGATTTCCTGAAGGCTTTTTTCCTCTCTGCGCCGGTAATGACTGAGATTTCGCCAAAAAAAAGTATAATCGATGGAGTGCGTGGAAAGAGTACCTAGGATATCGATAAAGAGCTTTTGATCTAATGGATCTTCCTTCAATAGACCTAGTTTCTTTCGGTATAAAGAAGCATAAGTTTTTTGAAAATGCTCCCCATATGACTGATAAATCTGAAGTAGCTTTTCTTTCGAAACAAAATCCATGAAGCAGACCAGAAATCTCTCAAGGTTCCACATAGCAACCCCCGGTTGTTTGTCGTAGGCATAGCGTCCTTGGTGATCGGAGTGATTGCAGATATGGGAGAGGTTGGTGTCTTCTAAAAAACCAAAAGGGCCATAATCGATAGTGAGGCCCAGAATCGACATATTGTCCGTATTCATGACCCCGTGACAAAAGCCCACATCCTGCCAGAGAGCAACAAGGGTCGCTGTGCGTTTGACCACTTCTTGAAGCATATCCTCGAGAGTCATATCGGGAAAAAAGGTTTTTAGAGTGTAGTTAATGAGGCACTTTAGTTCATCTTTCTTACCAAAGTGATAGCAGAGCTCAAAGTGCCCGTAGCGCAGGTTCGAGGGAAAGATTCTCGCCACTAGGGCACTTCTCTCCACAGTTTCTCGGTAGACGGGATCTTCACCGGTAAGAAGACCCAACACTCTTGTTGTAGGTATGTTAAGTCCCGCCATCGCCTCAGAGCAAAGATACTCTCGAACCGAAGAGCGAATCACTGCTTTTCCATCTCCCATGCGAGAAAATGGGGTAAGACCACTTCCCTTGGTTTGAATTTCCATCCTTCCCTTGGGAGTTAAAATTTCTCCTAGAGATATGGCTCTTCCATCCCCGAGTTGCCCGGCCCATACACCAAACTGATGACCGGCATAACGGGTAGAAATTCGCTGCTCACCGGGCAGTGAACGCTCGCCGTTGAGCCACTGGGCGATTTCTTCGTCTGAAAGTGCTAGACCTAAATCTTCTTTTAGAAAATGCACGTGAATAGGTCGTGCTTTCTTGAGAGGTGTAGGTTTGACTTCTTCAAAAAAATAGGGAGGTAAAGTCTTAAATGAGTTATCAAAATTCATTAGAGATCAATATAGCTTTTCTCTGACAATCGATCAATTGCATTGTGGGACCTTAGAGGATTTGTCTAGTGTCCCTGACTCCAATGCTTTTGAAAGATCGCCTAAACCGATCGTAGGAGTGAGCTCACCTGGGATGCATCCATAACCCCCGGCACTCGTTTCACTTCCAATCCTTTTTTAAAAATGATGGTGCAGGGGATGCCCTTAATTCCCAAGCGCTGAGAGAGCATCTGCTCAGATTCTGTATTTACTTTTAAAAAAACTGTGTTCGGATTTTGTTTCGAGGCTTCTTCAAACTGCGGCCCATATATCCTACAAGGATTACACCAGCTCGCCCAGAAATCTACTATTACAGGGGCATCACTATGACGGACGATTTTTTCAAAGTCAGAAGTATTGGCTTCACTCACCAATCCGTAAAAAGGAATCGAAGTCTGACACTTTCCACAAACTGCCTGAAAGACTTTCTCGGTTTGAATACGATTAATAGCGTGACACTTTGGGCAAGCAGCTAAAGTTTGACTCATAGAACCTCCTCGCAATTGATATCTTACCATGGCACAGACGTTGCTACTAAAATTAAAGTCAAATTTATGAACCAGGAGGTCACATGTTTAAGCGCTTTTTTGCCCTGTCCCTATTGAGTTCCATTTTTCTGGTAACGGCATGTAGTCACAAAAAGCATGAAGAAAAAAAAGACATCAGTGACACATCGGCTTACAGCATGCCCGTGACTCAAGAGGGTTTGGATAAGGTTACTGAGTCCTGGCCCCCAACTTCTAAGGTAGCTATAAAAAGCCTTACCGAAAAGTATGGTCTTCCTGGGGCCGTAACAGATGATATGGTGGTCTGGAAAAACACAGAGCCTTTTAAGCGTTCAATCGTCTACCGCGAAGAGGTAAATCAAATGTTTCCGATGCAGCACTCTGATGTGCTTGAACAGGCTGTGGACTATCGCGTTCCTGTTGATCTGATAGATGATCTCTCGCGTTTAGACGGCTCCATTATGGTTGACCGAACCAGAGGTGAACTTTCCACAAGAAACGACCGCGAAGAGATGAATATACTCTCACTCAATCTAGCCGATAAAATCATTAAGAAGGAGATAACTGTGGAAGAGGCCCGCCGGGAGTACAGTATGTATGCAGAGTCTTTAGCCGCGGGAACGACTTCACCCATCGTTTCTGGACTACAGTTTAAGCCTGAGAGTGGTACAGCTGATCCTGATACAACGATTCAGTCACAAGAATCGAAGAAAGAAGGCAAGAGCATTAAAAAGACTATTAAATCAGATGAAGTAGAAGAAGTTTTGGAAGATTAATTAACTCTTGGGCCGCTTCTTAGAGCGGTCCATCACTTAAAACTTAAGTCCCGTCAAAGGACAATGGAAAGCTTCTAATTTATTTTTAAATTCCTCTTCAAATTCTTCTCTGGATAGTTCAGCAATTTTCGAGAACCTCGATTTCTTGATTTCCGCTACCACATCAAAAGCGATATCGGCGATGAGAGTTTCAAGGCCATTTGGAAGGGATTCAACGAGGCCTCGGTAAGCACGGGCATAACCATAGGCGAGATCCTGGCGCTTATATCCTTCAAAAAGACAGTTAACAATCTCTCCTTTCTCGGACAGGGAAAGGAGTTTTGATTCTCCTAGGATCCTTCCCCATTCGTCCATAAAAGGCCCCACGGGTATAAGAAATTGGTGGGAGCGGCGCAAGCACCTGGCCTGTCGCATGGACATGTGGCGGTGATTTTCAACCGATAAGAATGTTTTATTGACCTGGCCTGCGTAAACGAAAATTGATGAGTAGTGGTCATTGAGCTCGTGACCTAATTTATAGATACGTTTTCTAAAATAATCATCTAAGGGCATTTCCCACTGATCAATCACCCGATCGAGGTCTCCAAAGTTGTGGGCCATAAGTGCAGTAGATCTTAAGAAGTTGATGTGATCTCTTTTTTCTCGAAGCTCAATCAGTAGTTTTTCTTCTTTTTCAATTTCTAAGAGGATTGCATAGGCCACTTCATCGGCCAGAGCTTTCTTCTGATATTTTATAAGTGCGTTGTAGGCCCCAATCGCGACACTTAACCACGTTCCTTCGTGAGTACTCATGATCTGGCCATTCCCCGGATTATAGGACTTACGGTTCGTTACCTCTTCATAGTTCCAGCTCCAGGACTCCATAGTAAGTTTTGACATGCGCTCGATGTGCCCCAGGATATCTTTATGTTTCCAAAGACCTTCCCTAATCTGGTTATCGACATTGGTGGGAACAAAAGTTCCAGCACTCGACCAATGGGCAGCAAGACAGATGTAAAAGTATTCCGACAGATTGATATGTTTTAGGGCGTTGAGATTTTTTTTATAGAAAACAAGTTTGGCTAGATAAGCTCGCTCCTTTCCCTCAAGACTGATTTCTCCCTTAAAAAGAAAAGGAGCTGTGTTCTCCACATCGCGCAGAAGAAGGTTTGGGGCTATACCTGAAAGTTCAAGGCTGGATCTTAGCACTTTCTTGGCCATGATTTAGTTCTTTTTTGTGAACTCGGCTTCGATCACGTCACCTTTATCAATCACAGGTTTTGATGGTCTTTCCGAATCACTTCTTTGATCATGAAAAGGTCCTCCTCGGAAGGTCCTAAAGACAAAGCGAGGTCTTCTTCCAAGGCCCGCTTTCTCCATGGTCTCGCCGCCCAAGGCCACGAGCCAACTTAAAATCACAAGAATTGGATTAGTATGAAAATAAGCAACCGTGGCAAGACTGGCCACCAGGATTCTGGGGCAAAAGATAAAACCTAACCACCAAAAGAAGCTCCCCGTAACAACTGAAGAAAAAAGAAGTGTCAGTCGCGGGAAAATGGTGATGAAGAAAAGAAAAGTGAATCCATGCTTTTGAAAAAAGTCCACGTTTCCAAAAGAGGTATTAAAAACATCCATCATCACAGACGTGGCGACCAGAAGAATAAAAAAAATGGCAAGGGCCCTAAGGGCAAGCGTTTTCATAAGATTTTTAGCGCATTTTACTCTAAAGAATTGCCTTGGGCCATTCTTTTAGCGTTCTGTGCCTATTCATGATGAAATTTTAGATTAAAATCCGGCCTGTTTCAATGATCGGAGGATAAGATGCCACGATGCCTGCTTGTGAGTAATCGATTACCCGTCGCCTATAATTCAGCTCTTCAAATGTTTTCTCAAAGTTCAGGGGGGCTGGTTTCGGCCATCAAAGGCCTTAATCCAACAAAGCTCGGATTTAATTTTGAATGGATGGGAATCTTAACTGATGATATTGATCACGAACTTATTGATGGGCTTCGCAAAAGCCTTGAGTATAATTTTCCTTGTCATCCCATCGTTGTTCCTAGGCAAAAATACGAAGACTACTATAACCTTTATTGTAACAATGTGATCTGGCCCCTTTTTCATTACGAAAGAAACATGGTCCGTCACAATCAAGAAGGATGGCTAGCTTACCAGGAAGTCAATGAGTTGGTGGCCAATGCCATCATCACCAGTGCTGAGGCATCAGACATTGTTTGGGTTCATGACTTTCAACTGCTCTTGGTTCCTGGATTGGTGAAGGCCCGACGACCGGAATTAAAACTTAGTTTTTTTCTTCACATCCCTTTTCCCAGTTCTGAAATTTTCCGAGAACTTCCACAGAGAAAAGAAATCCTTCAGTCACTCCTATCCTGTGATCACATTGGGTTTCATGATCTCTCCTATCTTAATCACTTCAGAAGCTCCGTTCAGCGAGTTTTAGGTGAAATTCCCTCTCGAGACCGGACCTGGGGTGTTTATCCCATATCCATTGATTCTGAACATTTCATCAAGCTGACCGAGGAGCCTCAGACAACCGAAGTCATGGAGAAATTTAAACTCAAAAAAAGCTCCATGAAATGGATCCTCGGTGTTGATCGCCTGGATTATATCAAAGGCTTGCTTTTAAAACTCAGTGCCTTCAAAGCCTTTTTAAAAAAATATCCCGAGGAGCGAGAGAAAGTTCAGCTGGTGCAGATTGTGATACCCTCAAGAGTTGACGTGCCGGAATATAAGAACCTCAAGGCGAAGGTCGAACAATTGGTTTCAAGTATCAACGGTGAATTCGGATCTCCTACCTGGATGCCCATTCAGTATCTCTACCATCCTGTTTCTGAAAATGAACTCTCGGCCCTCTATCAATTAAGTGAAGTCATGCATATCGGCTCCCGAAGGGATGGAATGAATCTCGTTTCATTGGAGTACGTCATGTCTCAGAAAGACGATCACCCCGGAGTGGTTCTTTTAAGTGAATTTGCCGGGGCCCATTCGACTTTAAGTTACGCCATGTCCATCAATCCCTGGAATATAAGAGATACATCAATGCGGATCAAGGAAGCTCTTCATCATCCCGAGGTCAAGCGACGAGGCGAGATGAGTGCGATGAAGAAATTTCTCATGGGCTATACTGCCACAGACTGGGCCCAGGCCATCTTCCGCGATCTTCTCTGGCAGCCTGTCAAACGAGAAGAGATTGAACCTCTCTCTCAGCATGGTAGATTTTCCTGGATGGAGAAGCTTCATCAGAAAAAGGTACTCGTCTTTTGTGATTTAGATGGGACTCTTGCTCCCATTTCCCTTTTCCCAAAGGACGTTCGACTTCAGACTAAGACCATTGAACTAATCCAATCCATCTCAGGTAAAAAAAACTGTGAGTTTGTCATCGTAAGCGGGCGGGACAAGGAATTTCTTGAGGAGCAATTTATTGATAATGATTTTGATCTTCCACTTGCCGCATGTCATGGCGCCTATTCTTATGTTCCATCGGATCACCGCTGGCACAATCTCATCCCCAACGATTCCACCCAGTGGAAGGAAAAAGTCATCGAGATCCTTGATCTTTACACTAAGAGGACTCCAGGAAGCTTTATCGAGGATAAAGGTCATGCCATCACCTGGCACTACCGAAACTCACCTCGAGAGTTTGCCGCATTCCTGGCAACAAAACTTTTCTTTGAGCTCGAAGAATCTCTCTTTAATCAACCCGTTCAAGTCAACCGCGGGAAAAAAGTCATTGAGGTTAAGTCGATGCACGCGAATAAGGGATATTTTGTTCAACAGTGGCTTAATAACACGATCAATAAACCTGAAGTTGTTGTCGCTCTCGGAGATGATACCACTGATGAAGATATGTTTGACACTCTTCAATTAAGAAAAGATATCGAATCCTACTGCATAAGAGTAGGAGAAGAGGAAAGTCATGCCCATTTTTATATAAAAGATCAAAACAGCGTGAATCTTTTCCTGCAAAATTTTCTCTCCAGTCTTGATACATAGATGAGGGACATTTTGACTTACTTGACTACAACTGTTCAGATCCTTCCAGCTGACATTTTTAATAAAAGCAACTTAGAGTTACAGATCTACTCACTTTCTTTCTTTAAGTTTTCCCGATAAAATTAAGGACATGATCTTTCTAAGCCTCTTTTTCTCCCTCTGGTCATTTGCTGCGACCCAGGCACTAAACGACTACGAGAAATCTTTTCCTCGTGATAACACCTTTTGTTCTCATAAAGAGCAGCGGATAGAGATTCAAATCAGAGGTTCATCCAAGTTCGTAGAGCAAAAGGAGAGAGGTTACGGTGAATACATCTTCTATAAACGACTCAATGAGGAACCGAAGCTCCTGCCACTGACTATTTTTCAATCTGATACCTTCCGTCTTTTCCTCGGTACGAGCCCCTTGTGCAGTAAATCTCATGGCTACATCCTCAGTCCTGACATCGGCGCTGTTTTGTTCTTGAAGGAAAATCGCCCCTTTAAAGATATGCTCGCTATCCAAATCTTCGACTTAAAGACCCTGACTCCCAAAGAGTTTGTTGTAACTAACTTTTATGTCGACAAGGTTGAGAAAACCTCAAATGGTTTTGCTTTTCGTACTTTTAATGATGGCCATAATCTGGAAGTTGGAAAAGTTCTGATTGACGGTGCGGAGTACATTTTTAATGAGAAAGACTTCCCCCATTGGGTAGGTTATTCCCAAAAAGGCTTTGAAGGCATGGGTGAAATGTCTTTTGAAAAATTCTTATGGAAGAACTACTTTAAAAATATCAACGATTTCTATGAGGCCTCAGGGTGGAATGAGAAGATGAAACTATTCTCACGCCAAATTATTTATGTGGCAGTTAACCATCAATTAAAAAAAAGATGCCTTTTCATTACAGATAAGAAAACGAAGCCTCAAGGGAACGACCCCTGGCGCTGTCAAACGATATAGGCAGTATAAATCGAAAACTCTTCTTCAAGTTTTCCCTGGTACTTCGGATCTAGCCACGGATGACGATTGGCTATGATCTGGCGGGTGAAAGTTCCTCTCACCACCACCTTCACCGGTCTTTTGAAAGCAATTGCCTCAATTTGCTTTAGCGTATGATCAATGTGCTCTACCTGGCCATAATCATAAATGAAATAAACATCAGCTTCGGGGAGTTCAAAGGACTTATGGAAAAGATCCTGTTGAATGAGTTGAGAGCGCTGAAATCCGAGTTCGTGATAGATACGATTTCCCTCATCAACTCTGGCCTTTACGTATTCATAACCTGTGAATGAATTTTTTAAGTAAAGTCCGCCAATGACTACTCCCATCCGCCCATATGCAGCTCCTAAATCAATGATGTGTTGATATGGTTTAATTTTTAGGAGCTGAAGAATACGGAGGCATTCTGAATAGGGTGTTTGTAGGGTTTGAAGGTCCAGTCCCACCCAGGTTTGAATCCCATTGTGAAGTCCGGGCCCCCATGTCTCATGGGATCCCTCAGGTTCAAAGCCTCGGGCCTGGGCCACTAGCATCTCTTCGATGTAGCGTTGACGAAAGCCTAGGATCTTATCCACCATTTTTGAATGTTGTCGACGAATAACATCATTGGACTTGGGAGTTTCAAAGAAGGCAAGGTGAGAGACGAGCCGAATTTTATCGGAGTGAGATAACTGAACCTCCTCCAGTTTTTGGAAGTCCGAGAGTGACTTGAATTCCGTCCGTGGAAATAGTTCTAACTGCAGCACACTAATCCTTAAGTTCGCCTTAGTTTATTATTTCACTTTTTCAGAAGTATAGCCAATTTCTTTAAGAATAAAGAAAACTCTATCATCAGAGAGATTTTGAACCCTAACAGTCTTGTTATGGATATTAACTTCGACATGAACCGATGAGTTTTCGCGCGAGAGCTGTTCCTTTATCACCTTTTCACAGTGTCCGCAGCTCATGTCTTTAACTTTAAAAGTACTCATATTTTACCTCTAGTGCAAATCAGAATTATCAGCTCTCTCGATCGCTTCAAGAAAAGTCCTAAGACGCTGAATACCAAGGATCAACGCCTCTTCAGCACTCAATTGGCGATAGATAATATCGACGTGCCTAAATATTTTGTGGGATTCCCGATGGATGATATCAACTTCAGCACTGAATTCTTCCTTAACTTGATTCAGAGTTATCCGACCAAGAAGATAGGGATTATTTTCCAGATCTATGTATTTTTCTACCGGGTAGTCAGTCATAAAACCTCATATATCATCGTCATAACACCGAAATGTCAACGTCGGCTTAAAAGGAGCTCCTATGAAACTAATGACACTTATTGCAATCCTCGCTCTCTCCCTCAATGCTTTTGCAGATCACCATGAAGAAGCTAAGAAAAAAATTGGCCATGATAAAGAGCACTCCCATGTGAGTGATGCTAATGTTGATCACGATCATGAAGAGGCCCATCACGAAGCTCATGATCATAAGGCCCACCATCCGGATCATAAGGATGTGAAGCCTGAGAAATCAAAAAAAGCTAAAAAATAGAAGTTTGAAACTTTCAAAAGGGATGAGGAAATGAATTCATTAGAACAGATGTTTCCAAGCCTCACCCTTTTCTCTGATTTAAATTGGAAAGCTGTCACCATAGAGTATGAATCAAACTACATCGATATCTCTTTTCCAGAGTACCTTCAACAAAAAGCAATAGAAGGTGACTGCCCCCCCTACCTTTTTGAGCTCGCTTATTTTGAACTCGCTCTTAACGATGTCAAAACTTCTGTTGAAGCCTTTCCATTTCTAAGTGGTGTTTATCTAAACCCAACGGCGCTATTTTTAAGTCTGGAGTTTGACGTTTTAAAAATGCTTCAGGAAGCAGAAAAAGGAAAGATCGAGATCTTCGAACGTCCCCATGTCCTGTGCCTTTTTCGAGATAAAAAAGATAAGATTCACTTTCAAGAACTCTCACAAGACGAACTTTCTATCCTGCAAAATCTTGAAGAAGGCCCGATGCCTAGTGATGCATTTCTCGAGGATGGTCAACACATTCTCTTTAACAATATGGTAAGACTTGATCTTATTCTTAATCAATCAACCTAGTTTTTTGAATTTAGAAAAGTAAAAGTTATCCAAACCCAGATCATTTTCCTGAAAGAACCATCCAAATTCTGTGGGACTTCCCCAAGGCCAGAGCTTTCCAAAAACCTCAAAAGGTTTTTTGGGGGCCTCGATGGGCTTTTCCAAAAAGCCTAAAACATAAAATCCTCCCACGGCCAGTTGGTCCCAAAGTTCTTCATCAACCCTCCCCTCACCGAAGGTCAAGATTTGCTGATAGGGGGCCTTTGAGAAGACTGGAGCGTTTGGAAAATACTCATTGAAGTACTTTGTTAACATCGACATCTGTTCCGAAGAATTACCCGACGATACTCGGGAGAAAGCGGCGACTGTCCCTAAGGGACCTAATCCATGGAAAAAAGTGGAAACGGGCGACAAAGCGGAAAGTGCAAAGGACAATCGGGCATCAAGGAAAAAAAAAGGAGACTGCCTGAGTGAAACACTCAGGTCCATAAGTGAGGCAAATGAAAAAGCGTCCCCGGGATAATAACAATCAGGACTCCAGAATGTCGGAACTAGGTCCAGCGCCTCGAAGTCACAATAAACTAAAGAATTTTTAACTAACACTTGCATCGTTTTGTCCGAAAGGATCCCTAACAGGAGTCCTAAGAAATGAAAGCTATTTTCATTGCCTTATTAATTTTAGCTAACTTTTCTCTTACTTCCCACGCTAAATCTTTAGAGCTCAAAAAAAAGTCGCGCTCGATCTTTATCAGCGAGAAAACGGGCTGGACACTTGGAAAGGAACTTTTTGGTATGCCCTTTGTCTACTTCTCTCCTCAGAAAAATGGTCAGCGCTCCAATATCTCTTTTACCGATACCGCTGCAGAATTGGAGCTAGATATAAAATCTCTCGCCACGACTCAGGAAAAGTATCAGACCTCTAGAAAGAAGTGGGCGCAGACGGTGGGGGCCAATGTCCTAGGTTTTCTTCCGTACGAAGTCAGTGTAAGTAAACACGGCCACAAAATACATCGAATAGGTGTTAGCTATGAGCATCAAGGGAAATCCTATGCCGAGAAGTCCTACTACATCGAGTGCCGCGGGAAAATCATTTACTCCAAGGCCCTCCGGCTCACTCAAAACGAAGTGCATGACAAAGATTTTAGTGATCTCATATCGGGACTAGACTGCGGTGGAATCTAAGTGAATGAAAAAGTTCATTGCCTTTAAGCTTTCTATCCTTTTTATTTTATCCTCCCTGGCTTCACTGGGGCCCGTGACCCTCGCCCTGGCCGAAGCTCTACAGCCGAGCTGCGAGAATGGAGAGTGTGTTGAGAAGATTATTGATCGTCTTGAGGCACTGGGAGAGCTCTATCAAAAACAATGTCTTCCATCTGAAGGGCCCAAGGCCGATCTGAAAAATCACTTTGAGGCAAACGGCATCACTGAAGACTGCTGGAAACTCATCACTGAGATCAAGCACCTCGAAGGAGAACTGCAAAAGCATCAGACCGATCTCGAAACTCAGCTAGGATGTGAGAGTGCCAGCTGTAAGCTCAGCGATTCCCTTAACTCTCGGCCAACAGAGCTCAGCTGCACAGAACCAAAAAAACAAGAGATTAAAAAGAAATGTAACGATGATCTCTCCTGCGTCCTCACTGCTTCCGCCATGGGAACCGGCGGCTACCTTGCTGAGATGATGATGCCTCAGACAATGAAGCTCAAGGACTGTCACTTAGGAGATGATAGCTGTGCCACTCAACTGGCCACCGGTTTTCTTAAAGCGGTCGTCTCCTTTTTTGAAGGAGCCTGGGATCTCTTAAAATTAGGTGGAAGAAAAGTGGGAGAAAAAATGACCCAGTTCTGGGATTGGGTGAGTGGTGCCGAAGACCACTCCTCCACCTCTCAACTTGCTTTGGCCAAGGCTTCTGAAGACCCGGGTGTATTTGACATGCTCATCAGTGACTTTCCTGGCACCATGAAAAAGCTTTGGGCGGGCTTTATGGGTGCTATCAAAGAGTGGCTTAAAAATGACATCTTCTGCAACAAGTGGTCGGGTGTTCCGCACTTTAGTGAGTGTCTGGAACCTACTGAGAGCTTTGATTGTATCAGTTGTAAGGCTATGGTCAACGGTGTATGTGCGATGACCGGAACACTGGTGGCAGAAGTGGTGCCGGCGTTTTTAACTGGAGGTCTTATCACCGCCGCCAAATTTGGTATTAATGGAGGCGCCAAGATTGCCAAGATATTCAAGGTCTCTAGCGCGGGACTTAAGGCAATCAAAAACTCCAAGATTGCTAAAGTTGCCTCGGAGGCGACGACGAAGGTTGATGATATATTAAAGGCTTCCCAGGTGGTGAAAGTTGCAAAAGGAGCAGTGGAAGCTTCATTGAAGGCGATCAGTAAATATCTTGGTTCGCCGGCAAGAAAAGTCGTCAAAGAATCCTTTCTTACTTTAAGTCATATCTCCAAAGGTGCCACCCTCTACGTAGCTGAGAGTCAGGCCGGCAAAGTATTGATGTTTAGCGGGAAAGTATTAAAGTCCAGCGGCAAAATCATCTTGTATCCGATCGAAAATCCCATGACGGCCTTTGCCTTCAAGGCCGGTGAGAGGAGCTTTGATAAGCTCTTTCGACTAGGGGCCCCTAAACTAGCCGCCTCTGGGGCGGTCGCCAGAACCCTCGGCAAATCTGAATCGAACTTTGACTTCATCATTGGAAAGATTGAAGAGGCTAAACTTAAAAAGAGTCCCCAGGAAGTCGTTAACCTAGAAAAGAAGCTTCTGGAAAAAGTTTTAATCAAAAGAAATGAACACTTGAAAGAAGTTCTTTTTCAAGAAGATGTTGATTTCAACGAAATCATTCGTCACTTATACCCAGAATTGCAGTATGGAGATCTCGCCAAGTCAATGCCAAAGGAAAACATCCTCATGGCAGAAAAAGAACTCTTCCTTGAAATAGAAAAGATGCCAGAAGGAGTAATAAAAGAAAAACTTCTACAAAAATATCAGGCCCATGTCGTCAATGGAGAAGCGCGAGCGCAAATTGTTGAAGATACATTTCCTAGTTATAAAAGTGTCATCGACAATTCCAAGCTAGGGGAAAAAGAACGCTTTGAAGAAGCTTTAAAAACGATTAAGCGAACACCAGCCTCTCTTGAAGAGAGACAGAATCTCGCTCTAACTCTGGAACGGGCGCACCTCGCCGGAGGAAACAATGGTGTTTTCGAGTATAGTTTTCTAGAACTTCGGGAAAAGTATGGGATTCTCGTTAGCGGAGGCTTTACGAAAGATGAAGCTGAGCTTCTCATCCGCGCGGGTCTCGCCGGAAGACCTCCAGTTCGTCAGCTCATTAAACCTGGAGACACTCTTTTTAGTGGATTCGCCGAAGACATTCTAAAAAAAGATTATCCCGATAGACACGAAGAACTCTTACGATTAATCCGCTCAAAAACTAATGAAGACCAGCAAGGATTTTTCAAAAAACTATTTGGAAATTCAACGTCTAATTCCGAAGTTATTGTCGACAACCTAGACTCCCTTTATTTTATCGACTACGCGCACACAGTAGATGAACTCGATGGAGTGCTTTTAGGCCGCAAAGAATTTGGCAACTCTGCTCTTGCTGGCCGGTATGATAAGGAAGCCTTCAATAATTTTAAGGATGCAAGAATTTACCTCCTTAAAGAAAGGCCGGCCATCTCCAAAGAAACTCTTCTTGAAATTCACAGGAAGATGATGAAGGGAGGCGTAGAGAACGTTCCAGCGACAGACATGGGAGTCATCCGTGAAGGGCATTGGTATGGAAATGTTCCCTACTCAAATCCCATTTCTGATACCGTCAAAAAAGAAATCATGGATAACCCTTACCTGACATGGATTGAATATGGTAAAACGAGCGATGGTGGATTTTACGGTGAGATCCAGTACCCCAATGTGGATCTTGTAAAAAAAGAAGGCTTAGATCTCATCAGAAAAAATCACAAAGCCCTGGTCAAAGAGATTGAGGAGTATCAGGGTCTTCCGGATTTAATCAAGAACAAAGAAGATCAACTTCGTGCCTTTCAAGTAGATTCCTCAGAGGCCAGAGCACTAACGGATGATATCAACGCTCTAAAACAGAAAAAAGCTGACCTAGACAACACCAAGTTAAAAACAACTCAGCGTCTAGTGAACGCCATGGTCGATGACCTCATGGACTGGTTTACAAGAGAAAGGACACTCCTTGGAGATTTAAATACGCCTCAAAAACTTGATGAGTATGTCAATCTTGTCTCAAAGTTTCAACGTGACCTTGTTTCAATCCATCCCCTTGCAAACGGCAACGGTAGAAGTACAAGAGAACTGGCCCTTTCCTACGCCCTGATGAAGGAAGGACTCCCTCCTCCGAGGATTCTCGATCCAAATGCAGATATTTATCGCAGCCAGGATGAGTGGAGAAAAATCATTAAGCATGGGATTCTGTCCACTGACTACATGGTCGATGATCTTACGGAAAGACTTAAATTTGGTTTACCAATAGAAAACTCCATCGATCTCGTAACTCCTTACAGTAGACCTGCGGTCAAAATGGAACTTAAAAATGGGAAGAAAATCGCTCAAATGGATGGAGTGGAATACATTGATCCACGCCTTTACCGGGAAATAATCAAACGAGAGATGCAGGTCAATCCTTCTTTAGTCAATGATTTAAGAAATAATCCCGTGGATACTTGGGACAAGTTACATAAAAGGGCATCAGATATTTTTACTAAAAATAACTTGTACTACACTCATCCGAAAAATGGAGTGGAACGAATCGCCTTAGGCTTCGTTGATGAAGACTTTAAACTTCTTTTTGGAAAAGCGACTTTTGAAGACAAAGAACTCTTTAACTTTAAAATGAAAAGCTGGTATTCAGATGACATCACCTGGAGGGGACTCGCCTCAAAGCATGCCGAAAAAAGTGAGGCGGAAATTATTCAAATGTTTAGTGAAATGACCTCTCACAACGCTTCTAATGCTGTCTTAGGAAAAATTCGAGGAAACACTTCTCCGGATGTCATCAGGAAGGCTGCGCTGGAAGATTTCGAAAAATATAACAATGATGTCTTTGGCGACGGCCTTGTTCAAATGGCTAGAGATCACTCTGAGACTGGACCGATGTATGGTATTAGTTACGGCTACTCCACTTCAAAAAGTCGAGACGTCGGAAAGGCCTTTGCCATGGGAGCAATGGTCGTAGGAGAATACGGCCAGCATCGGGCGCCGGAGCTTCAGGCCCTTCTTAAATCTCGAGTTCTGGTGGGTGCTAAGCGTGCTCACAAAGATGTGGATCTTGGAAGACTAAAACAGTTAAGAGAGGATTTTTCTTACAAGTATGGACGCCAACAGGAAGTCATGGGAATTGGTGCGAGCGACCCGGATGCCATTACCATCGTTCAGACTATTGATGCTGAAGGGGACGTCGTTCTTTCTTATTTAAGAAATAAAAATAATCCCAAAGAAATCCTTGTTATAAAAGGTGACATTTCTCCGGACGCAACCCCTAGGCCAGAGCAGATATTGAAGACGATTTATTTGAAAAAGAAATGAAGAAATAAAAAAGATTAATTTGGTGCTTTCAATGCACTTCTTAAGTTGCATACAAATCTAGGACAAATAAAAAATGGCCCTGCTCAATGGCCTATTTTTAGGATAATTATTACCTATGACTAGTTTATGCTGGGTACGCCGAGATTTAAGGGTTTATGACCACGCTGCTCTTTCCCACGCCCTTGCAGCTGGAGAGACAGTCATCACCTTTATCTTTGATCGAAACATTCTGGAGAAACTTAAAGACAAACACGATCGACGATTAACCTTCATTTATCAGTCTCTGCAGGAAATGGAAATAGAAGCTCAAAAGAAGGGCTCCTCCATTATTATCCGCTACGGTGATCCCGTGGAAGAAATTCCTCGTTTGGCCAAAGAACTAAATGTTTCCAAAGTTTTCTCTAACCGAGACTATGAACCTTATGCCAAGGATCGTGATTTAAAGGTCAGTAAGAAACTAATCTCATTAGGAATTTCCTTTGAGCAGTTCAAAGATTGCGTTTTTTTCGAGAAGCACGAGGTCCTCACTAATCAAGGAGGGATCTACAAGGTCTTCACTCCTTATAAAAACAAATGGCTTGAAAATTTCGAGTCCCAAAATAAAATCATTCCCGAATTCAACTGTGATCTTAAAAAGCTCAAGAAGTTTTCAAACCCTAAAAATATTCTTGAATACGATTGGTACAAAGAGATGGCCTTCATTGAAACACCTCCTCTCTTAAGCGGTGGCAGCAAACACGCCCTAAAACGTCTTAAAGCTTTCGACTCTTTGATCAACAACTACGGTGAAGCGAGAAATATTCCCTCGATTGAAGGAACTTCGAACCTCTCTACCTATATTCGCCATGGAAATTTTTCGGTTAGAGACATGCTTCGCCTGGGTGTCTCTCATCGCTCAGAGGGGTCTAAAACTTGGGTTTCAGAAATTATCTGGCGGGATTTTTATCAGATGATCCTTGACTCCTTTCCTCATGTCGCAAAGAGTTCATTTAAAAGAGAGTATGATCAAATCAAGTTTCCTGGGGGGAGTCAGGAATTTAAGGCCTGGTGTGACGGAAAAACTGGCTACCCCATCGTTGATGCAGCAATGCGTTGTTTGAACGAAACTGGCATGATGCACAATCGACTCAGGATGATTGTCGCTTCATTTCTGTGCAAAACACTTCTCGTGGATTGGCGTAAGGGTGAAGCTTATTTTGCCGAAAAACTCCTCGATTTTGATTTGGCGGCCAACAACGGCGGCTGGCAATGGTCTTCGAGCTCTGGGTGTGATGCTCAACCCTATTTTCGTATTTTTAATCCCTATTCTCAGAGCGAGAGATTCGATCCTCAGGGGAATTTTATCCGGAATTGGATTCCGGAAGTGGCCCATTTAAATGCTCGGGAGATTCACCAACCTGACCCCCTTCTTGCTCCCGAATATCCAAGGCCAGTGGTTAATTATGAGGTCAACCGTAAGCGATGCCTGGAGCTTTATTCCATTGTGAAAAAAGCTCCATAACACATCGCCCCCGCTTAACTTATGATGGCCGAAAAATGTCTTACTTCCAGCTCATAGAAAAAAGCAAAATCTACTCTGACAAGTCATGGAAATCTGATACATTTAGAGGGTCATTCTAAAGACTGTTTCATTTATTTTTCTTTTCAAAGGGAGTCGTTTTGTATGGTGACAAACGCTGTTAATCATTACTTCCGATCTTCCATTGGTAGAAAGCATCTAGTCGCGATCACGGGACTCCTCCTTTGCGGATTTCTTGTTGGTCACCTCTCTGGAAACTTTTTATTGATGGTGAGTTCTGATGCCTTCAATCTCTACGCCCACAAGCTCGTAAGTCTTGGTCCTCTCCTCTATGTTATTGAAGCAGGCCTTACGGGAGTTTTCCTTTTGCACCTTTATCTGGCCTTCCGACTTAATTTTGAAAATAAAAAGGCAGGAGGCAAGTATCAAGTAAAAAAGTGGACGGGACGGGGGATCAGTTTCATGTCGGCGACCATGCCTTATACGGGTCTAGTCCTTTTACTCTTTATCATTCTTCATCTTAAGAATCTTAAATTCGGAACCTACTACACTATTTCGGTCGATGGCATCCAAGTAAGAGACCTCTATCGCACGACAATGGAGTACTTCCAAAGTCCAATAAATGTGGCCTGGTATGTTTTCTCGATGATCTGTGCCGGACTTCATACCGCCCATGGCTTCGCTTCAGCTTTTCAATCTCTAGGTGCCAATCATCCGAAGTATTACAAAACAGTCAAGAACATCAGTTATCTCTATGCCCTTCTGATTGGTGGAGGCTTCGCCTTCCTTTCGGTTTGGGCCTATATGAAGGGAGTGTAATATGAGTTTTAATCTCGATGCAAAAATCCCCAGCGGACCCCTCTCAGAAAAATGGGACAAACATAAATTCGAAATGAAACGTGTGAACCCGGCGAACAAACGAAAGTTCACGGTGATTGTTGTGGGAACAGGGCTAGCTGGTGGCTCAGCAGCTGCCTCACTGGCCGAACTTGGTTACAATGTACTTTCATTTTGTATTCAAGATTCTCCCCGCCGTGCCCACTCGATTGCTGCTCAGGGAGGTATCAACGCTGCCAAGAACTATCCTAACGACGGAGACTCGGTTAGAAACCTTTTCTATGATACTATTAAAGGTGGTGACTATCGCTCTCGCGAGGCAAACGTTTATCGTCTAGCTCAGGTCTCTAACAACATTATTGATCAGATGGTTTCTCAAGGTGTTCCATTCGCTCGTGAATATGGCGGATATCTTGACAATCGCTCATTCGGGGGTGCTCAAGTTTCACGTACATTCTATGCTCGAGGACAAACCGGTCAGCAGCTTCTTCTGGGTGCCTACTCTGGCATGATGAAGATGGTCGCTAAAGGAAAAATTAAACAGTTCAATCGTCGCGAAATGATGGATCTTGTGTTAGTTAACGGTAAGGCTCGGGGAATCATTGTGAGAAACCTCATCTCTGGAGAACTCGAGCGCTATGCTGCTGATGCAGTTCTTCTTTGTAGCGGCGGTTATGGAAACGTCTTTTATCTCTCAACCAACGCTAAGGCGTCTAATGCTTCAGCCGCTTGGAGGTGCTATAAGCGCGGTGCTGGATTTGCCAATCCTTGTTTCACCCAGATACACCCGACTTGTATCCCGGTTCACGGAGATTACCAGTCTAAGCTCACTCTCATGTCTGAGTCCCTTCGAAACGACGGACGAGTCTGGGTTCCGAAGAAAATAAACGATTCCCGCAAGCCCTCTGAAATTCCTGAGGATGAAAGAGACTACTATCTTGAGCGCGTCTACCCATCGTTTGGCAACCTGGCCCCTCGAGACGTATCAAGTCGTCAGGCAAAATTTCGCTGTGACGAAGGTTTGGGGGTAGGACCCACCAAACAAGCCGTCTACCTCGACTTTCGAGATGCAATTAAACGAGATGGCAAAGAAGCAATCGCCGGCCGCTATGGAAACCTCTTTGAAATGTATGAAAGAATCACCGCTGATAATCCGTACGAAACACCCATGATGATTTACCCTGCCGTTCACTACACCATGGGAGGACTTTGGGTTGATTATAATCTTCAATCAACTATACCAGGTCTTCATGTGCTCGGTGAGGCGAACTTTTCCGATCACGGCGCCAACCGTCTCGGTGCTTCTGCTCTCATGCAAGGACTTGCCGATGGTTACTTTGTTGCTCCTTATACCATCGGTAACTACCTGGCCTCCACTCCCCTTGAGAAAGTCACGATTGAAGATAACGCTTTCAAAGACGCTGAAAATGCGGTCAAGCTTCAGACTTCCAAAATTCTTGGAATCAAGGGCAAAAGAACAGCAACCGATTTCCACAAGGCTCTCGGCCACTACATGTGGGATTACGTTGGTATGAGCCGAAATGAGGCTGGTCTCAAAAAGGCGATCGACGGTATTAGAAAACTTAAAGAAGAGTTCTGGCAAGACGTGAACGTTCCAGGAGACACTGGGGACTTTAACATCGAACTCCATACCGCTAGCCGGGTCGCTGACTTTCTTGAGCTAGGAGAATTAATGGCCCTCGATGCGCTCGAGAGGAATGAGTCTTGCGGAGGACACTTTCGTGAGGAGTACCAGACAGCTGACAACGAGGCAAAGCGTGATGACGAGAACTTCACTCACGCAGCCGTTTGGGAGTACACTGGACAAAACTCAAGCCCAATCCGTCACAAAGAAGATTTAGTGTTTGAGAACGTTAAACTTGCAACTCGCTCATACAAATAATTAGGAGTGCATCTATGGCATCAACAAAAAATATGACGTTGAATCTTAAGATCTGGCGTCAAAAAGATTCAAAAGCAGAAGGTAAATTGGTTGACTATCGAGTCGAGAATGTATCCCCAGATATGTCTTTCCTAGAAATGATCGACGTTTTGAATCAGCAATTGGTGAAAAAAGGTGAATCTCCCATTGCCTTTGATCATGACTGTAGGGAAGGTATATGCGGAATGTGCTCAATGATGATTGATGGCAAGGCCCACGGTGGTTTTAAAAACACCACCACTTGTCAGGTTCACATGAGACTTTATAAAGACGGTGATACTATTGTTGTTGAGCCTTGGCGTGCCAAGGCGTTTCCTGTCGTTAAAGACCTTGCTGTAGATCGTTCGGCATTAGATAAGGTCATGGCAGCAGGAGGATATGTTTCCGCTAACACGGGGAATGCACCTGATGCCAATTCTATCCTTATTCCTAAACCAATTGCCGATGAAGCAATGGACGCAGCAGCCTGCATCGGATGTGGGGCCTGTGTTGCTTCTTGCCCTAATGGTTCCGGAATGCTGTTCATGGGCGCCAAAATTTCCCAACTTGCTCTTCTTCCACAAGGGGCCGTTGAGTCCCCCAAACGTGCTCTGGATATGGTACAGACCCATGACTTACTCGGGTTTGGTAACTGTACCAACCACGCCGAGTGTGAGGCCACATGCCCTAAAGGTATTTCCATTGAGCACATTGCCCGTATGAACAGAAACTACTTGAAGGCAGCTTTCACCTATCATGAGAAAAAGCGTTCAGAAGGCGGCGGTTAAATATTGTTTTTAAAGTGGGGACCAAAGGTCCTCACTTTTTTGTAAAATCCGGACTGTCTTTCTTGAATATCTTTATCTCTTAGACTTTATTGAGAATTTAGAAATCCAGCACCATTATTCTAGAGCAGTTACAAAAAGAAGAGGCCTTCTGTGATGGGACGAAGGCCTCTAATAGAGCTAAATCTTTCTAAATCACTTAAGTTGAACCGAGATTTCTTCAAACTTCTTAAATGTCTGAGGCCTTACTGAATTCAGAAGCTCCCCTTTTAAGTCTGGCTTGGTTTCAAGCACCACTTTAAGCTTCATATTCTTTTTAAAATCTCTCTCCACTTCTGAGGACAGATCAATCCTTAATGCTGGTCTTGCTCTATCCATAACAAGTTCAACCTGCGGAGATGGGTACTCCTCCCTTAGATCAGCGATCGTTTTTGTGCCGGACAAGAAAGGATTATGAGTGAGCTTTACTTCAACAGTTCCTAGCGACGAGATGTTGCCATCAAAAGTGACTAGGAGATTTTTGTTTTTATCCGAAAGCACAGCTTCCCTCACGGCCGTGGGGAAAGAGAGCTGCAGCATCTCACGAGTAAGGATCTCAAGAACTATGTTTCCTCGTGCCTGAATTTCTGCCTCCGCATTTTTAATAACTTTGATCGTTTTTTTCCGGAGTACAACAAAAACGTTAGGCTCTTCCACCAAAGACGCTTCTAAGGTGAAAGCGCTATACTGAGGGTTGGTTTCTCGAGCGATGATATTCAATGAGAATTCGTCCACCAATCCATTTGTGATCAGCTGTATATCGGTCTCAATCTTTAAGGTCTTCTTGGTGACTCTGTTAACAACTTCAGTTCTGGTACATGCATAACTCTCAGTTCGATTGATTGTCTCCATCTGACAAACAGGAATAGAGTAAGGAATGCTTCGACATTCATTTCTTCCAGGAACAGTTTCACAGCGACGGCGAATCACATTATCACAAACGCTGTCGTAGTAATTCACCATCCTACAAATTCTCTGACCTGGAACCTCGTTACAAACCGTTCCACCTCCCACTTCAGTACATCGACTTTCACCATGTGGGACAGATTGACAATGTCGTCTTCCATTGGCGGTGGTGCGACAAACCTCACGAATTTCTCGGTCAGTACAAACCCGTCTTGAAGGTCGTTCTGTGCAAACTCTGCGATTTGGCCCGGCCACGCACTCTTGTCTAGTCATTGGTAAAGTTCGGCAGACTCTATCAGTATCATTCCAGCAGTTCTGATAAGAAGGAATCCAAGAGCACTCCTGCCGATAGCGAGTCTCATCGTAGCACACTTCTCTTTGTCCTGCCGGCACTTGTCGAGTGCATGTGCTGGGGATTTCCACCGTCTCAGGTGTATAGATCTTGATCTCTTTCTCTACTTTAAGCACATCAGCGTTTTGTCCGGTGAAGTTGAAACGTGATTCAACTTGAGCACTCGTCAGTGCCGGAGTCAGCAGACACAAGAAAAGGATAAAATGGCTAAGCATGAGGATTCTCCTTAATTAAAGCATGAACAAAATACTTTAAAAAAATGTCAGAAGCTTAAGCCCTGAACTTTTTACAAGAATTATTTTAACTCTTCTCTGAAGCACTGGATGTCAGCTGCGACAACCTTCAGGGAATCAATAAGATGTCCTTCTAACTTTGCTTCAGTAGAGCAGGACTTTAGCACCACTTGATACCCCAATGCACTTCCATCCAGGCGCATCTGACGGCCGAAGTTTCCACAGATCACTCGGGTCTTCTCTAGGGGAATTTCCATCTCATTATTGATAATAAGACTTTGATCATTGATTTCGATTTTATCGATGTCGTTTATCTTTTGATCTTTAAACCTGCAGTGAAGCGATCCTCCGAAAGCCTCAGAATAAAGGCCGGAAAGTAGACTAAATAAAACGACAGACAAAAGCATTTTTTGCATTTCCCTTCCTCCTCATAAAGACTGGAATATTTGAGAAATAACATACTGATTTCGCTTCGGTAATGAGTGCTTTTTGGCACCAATACTTTTCTTAGTTGGGAGCAAATTGACACCAGAGCGGGTTGTCCCAAAATGAAAATGAACGTAGGATAGGGCATGTTTATCTATGACTCAACGACCATCGCTTTTATTCAAAAAACTGAAACCATTGTTCGGGAAATTGTCCATTCTTTGGGGCTAGAAGTCAGACGCAGTCGCTTCTTATTCAATAACCTCCTCTATCCTATCCAAGTGGTCGTTTTTGAAGGCAAGGAATGGGGTTACTTCGATGCCTCCTACCTTCAAATTGCATTAAACAAACGCTTGATTTTCGAGGCTAAAGACAGTGTGGTCAGGGACATCATTAAACACGAACTAGCTCATTACTTTACATGGATTCTTCACAAGGATGTTTCTCCTCACGGTAGCGAGTTTAGAAAAGTCTGTACTGACTTTGGCTTTCCTCAAGAAGTTTCCAGAGCGACGATGGATATTGAGACGGCCAATTCGTCCAAAGAGGGAGATGTTGCTTCTGAGCGGGTTTTAGAAAAAGTTAAAAAACTCCTCAGCCTTGCTCAAAGTTCTAATGTCCATGAAGCTGAACTGGCCACCATGAGGGCCAATGAGCTTCTCCTACGGCATAATCTTGACTATCAGGCCCAGCAAGAAGAGCCCATCTATCTTGAGCGTTTGCTCCACCGAAAAAGGAAGGACTCAAAGCTCTCCTGTATCTATTCCATTTTAAAGCATTTCATTGTTCGAACTGTTATCAGTCATGGTCAGGAGAGCTGTTCCTTGGAAGTGTCTGGAACTCTTACCAATGTCAAGCTCGCAGGCTATGTCGCTTCTTTCCTGGATCTGGAATTAGACTTTCTTTGGAAACAGGCCCAGAGAACTCATGGAATTAAAGGAATTCGTTCAAAGAATTCTTTTTTTCTGGGAGTGGCCGAGGGGTTCGATCATAAGATGATAGAGGTAAAAACTCGGTACTCAGAGCAAGACAAAAAAGCTCTCGCTATAGTGGAGAAAAAGCTTCATGTTGACTCCCAGCTGATCTATCGCCGTTTAGGTCGGGCCTACTCAGGTCACCAAAGTGACAAAACGGCAAAAGCAATCGGTCACTCCGCAGGCCTTAGGCTTTCCATTAAAAACGCGGTGGAAGGAAAAGGGAAGAACCTTTACCTCCCTTCGGGAAAGACGTAAGCTTAGAGCATGAACTTTATCGAGCTTTTTAAATCTATCAATAAGTACGATCTAGATAACGAAATGACCTTTGAAATCCACTCCCCTGGAACAATCTCTAATCATATGAAAATCCAGGAGAAATATTTGTCCTCTCCCAACACCGCTCATGGTACAGGGAAATTTAAATACTCATCCATTGATAAAAAAGGATTTTCTCCGTGACTTTAAATCCCCAGGCTAAACGCTCGCTCGTGACCGGCTCTTTTTTACTTTTTCTCGCTGTGCTCTTCGGCGCCTTTGGTGCCCACGGACTTAAGTCCTTTGTCGAAGCAGATAAGCTTGTGACCTTTGAGACGGGAGTTCGTTATCACTTTTACCACGGCCTAGGTCTTCTCATTCTGGGAATTCTCCAGCTCCTTTACAAGAGTTTGAAGCTTGATCTTACTTACTTTGCATTTACTGTCGGAATACTTCTCTTTTCCTTCAACTGCTACCTCTACGTGCTGACCGGAATCAAGGCAATGGCGATGATTGTTCCAATCGGAGGACTTCTGTTTCTTCTGGGTTGGATCTATTTGTCAGCGAAACTTCTTAAGGCCTAAACCTGCTTGGCGTGAGAACCATAGACCCACTTGTGTTGCTGTCCGATGACTCGAAAAGGAAGGCCAAAACTTTCATTGAGCTTAACCACCAGTTGAAACCGGTCCATCGGAAAACTCTCCCCCGGCTCAAAAGAAGGAGTCAGGCACCAAGGAGGTACACTGAGACCTTTGGTCCTTACAGTATTAAAAGCATCGTAGGTTGCTTCGAAATCTTTTTTATCAGAAATAACGGCCTTAATCTGCGCTTTCGCTCCATACTCTTCAATGAACTTGGCCAGAAGCTCTTTTGAAGTCCGAACTTCAGTAGAAGGAGTTTTAAAGTCAAAAGAAATGAAGTCTACCAGATCAAAGACCTCTTTAACGATCCTCGTCCCAGCAGCTTCAATATTGATGAAATAGTTACGGGCCTTTAGCTCACCCAAGAGAAGCAATAGTGAAGAAATATGGGAGGGATGAAGCGGGTCACCACCTGTTATGGAGACACGTTTTATAATATCCTGTGAAATAACTTCTATCTTTTCCATAACTTCATCAAGCGAGGCGGTAAAGGCTGGATCAAAATCCCAGGTTTCCTTAGTATCACAGTTGACACATCCGACATGGCAACCTTGGAAGCGTACAAAAATCTGAGGAATTCCAATGTGAATTCCCTCTCCCTCAGTTGCCCGATAAATTGAGTTAATTAAAAGTGTCGTTGTGGCCATTTGGCGCGGAGTATAGCATGAGGAAAAAGGGAAAGAAAACAAAGAGTTTCAGGGACTTAAGACTCCAGTAAAAATTACATCGGGCCTCTGACCAAAGACCTTTAAGTTCAAGAAATTCTTAGATAATAGAGCTTAGGCTTCTCCCTAGAAAACGCTATAATTGGGGTCAGTCCATGGATATCGAATCTACTTACCAAAAAATCTTAGCGGAATTAAATAAGGGTCATCGGGGACTTATCAGACTTTCAGATGAAGACGAAAACCAATTAAGTGAACAGCTCAATCGGGAGGAGAAACTTCGGGAGGTCCTCTGCATCCTTGAGCATAGTTCTTCTCCTTCTTTGAAATTTGGTCCCCTACTTATTCGTCTCTTAAACAATCTTCAAGAGGAATCTTTAATAATCTTTGCTCTAAACTGCGCCAGAAGGCACATCGTCGAGGCGCGGTTTCAACGAGGCTTAAGGCTTGAGTACGACTTTTTAGAAGCGCTCAAAAAACTTCTTTTTCACCAAAATCCCGAGGTGGTAGAATGGACTCTGCGTCTTATTGAAAGCTGCGGCAATCAAGGGATATATTTTTCCCAGGAATTTGATAAGATTAAACCACCGCCATGGAAATGGTTTAATCCTCATAGAAGAGCGATTAGAGAAATCATCGCCCTTTTGGAAAACCGCTGGAGTGTGCTTGAAAAATCCAAATCAAAATCCTGATCAAATTCTAGAAACCATCAAAGAGATTGAAAACATGACAGGTCAGCCACAGTTTGATCTAGAAAGGCGCGAGGACATCAGAGTTCAGATTAGGGCCAGTGAGACAATTGGGCCTGCAATGTTTAGACCAGACCCCTTAATTCCCGGTGGGTACTTAGCAAATTCTCTCACCATCCGGGCCATGCGTCCCGACATCTTCGTTCTTGGGGAATCTATTGATGATCTCTCGGCCCAATACTCTTGTCGATGCGGAGAAGATTTTGATGTCCAATTCTGGAAACTGTGTCCTTACTGCGGGCATGAGATTAAAGTCTAAACTTTGACTCTCAGAGAAAAAAAAGTCACAATTAATTTATGTTAATTACTCAGAAGTATCACTCCATCCATGAGATCGAGCCAGAATTCATAACAAATATTGAGCTCCTACTCCAGGAAGAAGTTCCAAACTTTGATACACTCGTTAAGATACACGATGAAGCCCCTAGCGGTCATGTCTTCACTTACTTTCTCTTTTTTGGTCCGACTCAGAATGCACCGGTAGGATTTGCACAGCTATGCCTGAAACCTCTTCCCTGGCTGCAACTACTTCCCTGGTATCAAAAAATTAAATTCTGGAACAAAGACTATCTTCATTGGAAGCAAGTCTCATGGGGTGTCAGCGAGGGCCGTACCGGGCTTTGTGTTTTTGATCAGCGCTATGCTCGCTCCGGAAAAGAAAAAGTTCAGGAAATCATCAAAGAATATGAGCGACGCTCGGACATTATTGCAGAAGAAATATTTTTCATCAAAGGTCTCCAGGACTTCTCAATCCAACTTGGTTCAAACGTTCAATCAACAAAAGAGTTTTATGTCCTGGACTCCCTGACAAAAGCCTTCAAAAGTTATCAGGACTACATGGCAAGTCTTCCTGAGAATATTCAGAATATTATAAAGGGGAGTTGGAAAGAGCTTCAAAGAAATGGTGAAATAAAACTCGGGGATTATCCCTCTCCTTTGGAAACTCCAAAAACACTTCCAATCGCAGGTCATATTCTCGATAAATGGGCCCATTGGGGTGGGCAAGTTTTAACTTTCGAGAAGGACCTCCAAATTCTTGGTTGTCTTCTAGTCTTGAAGGGTAAAAGCGGCAACGTCTTCTTTGAACCTTTTCCCTTCGAACCCGAGGGTCGTGCTCTCGTGAGCGATGATCTTTATATTCAGTATGCACTCCTGAAATTCTTCGAGATGCCAGAGGCCCGAAAGTGTCACCTCTTGAAGACGGGTAAAAAATTTATGTATGAAGATAAAGAAGACCTTACGTTTTTCTTGTCTCAAGGGATGCTGGCAAAAACTATCGTCCAGCACTTTCAATCAAAACTTCAGAGTTTCTCGGCCCCAATATGACAAAATCTGAATGGATTTTTCAAGTTGTAACGGCTTTTTATGAGCAGGCAAAAAATGATATTTTGATTGGCTATCATTTTAGAAATATCCATGATTTCGAATTGCACATCCCCCGTATAGCTGCTTTCTGGGAAATTCAGCTTTTGGGATCAACCGAAAAAAAATTCGGAGAACCGTTTGACGTGATGAAGGCCCACATCCCTTTAGAGATGAAGCGTGGAGAACTAGGCCGCTGGCTATTGCTATTTAGAAAAACCTTAGACCAGACAAAGAAGTCTCATCCTGAAATGATTCAACTACAAAAAGAGTGGGAAAAAAAACTGGTATTTTTTGAAGAGGTATTTTCAAGGTTTTTTGGCCTGTAATTTTTCTGATACAAATTTTTCCAAAACGGGCTCTCCTGATACATCATCAAAGAGCCAATTCCGAGCATAATATCCACGAAACTTTATCGCCGCATTTTTTGCCTGCTCTTCAGACGAAAACTCCACGGCAATCATTTCCAAATTTTTGACCATCACTGTATGACCTGACAGGCAACCTTCCCCGTATTCAACACAGGTAACACCTTCCGAGATTGATTTTGGTAGAACGAAGGTTATTGAGGAATCAGCGGCCCTGGCCATGCGATAGAGCTCTTCCTTACTGTACCTGACTTCTTTAGTGCAGGAAGCGTTAAGTATGGACAAGCCTAGGAGAATGAGGGGAAATATTGATGTCTTCATGTCTAAAAGTTTAAACCAAAGTTCACTAAGGATAAATATGTTTCATGTTCCTTCTAAGATTCCCTCTAAGTTGACCTCCCCAAATGCTCCGTGGGTTGAGATCATCTCTCCCAATGATGGCAAAACCCTGACCCAAATTCAATTTGCAACTAATGAAGATATCGAGTCCCTTTTAGTTAAGACTAAAGATTGCCAAATAATAATGGCCTCCCTTAAACCCTTTGAACGTTCAAGAATCCTGAGAGAGGTAGCAGGGAAAATTAAGGACAATCTAGATCACCTTGCCTGGGTTATTGCTTGCGAAGGAGGAAAGCCTCTAAAGGATTCAGTCCAAGAAGTCTCTAGGGCAGCCTTAACGCTTGAACTTTGCGCTGAGGAAACACTTCGATTAGAAGGTGAAGTGATTCCCATGGAAAGAACACCTGCAGGAGTTGATCATATCGCATTTACGATGAGAGGGCCTATCGGAGCAGTTCTGGCCATTTCCGCCTTTAACCATCCTCTTAATCTTATTGCACATCAGGTAGGATGCGCTATTGGAAGTGGGTGCTCCGTAGTTTTAAAACCAGCTCCTGCAACTCCTCTGTCGGCCTATTATTTAGAATATTTTTTTACCCAATCAGGACTTCCAGAGGGGTGCTTAAGAGTTATCCATGCATCCATACCTCAAATTCAAACTCTCGTTTCTTCACCCTCTTTTGATTTTGTCAGCTTCATCGGCTCAGCAAATGTTGGATGGGAATTAAGAAAGCTCCTCGCTCCGGGCACAAGACTTTCTCTGGAGCATGGCGGGCATGCTCCGGCCATCGTCGGAGAAGATGCTGACCTTGAACTGGCGGCCAAGGCCCTCACCCGCGGAGCTTTTTATCACGCAGGCCAAGTCTGCATCTCAACTCAGATTATCTATACTCATAAAAATATTTACGATCAATTTGTCGACCGATTTAGAGAAAACGTTTTAAAACTTGTTACGGGTCCGGCCACCGATCCTACGACAGATGTGGGCCCTCTCATCCGACCAGAAGAGGTCAAAAGACTCGAGTCGTGGATAGATGAAGCCTTGAAAAAGGGAGCAAAGCTCCTGACCGGTCATACTGTTTCGGGAAATCGAGACCAGTACTTGTCACCCACGGTTCTTCTGAACACACCTCGTGACTGTCGTTTGATAAAAGAAGAAGCCTTTGGGCCTGTCGTCTCGATTATTTCCTATGATAACGAGGAAGAGCTATTAAGGGTCATTAATCAGTCTGAATTTATCTTTGAAGCATCCCTCTTCACCAAAGACATTTCCAGAGCGATGCGCATTGCAAAGGACATATCCACCATGACCTTCGTCATCAACAACCACACAGCTTTCCGAGTTGACCATATGCCCTTTGGAGGTCATAAAAAGTCAGGACTAGGAATGGGTGGTGTCAGATATGCCATGGAAGAGATGACAAGAGTCAAACAAGTGATTGTTAAGATCTAAGAGTCGCTCGAATTAGGCCTCTAGACAACTAAACACTGGCCTTTAGTGCCTCCGTCAATGTTGGATAACGAAAATTAAAATTCTTTTCTTTAAATTTGGTTGGAATAACTTTCTGCCCATCAAGAAGCACCTGTGACATTTCTCCGAAAACTAACTTTAAGGCAAAGGCCGGAGCTGGAGCGAAGGCCGGACGATGAAGAGTCTTGCCAAGTTGTCGAGCAAATTCCTTGCTGGTCGCCGGATAGGGGGCAGTACCGTTGAAGACTCCCTCCATTTGCGGATTCTTCAATGCCTCGATATACATTGCCGCCAAATCATCCACGTGGATCCAGCTCATATATTGTTTCCCTGATCCAACCGGTCCACCTCCACCGAGCTTAAAAATAGGAAGCATCTTCTTCAGTGCCCCACCGTTTTTTCCCAGGACAACACCGGTTCTTATAAGAACCGCTCGAAGACCCAGGGCCTTAGCTTTTATCGCCTGTGCTTCCCAGCCTTTACAAACTTTCGCTAGAAAATCATCTGCCAAAGATGAATTTTCATTAATTTCTTCAGCACCTCGATCGCCGTAAATCCCCACTGCAGAAGCCGAGACGAAAACTGACGGTTTTTTTTCTAACTCTTTGATGACCTCAATAAGTTTTGCAGTGGCAAGGATTCGGGAATCGTAGATTTTTTTCTTTTGGACTTCGTCCCAGCGTTTTTCAGCGATGCCTTCTCCCATCAAATGAATAATTCCATTGACTCCATCGAAGGCTTCCCTTGGAGGAAGGGTGGTGTAGTCCGACCAGACAAAATACTTACACTGGCCACCAAGAGTCACTGCTCCCTTTGCAATATTTCTCGTCAAGACGACGACCTCATGACCACCATCCAAGAGTTCTTTCACGACCCTTTGACCAACAAATCCAGTTGCTCCAGTTACTAATACCTTCATAAATTCACCTATTCGCTTAATAGTCTAATTTTAATCTAACTCATATTAACACGAGAACGGGGAAACGAGGGTATACAAATTTTGAACAGACAAGGACATCTACTACAAAGGAATGATCTCTTAAGTTAGAGTCTCTTAAGGAATAATACTTATGTCAAACGAATCAACCAAGAAATTTAACATTCAAATTGCGGCGCAAATGTCCGGGCTTTCGACCCACACCATAAGAGCTTGGGAAAAGCGCTACCAAGCATTAACTCCCGTGCGTAATGAAAATGGCAGACGCCTATACACCTCTCAAGAAATAGACCGCCTCATGATGCTCTCCCAACTAACTCAACTTGGTACAAGCATCGGCCAAATCGCTGGTCTTTCTGACGCCGAACTTAAAGAGTCTTATGAAAAACTTCTCCAGAACTCTGGACAAGGCACCAGTGTCATGGCTGGAAGGAAGATTCTTAACCTTCATGAAACCAAAAACAAGCTCCTTTCTGCTGTTGGAAATTATCAAGTCGATCTTATTTCTCAACTTCTCTCTGATGCCAAAACCGCTCTGGAACCTAAAACCTTCGCCCTCGATATTCTTCACCCTTTAATCCAGGAGGTGAAGTTAAGAAGAGACAGCGGAAAATTCCAGGATGCTCAGGCCCAAGCACTTTTTGCCATCGCAAAATTTCATGCCGGAAATATTATCTACGCTCATTTTGAAAAAACCTTTAAATCAACTTCAAAAATTGTTCTAACTAGTGTTGAGAAAGAGCATCACTCTTTCCCTCTATTAATTTCGGCCCTTCTTTGTTGTCATCACAAGAAAAACTTTTACTATTTTAATTCCAATCTACCGGCGCCGAGCATAACTGATGCTGTAAGAGCTATCGAGGCAAATCTCTTGGTCCTAAGTCTTCCTTCTAAGGCCAATGAAGAAAAGGAAATCATTACTCTTCTGGATGAAGTGATCAACACACTTTCCCCCAAGATTAGGATCTGGCTTTTAGGTGACCTGTCTCTTGGCCTATCTCGCTGGAAGAACGTTAAAAAGATCTCCTCCGTAAACGAGCTCGATGAAGCCTTAAACGAAAATTTATGAAGTCTGACGTACTCATTATCGGAGCAGGTCTCTCTGGACTTGTTCTCGCTTTAAGTTTGAAAAAATCCTCCATTCTCCTGGAAAAATCCAGAGGAGTTGGAGGAAGACTCGCCACTCGAAGAGTAGAGGGTCAGGCCTTTGACCATGGTGCCCTTTATCTTCCTGATGATCCCAAGATTAGAAGTCTCCTTACGCAACAGTTTGCTTATCTTACCAATGAAAAAGGGCTCTTTGTTGAAGGAGGAATGACAAAGCTTCCCAAGGAGCTTGGGAAAGATCTTTCTATAAGGAAGTCCACTCGAGCGGAGTACATTGAGCGTACCCCACTGGGCTGGCGTGTGAAGACTGACACAGGAGAAGAATTCGATGCCACATTCCTGGTCATTACTGCCCCTCTACCTCAGGCCCTGGAGCTTCTCCATAAAAGCACTGTGGCCTTCTCTCCTGAACTCTACTCTATCAATTACATCAAGGGCCTCATTGCCCTGATTATAACCAAAGAAGTAGTGACTCTCGATGGGGGGCAACTCCCCTCGTCTCTTCATTCCATAGAGCCCATGACCCCCAGGGGTCTTCATCCCAGAGGGTTCGTAGTCAGAATGTCCCCCTCTACTTCAGAGGAGTACTTTGAAAAAAAAGATCCTGAAATATTAGACAGACTGGTCGAGGATTTTAAGAAATGTTTTTCTTCACCGCCAACTATAGAGTACCAAGAGTTAAAAAAGTGGCGTTATGTGACCCCAGAAAAATCTCTACCAATTCCTTTCCTGGAGCTTAACCAGAGTCTCTTTCTCATTGGAGACAGCTTTATCACTCCTGATGCACGAGGCTCTGTTTACAGCGCCCTCGCCCTTGCCGAAAAACTTAATCTAGCGTTTTAACCTATTTCAGGCATAATAAGTCTATGGCCAAACGAACTGGTCTTGTTTTGACCGGCGGAGGGGCAAGAGCTGCCTTTCAAGTCGGTTGTGTCAGGGCCCTTTATGAAATCCTGGGAAAAAAACATCGCCTCTTCGACGTGATCTCCGGTAATTCGGCCGGAGGTATCAACTCCAGCTACCTCGCTGCCAATTGTGAGAACTGGGATCTCGCCTCTAATCATCTTTATGAACTTTGGATGAAAGTAAAACCTCAGAGCGTCTTTGATCTAAGAAAAAGAACTGTTTCAGATTTAGGTGTAAAGTTAATTTCTGAAACAGTCTTTGGGGGTCTTCGTTCAAGTGTAAACACAGTAAATCACCTTCTGGATACGACTCCCTTAAAGAACCTTGCTGAAAGAGAGATCGACTTCCCTCATATTTCTGAAAACATCAAAAATAATAACCTTCATGGTATTTCTCTTTCTACGACCAATTATAACACCGGAACTAATGTCATCTTCTACGAGGGTTCCTCTGAAATTAAAGACTGGTCGCGCTCTGATCGCTTCTCCTGCCGAACAGAGCTTCGGGTTGAGCATCTCATGGCCTCGGCTGCGATCCCAATGTTTTTCCCTCCTGTGAAAGTTGGAGAAAGTTATTTCGGAGATGGTTGCATCCGACAAACGACACCACTCTCTCCGGCGATCCATCTTGGCGCGGAGAAAATTATCGCCGTTGGTATCCGTCACCCACACCATAAAGATAAAATGAGGACTCAGGCCTTCGAGTCGTTCTTGAATCCTACATTGGGACAAGTGGCGGGGGTCATGTTAAACGCAATCTTTCTGGATTCCCTAGACGCTGATGTGGAGCGACTGGTTCGCATTAATGAGCTCATCAGCAATGGCACTCATCCCGATTTAAGGACTGTTCCTATTTTAATCATCAGGCCTTCTCGAGATTTAGGGAAGATGTCCACGAATATCACCGAAGAGCTTCCTCCGATTCTTCGTTATCTCTTAAAAGGAATTGGCGTTTCAAAGAAAGAAGGTCTGGATCTTTTAAGTTACCTTGCTTTTGATCAGTCCTATACCAAGCCCCTGATGGAGCTTGGTTATGAAGACACCTATCGACTAAAGGATGACATTTTAAAATTTAGCGACGACGCTTAATTCCGCGGTTACGTTTCTCTCTTACTGGAGGAGCGTTCCTTAGTTCTTTCTCCGTTTTCTGAACTCTTGCCGCCCCTCTCGCTCTCTGAGAAGTTTTACCTCTAAACGTTGCTGGTTTCTTTTCCACCTTCGGCAGGTCCCTCTTTTCTTCCTTCATCTTGTTCTCAGGGATGACATCAAGGTTCAGGTGCTTTTGATTCAAGATCGCTTCATTAATCTGATTGATCATCTTAGCATCGTGAGAGGCCACCAGGTTATAAACAATGCCCTTTCTGCCTCCGCGAGCGACTCGGCCACAGCGATGGAGATAATAAATTCCCGTTTTCGGTAGACCATAATTAAGAACCCACTGAAGATCGGGAATATCAATTCCTCGAGCTGCTACGTCGGTCGCAATGAGGACCTGGGCCTTCTTTTCGACAAACGAGCGAATCGCTGCTTCACGATCCTTTTTCTCAAGGTCCCCATGAAGAAGTTTAATTTTAAGCTTCGGCATCTTTTCTGAAAGGTACTTATTAAGATCATCGGCTTGATTTTTTTGATTGGTGAAGATGATTCCTCGCCCTTGGGCCTGTTTTTCAAGAAACATCCGAACCACCATGTCCTTCTCGGATGGTGTTATCTTCACATTATAAGTTTCAATCCGAGACTGAGGAGCATGCGAAACATCCGAAGCAATTCGCTGAAACTTCACCTCTGGAAACTTTTCCAGGATGTAATTCTCAACTTCCAATGGAAGAGTAGCGGTAATGAAGCCTAGTTGGATCATACTGAGATCAAAGTACTCAATCATAAAATCAAGATCTTTCTTAAATCCCATATCAAAAAGCTGATCGGCTTCGTCGAAGATCACATACTGCAGTTGATTCAAACTTAGTTCTTTTTTCTGAATCGCACTCTTCACTCGCGAAGGTGTGGCGATCAAAATTTCATAAGAACTTGCCGCCACCGACTTCATCTTCGCATGGGTATCGCCACCGGTGAGATCACGGACGCGAAGCTTTGAGTGATAAGAGATTCCTTTGAACACATTAAAAATCTGCGAAGCAAGTTCTCGGGTTGGGGCAACGATCAACGCAAACGGTGTTCCCTTCTGAGTATTTACACCATTTTTTTCTTCTCTTTTTTTAAGATTACTCACAATCGGTAACGCGTAGGCCAGGGTCTTACCCGATCCCGTTTCCGACAGCACCACTACGGATTTCCGATTGATGATCTCGGGAATTACTCTCTTCTGGATGAGTGTTGCAGTTTTGAGACCTTGCTCTTGAAAATAACCCTCAAGGGAAGGGTGAAAGTCCGTATTAAGGAACATAGCGTAACCTTTTCTGAGTAAATTAAAACAAACAGACCACTCTGTATCACGCCCTCGGGTCTTTGTCAGGTTCGGACGGTAAAAAATTCTTTATACCCTCCTCTGCCATTTCCCCCTAGAATAGAGCCTTAACAATTCCCCGGGAAGGACCCTTCATGAAGAATTTTTTACTGCTTTTTACTATCCTAAGTTTTGGACTTTACTCCACGGAATCGTCGGCGCAGTTATTTAGGCTCAGGACTACGGATTATGGGAGTCTAGCCCCTGGTCTTCGTGCCACCTGGGATAATGCTCTCAACGATGTCCAAGCTGACATCAATAAGGATTTCCCTAGTGCAGAAAATCCTAAAAGACTCATGCAAGGGATGGCCAATTCTTCGGTCATGGCCGGTAAAGGAATTGGCTCTGATTATGCTTCACGTATGCAGGTATTCTTAGTTGGTGGTGGAGTTGGTGTTGGAGCTGACATGGAGAAAGATAAATCTACGGATTCAGACCTCTCAGGTGTAGGGTTTCAGGGTGGTTTAGTCGTCGGAACCAATTTAGGATGGATGGACACCCAAAAAATACTAGGTCTCTACACTGATCGACTTAATATTTATTTCAATTACCTGGGTTATAATCTAGACCGAGATGCGGGAGATGGAAATATTGAAGCTAAATTAGGTTCTCTAGGATTCCATGTGAGTTATGATCTTGTGAAACCAAAGGGAACTAGTTTACTTCGCTGGGGTGGAATTAAGGTTCATACCGGTTTTGAACATAACTCGACAAAACTGACTTTTAACACCAATATCTCTGAACAGGTTTCAGAGGACGTTGGATCAGGAACTACAGTCTCTGGTACAATCACCGGAAAACCTGCGGCAACGATTGATGTTGCCACTCAATCTATTCCTCTTGAGGTTTCGACCAACGTTCAGCTCCTTTACTTCATGTCCATTTATACAGGTCTTGGTGTAGATTTGAACTTTGGTAAGGCGAAAGGCAGTGGATCCCTCAACGCAGATCCAACGGTCTTAGATGTTTCTGGAGGGGGCCCAAATGATGGACCAACAGTCCAGGCAGAGGCCAACATCAACGGCTCGAGCGGTGTTGACTCTCTCTTAACCCGCGGCTTCCTCGGAATTCAATTCAACATTCCTTACGCTAATATTTTCGTTCAGGTAGATAAGGCCTTCGGGAACGACCTCATCGGCGCCACCGCCGGTCTGCGCCTCGTCTACTAAGTTTTCTCCAAAGTTTTGGCTGAACAAAGCCGCCGTACTGCCAAAGGCCCACTCGTTGGGCCTTTGCTTTTTTCAGCGCCCGGAGATAAGTGAACTTTTCGTGCTTTGATGAAAACTTGGCATAGGGGTAGAGGGTCGTGCAGCCCTTCTCGATGAGTTTGAAACTGAGATCATTAACATCACCAAGCATTCGGCCGTAGACATCAAAACCTTCTAAAGAAAGATGAAGCTTTGGTTCATTTTTCAAAATGGATTGGAGGCAGTTTTTGGAGTACATCCCAGCACTTTTTGTGCTTCCGAGAAAAGGTTGTTTAAGCTCGGGGGAATCTATTTTCGAAAAACGAAGTTTAAAAAGGTAATCTCCTTTGGCGAGAAGGACCGTATCACCATCGTAAATCTTGAGGAGTCTAACTGGAATCTTTAAGGGGTAGAGGTCTGTAAGATCTACCCGAACCAGAAATAGGCTCAACAAAGGAATAAGAATCTGATAAGGTCGCGCCATACATCCCTATACTGGAAACGCCGGGGCCCAGGCCTCTGGAAAACAACTTTGCCCAAAGGATTATTCGCTTATGAACGTTCGTTCGGAAATCAACAATCACTTCAAATTTAAAGTTCAGCACGTCGATAAGCACTGCGGTGCCCGAGCAGGGATTATCGAAACGCCACACGGCCCAATTGAAACTCCAGTATTCATGCCGGTCGGCACCCACGGAGCAATCAAGGCCTTGCAACCCAAAGAATTGGTGGATCTTTCGATTCAGATCATGCTCTCGAACACCTATCATCTTCATTTAACTCCCGGCTCTGAGCTCATTGCTAAGGCGGGAGGACTTCATAAGTTTATGGGATGGGATCGGGCGATTCTCACTGACTCCGGTGGTTTTCAGGTTTTCTCGCTTCAGAAAAATTCCATCACCGAGGAAGGCGCCAACTTTAAAGGAGCGAAGGGAGAAAACGTTCTTTTGACTCCCGAGATTTCTATTCAGGTTCAGCAAAATCTTGGCTCTGATATCATGATGGCCTTCGACGAATGTATTCCTTATCCCGCAACTGAAAAGTACGTAGAAAACTCCATCGCCCGAACGCACCGCTGGCTTGACCGCTGTATCGATGCTTGGAAGAATCCGCAACAGGCCCTCTTCGGTATCATCCAGGGCGGTGTCTATGAAAAGTACCGAAAGATCTGTATCGAAGAAGTCACCAAAAGAAATCTTCCTGGCTACGCCATCGGAGGCGTTTCGGTGGGTGAGGGCCCTGAGCACATGGAACAGATCGTCCGCTACACCGCTCCTCTCATGCCAGTGGATAAACCCCGGTACGTCATGGGTGTAGGAATGCCAGAAGATCTTCTCATGATCTGGGAACACGGCGTGGATATGAGTGACTGTATTATTCCAACAAAGTTTGCCCGGGGAGGAACACTATTCACCAATCGAGGGAAAATACGTATTGAACATAAGAATTATCGACGTGACTTTTTTCCGATCGAACCGAATCTGAAGGATTACGTAAATACTCATTTCACCAGGGCCTATATCAAGCACCTCTTTGACTCAAACGAAATATTGGGACAAATTCTAGCGACGGCCCACAACATATCTTTTTATAAATCCATGGCCATGCGTGCGAGAGAGGCTATCTTTGAGGATAAATTCCTGGAATTTAAAAGGCAATTTCTTGAAGGCTACAAGCGCGATTAAATGATGAGCAGCGCCAGCTTCTTGGAGCTGCGTTCTAAACGCAAGGTCACATAAACGTCAGGCCTAATTTGAAATAAAGATATGCCTCCCCCTGTAGGCAATACATCTTGATCACGCTAAACCTCTGGCAATTTTCTTCAGGAGGTTAAATGTATCGGTCAATCCTCTTTGGTCTTCTTGTCATTCCATCTGCTTTTAGTGAGACCATTAAAAGTGAAGTGCACTCGATTGAAAATGGTATCATAAAATTTCAGAATGGGCGGGTGGCTTTTATTAACAGTTCTTCAGATGCAAAAAAAATAAAAAGATCAGACCTACTTATTGCTGAGGTTGATGAACATTCAAATCTCTTGAAATTTGAAAAGTCTTTTACTAAACACTCTCGACCAATCCAATTGGACTTTGATGAAGAACCTCCTCATTTTGAACCGACTGTCCTTCAGGGTATCGAGGAAGCAAATGAAATCTTTAATCGCTCAAATCCTTACTACAAACGCATTTCTGAATGCACTGACCGTGCTCATGTTTGGGCCCACGATGAATTTAAAAATACAGGTACAAAATCCTTGAAGGCCTTTGTATTCTTCACTGCTTCTTACATCAACAGTGTCCGCTTTAAATGGTGGTTTCATGTGGCCCCCATGTATAAAGTTAAAATCGGAGATGAGATTAAAAACTTTGTAATGGATTTTCGTTATACGGATCGCCCCATGACAGTTAAGGATTGGACTGATCATTTTGTTTACACAAAAAGATCCTGCAAATTGACAACAAAGTTTTCGGAGTACGATATAAATCCTCAGACCGAGAATTGCTACCTTATCTTTGAGAGCATGCACTACAAAATCCCGGGTGAAATTCAAGAGCAAGAGTTATCCGGAAAATACAAAAACCAGACCTTTGATTCAGAAATTAAAACTTCGCTGAGGCTTGCATTCCAATAGGAGGAGCTGATGACCTTTTTCTCAAGTTTTCTAATTTTTATTTCACTTCCATTCTTTTTCTCCTGCGGAAATGATAAAAATTCATCAGCAAGTTCTTTTCCTTCTCCTGAGCTTCTTGAGCAGGATTCAGAAGGTACATATAGGGCGATTCTAAGGCCTTTGAATAATCACCTCTCGGGTTATATTCCCAGTGGTACAGCAGAAATCAACATTTCTGAAAACTCTGTCCTTGTCACAACACTCTTAGATGATGATGCCAAAGTAGTCCACCTCCAAAGTGTCCACCGTGGAACTCGTTGTCCGAATCTCGGTGATGATCTAAATGGAGATGGCGTGATTGATATCTTTGAGGCGACAAAGGCTTCCGGCGATGTCCTCATCCCCCTAGACCGAAACTTAAACTCTGCTCCGCTTGGTGCGAATATCTATCCGACAGGAAGCGGATTTACTTATAAAGAGAAAGCGGCCCTATCGAATTTAGAATTGGACGTTCGGGAAAGGACGGCCGAGAATTTAAACCTGAGTGGACGTGTGGTTCTCATTCACGGAGTTTCTCCCTCAACGAGGCTTCCGGAAACTGTCAAGAGCAAAGGTTTCCAGACTCCGCAAAGTTCCATTCCCATAGTTTGTGGCGTCTTGAAGAGAATTTAGGAGCGTCTCTCTGACTTAATCATCAGATCAATAATTTTCGTTAGTTTCTCGAGGTTATTAAAACTGACATTATGAAAAAGAGCGATCCTTAACTGATTTCGTCCTAACTTGCGATACCCTTCGATGTCGTAGGCGACGTTCTGCTTTCGAAGAATTGTTGTCAGATCATCAACGTTGTAGTGATCATCGATATCAATAGTCGCAACGGCATCAGATCGAAAAGCCTTATCCTGGATGAAGGGACTAAGATAGTCTCGTGACTCGGCCCAGTTGTAGATAAATGAAGCTTTCTTTTTAGCTTCCCTGATGACTTCATCTTCACCAATCCGATTCATAAGCTTTAATTGCTCGTTTAAAAAGAAAAGCGTTGAAATCGCAGGGGTATTATAAGTCTGATTGTTCCGAGAATTTTCGATAGCATGACTCCATTTCATGGACTCAGGCACAAAGCGGCCTGTATCTTTACCGAGTTTCTCGGCACGGGCAATCGCCTTAGGTGAAAGAATTGCAACATACAGGCCTCCCTCAGAAGCGAAGACTTTTTGCGGAGAAAAATAATAAAGATCAACCTTGGAAAAATCGACTTTAATCTGGCCCGCACCTGAGGTGGCATCGACGGCCATGAGGGTGTCTTGATTTTGTAACTTTACTAGTGAACTTAACTGCACTCCCGTAGACGTCTCATTAAGCGTGCAACAAACCATATCTTGACCAGGAACTTCTTCGGGATTTATCCCCTGGCCAAAATCAACTTTCACAGGTGTTGCTTTTATCCAAGGAATGATGTGATGGGACCTATACCATTTATCGGAAAATTCTCCACAGATGAAATGAACAGAAGATTTCTCTACGAGACCAAGGCCGATCATATCCCAGAGGAAAGTCGCACCTCCATTACCAAGAACAACTTCATATCCCTCAGGAAGTTTGAAATAAGATTTGACTCCCTGTTGGACTTCCTGAACGAGATTTCTGACCGCCTTCTTTCGATGACTGGTGCCTAGGAGAGTTGTTCCGGTAAAGGCCAATTCCTGAACTGCTTTAGTCGGGATTAGGGAGGGCCCTACACCAAATCGAGGATCACTAGGAATGAGTTCTTGTGGAACTTTAAATGATTCAAACATATGAACTCCATCAAAAAGCAAGCTAACAACAGGTCTATGATAGCGGTCTGCTCTGAAATTTGATAGCTTTTAACAATGCATTTCAGGGCAATTTTTTTACTATTCGTGACTTTACTTAGTTCTTTCGGGCTTGCCTCCACTCGCCAGCAGAAAGATTCTTCGACTATTTTATTTAACGCTGGATTGCATACTGAATTTTACAAAGAGATTCAGAGGGACTCTGCAGGCAAGCTGCGAACTTTTGACAAGGCACCGACAATTGGTGCCGGTTTCATTTATTCGTGGCTTGATGATTTTAAATTCTTACCTGAAATCAACTGGGTGCTTCCAAGAAAATCGGGAAACCGTATTATTAAAAATAATTTTATGTTTCGAGCAGATGTGGGCTACTCGCCCATAGATATTATTCGCATGAGGCTTGGAACCTCTCTTATGTGGCTTAATCAACAAGGTGGTGGTGGTTCCAGTGAAATTAATAATGGAAACGGATCTTCCACCTTTTACTACCCTGATGAAAACAGGTCAAGCTTCAATACGACTCTAGACCTGGGAGTGGAGCTACTTCTTTCATCATTTTCGTTGAGACTTCAAACATACACTTATGCCCCTTTTTATCAAGAGCGGCGTCAGCTCTCCTACACGCTTTTTGTAAGCTACTATTGGGAAAAAGGATCACCGTGAAAATCGTCTTTCTCACTCTCCTCTTCACCAATTTATCTTTTGCCTGGACGCTGAATAATAATTTTGGAGCGTCTTTTAAAACTAATAAGATTAACGTTTTCGTTGATGAATCAACGACCTGTGCCAATATCAATCTGACTGTTTATGAACTGGAAGGTCTCATAAGTCCTGCGGTCAACAACTTTTGGAATAAGATTCCCACTTCGAATCTCAGGCTCAGTGCTGCTGGATTTTCTCCGGCAACACTGAATATAAATAATGGGCGACTCTGTTCTCCTACTGACGATGCCTGTATTACTCAAGGAAACACTTCCGGAAACCTGATACCGGCCGTTACTGATATCATCATTGCTTGCAATAGTAACACGGACAATTTTAGTGCTAACAATGTACTCGCTATAACAATACCAAATAAGTTTTCAGGAAGAAAAATTGTCGGTGCCATTATTCTAATCAATAACATTATAGGAACGGCTTTCCGAAACCTCTCAAAATCAGATCAAATTTCCGTCATCTCTCACGAAATCGGTCATGCCTTGGGCCTTGGTCACTCGGAAGACTCATCAGCACTGATGTATTACCGCACCGTTGATCAGCGTCGAAGACTTGGACAAGACGACATTGACGGCATCAGTTACCTCTACCCTATGGGCGCAGATCTCTATGGTCTTTCAAAAGACGGTGTAGTGAGCTGTGGAACAATTGATGATGAAAATAAACCCTCGGGTCCTCCACCATTTCAAATCGTGGCGGTGACTGTGGGAGCTTTAGTTTTAGTCTCGGAATTAATAAGATTACTTAAGAGATCTAAGACTCGTTCCCCGACGTAAGCATTCTGCTTCATACTCTTCGAGGACTACCTTCTCCTCTTCGTTCAAGAGTTTTTGATCAACCAGCGCCGGATCAAAACCAATATAAACGAGAGGAACCAAGCGGAGCATTCCCGGGAAACTTGGGTGCTTTTCCACCCAAGCAATATTCTCAAGCCGAACACCTCCAAAGCCAGGGATGTATATTCCAGGCTCCATAGAAACCACTTGTCCGGCCTTCATAGGGACGGTGGAAATGGATGACATCCGAACACCGGGCTCGTGGACATGAACACCAAGACCATGGCCCGTACCATGATTATAGTCATAACCCTTTTTTCTCATGGCGTTTCTGGCCAGACCATCGAGGACCATTCCCTTCGTTCCTTCAGGAAAAACTGCAGATTGAACGGCAAGAAGTCCTTTGAGAGTAAGCGTATACATCTCAATCATTTTTGGATCTGGCTTCTTGGAGGAATCTCCGAAGAATGTTCGCGTAGTATCGGTGGCCCATCCACCATCAAAGTATCCCCCCGAATCAAGAAGGATCATATCTGAATCTTTAATCACGACTTGGTCGGAAGGAGTTCCGTAATGAATGATCGAACCATTAGGTCCAACTCCAGCGATGGTATTAAAGCTCTGGTCCACGGCCCCTTGCTCTTTGTATTTCACCGTCGTTTCATTGTAGAGATCAAGTTCGGTGATTCGTTTACCGGAACGAAGGGAATCCTTCACCCACTTGATAGTATTAAAAATCGCCTTATCAGCTTTTCTGAATGAAGATTCAATTTGTCTTAGCTCAACTGGCTCTTTGATCGATTGATACTCGTAGAAACCACCGGTCTTCTCTTTCAAATGGTCAGTCCCAAAAATCTTCACTAGCATTGAAAAATCTGCACTGTTTAGCATCGAAGGGTCAAACCACACTTCTTTCAAATGAAGTTTGTTTTGAAGTCTTTCTAGCTCTCCATGAAGCTCTTGAAACGGGAGTGTGATAAACTCTACGCCGGTTTCTTTCCGAGCTTTTTCGCTAACGGGAGTTTCCGGAGTGACAAAGATGAACACTTTTTGCTTTGTCACCAAGGCCTTAGCATAGAAACTTGAAAGATAAGGCAGATGATAACCACGGCAGTTTGTGATCCAGGCAATAGAGTCTAAGGCAGTCAGATACATGGCTTGATTATCATGAGAAAAAATCGCTCGCGTTTTTTCAAGCGTATCGCGGCCACGCCATTCGCGTGGCACGAGTTGAATTTCCTTTAGTGAAGGCAGTGGTTCAAAAGCTATTTCCTGTGCAACCTCCCCCGGTTCAAATGGATGAACTTCTAAGGCACTTTCAATTAAACGCTTGAGAAACCCGAGAGGAGTCCGGTCTGCTTCATAGCCGACTTTTCTCATTTTGAGAGTTTTCACGTCCTGCACGAGGGTCCCTGTCGTTGTGGCATCACTACCAATTTTGACGACCTCAACCTCAGTAGCATCGACCTCAAGATCAGCTTGTTCATGGTATCGGCCATCGACGTAGAGTCGAACTCGGCCTTGGGCCGGGACTAGAACTTCGGCCATTGAACCAGTGAAGCCTGTGATATAGTAGCGGTGATTGTCTTCAATGGGGACGTATTCGTTGAGAAAGGGGTCAAAACTAGAGATATATAGTCCATCTAGGCCACGCTCGGTCATAATTTTTTTTAGCTTTTGAATGTTCGATTTGATGGTTTGATTTGAAAGAGTGAACGTTTTTTTCATACAATAACCTCGCCCAATAAAAATACTCTCCTCCATCATTCTTGGGAAGGCTTTTATGAAGATTCAAAAACCTGTCTATTACGGTGACTACCTGCAACTGCCGAAAATCCTTAATGCTCAGGATACGGAGAGCGAAAAATACGGCCAAGCCGCTCATGATGAGACACTTTTTATCATTATCCACCAGACTTATGAGCTATGGTTCAAGCAGATTCTTCACGAACTGTCCTCCATCAAATTAATCATGCAGCGCCCCTATCTACCTTCCACTAGTCTGGCGACGATCAACGCTAGGATTGAAAGGGTCACGACCATCCAAGAAATTCTTATCGATCAAATTAATGTAATGGAAACGATGACGACATTAGATTTTATGGAGTTCCGAGATTTCCTGGTACCAGCTTCTGGATTTCAAAGTCTTCAATTTCGCTTGATTGAGGCGACACTGGGAATCAAACCTCATCATCGCATGGAGATAGAAAAACAATTTTTCAATTCTCGGTTAAAATCAGAAGATAAAAAACTTCTTGAGGAATTTGAAAAAGACATCAGCGTCTTTGAATTGATAGAGGCATGGCTTGAAAGAATGCCTTTTAGTCAGTTTGAAGATTTCGATTTTTGGGGAGAATACTCAAAGGCCGTCGATGAAATGCTCCATCAAGATCGAGAGACGATTTCAACAAATACTATTCTTGACGACAGAGTCCGGGCCATGGAACTCAAAAACCTCGATGAAACGCAAAATACATTTAAGGCACTTTTAGATACAAAGTCCTACGAAAAGTGGAGAAGCGCTGGGAAAGTGAGACTTTCTCAAAAGGCCATGCTTTCAGCAGTTTTTATTTATCTTTACCGAGACTATCCCGCCCTGCAGATGCCCTTTAAAATTCTTAATTCGCTGGTTGAGGTCGATGAGAATTTCACGACCTGGAGATACCGCCATGCCATCATGGTTCAACGCATCCTCGGCACAAAAATAGGCACTGGTGGCTCTTCCGGGCACGAGTACCTAAAGTCCACTACTGAAAGAAACAGGGCCTTTGTGGATTTTTTTAATCTGGCCACATTTCTCATACCGAAGTCCTTGACTCCAGAACTACCTCCAACCCTAAAGGATCAACTCGATATCGTGTATGACAACTTTAGAACTTAAAAATATTTATTCTCGCTTTCTTAATGGTCATCACGGCAAACTTCACTTTGCGGCTCATTCCCATCATTTCTGGCCAGATGTTACTCGTGAGGCCCATTTGGCCTACTGGGACGACTGTGCTGCCTTAAGTGATCTTAAGTGGGATAAAATTTTTGGTACTATTATCCCCCAGGCGCAGGTTCATGTGTCCTCCATTCTCAACCTGAGAAATCCTGGTCAGGTGGTCTTCGCTCCCAACACCCACGAGCTAGGCGCACGGATCCTCTCTTTATTTTTAGATCGTCATGAGATTAGAGTCCTAACAACTTCTAGTGAATTCCACTCATGGAGGCGTCAGCTGCAACGACTGGAAGAACTGCCTTCTTTCTCAGTAACGATGATTCCAACTGAAGAACTTTTAAAAAATCGTCGAGATTTCATTGAAAGTTTAAAAAAATCTTTAAAGAAAAAGCCAGATGTCTTCTTCATCAGTCAGGTGTTCTTTGACTCCGGTATGGCCTTATCGGACGAAGAGCTACTGGAACTCTATGAGGCCTGCTCCCCAGAGACGATAATGGTGGTCGACGGGTATCATGCCTTTGCCGCCCTTCCAACAGATCTTTCAAAACTTGAAGGGAAAATCTTTTATCTCGCCGGTGGATATAAGTACGCCCAGGCAGGTGAGGGTGTGAGCTTTTTAGTTGTCCCCAAAGGGGATTGGCGACCGGTCTATACGGGATGGTTTGCTGAGTTTGGCGAGCTTTCAAGACCTCCCGGGAAAAAGGTTGGCTACTCACAAGACGGTAAAGCATTTTTTGGTGCCACCCAGGATTTTTCAGGACTTTATCGGTTTAATGCGGTCTGGAATCTTTTAAATGGTAGAAGAATCACTCCTCGTCAGATTCATGATCACGTCGTCATCCTTCAAAAAGAGTTTATTCGTGGTTGTGGGTTCTTAACCGATACTTATAAGCTCCAACCTCTTTTTGATAAAAATCTTACCTACCATGGTCACTTCCTGAGCTTTGAGGCGAATTCTGAAGAGATTGCCATAGAAATTGAACATGAGCTTAAAAGCCTCCAGATTATCATCGACCGACGCGGTCGTCGTCTAAGATTCGGCTTTGGCCTCTATCACGACTTAAGCGATGTCAAGGCCTTGAATGAAAAAATTCAGGCCCATTTCCAATTAAATAGAAAGATGTAAGACGTCTGATCTTCCCCCAAAATTTTTGAGTTTTACTACTAAAGTTTTATTTAGCCTCAGCCGATAATGCCTATAAGATCAACAACTTTCCATGAACTTAGGAGTCTCTATGGGATTAAAATTAAGTTCACTTGTCATGGTTCTCATGATGTTTTTCATCGCTAAGGTTTCTTTCGAATCAGCAATTGCAGAAAAATCCCCACTCTATGAAAACGACCGCTCCCCGGCGTCCATCGACAAAAGCTATAATGATCACTTGTTCAAACGCTAAACTTTAAGAAATGCTTCTCTGGCCCAAGACTTAAACTTTTCTCCCCGATCCACGTAATTTTTAAACTGGTCAAATGACGGAAAGCCCGGTGAAAAAACAAGATTTCCTTTCAGATGTTTGCACTTATCAAAGACGGTTTTAAGATCAAATGCTCGTTCAATTTCAAATTCACAATCCAGTTCTTGATAGAGCCTTTCGGTAACATCACCGATGGAAAAAATCTTTGAGATCTTCCCTTTAAAGGGAAGAAGATCCGGCAGAAGTTGATCCCCCTCATTCCTGAGCTTGCCTCCTAAAACTAGATAAAGAGGCTCCTTCGATTCAATAAAAGCCTTGATCGCAGTCGTAGTCGCCAATGCATTAGTAGATTTAGCATCGTTATAAATTTTAAGGCCATCTTTCTCGAGCACAAATTCGAGTCTGTGGGCGACACCCGGAAATTCATTAATAAACTCTTGAAAATGACTCTCCAAATTTGAGATATCTAAGAGTTTAAGTACTTGGTAAGCAGCAAAAAAGTTAGCCTCATTGTGCTCTCCCTTGACCTTCGCCTTGGAAAAATTGAATGTCTTTTTAAACTCCTGCGGCAACGCCCCTTTTGTGAAATAAGACTTCTGAACTGGGTGATCTTGAATCTCATCGAGGTATGGATTTTCAGTACCGAAAATCATGTGATCCGATGAACTCATATTTAGCAGCATACGAAACTTAGCGAGTGCATAATCATGCAGATTATCGTAGCGCTCAGAGTGATTAGGAAAGAGATTTAAGAACAGACCAATCGTTGGATGAAACTCCCTAATCGTCTCAAGTTGAAAGCTTGAGACTTCTATCACTGCATAGTCGACTTCTTGTCCGGAAAGAGCAAGTTCGCAATATGGAGTTCCAATGTTTCCCCCACAGAAGACTTTTTTTCCTGCCTTCTTCAAAGCCTCACTGATCATGGTCGTGGTGGTGGTTTTACCATTTGTTCCAGTGATGGCGATGACGGGGCTAATCCTCGCCCATCGATAGGCATATTCAATTTCCGAGATGATGGGCACCCCTTTCTCCACCGCACGAGCAAGTGCTGGATGGGAGGTCGGGATACCTGGGGAAATAACGATCTCATCCATCTTATGAAAATGTTGGGAAAAATCATTCTCTGAAAAACAGGCACAGGTACTGCATACTTCGGAAAGTCCCTCCCTCTCCCACCAGATCTTGGGATCTCCTTGATTAACGGCGTAGAAATCTTGTTTATATTTCTTGGCAAGTTTTAAAGCGGCTTTCCCTGACTTTCCCATACCAAAAATAGCGACTTTATTTATCTTATTCATAAGCTGTGGTACCCTCCTGGCGATGGATCACCGTGAGCGTTTTCTTCAATTAAAAGAGTTCCTTAAACCATATCAAAAAATATGGCAAAACGAAATCATGCTCCAATATCCGGATCCGATAAAGGACTACAATCCTGAATGGATTTTAGAATTAAACCGCTTTAAATCAAAAGAAGAGATCATTTCCCTAGAAAAAAAAGATGTCTGGGGACTCCTCAAGAATCCTCAACTTCTGGACTTTTATACCAAGATTCGAGAACTATGCGAGGTTCCTCTGTTAGATGAATTTCCTAAAATTCCAGAGGATCGTTTTACATGGCTATTTATGATTCCCAAAAAACAGCATGAAATTAAACGCTTGGCCCCACACATCGATTCTCTTTACCGCTCCCATGGGATTAAGGAGGTCGTCGACATCGGTGGTGGTATTGGACTTCTCGCCCAAACCCTTAATAATTATTACGGACATCGCGTTTCTTCCATCGATATGAATGGCGATTTTCAAAGCACGGGAAAAAAACGTCACGAAAAAAATGCTAAGGACTCGGCCAACATGGTTGTCTACCGACACCTTCGCGCCGAAGCTGAAGGAGCCTTTAGAGACCTTTTAGGAGAAAAAGTCATGCCGGTGGGGCTTCATACATGTGGTCGACTTGCCCTCGATATTATTAGGGTAGGGGCCCAAAAGAGGGTCCCGGTGATGGTGAACTTTGGCTGTTGCTATCATACACTGGATGAATCAGATGGCCTTCAGAACATTTCTGACTTTGCACAAAAAAATGAACCTCTCCGAATGAACAAGTTCGCTCTCACTCTCTCATGCCGGGCCCATCGCAAGATGGATGAAAAAGACTACGATCTTAAACTTAAGGTCAAGCTCTACCGGTATGCTTTTCACATCCTCATCCACGATTATTACGGAATTACTAGAATGGTAACGCTCGGAAACTCTCATCCTTCTCTTTATAACAAATCCTTTGCTGAATATGCTCTAGAGCAGCTAGAGAGGATCAGTTTAAATCCTCGCCATACCTTTCAAGAATTTAATGAGTTCTTTAACAATATTAAGCTTCAGGGTCTTCTGAACAAGATGATGACGGCCGGTCTCATAAGAAATGCCCTTGGCCGCCCGCTCGAACTCTATCTTCTTCTAGATAGGGCCATTTATCTTGAGGAGCAGGGTTACCGGGTTCGGCTTCAGGAATTTTTTAACGAGGAAATCTCTCCTCGAAATCTTGGTCTCACGGCCGAAATAATCTCGTAATTTTCAAGACTTATTCAGTTGTCAAAATACTAGACACCTCTGGCTTTTTTTCATGCTCTATCCCAGTGGATGGCACAATATTTTATAATTCCTTTCATGAAAAACCTCATCCTCATGATAACAATTGTTACTTCACTTACCTCTTTTGCCGGAGTTCATTCTTCAAATATTCCCTACCCCTTTTACGACGTTCATGATGATCATTCAAATGAAATGACTCTGATTCAACATGGGGAAGAAGCTCTCCAGTTGAGACTTGATCTTATTAAAAAGGCAAAAACCTCAATTGATGTTGAGTACTACATCTACAAGACAGATATGTCCTCAAAGATCTTTACCAAAGAACTTGTAAAGGCGGCAAAACGCGGAGTCAAAGTTAGAGTACTAGTCGATAAACTTGGATCTAAGTTAAGCTCTTTCTATGCCCATGAACTAAATAAACACGGTATCGACATAAAATACTACAACACTTCTCTTCTTTTACGTTTCAATGCTGTCAATTATAGAAACCATCGAAAGCTTATGGCCTTTGATGAAGAATTCGCAATAGTAGGTGGAAGGAATATAGGCAATGACTACTTTAATCTCGACAAAGACGCTAATTTTGAAGATCTTGATGTCCTAGTAAAAGGTCCTATTGTTAGGGCAATTAAAGCTAGTTTTAATTCATATTTCACAAATGAACTTTCTCATTACATTTCCCGTCCTAAGAGACCGACTATCCACTCAAGCACAAAGGGGGTTGGGAACGGTCAATCCGAACGAATCCTTTGGGATGCACAGGTTCGGAAAGCTCGTGCCTTCGTAGAGGAAGAAACTGAGGAAGAGATTAGTGTAAAGGAAAGGCTCTATGCCTTAGCGATAGAGCAACTTAAAGAAAGTAAAACCTATAATTGCCCTATCACAACTTTTTCCAGCGATGCTCCTGGGTCGAACTCCGGAGGAGATGAAGCCTACTATGAAAGGTATAGGCACCTTCGAAAAACTATTTTGGATAAAATGGAACCAATAGACCGCTCGCTCCTAATCAGCTCCCCTTACTTCATTGCCAATGATCATATCAAATCAATTTTCAACGAGATGTTCGACAAAGGTATTTCAATTACTCTCTATACAAATTCTCTTCGCTCCACTGACCAGATCTTTATGGCAACGAAACTCTACCTTCATCTAAGAGGATGGTTAAATAAAGGAATGAATGTCCTCCTTCACGATGGCAATCACACGGACCCATCTAGAGAGGTCATGACAGAAAGTAAAAAAGCAAGATGGGGAACACATACCAAGGCCCACGTCTATGAAACGTCTTCCTATTCTGAAGTCATGATTGGCACCTATAATGTTCATAACCGCTCGGAGCATTTCAATACGGAACTTGCTGTCTTCTGCAAAGGAAACGAAGAATTTACCCGTGATTTGAAAAACATGATCCTGAAACAAGCTAAAAACGGATTAAAAGTTGAAAGTATGATTCATGCCATTGACAGGAATGGGCAAAAAATCAATGTCACAGGGGCATCTATGTTGAAGAACATTAAAATGAAACTTTTCACGATCCCATCAATTATTTTTGCCCACCTGCTCTAGTACTAGTTCAGGTGGAAAACTTCTCTCATCTCTTGATTGAGGAGTTTCATCTTATGATCAATGTCCGGATGATTGCGATCACTAGGATCAAGTAGATAGTTCTCCGGCCCCATGGGCTTGATCATGAGCTTGGTTTGCCAGATATTATCGTGGGCAATGTTAATATCTTGACGATACTGATAAAGATCAAGAGTTTCTTTCTTAATGAAATCCTGGATAGAATTAAAGTAGTGATCGTTGTAAATCTTCTTTCCATTATCCAGACGTGTATAGCCCCTAACGACATAATCGATATAAACTACATCACACTCAAAAACTTCAAACATGTAATTGAGGGCCTTTAAAGGAATAATTTCACCGCAGGTAGCAACATCCAGATCAAGACGGAAAGTACAAATTCCTTCAGGATCTGAAGCATCCGGATAGGTGTGAGTCGTTATATGAGACTTATCGAGATGCATATTCACTGCCGCTTTTCCAGCACGCCCTATTTCCCAATTACCTCCGCCCTTGAGATCAGACATTAGAGTCATCGTCGAAGCACCTACAGGTTCATAATCTTGAACAGTTTCAGAAAGGATATTGGCCTCAATGATTTCGCAAACGTTACGAGCAATCTGAGCAATATTTTTTGCACAATACTTAGTGTGGATGTAATTAATGTATTCCTGCCGTTGGGCCTCAGACATCGCAATGCAGAAGTCATAAAAGTTAAAGGACAAAATCTTTGTGAGATTATTAAAGCCCGAAAGCTTAATAGTTTCCTGTATTTTGTTCATCCCCTACCTCATAAAAAAATTAGAGGTTGTTATAGGGAATTCGGGGAGATATGACAATAAGAAAAAGGCCCGATGCAAAAAACACCGGGTCATAAATGAAGGAAATTAGATGAGATTTAGAGATTTTACAGCGTCTCTCTCGCCTCGAAGCTCATCAAGTGTCAGTTTAAACTTCTCTTGACCAAATTCATTATGTGAAAGTCCTTCGATAACTTTGACTTTTCCACCTTCGGTTCGGCATGGATAAGAGAAGATGAGACCTTTATCTACACCATATTCACCATTTGAAGACAAGCACATCGAGTAACTCTCGCCGATAGGCGTTTCCGAGACTATATTTCTGATCGCATCGATCGCCGCGTTGGCCGCAGAGGCGGCAGAAGAAAGTCCTCGTGCCTTAATAATAGAAGCACCTCTTTGCTGAACAGTCTTGATAAAATCACCTTTAAGCCACTCATGATCGGAAATAACCTCCGTCGCATGCCTGCCATTAATCTTAGCGTTGAAGAAATCCGGGTATTGTGTGGCAGAATGGTTACCCCAAATGGTCATGTTCTTAATAGCGGTAATGTCGACTTGTGCTTTAATTGCAAGCTGGGCCTTGGCACGATTTTCATCAAGTGTGGTCATGGCAAAAAAGCGATCTGCAGGGATACCTTTAGCATTGTTCATCGCGATGAGTGCATTAGTGTTACAAGGGTTACCAACCACGAAAATACGAACATCAGAAGCAGCACTTTTCTCCACAGCCTTTGCCTGAGCTGTAAAAATTCCACCATTAATTTTGAGAAGGTCAGAGCGCTCCATACCTTCTTTTCGAGGTACCGAGCCCACGCAAACGACCCAGTTGGCATCTTTGAAGGCCGTATTCAGGTCAGAGGTTAAAACAATATTTTTGAGAAGTGGGAAAGCGCAATCCTCTAGCTCCATCGCCACTCCTTTCAATGCCGGCAAGGCCTGTTCAAGTTCAAGAAGTTGGAGCTCTACCTCACACTCCTGACCAAACATTTGTCCGGACGCAATCCTGAAAAGGAAGGCATATCCAATCTGTCCGGCGGCACCGGTGACAGCAACTTTAACTCTTCTCTTGGCCACAAAAACCTCCACAAAAAAGTAGATAGAATAATGGTGTAATTATAAGGGAAACTCAGGCGAATCTCATCTTTTATTCATCTTGCCTAGACAAATTCTTCCTGTGAAGCGTAGTATTAACTTTTAATCATTTAATTCAGAGGTTGACTGTGGAACCACAAAATAGATCTAATCAAGGTGGCGGCGGAGGACACAGAAGACGTCGCCATCGCGGCGGTGGAAATCGCCATGGCTCCCCTGCTCAAGAAGGCCAGGGACGCAGTGGTGCCGAGAATCGTAATCGCTCTTTTCAAGGCAATGCTCGGCAGAGAAGCCGAAGCGGGCGTGTCCTTACTACCAATCAAGTCTTGGTCAAGTACGATAATCTACTGGAACAGCATCTTGTCACGCGTAAAAAATACTACGAATACTTCAACCGCGTAGACGACAGGCAGCTCTTAAAGCTTGAAAAGAATTTCTACGATAGCATAGAACATCTCAGAAGGTTCGAAGCGAGCCTTGAGCCATGGCAACGAGAAGCTCTGGAAAAGCGTAAGACCGAGCGCTATCGACCTGACCTTACTTACTCCAATAACCGTGGCTGGGATCCGCAGGAGATGACTAAGGTGGAAGTTTCGGCCGAAGAAATTGAGGATCCGCATTTTAAAGAATCTCAAAAGATTGCCTTCGAAGAGTACAGGGATGATACCGAAGAATCCGAAGGAACCTACGAGGACTATCTTAAACTTAAAGGTCAGGAATAAGTCCTGACCTTTTCATAAAGATTATATCATTAAAACTTTCTAGATTCCGTCAGTACCCGTTGCACCAAAATGCGGCGTCATGACTGCTGCTGACGTAACATCAGAAGTCTTTTCTTTCTTCGCAGGCTTAATGTTGTAGAGATAATTGTTAAGAGTTTCTTCCTGGTCCTTAAGGATGGCAGCCTTTAGTTCTTCAGCGGAAATATCAAGCACCTCAGATACTTTTCGAAGCATCTTAAGTGGAATGTTACAAAGAGCGCGCTCGACGTTAGAAATAAATTGACCGTTCTTATAACCTAGAAGATGAGACAGCTCTGATTGAGAGTAACCCTTTGGATGATTCATTCTTTTCGTACGAATAAGTTGAGCAATGTTCTTAAAGCAACGCATGTGTTCTCCGTCTAGATTGTGGCGAGATTCAAAATAATATTCATTTTTTAAAGAATGTCATTCACCATTCCAAAAAAAATTATTATCTATCTTATCGGACCAATTGATCTGAAACTAACTAGGAAAATTTTTTATGAAGATCATTTCGTGGAACGTCAACGGGATACGCTCCGTGTATAAAAAGGGATTTCTTGAATGGTTCACTAGGGAATCACCAGATATCTTATGCCTACAGGAGACGAAAGCTGAATTCGATCAATTTCCACAAGAACTAAGAGAAATGAGTGAACATGCAATTTCTTATAGTTCTGCAAATAAGAAAGGGTACTCAGGAGTTGCTACATTTTCTAAAGAAAAAATTCTTGACACTAAAAATTTGCAAGAACTCAAGTACGATTGCGAGGGGCGAGTTCTGATTCACGAGCTGGAAGAGTTCTTCCTTTTAAATTGCTACTTCCCAAATGGTCAGCGGGACCATAAGCGAGTTGGCTTCAAGCTCGGTTTTTGTCAGAATATTTTGAAAAAAATGAATCAACTGAGAAAAAAGAAACCAGTCATCATAACAGGCGACTTTAACACTGCTCACCAAGACATTGATCTGGCGAATCCCAAAACGAATAAGAATACGACTGGTTTTCTTCCGATAGAGAGGGCCTGGATGGATAAATTTACCTCTGAAGGGTACATTGATATCTTTCGTCATCTTCATCCAGATCTCCAGGGCGCCTACACTTGGTGGAGCAATCGACCAGGAGTGCGCGAAAGAAACATTGGTTGGAGGATTGATTATTTCTTTTTGACTTCAGAACTACTCCCAAAAGTTCGGAATGCCACCATTCAGTCGGGAGTCTTTGGGTCAGACCATTGTCCTATCGTACTCGAGCTAAACTAAATAGGACTTTACCGTCTTAACGAGCTCCTCAAAAGCAATAGGCTTGTAAAGAATAACATCAAGACCAGTTTCGGCCAAAAGTTCCAAATTATCTAAATCTCCGGTTACGAGGATGAGCTTGCCGCGGAAATTTAATTGATTCCTTAACAGTTTAAATAGATCCATACCAGTCCCCGAGGGCATTTTGGCATCTGAAACAATGACCTCATATAGATTTTCCTTGATAAGTTCCACGGCACGAAAGAAATCAGAGCACGTATCAACTGGAACATTCTCCTCGAGAAAAAAACCTTCTGCTAAATCCAAAAGATCAACCTCATCATCAATATAAAGAACTCGAGCCTTTGACATAGATTTTTCCTCGCGAGAATATTCTATGCTCCAAAGATTCCTCAAAAGACGAAGCTATGAAGTTCCTATCATTTACATGGACAATCTGGAGAATATGAAAGGGATGACCGGCCATAATTTATGGCGTAAAGTTCTTCTCCCCCTTGAGATAAACCTCTGAGACGAGATTTGAGTAATCCCCTCTTCGACTACGGCAGCTTTTGATGATGCTCATCAAAATCTCCTCTGCTCCTTTGAGAGACTTAAGTTTTGAAACAGGAACGACCAAAAAAGTGGCGTTTTTGCCCTTGTTCAGATTACCAGAAGACTTTTCAAGTCCCAAGATCTCAGCACCGGCCAAAGTTGCACGGTAAAGGGCCTTCACCGCTGAGGCACCCTTGATTTTTTTCTTTTTATTCTGATCGATAAAGCTTCTCATCACATCAAACATCGACAGGAATGGACCTCCGCCGATATCTGAACCCAAGGCCCAACGGACGTTCGCCTTTTCAACTTGTTTAAAATTAAATAGACCAGAGCCCAGGCCCTGCTCTTTGATAGGAGCATTGCTTGTCGGGCAGTGGATGATTGATGTTTTTGTTCTCGCCAGCAATTTTAATTCCCTGGGAGAGAGATGGATCCCATGTCCCATCAATGAACGACTCCCGAGCATACCGGTCTTTTCATATATTTCGGTATAGCTCGAAACATCTTCAAACCCAGGTAATTTCCTATAAATGGAAAGAACAAATTCTATTTCTTGGGGAGTTTCAGAGAGATGGGTTTGCTTAAAACAGCCCATCTTATCTGCCATCCGGCTTCCCTCTTTCATCACCTTGGGAGTTGTCGTAATCGCAAAGCGTGGAGTAAAGCAAAACTTTCTACCATGTCTGTCTATGAGCCTCCTCGTCAATGCCAAAGATTCCTCTTCAGTCTGAGTAAGTTCGGCCGGTGAGTGCATGTTCATCAAAACATTACCAACGACAAAATCGCCCTTTGCATTTTTAATTGCCTCATCGACAGCGTGCTCGTGAATGGAACTATAACAGGCACCGCCAATAGTACCCTGAGTCGTCAATTTCAGGAAGAACTCCCTCGCTCGCTTCTTGGCAAAAGATTTATTTCTAAATTTCATTTCCGTGGGGAAAGTGTATTTTTGAAGCCACTCAAGAAGGGAGTCTTTGGGCATCTCTCGAACATCGTCCTGGACCCAGTGAAAATGCATGTCAAAAAAACCTGGCATAATGACAGACTCACCGAAGTCTGTGGTATTGGAAGGAAACATCCTTTTCCCGTATTTCTTGACCCCTTGTTCAACTGAAAGAATATCTAGGATTCTAGCACTGCCCTTATCTCCCGTTGTCACCAGAAGACCATTGGCATAAAAATCACACAATTTATCACTCTTCGGATTAATGATTGTTCCAAGATAAAAATTAAGTTTCTGCGTTGCCAAAGGGGTTCCTTTTACTTGTCCGTCAATCTTGAATTCAGTAAACTTTAGGGCATATGAGAAACACCACTATACAGCAAGTGATCGCTCTTGTCTTGATGCTTTTGCCCTGGAAGTCACTGGCCATGGATTTAAGGATTCGTGAAGTCGGTCTTCTTTCAGTGAATTCGGCGATAACTCCGGCCACCTACGATTATCTTCGGCATAGCTTTGAAAAGCTTCCTCCGAGTTGCCTCATCGTTTTAAAACTTAATACCCCCGGGGGACTGGTCAGCACGACCAAAGACATCATCACGCTGATTGGAAGGTCGAAAAGACCTTTCGCCGTTTGGATCACTCCTGAAGGCGCATCAGCATCTAGCGCCGGGGCCATCATCGCATCGGCAGCTCACTACATCTTTATGTCACCCGGAACTAACATGGGTGCCGCAACCCCGGTCGGACTCGGTGAGGATATTCAAGAAAGTGATGGTCGTAAGAAAGCTCTCAACGATCTCACTGCGTTGGTGCGTTCACTCAGTTCTTCCCGTGACCGGCCCCCCGGGGCTTTTGAAAAGATGATCACCCGTGCGGAATCATATACCGCCAAAGAAGCTCTCAAGCTTGGAATTATTGATGGAGTCATCTCTGACAAAGAAGAGATGGTCACCATTGTTTCTCAAAAGAACATCAACATCGATGGAGTCAGAACCTCCATAAAAATAGAGAATCTCAAGTTTACGGATTATGAACCTACAGCTGGTCAAAAACTTCTGGAAGTACTCGCCAACCCATCTACTGCCTATATTCTTTTTTTAATCGGGATTGCTCTCATTTATTTTGAGTTTCAATCTCCTGGTGGATATATTTCGGGTTCAATTGGGCTCTGCTTTCTTCTTATTTCAGGAATTTCTTTCCAGGTTCTGCCTCTTGATTGGGGTTCAATGGCACTCATCATTGCCGGTATACTGCTGCTGGTATTAGAAGTCTTCATCGTAAGTTACGGAATCCTTTCTATCTCTGGCCTCATTGCTTTTACGATGGGCTCTCTCTTTCTCTTCCATGGTGAGGGTGGTTTCATCTCGGTCCAGTATCACGTCATCATTTCCTCACTTGCCGGAGTGGTTGCCTCTATCGGTCTTATTCTGTGGTACCTGTATAACGAGAGTAAAAAGCTCAAAAAAAACGAAGATTTTTTTTTACCGTCCGGTGCTATAGGAAATGTTTTGACCAAACTGGGCCATGAGGATTACCAGGTTAAAGTAAGAGGAGAAATCTGGAGGGCACGCTCATCAGAAGATCTCCAGGTGAATGATATGGTAGAGGTTGTATCAGTTGATCCAGAACACTTAATTATGAACATAAAAAAAGTCTACAATAAGGAGTAACTATGTCGATTACCTTTCTGCCTTTTTTGATATTTGCAGGTATTATTTTTTTTAGTGCATTCAAGATACTGAATGAGTATGAGAGAGGAGTGATCTTTCGTCTTGGTAAATTTTCGGGAATCCGGGGGCCAGGACTTATCATCCTTATTCCTGGGCTGGAAAAAATGGTGAAAGTTGATCTTCGACTTGTGACCATGGATATCCCCTCCCAGGACATCATTTCAAAAGACAACGTCACTCTCAAGGTTAATGGTGTCGTTTATTTTAAAGTCAGTAATCCTGAGCGGGCGATCATCTCCGTAGAAAACTATTATCATGCAACTGCTCAAATTGCTCAAACAACTCTGCGTTCGGTGGTTGGCCAGTATGAACTCGACGAGATCCTCGCCCACCGAGATGCTATCAATGCTAAGCTTCAGGGTATTCTTGATGAGCTCACAGAGCCTTGGGGTATAAAAGTTACAAACGTGGAAGTAAAGGCTATTGATCTTCCAGTTGAGATGCAACGAGCGATGGCAAAACAAGCTGAAGCCGAGAGAGAAAAAAGAGCTAAAATTATTTCCGCTGAAGGTGAATTTTCAGCTTCACAGAAACTTGCTGAAGCAGCTCAAGTTCTTGGATCTCAACCTGACGCGATCACTTTAAGGTTTCTTGAAACTATGAGAGAAATTGCAGGAGCTAACAACAGCTCTACAACCTTCTTTCCGATTCCGATAGATTTTCTTTCAAAGCTTTTGAATAAATAATTGGCTAAAGGTCAGTAGGTAAAACTACTGACCACCTTACCAAGAATTGGGCCCGATTTGACGAACCGTTTTGTCTATTTTCTTAGGTTCTTCAACTGATGGCACTACGGCAGGGGTCACTGAGGCGGGTGCCCTGAAGGCCGGAGACTTAAATTTCTCTTCATCTTTTCTGATTTCCTGGTCAACCTCTCTGGTGATTACCGTATTGAACTCTTTGAGGGATTTACTAAATGCCACCAAAGGAACAACCATCAGAAAGCAGAGCATAATTTTCATAATTTTCCTCTCTTTTGATCTTATCGGACCAAAGAAATGAAATCTTTACGGAGCAATTTATTCATCAGTAATAAGAGGCTCTTGGGCACTACTGATGTGAAAAATAGGTAAAAAAAAAGGGCCTCTAACGAGGCCCTTTTGATTATCGTACGACTGAGCGCTGATTCTGGTTAAGCTCTTTTTTTCTGATTCGAATACTTTTAGGTGTTACTTCTACCCACTCATCATCGTCAATCCAATCAAGGGCCCAATCAAGAGTTCTTGATGGAATGGGAGGGAGAATAATGTTTTCATCTTTTCCGGCAGTGCGCACAGATGAGAGATGTTTTTCTCTACAGACATTAACGTTCAAATCGTTGGGACGAGTATGCTCACCAACGACTTGCCCTTCATAGGCCTGCTCACCTGGGAGAACGAACTGTTTTCCTGATGCCAGAAGGTTAAAAAGAGCGTAGGGAGTAATCTTTCCTGCTCTATCCGAAATAAGCGCTCCGTTTTGACGAGAAAGCATTTTCCCCACATGTGGTTCATAGCCAACGAAGTAAGATGACATCAACCCCTGACCTTTGGTATCTGTCAGGAAAGTTGAGCGGTAGCCAATAAGACCTCGAGAGGGAACATGAAATTCCATCCTCGTTCGGCCTTCTCCAAAAGGTTGCATTGCCTCCAGGCGACCTTTCCTGGCCGCCATTTTTTCAGTGATAGCTCCAGTTGATTCATTCGGTACATCCAGGACGAGTCGCTCATATGGCTCCATCAACTGACCGTCGATTTCTTTTGTGATAACTTGAGGACGGGCTATCATAAGCTCAAAACCAGCTCGACGAATTTCTTCGAAGACAACTGCAACCTGAAGCTCTCCTCTGGCCTTGAGAATAAAGACTTTGGGATCACTAGTAGGCTCGTACTTTAATGAAACGTTCTTTCTTATTGCATCGATTAAAAATTCTTCTAATTTTCTTGAAGTAAGGTATTCTCCTTCCCGACCTGACATCGGAGAAGTAGAAACGGAAACTTGAACCGATACTGTAGGAGGTTCCACCTCAATTCGAGGAAGGGCCTCTGGCTTATCAACGGCAGCAAGAGTGTCACCGATGTCACCGTGCTCGAGACCAGAAATAATCACAATTTCCCCAGCTTCAGCGGAATCGACATTCGCCATACCTAGACCATCAAATATCTGAAGAGAAGTAACTTTAAAAGTTTTAATTTTACCATCTGCTGGGATGTGCGCAAGCTGCTTTCCGTTTTGAACAATCCCTCGCTGGATTCGACCAACCATCAAAGTACCAAGGTAATTTGAATAAGAAAGGTTGGTAATCAATAATTGCGCAGGGCCTTCTTTTTCAACCTTCGGTTGCGGGTAGTAGTCAGAGATAAGGAAATCAAGCATTGGTTCAAGATTTCCTTCTCTTCGATTTTTATCGCTTGAGGCATAACCATTTCGACCAGATCCATATAAAAAAGGTAAATCGAGGTCAATTTCGTGACCAGATTGAGAAGCTAGCTCGAGAAGCAGGTCCTCAACCTCTGACTTAACTTCATCAATTCGTTCATCAGGACGGTCCACTTTATTGATGAAAACAGCAACCCTGATATCTCTTTCCAAAGCCTTCGATAAGACAAATCTGGTTTGTGGGAGAGGCCCTTCAGAGGCATCTACTAGTAAAAGAATGCCATCCACCATCATTAAAGATCTTTCAACTTCACCACCGAAGTCGGCGTGACCGGGAGTATCCAGAAGATTGATCTTCGTTCCTTTCCAGCGGATAGCACAGTTCTTGGCCTTAATGGTAATTCCGCGTTCCCTTTCAAGCTCTCCAGAGTCCATCACTCTTTCTGCGACCTGCTCATGAGCGGAGAATAATCCAGATTGCTTTAGTAATTCGTCGACGAGAGTTGTTTTACCGTGGTCGACGTGGGCCACGATGGCGATGTTCTTAAGATTCATGAATGTCCTTACTGTGATAATTATGGGCGAAGTCTACCTAAGGGAATTGGCTATGGCGAGTCAAACTTCAGGAAAGCCTGTAAGAATTACTAAATTTCAACGGTTTAATGAAGCAGACCTTCTTGCTTCAATACACTCAGAGCACAATTCACACCATCTACGGCCGCAGAGGTGATTCCTCCAGCATAACCAGCTCCCTCACCACAAGGATAGAGTCCTTCGTGAGATAACGACACGAATGTCTCTCGATCACGAACAATGGTAAGTGGAGCAGATGTCCTGGTTTCTGGAGCGATGAGAAGCGCCTCATCATAGATAAATCCGGGTAAATTTTTATTAAATTCTTGAAGGCCTTTCTTTAGATGATCCACAATGAACTGAGGAAAAATTTCCCGGATGTCTGCTTTGAAGATTCCTGAGGGTGAAGATGTTTTTGGCAGAGGACGATCTGATAATTTCCCTTCCATAAACTCTTTCATTGTCATAGCAGGAAGCTCTCTTCCAGTGGCATGTTTTTTTGATAATTCATAAGCCTTTTGCTCAATTTCGGCCTGAAAGCGAAGTCCTGACATAAGATCTTTCTCCCGAAGATCGCTCTCACTTTTAACAGAGACGACGAGGGCAGCGTTAGACCAGGGAGAGTTTCTGGCGTAGTTACTCATTCCATTAACGACAATCCCCTCTTTCTCTGTTCCCGATGAAAGGACATATCCTCCCGGGCACATACAAAAGCTGTAGACGCCATGATCGGACCATTTATCATGCCAGCTCAATCGGTAACGGGCAGAGCCCATTTCCGGAGCTTCACAGAAAGCTCCATGCTGGAGCTGATCGATATAACGCCTTGGATGCTCTACTCGAACACCAACCGCAAAGTCCTTGGCCTTCATGGCAATTTTTTTTTCCATCAGATGCTTGTAGAGATCCTGGGCAGAGTGGCCTGTGGCAAGAATCACGTGATCTGAAAAAATTTTCTCACCCGTCGACAGAAGAACTCCGATCACCTTACTGCCATCAGTAAGGAGTTCATCGACCCTGGTATTATATCGAAGATCAGTTCCCTGAGATTGAAGCCAGTTTGAGATCCGTGAGATAATTGTTCTAATTTTATTTGAACCTAAGTGTGGATTAGAAACATAAGCTGTTTCTGGTGGAGCACCAAAATTAACAAACTTTTCCATCACGTATTGAACAAGGTTGGATTTAATCCTCGTGATCAGTTTCCCATCGGAGAACAGACCCGCCCCACCTTCTCCGTAACAGACATTTGTCTCTGGGTCAATTTCACCGTAGCGCCAAAATTTTGCGATATGAAGCATGCGTTTTGAGGCTTCATCACCCCTTTCAATTACGATACAGGGAATTCCGTACTCAGCGAAGCGAACAGCGCAAAAAAGACCTCCGGGACCGGCACCAATGATAATGGGTTTTTTCTTTAAAGGTCCCAAAAAGGGAAATCTTTCTGCTTCCGGATAGCGATCATTGTCACTCATAAGGGCATCAATAACGTATAGAAAAACGGGCTTCTTGCCACGAGGAGCGCCTCGGGCATCCAGACTTTTTGAAATAGTCCGGAAAGTCCGGACTTCCGGATAGGTTTTCTTCACAAAGGTTTCTACATCCACGTCAAATGGGAGCTGGAACTGATACTTTTTAGGCATAACGGACTTTTACATTATGCATAAGAAGAAATCAAAGATTTTCATGCAGTCGTTTCTTCTTTATCCTATGATCTGAGGTTTGTATGAATATTGGTTTTCTCATCATTGGCAGTGAAGTCCTAGACGGCAAGATAACGGATCTGAACACTAAGATCTTGACAGGTTTTCTTCTCCAAGAAGGCTTTGAGCTTGGGATGACGATAACTGTCAGAGATGACAAACGCTCTATCCAGAATTCCTTGAGGCATCTCTTCGAGGACCACGATGTCGTGGTTACATCCGGTGGATTAGGTCCGACGAGGGATGATATTACTAAGGATTCCTTAGGAGATTTTTTCAATCGCGTCCTCACATTAAATCCTGAGGCGATTAGAGTTTCTCAAGAAAACTATGCCCGCTTTGGCCGTGAGTTTCCCGGCCCTCAACACGGTTACGCCTTTCTTCCCCAAGGCTTTGTACCCATGAGTAACTGTACGGGATTTGCTCCAGGCTTTTATTTGAAAGACGGTGATAGAATTCTATTCTCCGCTCCAGGGGTCCCTAGGGAATTTCAATCCATGCTGAGGGATCATTTCATGTCAGTGGTCGCAGAAAAAAGAAAAGAAAATTCAATCTTTAAACACTTCATTGTCAGAACAAAAAATATTCCGGAGGAAAAAATTTTCGCTGAGGTTGATCCAACTCTATGGGAAAAACTTGAAACCTATGGAGTCGTGAGTTCACTGCCCATCCTGATGGGGGTTGACGTAGGTGTAAAGGTCGTTGCACATACGCATGAAGAATTAGATCAGAAGATGAGAAAACTTCAATCGATCGTGTTGTCTTCACCTCTGTCCAAGAATATCTGGCACATCGGCCAAGAGTCACTTGAGGAGAAAATAGTAAAGACCGCCAATGAAAAGAACATTACCTACGGGTTTGCAGAATCTGCTACCGGAGGGCTCTGCTCTCATCGAGTCACCTCCATCTCCGGAAGTAGTAAAACCTTCATAGGATCAATTGTTTGTTATGACGAAAAGGTGAAGGAAAAAGAGCTTAGAGTTAGAAGAAAAACACTTGATCAGTTCTCTGCTGTTAGTCCTGAGACTGCTTCGGAAATGGCCCAGGGACTCCTTGAGAAACTTAACACAGATATTGCTATCTCCATCACAGGTTATGCTGGTCCCTCGGGAGGAACGCCAAAATTTCCCATAGGCTCTGTTTGCATTGGATTGGCCACGAAGAAAAAAACAGCAACTCAAATTTTTCAGCTAAAAGGTGATCGAGAGGTCTTAAAACAGCGCTTTTCTCAAGCGGCCCTCTATACTCTGTTAGAGGAGCTGGAAAACTTTTCCTAAACCTGATGAATTTTATCGGCACTTTGCGGATCTAGTACCGGCCTCCCATCCTGTTTTTTCAGTGGCTTACCGACTAGCGTTGGTCATTGAAATGATATGCCTTAAAATCATCTCTAAAGATCTAAGATAATTAAAAAATCCGGTCAAAAAGTCCGATGAGATAAACGTAAGGAATGACACGGATGTTGTACCAGACCAAGAAAGAAACAATTCAATCACTCTTTTATGCCCTGATGATTTCGGTGCTTTCTCTTCTGCAGGCATGTATGCCGACTTCCACTGCTCCTGCTTTAAAGCCTGCCAACAACAGCTCCTCAACGACGTCGACACAAGCACCAACTTACGATGAACCAACCTATCCTTTGCCTGGCATTTTTGTTCAGGAAGGTTCGGTTAGGTCTTCAACGAACATATCACTTCCCCTGGATTTCAATGACTCTTTCCTTATCAGAGGTAAATCCATATCCCAACTCCTTCGTAAACTACCAAACACTACAAAATTTTGCCTTGCGGGTAAATTCAACTACCAAGCTGGGTCTGATAAATTTTTGCTTGTTTCGGCCAAGCCTAAGTCTTTCACGGATTTAATAAATAAAACGACAGAGTTTTACCTTCAGGTTGAACCTGGCAACGATACGGCAAATCAAAATGATTGCTTGAGCTACAACCTCACTTCTGCACTTTTACAAAACACCACTAATCCGAGCGTGCATTTTAGTTTAAATCAACTTTGCACAAACTGTTCATCTATGATTACAAGCTCTGGTCTTCTTCTCTACTTCGTTAATGGTGAACAAGTCCCTGATATTTCGCTTAAGACCATTCTAATGACCATTTCGGCTTCTCTGTCAAATACAACCAATAGTTGTTCGGAATCTACATCCTGCATCTCTCGTGGATTTAATTGCTGTTTAGAAGGACAATGTGTGAATGATGGTGCTCTCCGACCTGGATCAATAAATCAACCAGGATTTCTCAGCGCTCAAGAAGACGTGAGTTCAAACCCAGATCGATTCGTTGTCTATCCTCAATTTTATTTCGTCTGTGGAAGTAGACCAAATACAATCGGAAATGATTCCAGTAATACTTCTCTTGATCCTGAGTACGATGCGCAAATCCGTCTTTTGGAACTCTCTCAACTCTATCAATGTCTCAACAAGGTAGAGGGAGAGTTCTCCTATTGCACTCTTAAGTACACAGCTCCTAAAATGCCGGCCACTTTTTCTGCTGCTAACGAAGGATTTAAAGACGATATCAACTTCTCATCTCTAAATCCAAGCCTCGGAACAGGAACGAAAGCGAATAACATCGTTAAAATTGTTTATGGTGGGAAAACGATCTATGATGGGTCTAGTCCCTTGCGTGATGTTGATGGAACTTTTGGGGCGCCAAATGATAATCTTAGTTCAACCCAATCGTTGAACCTGAAACTTACGCTCCCTCAAAATGCTAAAGACGGAAATCTTTATATCAGCTATAAAATTGATGGTACCTGTGAAAAGTTAAGCAGTAACATGGCCAAGTGTTCTAAGACGTATGTACAATCCTCTTCCGACTCTACATCTACCACTTGGCATGATTCCTCAAAAACCTATCTTCTCCCCAGCTATGCTGATACCTCAACATCGGCTAACCTCATCGTGAAAGTCAGTGGAGTCGTCATCCCGGAGGGAAGCTCGACTTGGGCGAAGTATCAATCTCCAAACAGGATTGTTTTCTCTGGTAGCTTTAATATTTACCAAAACCAGGTTGTCGAAATTACCTACTTTGTAACAAGTAATGCTCCCGAACTGATCAAGTTTAAGACGCTGGCCCAGCAGAATATCAACACTGTCTGTAGCTGCACTAGTAGTTCTAAATGTAATCTACGGCCAGTCTTGGGTAGCGATAACGTTTCTGTGACTGACTACGAATGTATTTACCCGATGGCAGAATCTGGTGAGCCTCCGGTAAATCAGACCGTCTACGTTTCTAATAAAAACATTGCCCATCGATATTATGACACCAATGGAGTCTTGTATGATTCCGATTATGGTGGTGCTCTCACTACAGAACTCAATTCTTTCTCTTATATTAGTAACAACATCTTAAAACCAAACAACGTGAACCAATACGTAGGTTTTAATGAAATTTATGGGCAGTTCGCCAAATCTGGAAATTTTATTTCGAGACCTGCCAAGATGGTAAGAGTCAAAAAAGATAAGCTTTACGATATCTTGTCGACCTCCGGTTCATTTTCAAGCTGTACAACATGCGGCAATGATTACTACTCCATATTGCAAAAAATCTTTCCGCAAAATTTTTTGGGTCTGGCCGGTGGCTACTCCCCGGACAACTTTACAACTCGAAGGGAAAATAGCTCAAGTCTCTATCGCTCCGATGACCTACTTTTTGGTAGGGCATGCTTTGTGCCTGCCACAATGATCCCATGGACCCATACCCAGTCAACGACTGTCAATGATCAAAGGCGAGCTCGTCTTACTGCCCAGCACTTTCTTTTCGCCAATGGCTACAATCGCGATTGGTTTGGTTTTGACTACGGCTCTCTCATAGGATCTTTCGATGGGGTTAACTGGTTTTCGATTGGAAATCAACGAAGAATTAAAGCAATAACAGGTAAACTCTATCTAGCGGTTAACGCTTATTTAGGAGACCTAAACGTTGACAATAACTTTACTGTTACCGTGGCCGAGTCTTCCAGTTATTCATCTGAGATTCCAGATCATGATACAAAATCCGACGGGGCCGAATGTCAGAAGTCCCACTACTGCTCCAATGATAATGACTGCTTTAGGCAGCTCGGATACGACTATTCCTGTCAAAACATTACAGGACTCACAACTCCATGGCCTCAATTCGACGCCACTGGGTCAGAGATCGTTGGATCAAATATCAGAACACTGTCATCCATCGTTGGAGGAACAAACGGTCAAGCCAAACGTTGCGTTTATCGAGGTCGGGGTGCTCCTTGCGTGAGAGACCTAAATAACTTTTCAAGCTCCAATTTTAGTAGCTCAAGCCTAGTCGGAACGGTGATGTGTTCCCACAACAATTCCTGTGTCCCTCTGACGACCCCTGGTCGATTTAATGACCGGATTGCCAGATTTGCATCGACTCCTCTAGCGCAGAACCTCAGTGAAGCTGCTCCTACCCTGTCTGACACCTTTGGCCTTGGTGCAAGGATCATTTTACGACCTTTTGAGTATTACGGAACAAAGAACACTCCAGAAATTGCTAGGGCCACTCTCGCTGTCAATAATGTAACGTCTATATGCATTCCTGGACGAGACGTCCTTGCCGGGACAGACACCTATAACTTAAACTTAAGGCACCCTACAAATCGAACAGATACCTCTGATAAAATTTTAGGCATCGGCCCAACGACGGCTTCACAAAGTCTTAAATCCCTAGACGCCTGTCCTGCCACGGATGACTTAGGTCAGTCTCTCCAAACCAAAAAGGAGACACTTGGTAATCAGAATCTAAGTGCCTATTCAATCTCCCAAAACTTGTCGACAAATCTTCTCGATCTTGCCCCACTTCGTGCTCAAAACATTTTGAGTTCAATTAATGAAGCACAAGTCACTGCAATAGGTTACCAAAAGAATGCCTGTTTGAGGGCGCCGGGTGCCGCCTGCTTCTCAGATCTAGAATGCGCTCCCTCTGAATTTATCGCTGGAAAAGTTAAGACAATCAATCTCACTTCACTCTTGAATCCTGCAGAGATAAAGTTTTGGGAAGAGGAATTAGTTTGCGGCAACCCTGATTTCAAATACACCTCCCCAGGTTACTTAAATAACAAATTTGATATTAAAAAAAATAAATGCTGCCGAGAGTACGGAAAAAAATTAACTGTTTTCACCCAGATGATGACCTCTAGCTCTGCACTTGGTCATCAGTGGTGTAATAGCAGCACCTCCTCTATCAACGTAGCTGGGGTGAATCAAAGTTATACTGCTTCATCACGCTATTCTCGAGTGCATACTGCCTTTGATAAGATGACATGTAACAGATCAGAAATATCATCTTCAAAAACATTTGCTCTTTCTCTTGAGGCGAACAATGCCACAAATCGAATGACTCAGATTCTGGGCCAGTACAAAACTCTGGACACCATTAATCAACGAACATGCTGCTCTAATCACTGGGTAAGAAGCTTCCACTCAAGTATCGGAGGTGGACATGCCTTCAATAAGTCCAAGCAAGACATCAAACAGAATTTATTCCGAGACATCAGCTGGGAGGCTGATGATACAAGCGTCCTCGGTTTTGATCCAGATAGCGCATTTGAATGTTCCCCTGAGCAATACCTCAATGCTTCCTGTGAAATTAAAAATCTTACTCCTCAGGAAGAAGAAAAATATCTTACGTGGGCCGGCTCTCTGGAACTCATTGGAATTCCCCAGGTGGCCATTAAAACAAGCGATGATATTTTCCGACTGGTTAATGGGAATCAGGTAGGTATTGCTGCAATTAAAGATCCACTCCTCATGGATGGAAAATATATTATGAAAAGTGGTCAAACCGCTGACTTCACTGATACCTCGGGAAAGAATTATTACTCAGCAGCAAGCTACGATAAATTAAATATGGGTACAGGGAGCGATAATAATAGTTTAAAGAAAATTTTTTCTGAAAGTGAGTTTAACTGCTGTATACCATCTGGTCAGGAGTTACCAGAAACCATTACTCCAGGTGAATGTTGCACGGGGTTTTCTGCAGAGATTAACAAACAGAAAATCTGCTGCCTCCCTGATTTCACAGACGTGACCCTCTATTTGAATCGCTATGTTTCCTCCGAGGGAAGAGGCCTGTCAGACTCCGCTTATGATCCGGCCACTGGGTACATCAAAGACCCAGCTCAAGTAAGCATCATGGCAGCTCAAAAGAGGCTCTGTTGTTCAGGCAAGACGATGGCCGGGGTTGCCATTAGCCAACTTCCTATACCTCTCACCGGTGGTGTCATTATGCCGGCCAATGGTAATGCACTAGTGCGCCGTTTTACTTATCGCGACGATCAGATTGATAACAATGCCGAGACTGGATCAGTGGGCTCTTTCTACAATGCGGGTGTTCGATGGAATAATCATGTTTACTGTATTCCTGAGAGCGTGAAACAAAAGTAGTTTTAAATAAGACTTAACGCCATAATGACCGCAATGAGCCACCGGTAGATCGCAAAGTAACGTAACTGAATCATTCCAATGAGCTTCATGAAGTAATGAATGGTCGCCCAGCCGATAAAGAACGACGTTACCACTCCTGTGATAAGAACAAAAAGCGAATCTTGATTTTGAGTCTTTAGTAAGTCTGGAACTTCTCTGAAAATCCCAGCGAAAATAATAGGAAGAGAGAGAAGAAAAGAATAGGCGCCGGCTTCTTTTCTTTTCATCCCAAGAAGTAGCGCCACAGTGAGTGTAATACCAGAACGACTGACTCCAGGGAAAATGGCCAGTGCCTGACCCAGGCCTATGAGACCTGCTATTTTCCATTGGAGTCGCAGAGTCATGGGTGAATTCAGAAGAGAGGAATAATTTGAGTTCTTCCAATCAGCAAACCACAACAAAGCTCCGAAAGAGGACAGATTAAAAATAATAAACCAAGGATCTCTGGCCATTTTAGCAAAAGGAATTAAAAGGACGATAAAAAAGATACTAACAAAAGTGGAGAAGATGAAGTTCCTTACAAACCAGCGGTCTTCTCCTCCATTACTAAAATTAGCGAGCGAGGGAGTAAACGTTTTAGCGTACTTCAAAATGTCTTTGCGAAAGTAGGTAAAGACAGCAAGGGCAGTCCCTAAATGCATTAGGAGATCGAAAACAACACCTGGATCTTTGATCTTCATTACAAAGGGAAGAAGTGCCAGATGCCCACTGCTACTAATGGGCAGAAATTCAGAAAGCCCCTGGATAAGGCCATAAACGATAGCTTCGAAAAGATTCATATTAAACCGACTCGTTTATTGTAATGCCGAAATAATCGTAATTAGAATTTTCTAAAGCATCAAGCATATCGTTAACATTTTGAAGTAGCTTTTCTTTAGGATTCTCCTCCCCTTCAGAAAGCTTAGGCCCATGAAGTTTTTTAAGGATGTAGAGCAAGTCCTTAAGCTCCCCTTTCCAAAGCTCCAGTTCATTAACTTCTTGGGACTTTAAAATAGTTCCCGAAGTCTCATAGATAAAAGCATAAAAGGCTTGTGCCTTTTCAGGCCTTAAGAGGTCTTCTTTAAAGTTGGAAGAAGAAAAGTAATCGACTAGTTTAAGCATGGAAAAACTTTCATTTGGAGAAATTTCTCGTCCAGGAAGCCAATTAGATTTATCAAAAGAAAACTTATAAAGCTTTGAAGACACTTCCTTCGCCGTTTCTTTTGCTTCATATCCAACTCTAAAAATTCTTCCCTCGCTCATAAGCAGGGGAATAATCAAATCAAAAGGTTTTTGATGACTATAATTAATCTTAAGAAAAAAGGTGTTACCAATCTTCAAGACACCTATTTTATCGAAATTTTTGTATTCAATTAAAGACAGAAAAGAAGCCCTGTAGTCCAGAATACCTTTTAAAAGTGGCGTTTCTGTCTGAATGTAGTCGAGAACTGACTCAGGAGATAGGGAGAGGGCCATTTTAGTAAATTGTATTACTTCTGTGGCAAATTGCTGGTGATCTTTGGCATCTAATTTTTTTCTAAAAGCGGGATTTGTCCCAGAAGCGTCATAAACGTAATTATAAATCTGAGGATACTTTTCATACAAAAAGAAATTTCCTTTTATCCCTAGCGCCAGAAGACTTTTCAAATCAAACCTCTTCATGAGGTCAAATTCGACTCTCTTTTGAATATCTTTTTGGTAGACAGTGAAACCCATCTTGAGATTTGTTTTCTCATTTTTTCCCGAGAACCGAAAGTTAGGAAATAAGCTCAACTCTGCGGGTCTGAAACTTAGCTGAATACCTATTTCCCGGCTCACATCTTCGGCAGAAATCTCTTCAGCTCCAGGAGAGGTGTTTACTCGAGCGCGGACCTGTAAGACATCATCTACAGGAATTTCAAAAGGTATTTCAATCCCCTGAATAAGAGGGGAAAGAAGTGCCAGAGAAAGGACAACTGGAAGATATAGAAGAATGCCAATCATGGAGATTAGTTTTGAAGGAACAGTTATGTTCGTGAACGTCAGAAAGTCCTTCAGAGTTCTTCTGGAAATGATAGAAGGAAGATCAAAGACGACAAATGGCCAGGTTCCACAACCAATAATCACCCTCAGGACTCCACCAACTCTGGCCCAGATTCCATTTCCATAGGGTCTGATTCCAAGCAAAAGTTCCGATAAACTCACTCCATAAAAAAGAGTCGAAATCAATCGGATCATTCCAAAAATTATCAAAATCGGAAGAAGATTGATTTCTCTTGGGATCAGTTCTCCCATGTCACTGAATAACTGAAAAAAATTCTGGTTTTCATCTTTAATTGAATCCCATAATGGTCCCCATTCAATACCCAGGAGCTCTGCGATTGAAGCTGGTACATAATCCAAATACTCACGTACCTCGTCAAAAGGGTAAAAAATTACAAACAATGAATAGGCAAGCAGCAAATCAGCAGAAACAGCGAGGACCCTGACAATGGCATTTGCAGAGGAAGTTGGAGAGCTGAAGCTTAAAGATGATTTTTTATTTTTAGAACTCTTTTTATTGGCCTCCTCCTTCATTTTCTCGCCAGATTTGAGTCGATCCTTAATCACATCAACTGAGGTTATCGGAACCTTTTCAGGCTGTTGAGGTGGCACCTTTGGAACTTCCTCTGCAGAGGAAGGATGAGATGTAACTTTAAACCGAACTTCAAGATCGCCTGCCATAACAATGTCGGTTTCTTCCACAATCACTTGTTTACCTGGATCAACTTTTTTTCCATTAATAAACGTTCCGGCCACACTCCCATGATCGATTAGTGAAATGACTGCATCCTGGAGATTAAAGGTCACATGGCGCGGTGATATGGATGGGTCGGCAATGACAATATTTCCAATTTCACTTCCTATGGTCAGTTGTTCAGTCAGGGCATATACGGGAGAATCTTCCATATTGCATAAGATAATTTCGTAGCCTTTCTGAAATTTTGACTTAGAACGATCCAGAGTAGTCTTTGTGCCATTAATTTTTGGCAGAGATTTTTTTTTAAAAAACTTGCTGAACACTATTTTTATTCCTTAAGACAAACAATGAGATTCCGTTAACTTAGTTTCGCTTTTTCCACAAAAAAAGCCAATAAATTAGAAGGTTACATCTCGTATGGTTAGGTAGTTTCACCTGAGTTTACTTAGAATAGTAACCGAGCGGCTTAATTGGTTAATAAGCTTTCTAATTTTTTTGCTTAAAATAACCGAAAAAACAAGAGGATACATTACCTAAAGGGACTTTGAAATGAAACTCACTCTCCTCGCCCGTTCTCTAGCGCTCGTCATTTCTTTTGAGTTGATCAGTGGTCCGATCGTTGAAATGGTTCAGGCCCAAGATTCAAAAAGTGGTGGCAGCGCTGGTGAGGCGATCAATTCCGGAGCAGAAATCTTAAGTTCGGGAATCAGTGCTTTGGGAAAAATCTGGGATGCAACTCAGGCCCGGCAAAACATGGGTGTCAGTCCTCAAGTCGCAGGGGATATGCAACAGCTTCAAGAGCAACAGAAGCCTCAACCTGATAAGTATTTTAATGCTCAAAAACTCATGATGATCCCGGGTCTGGGAAACTACCTTGCTTTAAATGGCACCAATCCTGCTCTTTTGGATTGTAAGACATTACCTACAACTTTATTTGAAGCCCGCCCTGAGGTTTGTCGCCTAGGTATTACTGCTGATAAAGGAGGTCCTCCTCCTCAACAAATGAGTGACATGCTTGCCTACTACAATCAATACTTCCAAATCAATAAGCTCTACAAAAACTTCACTGCCGACTCTAACTCTGGAGGACAACTTTTTGGAGTTGGCTGTATGAACAATGCCATGAATATTTTAAATGGGTTCTTCAAATATCGTTTGGACGAGCTCGATAAGTTGCTCACTAATCTCGAGGCCCTGCAAAACAGTTTTAAACAAGCTTCTCGTGCAGATCTAGATGCCCTTGAGGAGGCGGTGGCAGTCCTTGATGGAAGCTCCGAACTCGCGGACAAGGTTCGGTCTAAGAACCCAGACCTTTTCGATTTCGCCAAGCGATTTAATAACCCTGCTTGTAACTCACTCTTTAGCGGCGACTCCCTTAATGAGAAAGGCCGTGCCGGCGGCCTTAATGCCATCAATTCAGATTTAAAGGTGCTCCTTACAACCAAGTCCGGTAAATATTCCGGTGAGTCTTATTCTAAATCTCACATCGCAGTCGTTGAAGACATCGACAGTCTGGCCGACAAGGTGTCTAAACAACTTGAGCTTAACTTTGGCCTACTCTCTAAAGATCCCGGAAGCTATGGTAAGTTTCTCGTCGATCTCCCTGAACTCGTCGCCTCTCCTATTGGAACCAACCGCGCCTTAAGTCCGGACCTTTTTTCGGATGTGAGGACGAAGTTCAACGCGACCTACATAAAACTCAATGAACAGAAAAACACCATCTTGAGCGAACTGAAGGGGGCCGGAATACCCGGAGACGCTGCCACAACTCTCCTAGGTAATCCGGCATCTGATAATTTTGAAAGTGAAGTTGTAACCATTGAAAATCGTCTCAAGAATAAGTGTCTGGAGAACTCACTTGCTGAGATAGATCGCAACGTTATCATGGACAAGATCTATGATCCTACGGCTTCAGATCATGCCAATAAATTTGGTTCAAATTATCTTAAAGATAAACTCAACCGTATTCTCAACAATACCCAGACCAGCCTAGAAAAAAAACTCGCAGAACTTAAGGCCCTTGAGGAGGAAAATGGAGGTAAATACTACCTTAAGCTTGAAAATAAGTACGAACTCCAAAAGATGGATGAACAGGGAAATCTACAAACGTCAACGGTAGATGCGACTCCCAGAACCCCAGGCCTGTACTTTATCGACCTCATCGAAAACTGTAATGCTCAATTTAACGCTAACAAGCTCGACAATAAACTTACCGGTGCTTCTGCTATTAAAAAGTTGAGAGATCTCAATCAACAGTTCAAGGCACTCGCGAAAAATCAGGCCATAGATGTTAAGAAGGAGATCAGAAAAAAACTCATTGAATGTAACACCCCGGAAGACGCTAACAACAGTGTCCCAGGCTCGTGCACACCCGATCGCTTCAACACATCTGCTCCGGGATTTTGTGCTAACGGTGCTCTTTCATGCTCCAAAAATATGCAAGAATGTACGGCGCAATCAAACAAGTTTGTTAAAGAGATTAAAGATCAAAAGACCGCTCGTGTGAATAATTACAAAGCTATGGTTGAAAAGAACAAACAAGACGTAGTCAAAATTTTTGACTCCGCTTTGTCGCGATACATGATCGATGGTGAAGCGATCCGAGGGATTTTTGGTGCAGGTTTCAGTTCTCCCTCCGGTATTCAGCGCGAAGTTCCTGAACAGGTAAAGTATCTTAATGAATTTAAACTTGCCACCACTAGATCCATCGATGGAAATCTTCTCCTGGAAGATCCCGACCGCTTCATCGATATGTTTAAAAATAACATAAAACTATTAAAAGACAGTGTGAAGAAACAACAGGACCAAATTCTAGGCGGAGAGGCCACGGGTCTTGGTAAAGATACTCCTGGTCTTCTTGCGGCCCATATTCGAAAGACTGAAGAAAACTATAAAAAAGTCATTTCCGAGTCTGAAAAAATCTCAAGCCAGTGTCTTAGTAAGCACGATGAGGCGGTTAAAGCGGCCGAAGCTGCTCGTGCCGAGCAACAGAAAAAAATGTCCGAGCTTGGAGAAAAAAGAGACGAATTTTGCAACCTTTACGGTATGGCAAGAACTAACCCTCAAGCGATGTGTTCTCAGGTACAATCGGATTTAGTAAAGGACACCCTGAAAAGTGTCTCCGATATTTCTCCCACTCAACAAGCAGCACTTCGGGAAGATGTAATGAAACTGAACGAGTACTGCAATCAATTTGGAAACTATAATGAAAAAGATACTCCAAGTCCAGATTCTGCCTATCGAATTTGTCGGCCAGATAACTTAGGAAGCCTTAGTTCTGATATTAGAGGATTATGCGAAAAACTTAATACATTGACGGATAATTCTCAGTGCAAGGAATTGGGGTCTTCATCCAATGGTCAAACTGTCACTATTGATAAGTGTTCAGATCTTAAAACAAAAATTGTTGCTATCTACAACCCATTATCTTCTAAGCCTGGATCCACCTCTTCCAATAAGCCTATTGATTTATCTTCGCCGGCCTACTGTTCAGCAGGGGACACATCGTCCGGTCGCAGTTCAGCAAAATCTATTTCTGACGGTATCAAATTATTCGGAGATACTCTCTCTCAGGAACTTGGTAAGGGTGTGGCAAGGTAAGAGTATTTGAGCTAGCTACTCGGTTGAGCTTTCGTTTTCTCAACCGATAAGGTCATTATGATCCTGGCACGTCAGTGGATGATTAAATTTTTAACAATTAGCATGCTCCATTTAGGGGCAATATCCTCTCTCTGCCCCCTCTTTCTTTTGACCTCCTGTAACCCTACTGAGCTTCAACCAAAAAATATAAAAAGCAGTGTCATTGCCAGCGATGGTTCAACTGATGGGACCGCTTATGTTTATAAAAATAGTCCCTATGTTTCAGCTGGGCCTCTATACGGGCCAGGGAACGTGGACATGTCATCTTTTCTTTCAGAGGAGCTGGTGCTCATTACAAAAAATACCAGTTTAACTGGAAATTGCTCGATGTTTTTCAATTTTTCTAAGACTGAATTAACTGATTGTATGCGCTCGCTTTCATCTCCAGGTTCGACACTACCACCAGTACCCAGAAACGCTGATGAGACCTTCATCTTTCCCCCAAATTCTCCAGAGTTTTATCAAGTCAATGGTCTCTATCATCTGACACAAGGAACAGAAACATTTTTAAACAAGCTTGGGTTCGCGTATAAAACAGTTAACCGAATGAACGCTTTACGAATTCCCAAATCTATTCCCGATTACTTGAAACACTCAAATCTTTTTTGGTTTAAAGCTCTCACGAGTATTGACCGAAGAATCTTTAACTCTGACTTTTTAACTCTATATAGTCTGTGTGACTTGGAAGGAAACGCCTTATTCGATCCTGTGGGGCCTTCTATCTGTCTTGGGGGCCTCAAAAGATATCCAAACTTCTATTTCGTTCAGGATCCAAGTGTTATTTACCATGAGCTAGGTCATGGAATAACTAATATCATGCTCAACCTGAGAAACGGCGTGGGAACGAGTTCCAGTACTGTTAGTTATCATCCCTTCCGCTCCAGCCTTGGATACATCGGTTATGACGAGGCTGGATCAATCAATGAAGGGATTGCAGATTATTTCAGTTATGTCATGAATAAACGAGAGCGTTTTGCGGAGTTTGCGCTCGGTAGATTCAACTTGGCCCGACCAATTTCAGAAGCAGATGACCTACATACGATTCCCGGAATTGATGAGACTCCCGAAGGCAGGCTCTCCTATCCTCAATACCTCCTTTATGATGCAAACGATTCTGAGGATCTTCTTGAGGGTGTTCACCAGGCGGGACAAATCATTTCCCACTACCTCGTTGCCCTGACCAAGAATCTAAAAAAAGAATGCTTTTTAAATGAACCAGATGGAGGACATGACCTCTCTACATCATATGTCATGATGCTTTTAGCTGAAACATTAAGTGAGCTGGGTGATCTGAATGCTAAGGGTGTCGACAATCTAAGCTCACCACTTGGCGGCTCAACCTACTTTACCAACTTAGATCCTACTAATTCTTTCTTGTGGACGCATTTTAACAACCCGATCACTTATCGTCGATTTTCTCAGACCATGGCTAAAAATATTAACAAGTATCTGTCGAATCCAAATAGTTCAGGAGCATGCACATCTTTTACCAAGGATAAGTCTGAGAAACTTCTGGATGATTATGGACTCCTCCTCTTTAAGACCTATAATGACAACGGGAATTCTACTAAAAATGCTGCGGTCTTTTATAGTGACCCAACTATTGCTCCTGACTATCCAAAACCGACACTGACTGCTGTTTCTGAAAACAACAGACGAAAATCTGTGCTCGTGTCGAAACAACTTATCCAGCTTGCAACCAGAACTGATGAAAATCCCTCTCGAGTGAGCTACTATGTCATCGACAATAATTCTGACATCGAAGCCTTTTTAAAAGAACTCCTCTTCAAGGGGTTTGCAGTTCCACTTAGTACAAATGTTGCAAGTACTGTTTATAATAATAACAATATCAGAATTTCCCCCGGGGAAGTCGTGGGAATCATCCCTAACCTCCTCAATAATTCAAACAGCACCATGGGTGGTGTTCAGGTACTCGCAACTGATTGGGACCACGTTCATGTAGAGGATCAACAGACCGGGCAGTTTAAACCCTGTAAGGTTGATAATATCACCACCGAATCACAGGGAGCGGAGACCAAAGGATCCTGTGAATCGACTGACCCTAACTACATTCGAATGATTAAAAACAAGACCAGTCAGCTTCCTTTCTCCGCAGCTCCTGTGTGCATGGTCCTGTCAGAAGAAGGCGAAAGCACAAAATGGATTTCGCAAAGTGAGTTTCGAAAGAAGCAGGGATTGACTCTTCTTGATAAAGATTGCTTGAGCTACAGCACAAATCAAACAACAGACCAGGACTTTAATTTTAATCCTCACGAATGTCTAATTCGGTTTTTACCGGGTGCAAACGAAGCTTTCTTCTCAAAAATTGATGCTCAGAAAACCTACTACGAATCGGTGGTCAAGCCTTCAAGGTCTGGAAGTTTTAATGCCGGAAATGTGCTCCTTCTTGAGGCCAACAAATGGATTCCACCTGGAACGAAATTTAGATGCCGCTTAAGAGTTCGTTTTAGTAACTGCTCTGACTGCTACACGGATGGCACAAATAACAACGATGACTTTACAGACGGCCAATATAATGGGGAAAAGCCTTTCCAAGTGATCAACTTCGACTTCGAAATCAATGACTAGAAAATTTTTATTCTTTTTTTCTTTCGTTCTTCTCATTCTAATCTATTACTTCACAGGCAATGAGGATAAGAAAGGCAAACAGCAACCTCCCATGGTGACGAAGATCCAGGCCAAAAAGATGGGACACCAGATTAATTTTGAAAAACTTCAGCTTGATGGAAAAAAAGTTATTGGTCTAACTCCAGGAAAAGAAAAGGAACAATTAAAAAGCCTGCAAGTCCTTAACATCCCTTCTCCTGAATGGCAAGAAGGATTAAAAAAAGCTCTTGAAACTCAAGGGGGAAACACCATCAAAGAATTAACCATACAAAACATAGATTCTTTCGTATGGATTCATGAAGGAGCCCCATTATTTGTGGAATCCGTGATCGTAAAAATTAAAGGGAATGAAAATCAGCTAGTGAATTTTCGGGTGCTAGTCGACGCCCAAACGGGGAAGATTCTAAGAAGCTGGGATCAACCAGTCATCGACCCTATTGACCCTCGGAGCAACTTTAAGATTAAAGTTGATCCAAGATATCATACTGAAAACTAGACGATCATCGCCTTCTCTTTAAGTTTCTGATCTAGATCCATAATGGTCTTTGGATCGATCTTAGGAACAAGTCCCTGTGGTTCAACATGAAGCTTAAATCCCTTAGAGAAAAAATCTCTCATGCCCATAAGATTCCCCTGATAAGTTTTTCGCACGAGCTCACTTTCAGGATTCAGTCCAAAGTATTCAAGAATGAGCTTCGAAAGATTGGGAAGATATGGAGCAAAGAACACTCCGATGACCAAAACATAAGCTGTAGAGGTTGCAATTGTCTGAGAGGCTTTCTCTGGATCGATCTTAAACTCCGTCCACGGTGCCCTCTCAGTGATAAATTGATTCACTTTGGAGCCTAGTCCCATCAGGTGCTCCTGACCTTTTTTGATTTGATAGGAATCTAAGAGCAGATGGTACTCACTGATAAATTGTTCCACTTCATTGGCGTGGTCCTTAAAAAAGGTTTCGAATTTCTCTTGAGGCATTCCTTCTGGCCAATTTTTTGCCAAAAACTTCATCGATCGGTTGATAAAGTTTCCAACATTATTAGCAAGCTCTGAGTTGATTTTAAGCTCAAGACCTTTCCACGTAAAACTTGAATCAGATGTTTCTGGAATAAGCGAAGTCAGATAGAATCTGAGAGCATCAGGACCAAATTGAGAAATGGCCTCATCTGCATCAACATACCAGCCTTTTGACTTTGAAAACTGCTTCCCCTCAAGGTTGACATATTGATTGGCCGGAAGATCTGTGACTGGATTTACAAAACCAGTCCCTAAGCACATCACAGGAAAGATAATCGAATGGAATATGATATTATCCTTTCCTATAAAATTGACTATCGTTACATCTTTGGCGCCCCACCAATCCTTTATGTAGTGCTCGCTTGACCCACTCCGATTTAGAAATTCTTTGGTATTTGAAACATAACCGATGGGAGCATCAAACCATACATAGATTTTTTTTCCCTTAGCTTCGGGGAGGGGAACATCAATCCCCCAATCTAAATCCCTCGTAATGGCCCGATCAACTAAATTATCTTTCGTAAGTGATTCTACGAAAGGAACAACGTTTTTTCGCCAGATCTGTTTTCTCGTTTCAAACCACTTCTGAAAAGGCTCGTGCATCTTTGAGAGCATAAGATACCATTGATAAGAATCGACCGCCTTGACGTTTTTTGAACCACAGAATTTGCAAACAGGCTTTAAAAGCTTCAATGGATCAATCCAGGTTCCACAACTCGGACATTCATCTCCCCGAGCTTCAGGATAAGAGCAAACGTAACACTCCCCCTCCACAAATCGATCCGGAAGCATATTTTTACAATCCTGACACTGAAGCTGTTGTTCTGCCTTTTTTTTGATCAGATCCTTTTTTAAAAGATCATTGAACCAATGAAGTGTCTCTTCTTTGTGATAAGCCGCTGAGGTTTGTCCAAAAAAGTCGAATTTTATTTCATACTTTTCAAAAAGCTCCTTATGAGTCTTATGCCATCCGTTTACATACTCTTGATAACTCTTGCCCGCCTTTTGAGCGTTCTGCATGATGGCAACCCCGTGCTCGTCAGAACCACAGATGTGGATGGCTTGATTGCCTTTGAGTTTTTTGTGTCTGGTGAAAATATCGGCAGGCAGATAAACCCCAGCGATATGCCCAAAGTGAATGGGTCCGTTTGCATAAGGAAGAGCAGAAGTAATCAAATATTTCATATATCCTCAAATAAAGGTATTTACTGACCGAAATTAGTCTACAAAGTAAGGTCTTTTTTGTCTTTTGATTTTGACACTTCCCCCCCCCTTTTTTATTCTCCAAGACACATGTTTTCCCTAGACGGATTGAACCCAGAACAACGTAAAGCTGCCGAAACGGTGGAGGGCCCGCTCCTTATCCTTGCCGGAGCAGGTTCAGGTAAAACGAGGACTGTCACTTATCGCATTGCTAACATGCTAACGAACTATCGCATCCCGGGAAAACAGATCCTTGCCGTAAGCTTCACCAACAAAGCTGCAACGGAAATGAAAGAGCGAGTCTCTCATCTCGTAGATTCTCGACATCGAAAAGGGATTACTCTCTCAACATTTCATTCACTTGGCATTCGAATTCTACGCGAAGACATTCATCACCTGGGATATAATAATCTCTTCACGATTTATGACCAGGCTGACCAAATGAGTATCGTTCGTGAGGGCTTAAAGAATTACCGCTCAAATAAGTCCTACGATCGCGGAATCATCATGTCCAAAATTGGACTCCTTAAAAACCAAGGTATCTCTGCAGAAGATTTTCCCAAGAGCAAATTCTATGATTCGGAAAACAGTTATGATGGTGCCGCCGAATATGTCTATCACTTCTACCAGGAGAAACTTCAGTTCTACAATGCACTGGACTTTGATGATATTCTCTTCCTGGTGGTTAAGCTGTTTAACAATCATCCCGAAGTCGCAAAAAAATTTTCTGAGCGCTTCCGCTACATTATGATCGATGAGTATCAGGATACAAACGCTCTTCAATTCAGTCTTATTCAAGGTCTCACCTCTACTCACCAAAATATTTGTGTGGTGGGAGATGATGACCAAGCAATTTATGGTTTTCGAGGAGCAGACATCTCAAATATCTTGAACTTTGAAAAACAATTTCAAAACACGAAAGTCATTAAACTCGAAGAAAACTATCGATCAACTTTTCCTATCCTGGATCTGGCAAATCAAGTGATCAAAGAAAATAGCCAGCGAAAAGAAAAAACGATGAGAACTGCACAGACTGAGGGACATATTCCACTCCTCTGGGCCTCTGGTGACTCTGATCATGAGGCTGCTATTGTTGTCGAGGAGATTATTAAGCTTCAGTCCCATGGTGTACCGCTCTCAGAAATTGCTATTTTATACCGCTCTAACACTCAAGTCTCTCCTTTTGAAGATCAACTTAGAATTGGACAAGTTCCTTATCAAATTATCGGTGGTCAGAAGTTCTATGAGAAAAAAGAAATTAAAGACGTCATCGCTTATCTGACTCTTATTCAAAACCCAAAAGATGAACTTGCACTAAGAAGAATTTTGAACGTCCCAAACCGCGGAATAGGCTCAGTTACACTTAATAAGAATCTGGAGAAGGCCCAGGACCAAAAGCGCCACCTTTTGCAGATTCTCGCTGATGAAGAAGAGCACGAGGGAATCAAAAATTTCGTTGCACTAATCAGGAAGTATCAGCGAGTTTTTACCGAGCAGTCCCTTCTCGGTGCCGTCACTAATCTCATCGACGAACTAAACTACTATGACTTCATAGAGAAGAGTTATGACCAGACAAAGCTTGCTTCCCGAAAAAAAGACGACGTCAAAAACTTCCTCCTAACTGCGGACAGGTTTCAGGATCGTTATGGAGAAGAAGCCACACTCAAAAACTTTGTCGAAAGGCTACTTCTTGCTGACTCTCAGGATACTCAGGCCCCCGGGGAGGGGTTTAAGAAAAATGAAGTCACTCTCATGACTCTTCATGCCTCCAAAGGTTTGGAATTTGACTACGTCTTCTTGGTCGGGATGGAAGAGGAAATCTTGCCTCATAAAAAAACTATCGTGGAGAATAGCGACATTAACGAAGAAAGACGACTCTGCTACGTAGGGATAACTCGAGCAAGAAAAAAACTAGTCATGACTCATGCAAAAGAAAGAAAAATATATGGTAAGATGATTCCTCGTTTCAAATCTCGATTCATCAATGAACTTGGTAGTTGCTATAAAGAAGTAGATCGTACAAACTTTGGAGACATGACAGAAGAAGAAGTTAAAAATTTTAAAAAGAGCTTCTTCGGAAACCTCATGGATGGTTTAAAAGAATGAAAATATTTGATATCATAACAGATCTCCATAACTGGCTTTCGGATAAAGACTTTATCTGGTGGCCATTTTCTTTTCTCCGACCTCTTCCACACGTTCCCATGACCTTCAAACTAACACTGACAATGACTGGATGCTTCGGTGGACTTGCTTTTCTTATGTTCATTGTCATGGCCATTGTTAATAATGCTTTTAACCTTGATTATGCCATTTCAGTTCTCTTGATTGCTTTTGGAGGATTTTTTGGGTGGTTTAATTTGGTGACAAAGCCACTTTGGAATCGAAGGGCCCTGAAACTTAACATAAAGCATAAATAAAAAAAGGCCATCCATGGCCTTACCGTATCCATCCTTGGAAGACGTCTTCCTGACGGTCAAAAAATTTAATTATCAGCTTTATCTGGAACTTCTTCATTATTGCCAGAAGTAAAACCAGTTATTGTATAACCTCGAGGCAAGTAAAGACCAAGTGTTAGGAATGAAATAAGTATATCCTGGGGATTCTTGTGTTCATAAACCACAAGTTTTGAGATTCCATCATATCCAGCCTTCTGAACCTCTTCATCAATAAAAACTTCATGCTCCTCTGGCTCGACTCCCCAAAAATAAAAATCACGATGACCAACGATTGAAACTTCTTTTTGGTGTTTTGGATTTCCTTCAAATGAAACAGGAATCATGTTCTGTGATCTAAAGTGGATGGTGGTACAGCTAGAGAGGGTAGCAAAAAGAAAAAAAGAATTAAGAATTTTCATATAACTTAATTCTTTAACCCGCCGAACAACTTGTCAAAAATTATTTTTAGTCGTGTTTAAACGTCGGCTTCTTTTTATCCATCATTCCCTCCAAGGCCCGAAAGTGGTCCGACGAACGCTGAGTGATTCCCTGATAAGCAGCCATCAGTTCAAGATGAGAAATCAGATCATTTTGATAGCCGTGAATAACTGCTTTTTTAGTCATTTGGAGAGCAATCGGAGGAAAAGAGGCCAGCTCTTCGACTAGGCCCATAGTCTTTTCTTTAAGCTCATCCGGTAGGACCACCAGATTAACAAGTCCGATTTTTGATGCCTCCTCGGCCGAAAAAATTTTACAGGTAAGAAACATTTCCATCGCTTTTGTAAATCCTATGAGCCTGGTAACAAAAAAAGCGCCCCCATCACCTGGAACGAGACCGACTCTAGCGAAAGTTTCACCAAAACTAGCATCTTTAGAGGCAATTCTCAGATCACACATCGCCGCAAGATCACAGCCTGCACCAATTGCGGCACCATTAACCATCGCTATTATGGGGGTTTTTAATTGCGAAATAACTAAAGGTATCTGCTGAATCCCTGTCTGATAGGCTTCACGAAGCTCATTAGATTCTCCTGCAAACATGCCAGTCTTCCCTCGCATGGCCTTTATGTCCCCACCTGCGCAGAAATTCTTACCTGCTCCGGTGATGACTATCACTCGTATGTGATTGTCATTATCAGCATGTTTTAAAACTTCAACCAACGCTCTTACCATCGGCGAAGAGTAGGCATTGCTAGACTCTGGTCTATTCAAAGTGATCCAAAGTGAGTGATTCACTTTCTCCACCAAAAGATCTTCAAAATTATTGAGATAAAAATTCATATCATCCCCGTATTGTAATAGGTCCGAAGGAACTTTGACTCTGTTGAACGTCCTAACTTGGCCAGTATAAACTTCGACGCCTGAGCAAGTTTTGGAAAGTCGATACCTGTCTCAAGTCCAAGTGAGTTCAAAAGATACCACACGTCTTCGGTAGCAACGTTGCCCGTTGCTCCTTTGGCATAGGGACAGCCCCCTAATCCACCCGCGGAAGAATCAAAAGTCGTCACACCTTCTTCTAGGGCCACATAGATATTGGTAAGTGCCATCCCACGAGTATCGTGAAAATGCATGGCAAGTCTCCCAATAGGGAATTCATTTTTTAAAATCCTGAGAGTTTCTTTAACTTGCAATGGGATTGCGATCCCTATGGTGTCACCAATCGAGACCTCATAAACACCCATATCAAAAAGTCTTTTAATAACAGATATAAGCTTTTTTACATCTACCTTCCCCTCGTACGGGCAACCAAAAGCTGTTGAAACATAGCCCCTGATAAGTACGGCGTCTTTTTTAGCTGCTGCCGAAACATCTTTCATGCGTTCAAAACTCTCCTCAATGCTGGCGTTAATGTTCTTTTTAGCAAAGGCATCAGAGGTCGCCGTAAAGAGAGCAATCTCTTCAACTCCAAGGCTTCGAGCGGTTTCATAGCCTTTAAGATTAGGCACCAGGCAAGGGAAGCTCACTTCAGAAGAACTTGCAAATTCATTCCGAACTTTCATAAAAAGCTCTGAAGCATCGGCCATTTGTGGAATGGCAGGGGCCTTCACAAAACTCGTCACTTCAATTGACTTAAGACCGCTCTCTACGAGATTGGAAATAAATTTAAATTTATCATCGGTAGATAAAATTATTTTTTCATTTTGAAGTCCATCTCGTGGTCCAACTTCAACGATTCTAATCATTACTCTACCTCGGCCAGGGAAACTCCGCCTTTAACGAGCTCACCCACTTTGTAGTTAATCTTCTTGATCACTCCGTCCTTATCTGAACAAATGGAGTGCTCCATTTTCATCGCTTCCAGTATAAGGATGACTTCACCTATTTTAACCTTACTTCCAACGTCTTTTAAGACTTTAAAGATTTTTCCTGGCATCGGTGAAGTGAGTCCACCACTGCGACTTCCTGACTTCTTCATTTTCTTTTCTGCAATTGCGCCGACTGCTTCTCGTCCATTGGCGATGATCATCGCTTCTCCCTCTCGGGAAAAGGACCCAACGGCTGCCTTAAAACGCCCCCCATTATCAAGAATCATCTCATGCCCATTGCGGGCAATCATCATGTAGGAGTAGTCCTGGGTATTAAGGGTGAAACTGATCTGATTTGCCTCTTTCTTATAGTTGGAGACTTTGATCTCTTGGCCATTAATGAAAAACGTCTTTTCCATATTTAATTCCTAAATCCTACAAGCTCAGTCCAGGGATTTTTCTCCATCACATGGCTTTCCTGATAAATAAGTCTTTTCTCTGCAAAACTAAGAGCGGCAATCATATCTGCAAGATCCTGAGACGAAGCAATTTTAGGTGCAAGTTCATCTTTATGATCTGGAATAAAATGAGTGTGAATATTGCCAGCGATAAAATCACCATGTGAAAGTATACGCTTTAAATAATCACGATTAGTTTTCAATCCAAGAAAGAGTATCTCGTCAAGACTATGGATTGATTTTGAGATTGCGATTTCTCGAGTTTCTCCCCAGACGACGAGCTTCGCGAGCATAGGGTCATAATTTACTCCCACTTCCGTTCCATTTAGGTAACCACAATCTAGACGAACATCCCTTAATGAAGGTGCTCCAATAGTATCAATCCTGCCAATAGAAGGCATAAAATTATTATCTGGATCTTCAGCATAGATCCGACATTCTATCGAGTGACCTTTCTGCTTAATCTCACTTTGGTTAAGTGGAAGCTTATCTCCCTGAGCGATCATTATCTGTAATTTCACGAGGTCTTGACCTGTCACCATTTCAGTCACAGGGTGCTCAACCTGTAATCTCGTATTCATCTCCATGAAATAAAAAGTTCCATCTTGGGCCATGATAAATTCAACAGTCCCAGCCCCTCGGTAATTTATACCTCTGGCAATCTCGACAGCTGTTTCACAGACCTTCAGACGTAATTGTTGGTTTATATTGGGAGCAGGAGTTTCTTCTACTACTTTTTGAAAACGCCTTTGGATAGAGCATTCTCGCTCAAAGAAATGAAGATGGTTTCCATGTGTATCAGACATCAGCTGAACTTCAATATGTCGTGGATTCTGAACATATTTCTCTATGAGAACCTTATCACTTGAGAAAGACTTTAATCCCTCAGACTTTGCTCCACGGATGGCCCCCAGTAATTCAAAATCCTGGTGAACAATCCTCATACCTTTTCCACCACCACCTGAGGAGGCTTTTATGAGGATGGGATAGCCAATTTTTTTAGCTTCTTTAACCAGTGTTTCTTCACTTTGATCGTCCCCATGGTAACCGGGAGTGAGAGGGATGTTGATCTTTTCTAGGGCTTTTTTCGACCCAATCTTGTCTCCCATGAGGATGATCGATTCTGCAGTGGGTCCGATAAAGATGATCCCTGCTTGTTCCACCATATTGGCAAATTCAGCATTCTCAGAAAGAAAGCCATATCCAGGATGAATAGCATCAGCTTTTGATCTTTTTGCTACTTCAATGAGCTTCGCCTTATTAAGGTATGTGTCCTGAAGTGTTCCCTCACCTATTGAATAAGATTCGTCAGAGAAAAGAGCATGTGGAAGATGTTTGTCGTCTTCAGCGTAAACAGTGATGACTTTGATTCCCATTTCTCGAGCGGTTTTAAGAACTCTTAGGGCTATTTCACCTCGATTGGCGATGAGTATTTTTTTTATTTTCATGCTTTTTTCCAAGTTGGTTTGTCTTTCTCAAGAAGGGCCCGCATCCCTTCTTGACCTTCAGCGCTCACCCTTCTTTCAGTGATCATTTGACAAGTAAAGTCTTCAGAAGCTTTAAGATTCTTTACCACACCACGAATGAGGCGCTTGGCTTCTCTTGCTGCTTCCGGTCCTGCAGAAAGAAATGACGTTTTGACTTCTTCAACTCTTTGGTCCAACTCCTTTAGAGTTGTTATGTCGTGGACAAGACCCATGCGTTTTGCCTCTTGTGCAGAAAATCTCTCTCCCGAAATCATCCAGGCCCTCGCATTAGACTCCCCCACTTTAGAAATGCAATAAGGAGAAATCACTGCCGGAATGAGACCAAGTCTTACTTCTGTAAAGCCAAAGGTAGCTTCTTGGCTGGCGATAACATAATCACATACACTGACGAGCCCTACTCCTCCACCCAGTGCGTGTCCATTGATCTTTCCAATTACTGGAACTTCACTGTCATTGATCGTGGAGAACATTTTTGCCAGACGCTTAGAGTCTCGAAAGTTTTCTTCTTTGGAGTAGTTCTTCATTGCCTTCATCCAATTAAGATCAGCTCCAGCACAAAAACTGGTGCCACGTCCGGAGAGAATAATAAGCCTTTCATTTTTGAATGAATCAAAAACCGAAATCATCTCTTCAATCAGTTCAGCATTAAATGCATTATGAAGTTCTGGTCGATTTAACCAGACTTCTTTGACACCCATTTCTTTTTCTATAACTTCAATATACCTCATGATTACATCCTAAAAACACCCCAGTTTGGATCTGGGAATTCCTCATTATGACTAACACTTAAACATAGTCCCAGAATATCCCTGGTTTGGGCCGGATCAATCACTCCATCATCCCAAAGTCTGGAGGATGAGTAGTATGGCGAACCTTCTTTCTCATATTTATCCAAAATAGGTTGCTTAAACTTGACAAGCTCCTCATTGGTCAAAAGTGGCTTACCCGAAGCTTTTAAAGCATCTTGCTTTACTGTCGCAAGTACATTAGAAGCTTGCTCTCCGCCCATAACGGAGATGCGGGAGTTAGGCCACATAAAGAGAAAACGTGGGTCAAAAGCTCTCCCACACATTCCATAGTTCCCGGCACCAAAAGAACCACCAATAATGATGGTGAACTTTGGAACCTTCACCGTAGAGACAGCGGTTACGAACTTCGCTCCATGCTTAGCTATCCCTTCGTTTTCATACTGCTTACCAACCATGAAGCCGGTAATGTTCTGAAGAAAAATAAGAGGAATTTTTCTCTGACCACAGAGTTCAACAAAATGAGCAGCTTTCTGAGAAGACTCGGAAAAAAGTATTCCATTATTAGCAACAATTCCTACTAAATAACCATGAATTTTCGCAAATCCAGTCACAAGAGTTGTGCCATAGCGCTCTTTGAATTCTTGAAATTCCGATCCATCTACAAGACGAGAAATGATTTCTCGAACGTCGAAAGGCTTTCTCGTATCCTGTGGAATGATTCCATAAATCTCCTCAGCATGGTAAAGCGGAGCCTTAACTTCGCCTTTAATGAACTTGCCCGAATGTTTTGATTGATAATTTAATGTAGCAACTATGTTTCTGGCTTGCTCTAAAGCCTCTTCTTCAGTTTCTGCAAAATGATCAGCGACTCCTGACTTTGATGCGTGAACATCTGCTCCTCCAAGATCTTCGGCCGAAACCTCTTCACCGGTTGCCGCCTTAACTAACGGTGGGCCTCCGAGAAAAATAGTTCCGTTACCTTTAACAATGATCGTTTCATCACTCATTGCAGGAACGTAGGCCCCGCCGGCGGTGCAAGAACCACAGACGACAGCGATCTGGGGAATATTAAGTGATGACATCTGTGCCTGATTAAAAAATATTCTCCCGAAATGCTCTTTATCCGGAAACACCTCATCTTGCTTCGGAAGAAAAGCTCCTCCGGAATCAACGAGGTAGATGCAAGGTAGTTTATTTTCGAGCGCAATCTCTTGAGCACGAAGGTGTTTTTTGACCGTAAGAGGAAAATAAGTTCCTCCTTTAACGGTGGCATCATTAGCAACAAAGAGACACTCTACTCCATGAACAAGTCCAATACCTGTAACGATGCCTGCGCAAGGAACATCTTCATCATAAACCCCATCAGCGGCCAGAGCCGAGAGCTCTAAAAAAGGAGAAGCTGGATCGAGAATTTTCTCTATTCGTTCCCGCGGTAGAAACTTTTTACGGGCCTTATGCTTTTTGACGGCGTCTTCACCGCCGCCTAGACGAACTTTTTCTATCTTTTTTTTCAACTCATTAACGAGACCGCGGTTGTATTTAGCATTAACTTGAAAATCATTTGAACCAGAGTCAATGTGAGAGGCCAAAGGCTGCATGTTAACCCCATTTTTATTAATAAAAATAACAATTTAGTCTAGCTTGAAGGAAGGAAGGGTGACAATCATTTGGGCTCAGCACTAAAAAAAGATAAATTGTTATTGATAAGTCCGTTTTGAAAGTATTGTAAATAGGCCTTAAGGAGGGGATCATTATTTCGACCAATCGGTGTAATGACCCCGGTATCCCAGTCATAGTGATTTTCTTTTTCAAGGGTAAAGACCCTATCCTCTGAGACCATAAAATAGGTTGAACCGTCAGCAAAATTGAGCGCAGCACCGCGATCATCAACAAAGGTACTTACACTAGTTGCTGCCAAATCTCCCTCAAGATCCAATAGATCAAGGATCGTTTTCGGAATATCCGAATGATGAGTTACTTTTGCTTTTACTCCACTCTCAAGATCTGGTCCAAGTATAATCAAAGGGACCCTATATCGACCTACTAAATTAGAAAATTTTCTAGTCTCAAGCTTTTGGGTATGATCTGCGGTAATGATGAAATATGTATTTTTAAACCAACTTTCCTTTTCAATTGTTTTAAAAAACATTTTTAGAGCGAAATCGGTGTAGCCGATACTTTCATGGATCTCCAGAGTCCCCTTGGGAAATTTTCCTTTAAATTCTTTTGGAATATTATAGGGCTGGTGTGAGCTCAGTGAGAAAACACCAACTAAGAAAGGGGATTGCATTTGGTTCATCATACGAGCGACGTATTGAAAGAACGGTAAATCAAATGTTCCCCAGGTTCCATCAAAGTCACGATCTCCATAGTCTTCCCGAGAAAAATATTTATGAAATCCGCTCGATAGGGCATAGGCTTCAAAACCCATAGTGCCTCTTGAGCCGGCGTGAAAAAAATGATTTAGATAGCCGTTCTTTTTTAGGATGTCAGGAAAGCAGGAAAATCGGTTCCCTGAGTAGATCGATTTACTAATCGGCTCATTTAAAAGAGAAGGCAGACCACAAAGAAGAGACGGAAGGGATTCAATTGAGCGCCTCCCATTGGCGAGATGACGATCAAAATAAACTCCTCTGTGCTTTAATTCACTCAAGAACGGAGTGTAATTATTATCGAGGTATTCGGTAGCGAAACTTTCAAGGATGATGAGGACCACATTAGAATTTTTTCTTCCCCAAATTCCGCTTCTAAAATCCCTTTGATTTAAAATAATCGCCTTGGCCTCATCATCGGATCGGAAATAAGTTAATTTCTTTTTTGTCTCGTTTTTAAGAGTACGAAGAAAATGATAAGGGGTATTCAAAACGAGGTGACCCAACTCATTTCTTCCTTGAACAAAAGCCGATTGAATATTTATCGACTTGTGCTGAAGTCCTCCTCGTATTCCAGCGAAAGACAGAGCAAGAAAAGCTATCCCCAGGATAAATGATCTTGTAGTGACCTCGTTTCCATTTACGGCCAGGTACTTCTTATCTAAAAAATAAAATCCAAATATAATGAGGATAGAGGTCAGTGGGAGATACCAGTAGTTTAAAATAATCTGGGGAAGTTGCTCAATGATATCATCCGAAATAACAAATAAATCCAAACTCAAGCGCTTACCCATAAATAGGAAGAGCTCAAAATCATCTACTGATGCAATTAAGGCGAGACCATTTAAGAGAATAAATAATAATCTCTCCCAGAAAACAATCTTTTGACTTCTCACTGATAGAAAAGAAATAAGAGTGAGTGGTAAGTTCAACAGAAGAATAGCTGAGATATCAAATCGAACCCCTAATAGGAAACTGTTAAAAATGTCAGTTTGCTTAAACTGACGATAAATTGATAGGTGATAGAAATAGAAACCAACTCTTAAAATCGAGTAAGACAGAAGCAAGAAGAGAAATCGTTTTATGAGTCTTTGCTGAAAAGCATTCATCGAAATAAACCTAATAAAAAAAAAGCCCACGTTTTAGTGGGCTTTTATAAAATGGAGGGTGCATCTTGCTATTCTGACACCAAGTTCCCCTGGCACTACCTTCGCCGCAAGTGAGCTTGACTTCCAGGTTCGG
>JBEIFX010000006.1:0-108210 GCA_040382195.1 Halobacteriovoraceae bacterium | reverse complement strand
ATCTAAGAAAACGACCAAAAAGTTATCCGCAGATGAAATCGCTGATATCGCCGATAAAGGTCAGAACATCTCAAAGTTTTTTTCTAACTCAGGCAAAATGAAAAGTCCTATACAGAGGGTGAATGTGGATTTCACAGAGACCATGCTCGAAGAGTTAGATACTATTGCAAATGAATTAAATATCAGCCGTCAGGCAGTGATTAAGACTTATCTTCGCCAGGCTCTTGATCAACATTACATAGCTAAATCAAAAGTTGTTTAAAATACAAAGGCCATGTTTTTGATACATGGCCCTCTCAAAACTAATAAGAAAATCCATCGTAAAGGCATAAGTAAAGAAGTTTCATCGATTTAGAAGTTTAAAGATTTCAGCTTATTCAACAAGCTTTGCGATACAGAACAGTATCGCCAGGATTTGAATCAAAAAAGCGGAGAATCGCAACATGATGAATTTAAATTCTGTTGAATACAGATGTATCAAGCCTTGAACAATCCGGGAGCACAAAATAATCATGGCGAAATTATCAATTTGGTCAGTTCGCCCCGTGTTGAATGAATAAAGAAAAACGGCTAGGAAAAACGGGATATTTTCATACCCATTAGCGTGCACCCGCACGATTCTTTGACCAAAGGGAGTGGTCCCTGAGCCATCAGGTGCAAATCCACCCTTTGGAATTTTTTTTTGAAAAACTTTAACAGAACGATAGGATGCTAATAAAAGTAGAGTCAAAGCTTGATAGATAATTAATCCAAAAAAAGAAATATGTGTATATGTCATATAATAATCTCCAGTTAGTATACTGATTGCTATCCTGTGGCTAGACCAACAAAAACTTTGTTTCAGTTATAGCACATAAACAATCGAGACATTTGCCTCATATTCACTATTTCTTCCCTTTTTAACAATAGGGCTTTTGTTAAGACGGGAATTGTAGCTTTCATAGTTTATTTCGCTTACTGCTTTCCATCTGTCAGTAAAATCAATTCTGGTGAATAATCCTGCACCAAGTGCACGATGCCCTGATTTTGCTAAGTACTGATCATAACTTGAGGTCTGAGATTGCGAAGCAGTGACTCCAAAATCTCTGTTCAGGAAAGCGGAACTTGCCCAGGTTGACCACAGAAGAAGTTCAAAATCAACTTTTTTTGACATGCGAGGAACCCCTAATCCGACTACTGCAATATGAAGCTGGCCAATGTCCTTATCTCCCACCATAGATCTTCCACCGACCCAAAGGTCATAATCACCGATCAAGGAATATCTTGCTTCGATGACTCCCATCCATTCATCCTTGATATTTCCAAGTCCCTTTAAAAAAGATGGGTCTTCACTTTCTTTTCGGCCATGTTCGTATCTCGCAGCTAAGCTAAATAAAAAGTCATCACTAGCAAAATGCCGGATCCCATTCTCTACTCCTTCGATAAAAAATTGAGTTGATTTTGTAGATAAGTGAAGCATCGCCACTGGTTCTACTGCCGTCTCATAATTCTTGGATGCATCTGCCTTACCACCATGCTCAACCTCAAATCCAAGGGGTAATGCCCAACCCTTTTTACATGCAAAATTCAACAAAGAAGGCATATCAGGAGCACATCGTTCGGCGTGGCCCTTTACCGAAAAAATAAAAGTGAACAAAGTAAGTAAACCCATTAGTGACTTCATCACGTACTCCTTTAAAATGACGATTTTTAAAAAATAGCAAAAAATCATAGAAATCAGATAAATGTTTGAACAAACGGTAAAGATTTTGAACGAGTGGTTATTCTAATAATCAATTGTACTCAGTAATCTTCTACTTATTGGAAGGATCGCAGCATTTGACATTGTTACAGTTCGCATTTTTTTATCAATTTGCAAAATATGTTTTCTCGCTATCCAGATTGATCGGTGGATTCGATATCCATAATCTTCAGCGAATGAATTTATCGCCTGAGTTAAACCATAGTGAATAAGTTTACTACCGAGGGTAGTTGTCACCATAATGTACTGCTTTTCAGCTTTTATAAAAATCACATCAGTACCAAGCTCCCTAGGGAGCATCTCTAAGAACGTGCCAATAATGTCAGGATAAACTGCTCCATGGGGATAGGGGACAGGAGTTTTAAAAATATCCCGACTTGTTTTAGCGGGCAAAATAAGCCCAAAATACCTTGGCGACTTCATTACTAACCAACAAATGACAACTGAAGGAAGGACACTACCAAATTCTTTAACGATCCCATTTAAGGAAAGGTAGGGTCCGGGATCTAAACCCAGAAATACATCTATAAAATAAGCCAATGGTGCAAAAAATAATGATCCAACAATTCCTTCTATAATCGAAAGTATCCAGAAATTAATTTGAAGCTTTTGACGTAATAAAAGATGAGAGAGAATAAGAAAAAAAATGGCAATTATTATAGTTGGTATCCAAACAAAAAAACTCTGCACTCTCGTGCCATAAGATCCTGCTGCTCCTAATGAAGAAAATATCAACGCAAAAACTAAAGATGAAAAAGCAACAAAACTTAAATCAGCCACATTCTTTGGTGCTAGTGTCAGTTTAAATTTTTTCATTTGTTTTCTCAAGGCCTTTGGTTTGGCCATCATTATAAACTCAATAAAGTAAAAAAAATATTATGAAAGATATGATGAAAAAGGTCAAAAAAACCATGTAAACTTTTGGCCTCTATTGATTTGAATTTGGGCCAGATTTGGGCAAAACTTCTGCACAACAGATAACAATAGAATGGAATAGATCACAAAGCAGAAAAAATTTAAAACGGTTCGTTGTTATGAGATTCAAAGAAAAAAGCTAGCAGAAACAATGACTTAAAGCTCATCGGCAAGAGAGCTTATAAATCTGGGTGGGAGGCCCTCACGGGCACCACTTAAAAGTATGTGAGTTTTAAAAGCCAGGTCTCGCGCCCTGGCTTTTTTTTACTCTTTTTTGAAAAAAAATAGATCGTGAGAGGTTCAGATTTTTCTACGTCCCAGTATTTTACAAGGTCTCAGGCTGATCGATACTTTCAGTAATCCATATTAAAAATCAACTTTCGCAATCGATAATCCGGCAGCCATCCATTGCTTTATACGATACGTATTATATTATTTATCCATTTTATAAATACAAAAAATAATAGTATAAATTGGTGCCGGGGACAAAATTGGAAGTTCCCGTCGAGCTTTCGATTCATATAAAGAGCTTATGCTCTATAAGATGATTAAAAGCATAACCACATTTAAAGCATGGGGTCTTTTTATGTCGGATTTATTGTTTTTATTATCAGCTATGTTTCTTGTGTCCTGTTCCTATCTCGAAAATTTTCGCACCGACGAGAGATTTCTCTGTGCAATTTTTTTGGAGCGATAATGTCTAAGCAGTGGATAAATTATCATCATCTCTTCTACTTTATGACGATTGCTGAGCTAAACAGTATTTCTAAAGCTGCTGAAAAGTTACGACTTGGTCAACCTACGTTAAGTGCTCAGTTGAAGCAGTTTGAAGACAGTCTTGGTGTTCAGCTATTTGAGAGACAACATAAGAAACTAATATTAACTGAACATGGGGAATTGGCCCTAGAGTATGCTAGAAATATTTTCAAAATGGGCGGTGAACTGTATGAGGCTTTGCACGATAGACTTAGACCCAGTAAGATTAACATTCAACTGGGAGCATTAGATAGTATTCCAAAGCAAGTCATGCTCCAGCTCACTCAGGCAGCTTTAAAGATAGCTCCTTGCTCAATTTCGTTGGTTGAAGGTCGATTTGAAGAACTCATGCGGGATTTATCCTCCCACAAAGTAGATTTATTAATATCTAATTTCTTGCCCAAGTTAGAAGCTACAAAAGGCTTGTATCATAAACTCATTTCCAAGCGTCCGATAGGCATCTATGGAAGTCCTCAATACAAATCATTAAGAAAAAAGTTTCCTCAATCATTAAATGATAAGCCCATAGTGTTGCCTACCTACGATAGCCAGTTGAGGTATGATATTGAACATTGGCTTAGATTGAATGGAATTTCAGTTGATGTCGTTGCTGAAACTCAGGATACCGCTTTAAAAAAATTAATGGCGACCAATAATATGGCAATCATCCCTGCTGCATCTCATACCGTTCAAAGACAGGTTCTCGCCGGAGAACTTATCCTCATTGGTGAGTTGAGTAATATGACTGAAGAACTCTATCTTCTGTCGGCACATAGGAAAATTTCAAATCCTATTGCCGCTGAATTAATGAAAACCTTTACACTCTAAAAAAAAAGCTATTTCAGATTGCATCTTTTATAACGAATCAAAATATATCCTTTATCTATTTTTTGAATTTTAGTGTTTGATATAAAATCCTTCTGTGGCTTTCTCTACATATTCAGTGAGCGGAGGAAAAGATGTTTAGAATTGTGTTTAAAAATATGGAATCATCCCAGCTAGCTAAAGATTTTTTACAGCAAAAGATCACACTTATTATTGATAAATTCCCATTGCTTCAGGGGCATCGGATAACAATAACAGTTGAGATGGAAAACTCACCTCAACAAGCAGGCCCCGACTTATTTACATTAAGTTCTTTTGTGAGTGGTAAAAACTTCAGAGGACTCAAAATAAAAAAATCCTCGGAAAATTTTTATCATGCTGCTGCTGAACTTTTTGATGGACTCAATGAGCTTTTAGGACAAGAGAGTCATCGTTTAACTAAATATAAAAAAAAACAAAAGTTTTTTTTTGGGGGGAATATTTATGAGTAATGTATATAATGACCATCTAGAACATTTACGAAATATTAAAATGGGCAACGCTCCGGCAGTTTCGATGTATATACCTCTAAGATGGGCAGATTATACACCCGGAAAAATTTATTCTGCCTTGATTAAAGCAGCGGATGGTCTCCTTGCGAGAGGCGGATATCCAAAGCTAGAAATGTCTATGCCAGAATGGGAGCGTTGGACCAATCAGGGAACAATAACCCTTGCAGTATTCCATTGTTCAGGATTTACTAATTTTATTCCGATACCGACCCGTATGCAGCCAAGAGTTGTGGTGGCCAACAGCTTTCATATAAAACCTATTGTCACAGCGGCACATGAATATATTGATGCGCTCCTTCTTCACTTCAATGAAAGTGGGGCAAGCTTATACAGAATCAATCCCGTTGGGGAAAGTTTAATTGATGGTTATTTACCTTCGGAAGTTCTTCCAAAAAATGATTGGCCTTCCAGAATTGATAGATCTTCTCGGCGAGAGTTTCTCGAGTTTTTAAACCAGGAGGTGAGGGGAGCAATACATATTACTACAAAAATTTTAGGAATAACTGGGGCTTCTTTCCCAGAACTTCGATCTGAATCTTTCTGGAAAAAAACTAGGCTACCTATTTTGTTTCTAAATGAAACATTTAAAGTCGCAGTCCCTCAAAATGCCTTTGCGATAATGCGTCTCAGATTATCTCAGATTGTTAATGAAAAGCATTCTCAGGCAGTTTTGGATGCATTGAGAGCTGGTCCCGAATCCCAAGAGGAATCATCGGTAAGAGTGTTAGGTTCAAAGATCCTAAATAAAGAGATTAATCATTTATGTGTTTCACTTGATGACATGCACTTTGGAGAGCTTGATTTTAAGACGGGAGAAGTCATAATCAACAAAACTCAAAAAGACTCAAAGGATGACGATCTATTAGATGATCTTGTTGAGCTTGCCATTGATAATGGGGTCAAAGTTAGTGTTGTACCAAAAAAGTACCTACCCAAAGGTAGAAGCTTTGTAGCTTCATAAATAAAAGAGAATAAAATGGGTCTTGAGTTTATATGCGAACTGCTTCGGTCATGAGTTCTCAACAATATGCTCCACTCCTCCTGGGTTTTAAATGGTCGAATGAACTTTTAACGTTTTCGGGTGAATTAGCTCATTAGAACTCTTATAAATCCGAGGAGTTTTATAAAGGAGCTTCAAAGCTTTAAACTTAGTCATGACCTTAAATCTGTCGGGGTAGAGTTCAAGCATCTTAGCGTGAACTTTTTTTGAATGGCGTCCTGAGAGTCTTGGAAAAATATGATGTTCAGTGTGGTAGCCAAAATTTAAATGAATAAATTCTAGAAACCTAATATTCGTAACAGTCAGAGAGTTGGCCAATGGATCATTCACTTTTGTATATGGTGATAGGTTGTGATTGGTCGCAACGTAACTCATGTTTGTATAGTTCTGAGACATAAAAGGGATCACAATTAAGAACAAAATGTCGTTTAATCCTACAAACCATACGTAGCTTGCCATCATGACACAGATAATAGAGAACTCAATGGTGACTTTGGTATGATCCATCTTCTCCCACATTTTATTACCAAAGCGAAAGCTGACTTGATTGAGGATGGCCTGTAAAGGAAACCAATAACAGAAATAAAACAAACTAATTTTTGTACCACTTCCAGGAGTGAGAGGGAAAATGGCGCGCATAAAGCGTGAGCGCTTGAAGACACTAATGGTTGGGAAAGCATCAGGATCTTTGTACAAGAGCTGAGTGTTGGCGTGGTGAAGATTGTTGTGCCAAAAACGCCAATAAGACGGGGATATGAAGTAAGGCGAAAATCCAAAGAATCCGATCAAGTCCTGCAACCAGCGTTGTTTAACAATTGATCCGTGAAGTGTTTCATGAGCAAGAAAACTCATTGCGACATGACACTGACCGGCAACAATAGCTAAAAATAGTTTTGAGTACCAACTAAGACCTGCAGTCATAATCAAGTAAAGAGATACAGCAGATAATGGAATCAGAATTAATGCCCAAAGTGCTCGAGAGGGTGTCCTTAGAAAAATTTCTTCAGGGAGATGCTTACGTAAATCTGCTTGGTACCATGATACGGAACGAAGTTCTGTATGCTTGATCGGTTGTTCGTCTTTCAAATTAATGCTTTTTAAATGAGAGGGCAATAAGACTTCGGTCGTATTCATGTCCACATAATTTCCTTCGATTGTTCAGAAATTTATTTTTAGCAGTTATAATGCGATTTGCCTAGGTTGAACCACATAGAAGATATTGGGGGCATGAATCCAGAGAAAAAGTAACTTACATTACAAAAGGGCAGGAAATTTTTGATTTCACAGGAAGAAGCAAACGAGAAATCGGAGACTTACATTGGTTCCTTGATTGATTCATCTTATTTAGCTCTCTTAAGAGCAGTCCTAGGGTAGAGTTCAATGCTAAGTTCTGCGATGAGTGGCCAAATTTAAAGTCTTATTGCAACAGCTTCACAATACATAACAACATCGCGAGAATTTGAATTACAAATGCGGTAAATCTTAACATGATGAATTTAAACTCTGTAGAGTAGAGATGAATTAATCCCTGCCCAATCCTGGCGTACAAAATAATCATCGCCAACTGAGAAATTTGTTCTGCGAGACCCATTGCAAAAGAATAAAGAAAAACTCCAAGAAAAAATGGAATATTTTCATACCCATTAGCATGCACTCGAACAATTCTTTTACCAAAAGGTGATGTTCCAGATCCATCAGCAGCAAATCCTCCCTCTGGGATTTGTTTCTGGAAAACTTTTATTGAGCGATAGGTGGCCAACAACAAAAGTATTAATGCTTGATAGATAATCAATCCGAAAAAGGAAATATGAGTATAAGTCATCTGACACTCCTCATTTAAAAAATCAGAAATGTCATCTCATGCAATATTTGAAGAGTCAAATTTAGTAAGTTCAAAAAAAACTTACTTGGTCACCATTTCGTGAATTGATGAAACGATAACTTCATTGATCCTGGTCTGTATTTCCTAGGGGACCGGTGTTGGTGATGGTGTTGGTGATTCCACCGGAGGAGGTGCAGGAGGTGGACAGGCGCTACCATAAAGAGTCACTCCTCGGCAAACTTTGTAGCTGTTGTTTACCGTCGACGGAAGTTTTTGGTAGGTGGTGGATTGCACGGTGAAGGGCAGTTTGGTCGCCGTCACCTTAACGTACTCACAAGCGTCCACTGGCTCAATCTCTTCTGTCGTAATCGGAAGGCGCTTGAGTTCGAAAGAGTTTACTCGAGTTTCGTCACAGACGTAGTAGGTACAACTTCCGTCACAGGGGGGAGAACAGGAAGATGGAGCGCAGGTCACAAGTCCCCAGGATAAATCCGTAGAGAGAAGTCCTAGAAAAATGAGAAGTTTCACTTGGACCTCTTGGATCTTTCGAGCTTATCGATTCTTTGCCGGAGACGCTCGTTCTCTCTTTTAAGTTCTTTTATCCCTTCGACGAGAAGACCTACGGCGTGAGCGTAGTCAACGGACTTAAATCCTGAAGCACCCTCTTTTACAAGCTCCGGCATTACCGCCTGAACATCTTGGGCAACGAGACCTACCTGACGACCTGGAGACACCGCTTCACCCATCTGGGCCGGGTCCCAAAAATAGTAAATACCACTAAGTCGATTGATTTTTTCGAGCGCATCTGGGATGGGTGAGATGCCTTTTTTTAGCCTCCGATCAGAAGGAGTGTGAAAGTTCGACGCCAAGACGTCCCCGCCAACCTTTAAGTGGTACGCCGACTCCGGTAAGCTATTAAGACCCAAACGCCCCTGGGTATCCAGTGTCGCACGCACAATTTTTTCGGTGAAGAAGACAAGATTATTAGACTTGTTGACCGTGACTCCTGCCTCCCTATCGGATGAGCCTCCGGGGTTTTGATCATCGAGGGCCGTTGAAGGTTCGTCAGACGCAGAGTTGTTACGGGTTTTCGCTACAACGAGCTTGGGACATAAAGTTGGAGCGCCGTTGGGCCTTTTCTTCGTGGAATCGAGGGTGTTTTGATACCAGCTGGACGAGATACGACGGCAGCAGCCCTTATTTCCGTTTTCAATTCCAATGGAGGAATTTTTGCAGCCGTTGCAGAGAATTTCTTTTTTGTCTTTACGAATACACTTGAGCGCTGATTCGTCACTATTTAGTTCTCTACCATCAGAGATTATCAACTCCTCGTCCTGGATCTGGTTGGGGTTGTCACCAAAAGCAACTCCTCCAATGCAGACCGTTCGTTTGGGCCCATGGACCCACCAGTTACCAATGAATTTCTTATTTGGGTTTTCGACGATGCGGCAGTAGTTGGGATCTGTGGCCTCTCCGGAACAGGGCTTGGGACCTACGGGGACTCCTACGCCACTAATATTACCATAGCAGGTCGTTGGCGACTTTCCTGACTCGTAGACCGCACTTCCTGAGTGCGGGGGTTTTCCAGTCAGCTTTTTTTTGAGAGAACTATCTAATTCCGGAGCTTTCTTATACTCAATCCCAATATCACAGGAAATTTTCGGCACAAACCTGAGCTCACTCTTCTTTTTATTCCATACAAGGTGCCCCCATTTCCAGCTTCGTGAACTCTCCCCCGAAGCGTCATCAAAGAGACACACTCCGTTGATGCTCCTTTTAAGTCCAACTTCAAAGTGTATACAATTTTTTGAAGCGGTTCTATTGTTGGCTGAGTATTTACACGTTAGGGGGATGACCGTGTCATTCGATCTCACGGCTCCAGAAAAAAGAATGATAGCAATGGCAGAATAAAAAAGTTTCATGAGTTCTCCTTCCTATTTCTTCAAAACGACGGAGGTGCGATAGTTGTTAGAAGCGCTACCTCCCGTGCAGTCGTCGTCGGTTTGACAGAGTCCTCCGGAGCCGTCGGCTCCCTCGTCTTTGTTTACGATGATTTGGCACTGGTACTCATCCTCCTGCCAGACGGCGGTAAGATCGTCTCCACCATCCAAGGAGAGGCAGGCTTCCTGGGCGTGCTTGACTTCGGCGATGCTTCTACAGCCAGTGATCTTGTTTCCATTGGCCGTATCAACGGTGAGTACCACCGGAAAGCGAAACATGACGATGCCTCTTTTTGAGTCAGCACCAGCAGGCTTCTTCATCCGGACTCGGATTTCTGAGGTGTAGTTCATTGACGTTCCGATCTGCCCATAAGTTCCGGCCTGATCCTTAGTATTAGGATTTAGATTTCCTTTCGTATCAGTAAGCTGAGCAAGGTTGGTGAGTGGCCCGATTAATATCGGGCCCGCCAGTTCAAGCCGCCCATAAGAGGCAGAAGCCTTTGAACTGAGCAATTTTCCATGAATTCCGATAAGGCCATCAATGAGCTCGATTTCTTCAGTTTTTTTGACGTCAAGGGGAGAGAGCTTTGTGATGTCTGGGATTCCACAACCCTCGCGGTTGACAAATGATAAGGAAATCTCATCAAAAAGACCCCGGGACTCTTGCTTAACTACAAGGTTAGCTTCGTTCTTAAAAGCATTATCAAAAATCCTCATAAAGCCTAAACTTAGACCACCCAGGAGAGCAATCCCGATAATAACTTCAACCAGGCTGAAGCCGGTTTCTTTTTTAATCATAGATAAAACTTCCTTTGAAAAAAATTCTACTATCAGAAAGAGGTATCATAACGATTTTCATGAGGATTAGACAAGCTTTCAATGGCTTAAGCAATAAGGCCGGAGATCATAGTAAATTTGAACGCCATTAATTCTTTGCTTAATCGTCAAGGCCAGGAATGACAACAACCAAAAGTCAAAAAGGAAATTTAATTAAGTCCTTTGTTAATTTCTGATTAAACCCAGGGATCTGTCTGGAAAATCCTTCTGGGCCCTGATACTTTTTTTATATGAAGGTCATCACCATCGTTTTAAGTCTTCTCTCCTTATCGATTCAGGCCCAGGATCTTACTCCTGAGAAATTAAACCTTTTCTTCAAAGACGGAGTCACCTTCAAGGAAAAGAACGATTTTATGATGAGGATGAGATTGCGCATGCAAAATCGATTCACTCTTGAGACAGAAGAAGCGAACGAAACGACATTTGAGAATTCTGAATTCACTATCAGGCGGGTTCGTCTCCGGTTCGACGGTTTTGCGCTAGATCCTCGACTTCTATATCGTTTGCAGTTTTCATTTACCAGAGCTGATCAGGATTGGGATAACTCTCAGGTACCCAACATCCTTCGGGACGCGGTCGTCGGTTGGCGCTGGGACCCTCAGCATACTCTTTGGTTCGGACTCGCTAAACTTCCCGGAAATAGACAAAGAGTCATCTCTTCTAGTGCCCAACAGTTTGTCGATCGATCAATTGTAAACGCCACTTTTAACATTGATCGGGATGTTGGGCTCCAGCATTATTCTCAGTTCGGGGGACAAAAGCCTATTTGGTTAAAACTGGCCTTGTCCAATGGGGAGGGCAGAAATCAGCCTAATAGGAATGCCTCACTGGCCACCACAACCAGGTTAGAGTGGTATCCCTTGGGAGCCTTTCATGACGACGGGGATAACTTTGAAGCTGATTTCTACCGCGAACCGAAGCCTCGCTTGGGATTGGGAATTTCACAAAGTACAAATCACCAAACCTCAAGAACCGGAGGACAAATTGGAAGAGATCTAGGAGAAGGTATTTTTCGTACTCTGGATACTCGATTTGTTGACCTCGTTTTTAAATATCGAGGCTTTTCACTGAGTTCAGAATGGGCCAAGCGGACAGCTCCCTCTCCCATTGTTTCCAATAAGCTCTTCGTCACCACTGGAGAGGGAGTGAATATTCAAAGTGGATATATTTTTGAGTCCAATTGGGAACCAAGTTTTCGCTGGAGTACAATCAGACCGGCAGCTGAAATTCAGACAGTTGCTCAAGAGCAAAGGCAATATGTCTTCGGACTTTCTAAGTACATCAAAAACCATGTGGTGAAAGTCCAGGGGGATCTCACCTATCAGGAATTAGTTTCAACGAGCTCCCTAGATTACAAATCTCATTGGATTTTACGTCTACAGATTGAACTAGGAATTTAAATCCCTCTCTGTGGGTCTCATGCCATACCTTTAATTTTCACCGACTTGGGACGGGCCTAATTATTTTTTTCTCAGAAGATTACCTGGATATTTTTGGCACATTTTGCACATAGACTATTCTACTCAGAGAATAGTATTCTGAAACGACAGTAAATTTTAATGGGGTTTAAATATGATTAAGGAACTCACTGAAGAGCAAGTTCGTACGATGTCACTAGAAGAAAAAGATGCATGGTGGCTCAAAAATGTTTACAAAGGTGATATGCCACAGTTGACCCTTAGATCGGCACTGACAGGAATGATCTTAGGGGGAATTCTCTCGTTAACGAACCTCTACATTGGGATCAAAACTGGTTGGACCCTAGGAGTGGGGATCTCTTCAGTTATTTTATCCTATGCTTTTTTTAAGCTTCTCTCCAAAATGAAACTCGGCTCACCGATGTCGATACTGGAGAATAATGCGATGCAGAGTATTGCAACGAGCGCCGGTTACATGACAGCTCCTATGATGGCCTCTATTCCTGCTTATATGATGGTTACAGGTGAAGTCATTCCCATGTGGCAGTGTTTCTGGTGGATCGTGATTCTTTCTCTTTTAGGTGTTCTTTTTGCCTTCCCACTTAAGAGAAGGTTTATTAATGAAGAACAAATGCCTTTTCCAGAGGGCTATGCCGCTGGGGTTGTTCTCGATAGCTTACACGATGATGAAAGTAATCAAGGCATGTTTAAGGCGAAACTCATGATGGCTGGCGCCGGAATTTCGGCGCTTATTGAAACGTTGAGGGCCGACACTCTTCTTGAAAAGTTTAAGCTGAAGTTTCTTTCGATCCCTCACCACTGGGATGATTTTATCTATAATTTTGTCACTCCCAAAATCATGGGAACGCCCCTAAAAGATCTCACGATTCAATTTGACTCATCGATCGTGATGATGGGAACTGGTGGCCTCATGAGCATGAAGACTGCAATGTCGATTCTTCTTGGTGCGTTCGTTAATTACTTTTTTTTCGCTCCGTACTTCATCGATGCTGGAGTGATTACGGGGGCGAACTTTAAAGCAATCACCATGTGGAGCTTGTGGGGAGGAGCTGCGATTATGACGACGTCATCTCTGTATAACTTCTTCTCAAAGCCTCAGATTATTCTTCAAAGTTTTCAAAAGATGTTTTCTAAGGGCGGAGAAAAGAAGAACGACGTTCTCGAAAAAATCGAACTTCCCATGTGGATTTTCGTTGCTGGAATTCCTCTAATCGGAGCAATTACGGTTTATACTGGCCATATTTGGTTTGGAATCCACTATTGGCTTGGGATTATTGCCATTCCTCTGGTTTTTGTGTTTACGTTGATTGCCGTAACCTCAACTGGTTTGACAGCGATTACTCCGGGAGGGGCCCTTGGTAAACTCACTCAGATTACCTATGGTGTTCTTGCTCCAGGCAATGTGACGACAAATCTCATGACTGCAGGTATTACGTCTGAAGTTTCTCTAAATGCATCAAACCTTCTGATGGATATTAAGCCGGCCTACATGCTCGGTGGTAAACCTCGCCTACAGGCCGTTGGTCATATTCTAGGCATTTTCGCTGGTGGATTGGTTGCCGTTCCGGTTTTCTATAGCCTCTTTCATGGCGATATCTCTTTATTTACCTCTGAAACTCTTCCTCTTCCTAGTGCTTCTATTTGGAAAGGGGTGTCTGAAGTTCTTACCAAAGGCTTAAGTAATCTTCACATCACAGCTCAGATTGCGGCACTGATTGGTGCCATCCTTGGTGTGGTGATGGAGATCCTTAATAAGAAGATGAATGGTCGGTTTCCACTTTCAGGCGTTGGCCTTGGATTAGGCTTTGTTCTTCGCTTCACAGACGCATGGTCTATGGCCTTGGGAACGTTGGTATTCTGGGTCGCTAGAAAAGTTTGTAAAAACAAAGAAGGAATTGGTTACCGCGCTTTTGTTGATAACCAAGAGACTCTTGCAGCCGGGGTTATCGCTGGTGGCTCGATCATCGGGATCATTCTGATCCTCCTAGAAAATGCTGTATAGCAATTTCTCAAAAAGATTCCTAATACTAAGCCTCACTTGGAAATAGTGGGGCTTTTTTTATATTATTTACATCATCAAACTGAAAAAAGTTGAGGATCTCCCACTCCTACGCGCTGAACTTCTGGTGCGCCCGAACAGAAATCTATTATTGTTGTAGGGCCTTTAAATTCTAATTCCCCTAGATCAATAATAAGGTCAATGAGTCCTCCGAAATGATCTTCAATCAGAGCACTATATAGTGGGAAGTTAAGGTCTGCCTCTTCAATCATGTCATGGGAAAGATGACTTGAAAGGAGAATGCCGCCACATTCATCAATGATCGTTCTGGTGATTTTGTTTGGCGGGAAGCGTATCCCAACTTGGTGATCAACTTTGGAGGCTTTAAGGAATTTAGTTATTTTTTTTGTGCTTCAAAAATAAAAGTATAGGGGCCAGGAACAACTTTTTTCATGAGAGCGAAGGCACCATCACTAATGAAGGCTATTTCCATTGCATGAGAAAAACTCGAGCACAACACTGTTAGGTGCTTTGTATTCTCGATGTGGCGAAAACGGTAAAGCTTATCGACAGCTTTCTTATCAAAAGGATTGCAGACCACTACCCAGTTAGTTTCCGTTGGGAAACATAGTAGACCACCAGAGTTTATAAGACCTTTGGCCCGTTCGAGAATTCGGTCATCAGGATTTTGTTCGATGAGATACTCAATCACGAGGAGCTTCCCTTTAGGATTATCTACGAGGAATAAGGTAGCTAAGAAAAAAAAGAAAGGCCCGTTGCCGGGCCTAAAGAATGGTTAAATTAGTTTGCGCTGACGCTCATTTCTCTTCCCAGAGACTTTGATCGACGCTCATAAAAATTTTGAGATTCCTCTCTCTCGGATTCTTCTTTGCAGAGAATGCACATTTCTGAGGTCGGTCTTGCAATGAGACGAGAATAGGTTATTGGATCTCCACACTCATCACACATGCCATACTGCTCACTTTCAATCTTGCTGAGAGTCTTCATTATTTTTTTATAATAAAGGCTTTCTCTATTAGAGAAGCGCATATCAGCTGCCAGAAGAATGTTGTCGTTCGCCGAATCAACTTCATCTTTTGCACCAGTAATAGAGTTATTTTCATACTCATGTTTTTTGAGCTGAAAGTTAGAACGAATACGATCGGCGTCACCTAGAAGCTTATTTCTTAGTTCCGTGACTTGTTTATCCGACAAATGACTGTTTAGTCGAACTGACATCCTTAGTTCTCCTTTTGACAGGCGGCCCAGCGGCCGGCGCTTGTGTGTTGTAGGAGAAATTAAAGACTTTAATCTTTTGATTGCCAATAGGTAGACGACTGATAAAGGCTTGTATTGTCTAACATTTGCTTTCAGGATTGCGAGTTGGTGTAAGGTTCTGGTACATGTACATCACAAAAATAGGTAGATGAATGTCTAACACTAAAGAACATTTTTTGAATGACGTTTTTTTGACACTTCAGAAGTATGTGCTTCAAAGCACAAATTCTCAAGAGGTGATTAAGGTTTCACGTCCTGAAAAATTAAAACAACTGATCCCGGACCTCGAAGATGGTGGATTGAGCTACGATCATTTATTAGAAGAAGTTAATCAAATTCTTGAGCATTCCGTTCGAACTGTTCATCCTCTTTTTCTCAACCAGCTTTTTGGAGGTTACGATCCAGCAGCATGGGCGGGAGAAGTTGTTAGTACTTTCTTAAACCCAACGATGGCCACTTATGAAATCGCCCCCATGCTCACCATAATGGAGAAGCGTGTTGTGAGTGAGCTCCTTGATATGATGGGATTCGAGCGAGGCGAAGGAATCATGGTGACCGGAGGGAGCAATTCAAATCTGCTTGCGATGCTTTGCGCCAGAACCGAGTACAGCCCTAATATTCGTCTTACAGGCTTTGGTCATAATCGGTTCCGAGTCTACATATCTTCTGAGGCCCATTACTCATTCGATAAAGCTGCAAACATTACAGGGATCGGGACTCAAAATTTGATCCAGGTCCCTACAAACGAAACAGGGGAAATGATCCCCGAGGAATTAGAGAGGATTATCTCCGCTGATGTTAAAGAGGGCTATGTGCCTATTATGGTGGGAGCGACATTTGGCACCACTGTGATGGGAGCTTTTGATCCTATTTATAAAATAGCAAAGATTTGCGACAAGTATAAAGTCTGGCTTCACGTAGATGCTGCCTGGGGAGGCGGGGCCTTATTCACGAAAAAGCACCGCCATCTTATGAAGGGTATTCAGCTTGCAGATTCTGTCGGATTAGATGCTCACAAGACAATGGGGACTCCTCTTATTACCTCTTTCTTTCTCACGAAACATGCGGGAATTTTGAAGAACACAAATCGAGGAGGTGGGTCAGAGTATCTGTTTCACGAATATGATAATTCTGAATGGGATACAGGAACCTATTCGCTTCAGTGTGGAAGAAGGGCAGATATCTTAAAATTCTGGCTCTTGTGGAGATTACATGGAACTGATGGTCTAATTAAGAGAACCGAGTACCTCTTTGATCTTGCTGAATTTGCAGTGAGTGAAATTAAAGAGAACTCAAGATTTAAGCTGATTCATGCAAATTATCTCAATGTTTGTTTTCAGGTTAAGGCCAATCACAACCAAGATATTAATGCATTTACATTGAGTGTGCGGAAGGCCCTTGTCGCTCAGGGAAAAGCCATGGTTAATTATGCTCAGCGGCCAGATGGTACGATCTTTTTTCGGCTGGTTTTCCCCAATCATCAAACCCAAAAGGGTCATCTGACTGAACTTTTTAAAATGATCTTGGAAACTGCGGATCGCCTAGATATATTATAAGTAACTTTTTTGGGGATTTTTATGCAGCTTCCTTTTCATCCATTCATCATTCATTTTCCTCTAGCTCTTACGTTTATTATGCCAGTGTTGGTCATTGTGTTTGCCTACATGATTAAAGTCAATAAAATGGCTCCCAAGGCTTGGCTAATAATTATTGGCCTTCAGCTTGCCGTAGTAGTGACCGGATATATTTCTCTTGAAACAGGAGAAACCGAAGAAGAGAGGGTGGAGAAAGTGGTGTCTAAGGAGCTTATCCATGAGCATGAGGAATCCGCCGAGATTTTTGTTGGAGCTGCGGTCATAACTTTCGTTTTAAGTATTTCAGCTTTTTTTCTGCCAAGGGAAATGGGCTATTTCTTGAAACTTGGCATTGCTCTTCTGGGAATTGCCTCTTGCTACCTTGCTTATCGAACTGGTCACTTAGGCGGTGAATTAGTTTATCGTTACGGTGCCGGGAGTGCCTATGTGGATATTGAAGGCCAGCAGGGGATTCTTCCAACACCTAATGAGAATACTTCGGAATCCTCTCAACCAACTAATGAGAATGAGAGTCTAAAAGCCGATGAAAATGACTATGGAAAAGCTGACAATACTCAAGAATCGGAAGAAGAATTTAAACAAGAGGATTGAAGATGAAGAACGTTTTACTCATTCTGTTATTTTCCCTACCTCGAATTGTTTTTTCTCAACATCTTCCTCAGAGAACTTACCCTTCTTACTGTCAGAGTAACCTTCTCTATTCAAACATAGGGAAAGCCCTCTATCGCTTCACTTTCATATCTGATTGTGTCAATGCCTTGATCCAATCGAAAAATAACAACGGCCGTTTTTGTGATGAAAATTTGCTCGTGCGAGAAGATGGCAAAGTATCACGTCAATATTCTTTCTCTTCAGAATGCCTAGATGGCCTTCTCGACCTAAAAGTTTCGAACCGAGGCCTTTATTGTCATGATGGAGACTTGAATCAAATTTATTCTGGCACTCTCGCAAAGATGGCTTTTAAGTCCGATTGTAAACAGGCGATCAGCGAAGCCGCTGCCTATAGAGGGCTTTTTTGTCATCGTGGACTTATGATGACTTATCGAGGCCTGAGACTTAAGGACTATTCGTTTGATTCCCTTTGCCGGGCAGATTTACCCATGATGAGTCAACGGTTCCCTTAATTCTCAACAACTCTTAAAATGAATAAAAAAGTCTACCTACGGAATATGAAATAGACTGCACCCACCAGGCAGAGAGAGGCATAGAAAAAATTCCGATTTAACTCTTCCTTCATAAAAAAGATGGCAAATACGGAAAAGATCACCATTGTGATCACTTCCTGAATAATCTTAAGTTGGGCCAGACTAAAGTATTGATAACCAATCCGGTTGGCGGGAACTTGAAAGCAGTATTCAAGAAAGGCAACCGACCAGCTTGCAGCGATGGCCACCCAAAGGGGCTTCGATCCAAGAGTCTTTAGATGGCCGTACCAGGCATAGGTCATGAAGAGATTTGAGAGAATCAATAGTCCAATTGTTTTAATCATTTTTTAAGTAACTCATCGATAGTTTGGTTAAATTCCTTTTTCCATTTTTCAAAAAACTCACCTGTGCTCGGGCCAGTAAAACCGGCGTGGACTTTGATCACTTCATGTCTGTGGTTAAGAAAGATCGTTGTTGGAAAAGAAATAAAGTTTTTTAGGCCCTGGATCTTATCCATGGGTTTGTCATCGCTCGTCGCTCCCGCCAAGAGAAGGGTATAAGGAATTTGTAAATTTTTTTGTGCTTTTAGGAGTTGTTTTTTAGCATCCTTAAAGCTTAAGCTGCGTTCGAAGGCGAGTGCAACGATTTCAATCCCTCGCTTTTGATTTTGTTTGTACCAAGGAATTAGGTAGTTTGTTTCGTCGATGCAGTTGGGGCACCAGGATCCAAAGAATTGAACAATAACTGGTTTATTTTTGAACTTTAAGTCAGCTAGCGAATATTTATTTCCTTGTAGATCAGAGAACTCGAATTTAAGGTGCTGGATTTGGGTTTGTAGATAGGCATCAGGTAGCTGTGCCGACTCATCTTTTTTTCCTTCAATTTTCGATTTGTAACTAGAGAGTATACTGGCCTGTAGTTTTTGATCGATGACTTTCCCCTTGAAGAGGTAGTTGTATACACCATCAAAGCTAGCAGCTTCGAATTCATTTCCGCTAACATAACCTTCTAAATAGCGATAATCTCCGGTCGGGGTAAGAATACTGGCAAAAAAGTTTTGATCTTTCTGCTCAAAGACAATAACGCCTTTTTCAACTTCGGAGTTGTCGTGGTTAAGAGTTACACTCCAGCGACCGGTAAGATTTATCGACGGCTTTTCTTTGGTGCCGGGAAAACGCTCCGTCTGACCAAAAGTAGCGATTAGAGGAATTTTTATTTTTGGATTTTTGTTGTGTCGAACAAGCTGGCCCTGCATCTTGCCGTCCAATGAGAATTTCATTTCAAGAGTCGTTTCATAGATGGGCATCGGGATTATAATTCCTTTTTTATTCAGTATAATTCTATTTAGTCGTATCTCTTCTTTGCCATTTTTTAAAACGCCACTGAAACCACTTCGCTTTTTAGTAAAATTGATCACAAAAGGAACTGTTCCATTGGTTGTATTAAGTTCAAATCGCCAAGGGCCAGGCATTAATTCACTGGCTTTACTTGGAAAACTTAGGATTAACAGGAGGCTTACAGCGAAATTAAAATATTTTTTCATCATACGCTTTAACCCCTCTTCGTCATTTGGTACTATCTTGGTTCAACTACGAAGATTTGTCACCTTTATGGAGGAGCGATGAAGCAGTTCATCATAGGCCAGCGTTGGATTTCGGAATCAGAGCCAGAGCTTGGGCTGGGGGTGATCATAGAAGTCGAGGCCAAAACAGTCATATGTTTTTTTCCTTCCGCTAAGGTGGATCGCAAGTACGGCATTCAGACTGCTCCACTGAAAAGAATTTCTTTTGTTCAGGGAGATGAGGTTAAGTCTCAGGAGGGAAAGAGTTTTATTGTTGAAAATCTGTCTGAGGCAAATGGGATTATTACCTACCATGGCGCAGGGCAGAGCCTTTCGGAGTCACTTTTGGCGGGAACTCTGTCTTTTTCAAAACCTGAGGAACGTCTCTTTGCCGGAAACATTGATTCAAATGATCTATTTAAGCTTCGTTATGACGTTCTATTGAATCAGCGTAAACTATTCACTTCATCGGTACGAGGTTTCATAGGACCGAGGTTAAATGTAATTCCCCATCAGTTTTATGTTGCCAATGAGGTCACCAGAAGGACTCGTCCGCGTGTCCTTCTCGCCGATGAGGTCGGACTCGGGAAAACTATTGAGGCAGGTCTTATACTTCATAACCTGATCTTAACCGGAAGAGTAGAAAGGTGTCTCATACTTGTTCCTGATTCTCTTGTTTATCAATGGTTTGTAGAGATGCTCAGAAAGTTTCAGCTCACCTTTAAGACCATCAATCATGATTCGAAGCTTGAGCGAGGCGACCATCCTTTTGAGGATGGCCAGCTCTTTGTTGCTTCTCTTAAGTTTTTAATGAAAGAAGACTGGCTCATGGAGCAAGCGATGGCTTGCAAGTGGGATATTCTGGTCGTTGATGAAGCTCATCAATTGAGATGGGCCCCTGATAATTCATCTCTTGAATATGACTTTGTTGCAGCCATGGCAAAGGATACTCCGGGGGTCCTCCTACTATCCGGAACACCTGAAATACTGGGTCTCGCCGGACACTATGCTCGCTTACATCTTTTAGATCCAAACCGCTTCCATGATTTTAATCATTTTATAAATGAAACGACACAGTACTGGCCGATATCAAACCTGGCGAACAAGCTCATTAATGGAAAATCCCTTCCGAGTGAAGATAAGAAACTTTTGAAGGAAAAGGTGGGGGTCGACATTGAAGATAAAGACAAGGCTCTTCAGATGCTTATTGATCGTCATGGGACTGGAAGAATCTATTTTCGCAATACTCGAAAGACTATGGCAAAGTATGCAGAGTTTTTTCCCAAACGCGTTTTCCATAGCTATCCCCTTAAGGTTGGGAAAGGCAAAAGCTCCTTGAAAAAAAACTTCGAAGAGAAGGCGATGTGGTTAGCAGGTTTTGTTGAAGAAAATAAAATCGATAAGATTCTTCTCATTTGTCACGAAAAAGACATGGTCATTGATCTGGAAAAGATATTGAAGGATAAGACGACATTGAAGATAGCTTTCTTTCATTCTGGCATGAACCTCATGAACCGCGATCGACAAGCGGCTTACTTTGCTGAACCTGAAGGGGCAAATATTCTTCTCAGCACTGAAATCGGATCAGAGGGAAGAAATTTCGAATTCGCCAGGCACCTCATCCTCTTTGATCTCCCAAAGCTTCCTGACCTTTTAGAGCAGAGGATCGGAAGACTTGATCGGATCGGACAGAAAAACGATATTCAAATCCATGTCCCTTTTATCAAGGACTGTCCGGAAGAGCTCCTGATGCGTTGGTACCATGAGGGATTTAATGCATTCTCAACTTCTCCTAGGGGAGGAACGGAACTTTATGCGACGGTTCGAGATGAATTACAAGAGCTTCTCCGGCGCAGTGAGGAGGGAGAGTACCCGGAGGAAACATTCAACTCTTTCCTAAAAAAAACGCAACAGATTCACCAGGAAATAGAGAGAAAACTTGAAGAGGGACAGGATCAACTGGTGGAAATTAATTCTTTTAATCATGATAAGGCAATGGACATCGTTAAAGAATTAAAATTAGTGGATGATTCTAGAGAATTAAGAGATTTTATGTTGAATCTTTGGAATCAGCTTGGAGTAGATGCGGAAGACATGGATGATGAATTTACTTTTTTCATTCGCCCAGGAGATAACATGTATCTGCCTCACTTCCCCGGCCTAGAGAGTGAAGGCATGACCGTAACATTTAAACGAGAAAACGCTCTTAAGCGTGAGGATGTGATGTTCCTGAGTTGGGATCATCCGATGGTGATAGGTATCATGGATTTTATTTCTTCAAAAGAAATGGGGAACGTTTCCATCGCAAGCTGGCTTACTGATTCTAAGGAAGAGTTCCTTTTTGAAGGCTATTTTGTTTTAGGAGCAGTTGCTGAAAAAAAACTTCAATTAGAGAAGTGGTTTCCTCCGACTCCCATAAGAGTTGTCTTGAATGCAAAGATGCAGGATTTGACATCAAAGCTTCCAAAAAAGTATGTTGATGAAAATGTCACTTCAATAGATCAGGAAAAAAGATCTCAATTAAAGGAAATGCCAAAAGACTTTATAAAAGCATGCATTAAAAAGGGCAAAGAACTTTGCATTCCCAGGGCCAAGCAATACAAGGAGAAATTTAAAGAGGACATGCTTAAATTTATGAATGGAGAAATTGAACGGTTAGAGGCACTTAGAAAAGTTAACCCGACTGTATCTGAAACAGAGATCCTGCTTCTTAGATATAACCGTGACAACATGCTGAAAGCTTTGGAAAAGGCGGAGCTTTCGTTAGACTGTTTACGCCTAGTAATTAATTAGGAGATTTTTATGTCTGCAATAAAAGAATTAACTGATGAGACTATCTTTGAAGTCATAGAGAAAGAACCAGTGGTTCTTATTGATTTCTACGCTTCTTGGTGTGGGTCCTGTCGAGTCGCTGCACCAATGTTCGAAAGGATCGCCAACGAAGAGGGTATAAAAATCTTTAAAATTGATGTTGAAAAAAATCCCAAGATCAAGGCCATGTTGACTCTTCCCGGTCTTCCTTCTGTGGGATGGTTTAAGAACGGAGAACCTCAGGATCTTGTCAGTGTGACCAAAGAAGAAGCCTTTAGGGAATTTGTAAAAAAAATCAAAGGATAGCTCATGGACATAAAATCCATTAAAGACCTGGCCCAAAAATATTCAGTGGATGAACTAAATCGTTTTGCCGATGAATTTGAAGCCTCGGGGATTGCGCCTTTAAAGACCCAGGAGGACCCAGGTTCTCAAATGAGTGACTATCTTATGGGTGCAGAGCTTCGAGCTCTCATGGACCAGGGCTTCACTCTGAATGAAGCATTAAGGGAGTTCTCTAAGAGAGTGAGAGGAGTTCTTGATTGAATATAAAAATTCGCCCAGGCCTTCTTTTTGACATCAGCACAATCGTACATTTTCAATTAAATATGGCGTTTGAAACTGAGAATCTTAAACTTGATCCTGCGACGGTTAATCAAGGTGTTTGTGCCGTCATTGATGATCCCTCTAAAGGAAAGTACTGGGTAGCCGAAGCTAATGGAGAAGTCGTGGGATGTCTCCTTACTGTTCCGGAGTGGAGCGATTGGAGAAATGGCACAGTCCTATGGGTCCACTCTGTCTATGTTGTCCCTTCTTACAGGAAAAAGGGTATCTTTAAATCTCTTTACTTGCACATCAGAGAGATGGTTTTAACTACCAATGAACTCAGAGGGATTCGTCTTTATGTCGATAAGTCTAATGTAAACGCCCAAGCCGTCTACAAATCTCTAAATATGTCCGGAGATCATTATCATTTATTCGAATGGATGAAGTCGCTTTAGTATGAACCTTGCTGAGGGTGAGAACAAAGGTAGGATCTTTGGTGGGATGGGTGAGAAACAGCAGAGGTGGTAAGGCCCTACGTTTCGGGGAATTGTTTGAACTTTTAGAGTCCATCACCCTCAGCTTGCTTTCCCTGGAGCAGAAACCGTGCCAATTTTAAACCTTTGAAATGTGGATATCCGAGAGGTCTTAAGTGGTGACTATTTTCCGTTTTGGTTACCTTTAGCACCGGTGACGAATTGTCTTCGAGGAGGGATTCAAGGTCGTTAAGAGAAACTTTTATTCACTATTGTGAGTTCTGTTTCTGCTTTCATGACGATGTAAATATCACTAATGACAAAGGTGGAGTATGGATTTGGGTCCAAATTTAAAAGGATCCGTACAACCTCAGGTCTACTGGCAGACTTTAAATCAGATGACCAATTTTGGTGAATGCAGAGATGAAACGTACTTTAAATCCAGTCAAGTGGAGTAGTCCCTATCTATTTGTGATGGAGGAAACAAATCAAAAATGTCCTTGATGCCCTAAGGGAAAATGATTCTTCAAACCAAGAAACAAAAAATAAAAAAGCCCGATTGATTCGGGCTTTTTTATTTAGAAGATAACCTGCAGGGGAGTGAACGGTGAAATTTAGTGGAGGGCTTAATGGGGAATTGCCTAGTGGTTAGCTAAGTTTTTCCTGGGACATTTCTTGAACTTTTTTATGGAGTTCTCCCCCCTGCTTGAGAAGTAGAAAAGCAACCTTGATGCCAAAAAAGAATAAGGGTAACTTCCCAAAAAGATATAATTACACTCGTCATCAAAATAAAAATCGCATTAGTCAGAATGCCCCATTTTATATTGTTAACTGTGGCAAAACTGTCAGAAGTGAGCGAGAGATTACATAAAACTCCACGTTCTCGAGAAGTTAATCGAAACAATGGCCGTAAGATAATGTAAGACGCGGGTCAGAGTTTTATATTGAGTACTGGAATATGCACGCTCTTCGACTTGAAGGGGCCCCGCTTCATTTTTTATCAGGAGTTAAAAATCAATTTACGATACTTCTTACGGGCTTGGTTTATAACTTTTTTTATATCGACCTTCTCCTCGTTGGATATGGAGCGTTGAATTAAGCTCAGAAGTATCCTTAACTGCTCTCGATTGATGGTGTTGAGTCTCAAAAATTACCTTTAAAGACCAAGAGATGAGCTGTCAAAGAAAAGCTGCCCTTTGCCGAGGACGTTTGAAGGATATTTCAATTAGAATGGTCCACTCCCTCCTGGAAATAAACAATTAATTTCTTAATAATCTAACTCCAGGTTGAGAATGATAAATTTAGTAAATGCACAATAGAAACGAATTTGAACACCAGTTAGGGGGAATAGTTGTGGTTTCCTTTAGAGATTGCACTGTAGGTTATTTCTTCTTTTACTCGAACTTCAATTTTTTGACTTGAAAAACTTAGCTTGAATTCGGAATTAGTCATGAGGATCTAGATAATCTTGGCGTTCATTTGTTCCTCAAACGTCATAAAAATACTAAACAGAATGATCCTAAGTTGATTATACTCCCTTTTATGGGGCATGAACTTTCTTATTTGAATTCAGAAGGGGTAACGATATTTACCTCTCATTTTCACAAGAGAAGAGGATATTGTTGTGAATCTTTTTGTCTTCATTGTCCCTATGGTTTTACTTTAAAAAAAATAGGTCTTGTTGTAAGTGCTGCTAATTGGAAGGATGACTTAGAGGCGACTTCCATTTTAAAACAGGAGCTGTTCGATAAAGGTGATGATGGAGGAGCGCATGAGTCCTATTCAGTAAGATTAAAAGGATATCTCTGCGGCTTTCTTTTTATTAGAGGTTTTAAAAAAGAACTTATTTTAGTTGATGAATTTAAAAACCAAGGAATTACAATTGAAATCGTTGAGAAAGAAATGAGGGCCCTCAATATTTTTGAGGGCCCAAAAGATTAGATCACGCCAATCACACTGAAAATGATGAAGCTTCCAATGAGAATCAAAAAAGATTTACTGATCCACAAATCCTGTTCTGTAATCATAATCACCCCATTTCATTAAAAAATGACCAAGATCTAACCGTGCCTGTCTCATTCGAGACAAGGAGCTAACCTTGGTAGAGAAAAGATTTTTGAAAATCTATTGCAGAAAGTATTTTTCAAAGATTGAAATATTTCCATCTGTTGCCGAAAGGACTTCAATCAAATCCCAGGCCATCTCATTAGCAAGCTTCTCATCGACTTCATACCGATTAATTAGTTCAGTATGTATCCTTAAGAAAAGTTCAGTGTCGTTGATTTGAGTTTTTATTAATTGAGCGTATGCCGCCATAAACGTCCTCCTTGACGAATAGAAAGCTTGTTGATGTGTGTTCTTTTACAAAAAATTCTAGTAATTTCTAATGAGTCCCACGAGAAGACCGCGAATTTCACATTCTTTATCTTTAATAACAATAGGCTTCATGGTTTTATTTGCGGGATGAAGTTCAATTTGTTTTGATTTTTTAAAGTAACGTTTTAAGGTCGTTTCGTTGTCCACAACGGCAACAACGATTTGGCCATTTTCTGCCTGCGTTTGATGTTTAATGATAGCAATATCTCCACTAAGAATACCTTCCTCAATCATCGATTCTCCTCTGACTTTCAGAGCGTAGTGAGCACCTTTTCCCAGCATATGTGTTGGTACACTGATCATGTTGGAATGCTCTATGGCCTCAATGGGGGTTCCTGCAGCAATATTTCCCAAGAGAGGAATTTCTTCTGCGCTTTGTTGAGCAGTGGAGGGAGTCAGGCCACGGACTGAATGAGAGTCATTATTGAGGTAACCACCGGAGGTTAGGTATTTAATATAATCTTGGACCGATCCTAAAGACTTAAAACCAAAGTACTCCTGAATTTCTTTCTGAGTCGGCGAGTAACCATTTTCTCTAACGTAGCCAGAGATGTAATCCAAGACCTCTTTTTGCTTTTTTGTTAGTGCCATATGACGTTCTCCGTATTTTTTCCGTACCATTAGTGTAGGCGTACTTTTTCCGTAGTTCAAGAAAAAAATTCAATTAGGCTTATTTTTTTATAGGGGCAGACAGGACTTTACCTTCAAACCTCTTAATAAAGGTACATTTGCGACAGAGCTCTTCTTTGAGCTGATAGTTTTTAAATCCCTGATTCATGCTCATGAGCCTATTAGACTTTAATATTTCTTCAAAAGGGGTTTCTAAAATATTTCCAAGATTCATGATGGCTTCTTTGTCTAAGCAACAAGGCACCACGGTTCCATCAGCATGTATTCCAATTTGCTGACTGAGGGCATGGCAAAAACCTTTGTCCCCTTGCTCCGGATCCCCCAAAGAAGGCCATCTAAACCTTGAATCAAAATGAAAGTAGATTCTGCCAGTGATGAGTTTATTTTTTTTGAATCCGACATCAACTTTCTCGTTAATTGGAGTCTGGAAAAACTCACAAATGTAATCGATGATTTCCTGGTTTTCAGTGGCCATCTGTTTCGTTCCTTGTACGTTCCAAAGACGAAAATTAACATAGAGCTCTGGCTTGGCCTTAAGTGCTTCTCTTGAAAACATGAGAATGTCGTAAAGATATGGCTTTATATCTCTAGCAGGAAAATTATCCCGATAGCTATGGATTGAAAAATTAATCTGCCTTAAGGCTTTGGATGATAAAAAGGAATTGAAGTCATACTTTGAAAGATAGGTACCATTTGTCGTGAGATTAACTTTAGCACCCTCATGCTCACAAATTTTTAGGATATCTAGGAACTCAGGATGGGCGAGCGGTTCCCCCATCAGATGGAGGCAAATTTGTTCGGAGTAAGGAAGAACCTGCTGGAGAATTTTCTGGAATTGATCCTTAGTGAGAATCTTTTTATCTCGTTCTACTTCAGGACAAAAAGTGCATTGCAGATTACAAATATTGGATATTTCAATATAGGTCCTGAGAAACTTCACTTAGTTCTCCACTTCATCTTTGTCTTCATACTCATTTCTCTTTTGGAGAATTTCATTTTCGATCTTCCTAAAAAGTTTATTAACGCTTTGTCGAAAAAATCATTCAATAGCTCGATAAAGAATTGAAACTATCTCAAAGTTTATTTCACCCCTGGGAACTTTGACGAAGACTTCATCACCAACCCCTTTACCTAAAAGACTTTTTCCGACAGGGGACTGCCAGCTAATGCGGGCCTTGGCGGTGTCAACTTCGTCAACACCAACTATGGTAAAGAGCTTTCTATCTCCTTTCTCATCTATCACAACAACGGTTGCACCGAACTGGATTTTTTCGGAATTCACCTTAACAGGATCAATGACGACTGCCGCATCCAGACGTTGTGTCAAAAAACGAATTCGTCTGTCGATCTCTCTCAAACGTCGCTTACCATAAATATAGTCGGCATTTTCTGACCGATCTCCGTTACTAGCCGCCCACTGAATAAGTTTGGTTATTTCGGGTCGTTGGACTTTGAGGAGGTCCTCAAGCTCAGTCAGTAGTTTTTTATGGCCGGATGGGGATATGTAATTATTTTTTTCTATCGCCGTCTTCAATTTCAATGATTCCTTCCTTTATGATTTCTTTAAGCTCTTTTGAACAATCCACCGATTCACTGAAATGCCGAAGGAGTGCCAGGGGAGGATGAGCAGCTTTATTATGAAGATAATCATCTATAGATTCGATCAAAGCATCAAGCTGTGGTTGTGGCAGATCTTTTTTTTCTGTTAAGCAGGACTGAAGAATAAACCCCATGACGAGGGGTGTTTTGTTGTTTTCATAATGGATGATTTTCTTTTTTTGATAAAAGTAATAGAAAATACCTAAAAAAATGAAAAGTGAGATCTCGAGAAAAAGGTTAGTCCAGAAGTCGTTCATAGGTTAACTTTGCTTTTTTTGAGTCTTTTTGTCAGCAATAAAAAGCTGACCTGGTTGGTTGACCTATGTCTCAAGTCGCTGAAAATGATGAGTCCTTTAAAAAGCAAAACATTCTTTCAACCATCGACCATTTTGTGCCGATAAGCCCTTTAGGAAGGAGTGGTTATATGTACCATGCCAAAAGCTTAAAAGATCTATTAAAAACGGTTCCTCTTACAGAAAATTTTTTCGCTAATCTTGATGCATTTCACCTAAATTATATCGATATGTGTTTTCGGAAATCTCTTGATGAGCAGATTGGAATGATGTCTGAAGTTGAGTTTTCTAATTACCAACTTTTTCTTAAATATAAGAGTGAATATGAAGAGGATTTCTATCCTGAAATCAAGAATCATAAAAAAGCCTCTTAACTAACTTTCGCTTACTTTCTATCGTCACTGTTCTATCAGGGTGTTATAATTGCCTTATTTTTAAGGGAATAGGCATGACGACTTCTCACTGGCTAAGGCAGTACTCATCTAAGTCTTCCGACATTTCAACTGATATTTTAATTGTAGGTGGGGGCTATATCGGCTTATCAACAGCTTACTGGTTAACGCATTTAAGGCCTGACCTCAGGGTCACTGTGCTTGAGCGGACGGTGTGCGGATCAGGGGCCAGCGGCAGGAATGCAGGTTTTCTTACCATGGGAAGTGCCTCATTTTATAGAGGTTTGTGTAATAAGTGGGGAACGAGCAGCGCCAGGGAGATATTTAATTTTGCGGCAGATTCGTTAGATCTTGTTCATCAGCATATCCTCAAGGTTTCACCAGAAATTAAGTTTGAAAGAACATCTTCAATGACTCTATTTCGATCAGAAGATCAGTTAACAGAATGGAAAAAAAGTGGGTTTAAAGCTGAACTCTTTAACTTTAACTGGGTAGATGAAAGTGCACTTCCGATTGCCTTGAAATCAAGATTTTACGGGGGATTTGAAGTGAATCCTGAATACAAAGTTAATCCCATTCAACTTTTGGGGTCTCTAAGAAAGCTTTTGGAGAAACGAAAAGTTCAGATCATCGAGAATTCTTCTGCTTTTGAGCTTCATCCTGAAGGTATTTCAACTGAAATAAATTTTATAAGAGCAAAACAGGTCATTCTCGCCCTTAATGGCTATTTCCCCCAGTTTCATAAGGCATTCAAGGATGCAATAATCCCTCGCCGTGCTCAAATGCTTGCCGTGGAGTTTGAAGAGGATTTTGAATGTCCGAGCCTATATTATGACCCTCCTGAACGTGTTTACTGGCGGACAACTCAGGATAAGTTGCTTGTCATCGGTGGGAAACGCCTTATCGACGAAGAAGGAGAGGTTGGTGATTTTGAAAAGATATCACCCAAAATTCAACATGCCCTCGAAGATTACCTCAGGGATTACTTAAGACTTACTTTCCGAGTTATTAACCGCTGGTCAGGAACGATGGGGTTTACGGAACACGAACTTCCATTGGTTGGAAAGATAGCTGCACCTCTTGAGGCTTATGTCATCGGAGGCTTTAGCGGTCATGGAATGGGATTAGGTTTTCGATCGGGACTGGACATGGCCCAGCTTGCCCTAGGAGAATCTAAAGATTCATTCTTCTCGAAGTTTAAAAAGCCGGCTTTTAATCTATGAAAAATAGAACCTTTTTTGGTGGAGTTCTATTTTTTCTAATTGCTCTGTCGATTTATTGGTTATGGATTGAGTTCGCTCCAAATTTTCGGCAAGAAACCGAGTTGAGACTTTCTTTGGATGATAGGATTGAAAGCCTTGATCCGGCCAAAGCTTTCAGTGATGACTCGCTTCTTGTGTCCGCCCAGGTTATCGAACCCCTTTTTCAATATCACTATCTTAAAAGACCTTATGAGATAGAGCCTCTCATCGCTGAGGGGGGATTGCAGACGAGTAAAGATGGGAAAATCGTCAAGATCAGTCTGAAAAAAAATATTTTCTATCATGAGCATGAAGCCTTCGGGGGAAAAAGACGAGAACTGGTGGCGGATGATTACGTTCTTCAGTTTAAGAGACTTGCTTTGAAAAGTTTAAAAAGTCCCGGCCGGAGTCTCTTCTCCGGATTGGTAGAAGGTTTTGATGAATATGGAGAAATCGTTGAAGAAGATTGGAAAAAAATACAAAGTATTTCATTGCCTGGAGTTGAATCTGAAGGCAAGTATTCACTGGTGATTCGCTTGATCCGTCCAGAACCTAATCTAGTTTATTATCTGGCGTTGAACTTCACGGCTCCTGTTCCTTACGAGCTTTTTGAGTATTACAGGAATGACTTAAATAAAACGCTTCTGGGGACAGGTCCTTTCATCTTGTCTGACCTTAGTAGCAATCATATTGTTTTAAAGCGAAATAGCGAATACCGGGAGGAATTTTATCCCACTTCCGGAGACCGATATGCCAACGTTGAAAAACTACTGGATTCAAAAAAACAATTAATCCCCTTCCTTGATAGGGTGTCTTTTAACATTACCGTAAACGAAGAGGATCGTTGGAATAAATTCCTCAAAAAAGAGATTGATGTTCTTACTGTTCCAAAAACCTTCCTTCCAAAGGTTTACGATAAAAGCGGCGAGCTCGCCCCTGAGCTTCAGGAGAGAAGAGTTTTATTAAAACAATTTCCAACCCTCGCTAATCGTTGGCTTGCCTTTAATATGCGAATTCCTCTTTTTGCGGATAACATTCATTTGCGGAAGGCGATTGCCTATGCGATTGACTACGACGCTTACATAAAAGTTCTTTCACAAAATACTAATTTACGTGCCAATTCAATCCTTGTCCCGGGCATTTCAGGATATCGTCCTACTAAAGATTTTCGTTTTCACTTCGACCCAGTTCTTGCCAGAAAGCATCTGAAACTTGCCGGCTTTGAAGATACATCAAAGATCCCTGTAATCATTTACTCGACTCGAGGTAATCAGGCGATCCATTTAGTCGAGGCTGCTTTTATAAAATCTCAGTTAGAGTCACTGGGTCTTCGAGTATCAATTGAAATATTAAGTTTTGCGGAATTCTTGACCAAGGGTCGGGAGGGTAAACTCATGTTTTTTACTGACAATTGGCTTTTTGATTATCCCGATGGGGAAAATATCCTGCAACTCCTAGTTAGTGCAAATTATCCGGGTATAAATAAAAGTGGATATTCAAATGATAAAATTGATAATCTTTATGAGATTTTAAAAAAAACAACTAATCTAGACATGAGGGAACAAATTATTCAACAGATGGAGGGGATCATTTTTAATGAAGCTCCCTGGATACCTTTGATGTATGAAAGCTCGTTTGTGATCCATTACCCAGAGATTAAAAACTATCGAAAATCGAGTATTATCCGAAACTATGTAAAATACCTAAAAGTTGAGAATTAGTATGAACATGAAGAACATTGCTGAAGAATTAAAAACAAGATTTTTAAATGATGAATCTTTGAATCTTGCGAAGAGACTGCAAACTCTAAAAAACTTGCGTAATTCGATAAAGTCTAGAGAGGTTAAAATTATCGAAGCACTCAAAAGAGATCTTGGTAAATCGGATTTCGAAAGTTATGCAACGGAGGTTGGATTCATTCTGGAAGAGATCAATTTCGTACTGGCCAATCTAAAGCACTGGTCGAAGCCGAAAAAAGTCAGAACTCCCATGACCCTCTTTCCTGGTAAAAGTGCTATTTACCCTGTGCCATATGGAGTTGTTCTTATTATTTCACCATGGAACTATCCCTTTCAGCTTTGCCTCTCCCCACTGATCGGAGCCTTCGCGGCTGGAAACAGAGTTGTGGTCAAGCCTTCTGAGTACTCACCACATACAACGAAAATGTTAAAGGAAATCATTGGTGAAGTTTTCGAAGAAGCTCATGTGTTGCTCGTAGAGGGGGCCCTAGAAGAGACACAAACACTTCTGGCCCAAAGCTGGGACTACATTTTCTTTACTGGCAGTACCTCGGTTGGAAAAATCGTCATGAAAGCTGCGGCTCAACATTTGACGCCTCTGACCCTTGAACTTGGTGGAAAGAGTCCTTGCCTCATTGATCGTTCGGCCAATCTCGATCTTGCTGCCAAAAGAATCGCTTGGGGTAAGTTTCTTAATGCTGGCCAGACCTGCGTCGCACCTGATTATGTTCTCATACCCAGAGAATTGCAGAAAACCTTCATTGAGAAGATGATCTCTCACCTAAAAATGTTTTATGGAATCGAGGCCCGTCATTCAGAGGATTATTCTCGAATCATTCATGAGAAACACCTCGATAGACTCAGCGGACTTCTCTTATCTCAAAAGATCGCTTTTGGCGGGGAGGCTTATCGAGAAGACAGATTTCTTGCTCCTACGATTATGGAAAATGTAGGTTGGGACGATAAAATCATGGAGGATGAAATTTTCGGGCCCATTTTACCAATTTTACCATATGATGACATCAATGAAGCTGTTCAGAACATTCTTAAGAGACCAAAACCACTTGCCTTCTATCTTTTTACAAATAATGAAAGTCAAAAAGACCTATATGTTGACAAGATTCCCTTCGGCGGTGGCTGTGTTAATGATACAGTTCTTCACCTGGCCAACCCACATCTTCCCTTTGGAGGAATTGGGACCAGTGGTCTGGGGAGTTATCACGGGAAGAAGTCTTTCGACACTTTTACCCATGAAAAATCCATATTTCATCAGAGCCCTAATATAGATTTACCTTTTAGATATCCTCCCTACCAGGGGAAGCTACGTTGGTTGAAGTTTTTTATCCGCTAAAATTTGTAGCTTGGGTCGAACATTGGTTTAACTGGTTTTTCCCAACTGGCGATTTCCCGATATTGGAATGGACTTTTTACCCAAGAGTAATGGAAAGCCATAAAGGTCCAGAAACCGAAAAAGAAGCACCAAGTGAAAAACATCGATACCTTGCAACTCATACTTGACTCCTTTAATAGTGACTTTTACTTATCGGGATAAAACACTGAAGTATTAAGTTTTTTTCGGACAAAAGAATTGAAACCCTTATTGGTACCCTATTGCCGAGGGCCCCTCTGGGGATTAAGATTGAAGCTGTTAAACGACTCATAAAAAGGCCTACAAAAGTGAAAGTTCTCTTTCTGGTAGTTTTTTTGATTTACTCGATTCCAGACGCCTCATCCCAACTCCTTAAAGAAAAAGTTCTTATCGGTCGTATTGAATGGGTCACTCTCCCTGAACTCAAACTAAAGCACAAAGCCCGGATCGATACCGGTGCTAAAACGACGTCCATGCATGCTATAAACATTGAAGAGGTTGAGCAGCGAGGGGAGCTTTTTGTGAAGTTTCAGACCATTTCTTCAGATGGTAAAATCGTGCAGGTGGTCCGCAAGGTCGATACAACCCAAAAGGTTTCCAATACCTCAGGATTCGTATCAAAGAGATACGTTATTAAAGAAAAAATAAAATTAGGTAGCATTGAACGAGAGGTTAACATTAACCTCAATGATCGATCGAAGATGGAGTACAAGTTTCTGATTGGTAGAAATCTCCTCTTAGGGCGGTTCATCGTCGACGTTGCCCGTTCACATGTCCTGGGTGATTAGCAAGATGAAAAAATTTGTCATTTTTTTTACAACCTTTCTTATTCTCTTTCCAATAGGGATGCTTTTTTATAAATCTCAAATTCTTAATCTTTCTCTTATACCTCAGATGGTCGACGATGTCTGGAACTTCCATCTGAACGTAAAACCCAGGGGCAACGTCTCGAGCTTCTCTTTTCCTATACCGAAGTCAGGACCTGGGCAAAAAGTTAGCGATGAAAAAATACGATCTAAAGACTATAAGGTATTTGTGGATGCCAACTCTGATTCGAATCTTGCCACGTGGAGTTCGAAGGACGCTATGAAGGGACGCATCTCTTACTCTGCGCGAATTGATATAAAGCCAGTCCACTATAAAAAAATCGCGAAGGACTATACAGAGACATACCCTAAAGGACTCGATCAGTATCTGAAGATTCCCGAACTCCTACCGGAAGATGTTGAGTCTATCATGACCCTTGAGAGCGCCATCCTAGAAGGAAGTGAAGACAAGACTACACTCATTCGTAAGATCTATTATTACGTTGAAGAAGAAATCCAGAGGAATACGGACATTAAAACAATTCATGAAACATTGAACACGGGGAAGGGATCGCCGCTTATTAAGGCAAAGCTATTCAATCTCATGGCCCGAAGAAAAGGCGTTCCATCAAGAATCATTGTCCTTCTGAGAATGCCTGATCTTAGGCAGGGCGAGGATTCGAAACTTCGTTTCACGTTTGCCAATGAAGTGTTTCTTGATAACAAGTGGATCCCGATTGATACAAACCGTGGATATTTTGGAGAACGTCCAGACAGCTTCATGGTTATTCATAGAAATTACGATGTAGTAGAGAAACTAATTTCGAAAAAAAATGTCTCATATTCCATCCATGCGGAGCGTTCACTCATCAATAAATATAATAAAGCTGAGTTTAAAAAAGAGGTGGCACAAACTGACTCTATCTTTTCAAAATTTAGTCTCTATCGTCTTCCTCTTCCACTTCAGACTATTTTCATGACGATCCTTCTTATCCCTGTAGGGACACTTGTCCTTTCAGTTGCTCGTAATATCATAGGGATTCCGACCTTCGGAATTTTCACTCCAATACTGTTAACTCTTTTCTTTAACGAAACCTCTTTTGGATTTGGCATGATGTTCTTTGGGATAGTTGTCTTAATCGGGATCGGTGAAAAGTATGTCCTGGACAAGTTCTATTTATTGGCAGTGCCGAGGCTCTCGATTATCCTGACTCTTGTAATTATGCTTATGCTCGGTTATTCGTTTTTTAGTGTCGAGATAACTTCCATCTCCCATAAGCACCTGGCCTTCTTTCCCATCGTCATCGTGACTCTGATTATTGAGAGGCTATCCATCATGATCACAGAAGAGGGGATGGTGAACACTCTCAAGACACTCCTTGGAACTATCGTATGTGTTGTCCTTGTCTACTCTCTTTATCTTATCTCCGCCCTTGAGATCTTTATTTTTACTAATCCCGAACTTCTTTTTTCTATTATCGGAATGCTGATTATTGTGGGTAAATACAAAGGTTATCGTCTTTCTGAGTTCATTAGATTTAGAGATCTTATAAGACAGAAAAAAAAAATGATGGAGCCAGCTTCTCATGATCTTCCGTGAACTTGCAGACATGGGCATCCTTGGCATCAATAATCGGGTCGGCCGCTATATTCTGCGACACAACAAACGTGCAAATTATCCACTGGTGGATAATAAAGTTCTCACTGCTCAAAGAGCTGAGGCGTGGGGGATAGCAACCCCCGAGAACTATCTTGTAGTCGAAAACTACGGTTCACTTAAAAATCTTCATCTTAAACTACTTAATTATGAATCTTTTGTGATAAAGCCGGCAAAAGGCTCTCAGGGAAATGGAATTATTGTCATTAAGGAAATCCTTAAAGAAGAAAGAAACGGAGAAGTTAGAATTCTTTGTAGAAAATCTAATGATAAGCTTCTGGATGTAGAAGAGGTCAAGCATCATATTTCTGGTATTCTCTCAGGTCTCTACTCACTTTCTGGTCAGAGTGACTCAGCAATCATTCAGGCAAAAATTGACAAGCACCCTATCTTCGATCTCTATTCTTTTGGGGGAATTCCTGATATTCGTGTTATTGTTTTTGAGGGCTTTCCCGTTATGAGCATGGTTCGTCTGCCTACAAAGTCTTCAGATGGAAGGGCAAATCTTCATCAGGGGGCGATAGGGGCTGGTCTTAATTTATCAAACGGTTGGACCAACAATGCCGTCATTCGAAATCAGGTGGTAGATGTTCATCCGGACACCGGCCATAAACTCTCTGGCCTTCGTTTACCCTTCTGGAGAGAGATCCTGGAATTAGCCGCTCGCTGCTATGATATGGTTGAACTGGGGTACCTCGGAGCCGATATCGTCCTGACACCCGATCATGGACCCATTCTTTTGGAACTAAACGCGAGACCAGGTCTCGGCATACAAATTGCTAATCTCTCGGGGCTTGTGCCACGTCTTGAAAAAGTGCGGAGTGAAGCCCCAAAAAATCTCCTCGCTAAGGAACGGGTCGAGTATTCGATGAAGCATTTCTAAAACTGATCAATTATGGAATAAAATTCTGGTGCAGTTTGGGAAAGAACAAGACTGCGGCGAATCTTTTCTGAATTGTTGAGTCAATCTACCATGAATCTAGTCACTGATTTACTTCTCTTGAGAAGTCCCCGATCGGTAATGTTCTCGGCGAGTAATGATTCTTTATATTCCGTAAGGAAGTTTTTTATTCTTTGAAATCTCTGGGCTTCAGAATAAGTAGCTTGATTCCTATAATCCTGTGCTATCCATGGTGCTTTAAGCGCTCCTCGAGCTATCATTACCCCATGACATCCTGTTTCTTCAAACATCCTGGATATATCCGATGTCTCCCAGATATCACCATTGCCTACGATCGGGACTCGAGATATTTCTACCGCTCTTTTAATAAAGCTCCAGCGTGCAGGGAGCTTATACATGTCATCTCTGGTTCTGGCATGCACAGTGATTAGTTCCACGCCCTCATCATTGAGCATTCTAATTGAATCTTCAAACTCTTTTGTATCATGATAGCCGATTCTGATTTTGCAAGAAAACCGGCCAGAAAAGTTCTCTCTGATAATTTTGACGAGATTCTGAAGCTTCGGAAGATCAGTGAGAAGAAAAGAGCCTCCCAGATTTTTACAAACAGTATTCGAAGGGCAACCGATATTCAAATCAATCCAGGGGATCTGAAGTTCCTCAAGTTGCCTAACCATTTCTAAAGTGAAGGCGCGATGTGAAGTAAGAATTTGGAACATCGTCTTATCTTGGACTTTAATGTCCTGGAAGAGTTTCTTTCCAAAGTGACGAATAAGGTGCTTCATGGGGTACTTACCTGCCGAGGGGACTCTCAGAAAATCTGTCGCAAGATAGTCCCACTCAGGAAAGAGCTTCAAGATGGTCCTTCTAAAAGCTTCGTCAGTGATGCCCTCCATGGGTGCAAAGAATAATGCTCCCTTTGAAATGGGAGAAAGTGTTCTTAAGACCATCTATCCGCTTTGATGACTGCCAATCCAGTCATACTTGCTAGAAGTAATAGCTTTCCGGTATCAAGACTGATATACAGGCGATGAAAAAACTGATGTTCTTGTTGAATATCGGGAATGTCTTTGACGCTTGAAAGTCCTAGTAGGTCAGAGGCCTTCCAAATATCAGTCAGCATCACGAGCTTGGGAGTGAGATAAGAGAAGTAATACATCACTATTACCCAAGAGAGAAGACTCATTATGAATAGAGGAAGTATTTCTTTCTTCTTTTGAAATTGAATGAAAAACAGACTCACAAGAATACTGGCGGTGACGAGCTCAAGATTATTGAGCTTTAAAAAGAGGGCAATTCCAAGATCTCCTGCCAGAAAGAAATTATCGATGGTTTGAAAAATCGTTCTTATGACAAAGAAATCCACCAGTATGGTCCAAGCGAGCCACATTGATATTAGAACAAGACAGAAGAGATAAAGAGTGCGCCTATTTCTGTTCATACAGGCGATAGAACCAGCTTAAGTCTACTTGATTTTCATCTAGCATCAGATCAATGAAGAAGTTACGTATCTTTCCAACAACTGATTCTGTAATACTCACAATACCCTCGCTTCCTCTAATGTGGTTAGGTAAATATATTTCCCAAGATAAGTTTTCTCTAATTCAACATTAATAAGTATCAGTTTTTCATCAAAGTGTTGAATCCCCGAAGATAAGAGAAGAGTTCTGCCCTCTGGCAAGGTCAGATTCATCATGAGCGCGTCGATGGGATGACGATATTTTTTTAAAGATTGGATATATTGCTGAGAAAAAGTATTGGCCGAAGAGAGAAATATAAGTAAGGCAAATATAATGTTCATCCTTTCTTCCTTATGTAGCTGCAGTTTGTGATATCAAATAAAGATAAAACCGTCATTATTAACTTACAGTATGAAGCCATACTTCATAAATCGCATAAATATAACCCTTGCCATGTTCCCAGCAGAAGAGAGTGGTCTTTTATAGGTATGGTTACAGAGCTTCCCATGATTACGGATTTAATATGAGAGAACATATCATTCTGGATTAAAGTAACAGCTTCGAAGTTTTGGAATGTTTGTCAAAGTTCTATTACCACCTCATTTAGGAGGTAATTTGGGCCAAGGTAACTGTTGTCCGGAGGCCTTCCATGGACTGATATTTGAACTCAAACAGAGCAACAGGATGAGGCAACATTTCCCGCATCAATTTGAATGTGGCTTTCGCTGGATGAAATTAGTTCTATATCAACTACTCAGCACCCTTTTCTGGATCTATTTGAGACTGCATGTAGTTTTGAACTCCTACTGCCTTTAGGAGATCTCTTTGAGTTTCAAGCCAGTCAATGTGGTGCTCTTCGGACTTCAAGATCGACAAAAATAAGTCTCGGGTTGCATAATCGTGCTCAGACTCAGCGAGCTGAATACATTTTTTAAGGTGGGGAACGGCCGCGTATTCAACTTCCAAGTCAGCTTCAATAATCTCAGAGACATTCTGACCGATCTTTAGTTTATCGAGCTTTTGTAGATTTGGAAGTCCCTCCAAGAAAAGGACGCGCTTGATGACCATGTCAGCGTGTTTCATTTCATCGATAGAGGCTTCGTATTCAAGCTTACCTATTTTCTCAAGACCCCAGTTCTGAAGCATGCGGGAGTGAAGAAAATATTGATTGATGGCCGTTAATTCTTTCGTCAAAACGGAGTTAAGTGAATCGATGATGGCCTGGGAACCTTTCATTTGATACCTCGTAAAAGAGAGATTGTTATTATTCTTATTTTAAGAGACTGGAGGAGAAGAATCAAAAAGGTTCAACTGCCCTAAGAATTGTTTGAACTATCTTTCATTTCAAAGGGGGATCTTGCGGAATGCTCAAGAAGAGTTTTTACGGCTTCCTCTACACAAGTGCCACAATCAGATCCAATGCCTAAAGCCTTGAGGATGTCTTTGAGATTGTTAGAAGTCCTAGAGGTCACCGCCTCTTGAATCTGTTTGTCTGTTATGCCGTTACAAATGCAAACGTACATGAGTTTATTTCCTTCCAACGTAGAGTAGTATACAGGTGTTTGAACTATCTAACAACTGTTATGGTAAATATTAAGCTGTTTGATAATATTAACAGGAAAACAATGATTTAGGAAATTGTGCCCAGGTGCTTCAAGAGTCTAAAGAGCCCTAAGGTTGAAACCGACCATTTAAGCTCATCTTTCAAAATGAAATCCTTAAGCTCATGGGGATTAAAGGCAATAATTTGTTCAATCGTTTCCTCACCATCAGGATTGGGAAGTTTTGAAGGGACAAGATCCCTGGCCAGGAAGAAATACTGTTTGCTGGTGACTGTGCCCGATCCTTGAAATTTCCAAAGTAGCTCTATGTGGGTGGCCTTGAAACCAATTTCTTCTTGAAGTTCTCTTTGGGCATTCTCCTCGGGAGTTCCCTTCTCATACTCGAGAATTCCAGATACTGGTTTGATTCGCACTGGAGGATTCTCATGAGGTCTTTTTTCTTTTACGAGAAGGATTTTTCCTTCACTCGTGAGAGGAAAGATAATAACACCATCTGGTACGTAGGCCCTCTCCCATACGATATGATTGATTTTTTCTTCCGTGACTTTGATGATATTTCCCTTATAGACGAGCTTTTCCATGAGTCTCCAGTATCTTTTGAATAAGTCTTGTCATTATCGCCGAGATTTCATGATTCGTCTCTTCCACAAGTTGAAACTCTACTGGGATTCCTTTTCTATTGAGAGTTTCTATCTGGTCTAGAGCTAATTGGGAGGTTACCACGTCATCATTTTTTCCATGTAGGGCCACAAGCCTAAATGCAGGTCGACGAGTAATGAGGTGGTGCCTAAACTCACAGGACAAACCAATCACTAGTTTGGTCTCGGCTATTTCCTGGGCGACGACAGGGGCAAGATAACCGCCCTGGGAAAAACCGATGATCGTAACAGGAAGTGCTTTAGGGTTTTCTATTTGCAATAGATCCCTGAGCCAGAATTTTGCCAGGTTTTGATTGATAAAGTACTCTTGTTGAACTTTATCGTAAAAATACCAAGAGTAACCATAGTCTTTCTTTCCATTTTTTCTTGGAACAGGAAAAGGAGCATTTGGCGCAAGCACCAGGGCATCTGAAGGGAGGGCCGGGAGAAGTTTTCGATAGATTCTTTTTCCACGCTCACCTAAGCCGTGAAGAAGTAGAATCACTTGCTTGGGATAATTCACACGACGGACGATTCCCTTGAGCTCTGCAAAGGATTGAAAGGTCCAAGTTTCCTCCTGTCGCTCCTGTAAATTTTTCAAAGATCGATCCTTTATAAACACAAGTTTTTTAATCCACTATAGGATACCTTGAATCCCTAAAGGAGTCTCTATGCAGTTTAGAAAGTTTACAGTATTCAACCCCAAGTCTATGCCTCAGGAGGCTGAAGAGGTTGAGGTTCTTTTTAATCTGAACCATATCGTTTCTATAAAGCCCATCAGAATTTCTCGATCTGATAAACTCATTAATGGTTTCTGGATCAGGACGAGTAACGGAAAAAAATACCGTGCCTCTCAAATACCAGAGGATCTTTTAAGTGTAATCGGTGAGAAATATCAGGGGACTGTGAACATTATAGGCGACTCAGATGAACAACCTTTTCAATAAATTTTTTTCTCTTAAGTGTCCTTGCCTCTTGCCGAAGAGTTGGCAAGAGGTCATTTATGTTCAATCTGATTCAAAAGTTTCTTAGCAAAGATCAAATTAATAAGTCTCACATCAGAAAGAACTTCACAACCTACTTTTATTCCCTCCCTGAGCACCAGTGGATTCTGGAGAGCTCGTGTCGAAATCATTTTGATAAGCTTTTTGCTCACTTGCCTGCCAATCTCCTTGAGCTAATGATGACAAAAACTCCTGTCGTCTTTGTTCCCAATCATCATCTAAATTCCCACCATCCTGGGGCGGTCTTGTCGAATACCATTGTTATCTTTCCAGAATTTCAAAAGCTCCTCCAAACCGAAAAGAAATCGGCAGTAGCGTATCTAGCGCACGAGCTGGCATTTATTCTATTAGAGCTAGAGGATATGAAAGCGGAATCCATTATGGTGGAGGTGGAAGCCGATAAGTTTGTGAGTGATCTCGGGCTTATTTTCGAGCTTGAAGAACTTCTCCTGATGCTTGATGAGACAATGGAAAAGCGACTGCGATTAACTTATCTTACCGCTCATCACTTTATTGAATATTAAAGATTAGATTGTAGCCTGTAGACAGTTTATCAAAATCAGTTCCTCCTTCGGTTTTCCGGTCATGAAATCCTTTTACAGTTTAACGATGTAAAAATTTTTTTCAACTTCCTTTGCCAAATAATCAATCTGAAGATCTGAAGGGAGTATGTAACGACTCAGAAGGGTTTTAAAAAAGGTAAAGGCGGATTTATCTTTTGAAGATAGCTAAAATTGAGCTATCATTACCCTCATGCAACTCTTTTTTCTTTTTCTATTTTTACCGGGAATTGCCATGACAAGGATTCATCCAGATTTCATATCTCTCGAAGAGGCGTGTTCAGGAATAAAAATAGAGGCCAGCTATAGTAAACCATCAAATTTTACGGGATCAATTGTTGCTGGTTACAGAAGTGCGAAAGCCTATATTCATAAAAGTCCTGCTAAGGCCCTTTGTGAAGTTCAAGTTGAGGCAGAGAAGAATAGACTAGGTCTGAAAATTTTTGATGCCTATCGGCCGGTTAAAGCTGTTAAATATTTTTTAGACTGGGCCAATAAACCTGAAGATAACTTAACTCTTAAAGAATTGTATTATCCTAAGTTTTCTAGACTTGATTTGTTTGAAAAAGGATTTATTGCCAAACAATCATCCCATTCACGTGGAAGTGCCGTGGATCTTACCCTGGTCGATCTAGAGACAGGAATTGATTTAGATATGGGTAGTGGCTTTGATTTTTTTGATGAAATTTCCCACACAGAATCTCCCTTGATATCGGAAAAACAGCAATCAAATCGACTCCTCTTAAAGAGCCTAATGGAATCCAAGGGATTTAAAAATTTCTCTCAGGAATGGTGGCACTATTCATTCCGTCCGGAACCGTATCCAGAAAGTTACTTTGATTTTGACGTACACTAATCATATTCAAGGTTAGATTTGGGCCCGTAACAGCTATTGATATCACCAATTTCTTTAAGAGAATTCTTCCAATACTGAACCAACAGATAGGGTGCCATTATGATCAAACCTAAACGAATGAGGATTTTCATATTTCTCCTTTTATGAAATTCTGTACGAGGTCAGATATTTAAGCATTTTAGGAAATGGTTAAGGACGTTAAGAGTTTGCGATGGCCTTGCATTATTCTTAATTGTTTGACTTGAGCGAGCGCCAGGATGACGCAGCAAAAGTTTCGTAGAAAGTTTTCTTTCGTCCTCGTTTAGAGTAGCCTCTGCAAAGGGCCGTAAGTCTCCGACATTACGGGTGAATTTTTTAGTCCAAGACCATTACTATGGGTCAGCTAGTAATGATCAGAAAAAAATATTACATCTCCGTCAAAAAGAGTCACCTAATTGGATTCTAATTATTTTGAATTTTGCCTCTATCGGAATATTTTTTTGCCGATGCGCATTTATTTTGTCTGGTTTTAATAACTCTGCCTTATACTAAACATAAGATTTTTGTTTAGTTTTTTTTCAAGGATTGAAAAACACGATGAATCAAGTAAAGAAAAATCAAATTGATGAAATTGGTAAACGTTCTTACTCAGCTTTCGGTCGTATTAATGGTCAACATCTGTTTAAAACGAAGGTTCCTGGTGGGTGTGTCGAGTACAAGGCACGCTACAAAAAGGGTGGTAAGGTCTCTTTCTTCAACTTTGAACTTGCTCGGGAAATGGGTCTTATTGCGAAGTCGCATCCAAATCAGTTGAACTTAGAATTAGAGCGGGAAATTTTAGAAACATTTAGTCTTGTTATTATCAACGAATATGACCTTATCAATAAAATAAAGTTCCCAGAGGATGAGATTCATCCAAATACTTATATGGCCACCAGATACCTTCAACTCCAGCACCCCGATAAATCAGGAAGGACTTCTGGCGACGGAAGGTCTATTTGGAATGGTACCGTAAGGAATAATGGGGTCACTTGGGACATTTCAAGTTGCGGTACCGGAGCGACAAAATTATCTCCTGCCTCAAATATAAATAAGAAGTTTTACCAGACGGGAGACCCGAGTATCTCTTATGGCTGTGGTCTTTCGGAAATTGGTGAAGGTCTTGAAACTCTCTTTTTTTCTGAGGTCCTGGGAAAAAATGGTTTTAGAACTGAAAGAGTCCTCGCCATCATTGAATTTGAGAAAGGAATATCGATTAATGTTCGGGCAAACCCAAATCTTTTGAGGCCTAGTCATTTTTTTGGTCACCTGAAGCAAGGAAATTTCTCTACCTTAAAACAGGTTGCCGACTATTACATTCATCGGCAGATTGAAAACAATGTCTGGCAGCAGAAAACATTCAAAAGCGATAAAGAAAAATACTATTATCTTGCAAGGCAAGTGGCCCAGTGCTTTGCCGAAACTGCTGCGAAGTTTGAAGACGAATACATCTTTTGTTGGCTTGATTGGGATGGGGATAACATCCTTATGGATGGAGGCATCATCGACTACGGATCCATCCGACAGTTTGGTCTTTTTCATGCGGAGTATCGTTACGATGATGTCCAGCGATTCTCGACATCAATTATTGAGCAAAAACAGAAGGCTCGCTATATCGTTCAATGCTTTGTACAGATAGCAGATTTTCTTACCACAGAGAAGAAGAAATCATTATCTCAATTCAGACACCATGAAGTTTTAAAATTTTTTGATCAGCACTTCATTGAATGCAAAAATAGAAATCTTTTACATAAGATAGGATTTAAGAAAGCACAGCAGGATGAACTTATCAAGAATCAGGGAGAGCTAGTACAACGTTTTAGAAGGACTTACAGCTATTTCGAGCGTTCGAAGTCTAAGAAGGGTCTTTATAAAGTTGCTGACGGAGTTACAAGAGATGCTATTTTCTCAATGAGGGATATTTTAAGAGAACTCCCTCAAATCTACTTGACTCGAGAAACCGTCCTTACAGATGAAGAATTTTTAGAAATCATTCGTTCTTCCTACGCCAAGAAGAGCGATCTTAAGCTAACTGAAATTCGAAGGCGGCAGATCCGTCGCTACCAAAAAAACTACTCTGCGCTTGTAGAGGCTATTCAAAAGATCCAAGGATGCGAGAAGAACCATATACTCCTGGAGCTTACCATGCGTTCTTCAGTAATTAACAAATTCGATAGAGTGACAGGAGATTCATTAACTTTCATTGTACAGAAAGTTCAAAGGCTAAGACCGAAGCTTGGATCTGAAGAACTCTATCAATTGGTACAAGATTTTTCGACCTATCAGGATCTTAATCCTGATAGGAAACGAGTCCACACTGAAGCTCCACCACGACATAAGAACATTATGCAGAATCTCTATGCGATTGTTCGAGATTGTCGTGAGGGGATATGAAACTTGTCTTTTACAGTGGTGGTGGAGACAAGGACAATATCGGTCTTGACCGAGCGTTTGTTGAACTCACAGGGAAGAAGAATCCTGTTGTAACTTTTATTCCCTCGTCATCTTATTTGTCTGAGCAAGAGTTTAAAGTCTTCGTAAAGCACTATTCAAAATTTAAGATAAATCGTTTCATTCATTTTCCCGTGGATATCCCTTTTGACCGGATCCTTTTCCAAGAGGTCATGAGAAGTGACGCCATTCACATGGGAGGTGGAAACACATTCTACTTTTTAAACAGTCTCAGGAAAGCAAAGCTTCTTAAAGAAATTCGACTTTTTGCACAGCGAGGGGGGGTCCTGACTGGCCTTTCGGCCGGAGCCATTATTATGACGGAAAACATCGAAATGGCCGCTTATCCTGAGTTTGATCGCGATGAAAATATCGTAGGTCTCAAAAATCTCTCCTCACTTAATTTGGTTGATTTTGCTTTTTTTCCTCACTTTAAAAATTCCGCCCGTTACGACACTGTATTCAAAAAATATTCAAAAATCCAGAAGAAGGTCATCTACGCCTGCCCGGATGGCGCCGGTATTGTTTTAAATAACCAAGAATTACGCTTTATCGGCAAAACTTATGTATTTAGTGAAGGACATAAATTCTCTATCAACTAAATTGCAAGATCAATTTCCACATAGAGAGGCAGATGATCTGAGAGGTTTTTCCAATGTGATTGTTTTAGTGCTATTGCCTGGACTGGTTTTAATTTATGAACGAATATTCGATCTAATGAAAGCATGGGAAAGAATGACGGGAAGGTCGGAGGATATTTTCCATGAAGTTCCTTAAAAACTTCTTGAGCATTTAGAGTCTGTTCAATCCGAGGAGAAATTTTCTTATTCCAGTCATTAAAGTCACCTACAAGTACCCATGGAAGGTATTGCTCTGTTTTCATGTGCTTAATAAGCATTTCTGTCTGGAGATCTCTCCCGGTTTGAGTGAGATCGAGGTGGGTATTACAGAGCAAAAGCTCTCTTTCAACTTTAGGAATAATGACTTTTGTTTTTAGTAATCCTCGGTGCTCAAACCGATTGGTTGAGATCACGTGATTTTGCCATTCTATGATGGGATACTTGCTCAAAATTGCATTGCCATGATGACCCTCAGGATAAACGGCATTTTTACCGTAAGCAAAATGAGGCCAAACTTTGTCAGCGATGTACTCAAATTGAATACCTGTTTTCCAGTCAGGGATTTTACATTTTTTATCTTTATAATCGCCAAGAACCTCCTGCAGAAAAAGAATGTCGGCGTTCGTTTCTCTGAGAGCGAGTCTGATCTGCTCCAGAATGAAGTCTCGATTACCGATGGTAAATCCTTTGTGAATATTGTAGGAGAGAATTTTTAGCTTCATACTAGAACCAATACTTAAAAAGAAAAAATAATCTCGAGAGAAATCTATCCCAAAGTTTCCTTTTCTTCAAAATGTCACTGGTAATATTTTCTTGGAAAAGACTTGAGTCAAGAAAGTGTTGTTCAATAATTCTCTTATTATTCTTATCTAGAAGCTCGAGGTCTACCTCTAAATCATGGATAAAACTTCTATGGTTCAGATTAGTAGAGCCCACAGTCATAAAGTCATCGATAATGTAGTTTTTTGCATGTAAGACGGATTCTTGGTATTGATAAATTTTAACACCTTTTTCTAATAGGTAAGTGTAATAAAAGTACTGGAGCCATTTGAATACAGTGACATCTGTTCTTTTTGAAATAAGCAGACGAACATCGACACCACGTTGTGCAGCTTTGCCGAGTGCTCTGATCAGCCGTCGCTGAGGAATAAAATAAGGAGTCATCAGCCAAACCCGAATCTGCGCCTTGGCTATTCTTTGAAAAAAATTTTTGTAAAAGAAACTTTTCATAAAGATAGTCTGATTTAGCCGAATGGGAGATTGTTTCCAGTTCAAATCGCTGCCACTTTTCAGCTGTTTTTTATAGCGAAAATAATCCCTCAGCTTCCATATCTTTTTGAAGTTCAAGATAGCAAATTGCACGTGTTCCCCTACGACTTTGACACCAATGTCTTTCCACGCCTTTTCGGTGTGATAACGAGTATGCACGGCATTGATGTTAAAACTTCCCAGATACATAATGTGATCATCAATTGTGATGATTTTCCGGTGATTCCTGCGATTAAGCCGCCAAACTCTCGTACTGAAAACATAAAGACGCTTAAGCACAGTCAGTCTCCCATGGTACGGATGTATGAATGGGAGAGGATTGTAAATTTTGACCACAATCCCTTTCTTTTGAAAGATCCCATATAGTCTATCTAGAAATCCGAAACTACCTATGGCATCTATGAGAATTTGCACCTTAACCCCACGTTGTTGAGCGGAGATCAAGTGTGCCGCAAATTTCTTTCCAATAGGGTCATCACTAAAGATGTACATCTCAATAGTGATGTATCGTTTGGCCCTATCAATATCCTTCAGTATACTTTCAAAGTATTCATCACCGCTCAAAAATATCTCTTCGCTAGACCAAAGTTTTTTCATCAATAACCTCATCGGGATTTCAAAAGACTAGTAAAGTTGATTGCCATTGTCGGGATTATAAAGTTTTAAATTTTCGTCAAAAAAAATCGATAAGTTGATATTCATCCACTTTAGGCAAACCTATGGCACTGACGAAAGAAACCTTCATCACGATTATCAAGACAGCAGCTTCATCTGGAGTGAGTGACATTCATCTACGAACTGATGAAAAGCCCTGTTTTCGTCTGCGGGGAGATCTTATTCAAGTCAAGGCAGACCCCTTAACACCTGAAGACATGAAGCTGATCTGTCATTTTATGATCAAAGATCATGAGGTGATCAGTAAGTTAGATAGCCTCAAAGAGCATGACGGTTCTTTTTCTGTCCCGAATATATGTCGTATTCGTTATAATATTCTACGTTACCAAGGGAAAATAGGGGTCATCCTTCGACTTATAAGTGATAAAGTTCCTACCACTGAAGATCTTAAACTTCCGCCGGTCATCAACAGAATTGCTGGCGCCAACGCCGGTCTTGTTCTTGTCACTGGCGCGACAGGTTCTGGTAAATCTTCAACTCTTGCCGCTATGATTAATTTTATCAATAAAACTTCTGCAGTTCATGTCCTAACTTTAGAGGACCCTGTGGAATATGTTCACATTCCTCTAAAGGCACGGATCACACAGAGGGAAATTGGTCAAGATACAAATGATTTTAATTCAGCGTTGCGTTCAGCTTTACGTCAAGATCCGGATATCATCTTGATTGGAGAGATGAGGGATTCTGAAACCATATCCATTGCTATAAAGGCTGCAGAAACCGGGCATCTAGTCTTTGGAACCATTCACACTACTGATGCCCTAAGTACAATCGGTCGGTTGATCTCCATGTTTCCACCAGAGGAACAACACGTTGTCAGAACAAGACTTGCTGATAATCTTCATGCTACCATTTCTCAGAGACTACTTAAGACCAGCGACGGCAAGGGCAGGGTAGCCGCCCAAGAAATCATGATCAATAATCCAGGAATACGGGAAGCTATTCTGGATCCAAATAGAATCAAGGAAATCTACACATACATTGAGAAGGGAAAGAACACAACAGATGCCCAAAGCTTTGATCAGCACATCACCAAGCTATATAAATCAGGGATTATCACACTTGAGGAAGCAAAGAGTAATGCTAGCCAGCCTGAGGACTTTGAACGTAATCTCACATTTGGTGATTCAGGTGACGATTAGTAATTTATGGCTTTAACTCGAAGGCCTTGATATGATCTCGAAAGACGAGATAATAAATGAAGCTTTCATTCAAACATTATTACTGGCGATGGTTAAAGAGTCATTGTCTTCTCTTTATCTTTTTTGTTTTTCTCATGACCTTGGCGAGAGTCGTCTTCACTATTTATTTCGGAGATCTTAAAGAATTAGACTTAACATCACATGAGTTACTCAAAGCTTTCTGGCTAGGGGTTAGATATGATCTCATTCCTCTTGCATATGTTAACATTATACCCTTTATAATAATGCAACTGGGGTACTTGATTCCTGGGAAATTTGCGATTCGAACAATAAGGACCCTTGTCGTTTCTTTCTTTTTCTTAGGTTACTTAATCATCGGCTGGTTATACATATTTGATTTCGCATTTTATTCTTATTTTCAAGACCACTTAAACATACTTTTTTTTGGTTTCTTCGAAGATGACACGAAGGCTCTTCTCATCAGTATTAGCAAAAATTATAACCTTTTTTTCTGGGGGGCGCTAATCCTTGTCCTTCATTATGCACTTCTACGCTTTATTAGTTTTCTCTTTTCACCTTTCGATTTTGACCTGAAGGCCAGACGTTCCCCTATCAAGATACTAATAATCTTCATCACTGGACTGACCTTCCTCGGTATCGCTGGTCGTGGCAATTTTAGTCGTCTGCCACTGTCAATTGAAGATGCACACATAAGTAAAAATGAATTTATCAATAAAATTTCATTGAATGGTGCTTTAACTTTAAACCGCGCCATCAAGATTAGAAAAACCTTTGGTCGAGACAATTACGACTTTTTGACAAACAAGGGCTTTAAATCCTGGCAACAAGCTTATGAAGCAGTTATGGGATCTTCCCCTGGAAGTTCGGACATCATTAAATCTTTGGCAGCAAAGACAAAATATAATCAGAACCTTGCGGCCAATCCACCTCATGTTGTACTTGTTGTGATGGAGAGTTTTGGGAGTTACTGGAATGAGCTTGATTCAGATGAATTTAACATTCTAGGAAGTTTAAAAGATCATTTCAGGAAGGGTATTCTTTTCAAAAATTTTTTACCGTCAGAAAATGGTACAATAGGTAGTATCGTCTCCGTTACAACCGCGCAAGTTATACGGTCTGGGGCGAGATTCCTTTCAGAATCAGAATTCATTCGTGTAAAATTATCCGCCGCTGGACATCTACCTTTCAAGAAAAAAGGCTATGAGACTCATTTCGTTTACGGAGGAAAATTAGGATGGAGAGATCTTGGAAAATATCTTTCCATCCTAGGCTATGATCGCCTTTGGGGAGCTGAGGAGATTAAAGAAGCGATGCCCGAATTATCTCACTTCGGCGAAAAAGATCTCGGAAACGAGTGGGGAATTTTTGACGAATATCTTTATTCCTTCATCGACGAGCAGATCCGTACAGCAACTAAGCCTCAACTATTTGTCGTCCTCACGACTTCCAATCATCCCCCGTTTGAATATCCGTCATCGTATCAACCAAAGACAATTGAATTACGCCCCGAACTTCTAGAAGGTCTAACGGTTGATGAAGAACTGGCACGCAAACGTTTTACGGGACTTCAATATGCAAATGAAAAAATGGCGGAGTTCCTAACAAAAGTCAAAGAATCTAGACATCGAGAAAGTACGATCGTCGCACTCACAGGAGACCACAGTTTTTGGATAGCCAAAGGAGTTGGGCCGGAAGAGGAATTTAAGCGATATGCGGTTCCTTTTTTCATTTCCCTACCTGAAAGATTTCGTCCAGAAAATATCGATACCACGAAGTTCGGCTCACATGAGGACATCTTTCCAACGCTTTTTAATTTAGCTCTCTCGGATGCTTCGTTCATAAAACTGGGAGAAGACCTCTTTAATGAAGATACAATATCTGTTAATAGTTCCGGTCTTTATGCAAATAAGTCGGGGGCCTATCACCATGAGAAGTATTGGCGCTGGAAAGATCTCGGAAGGCAGATCCTTGAGCCGCTAGAGGAGAAAAACGCTGAATTAGATAATCTTAGGATAAGATCTCAGGCGCTTATTGGGCTGACTGATGCTTATCTTAAGGCCGAAAAGAATCGTAAGCCCTCTGTCTTAGGTAGTGATCAGCGATAACGATTTTACCCATCGCCTCAATGACTGGAACAACTCTCGGTAGGATACATGGATCATGCCTTCCAGCTCTGGCCTTCTCCCCAATGGTGGAAGGGGCCTTGAACGCCAATTTGATGATGATTTCCTCACCATTAGATATTCCACCTTCAATTCCCCCGAAGTTGCGCGAATCTTGAGAAATGATGGAACCTGGTAGTCTTGCGAGTTCGAATCCATTACTTAAGCTAAAGCCGATACATGCAGGAATAGAGAGCATCGCCTTTGCAAGATCAGCCTTTAATTTATCAAATACCGGCTCGCCAAGACCTGGCATAACCTTTAAGATCGAAAGACTCACCACTCCTCCCGCAGATTCACCCTTCTTTTTGCATTCATTAAGATAGGTAATAACTTCATCGCTCATTTTCTTATCTGGAATATTTATTTCACCTCTTTCGACAAGATGGTCCTTGGGTTTAATAGGTAATTTTATGTGCGCCACTTCTTCGATGTATGCATAAAAAGATACCTGGGGAATAATTAGACCTGCAAAATAGCCACCGATAACACGAGAAAGAGTTTCTCGTCCTGATGCCCGTCCACCCCCACGGTGATCTCGAAAACCATACTTCATGATGGTCGTCCGATCGGCATGCCCTGGACGATATTCGTCTTTAAGGATGTTATAGTCCTCGCTCCTTTGATTCGTATTTCGAACGATGATGGTGATGGGAGAACCCAGCGTCCGGTCCTGAAAAACTCCAGATAGAATTTCAGGGAGATCTTCTTCCTTTCTTGAAGTATGGACTGCATGCTGGCCCGGAGCCCGACGCTTGAGCTCTTTTTTCAAGTCGTCTAGATTTACTCGAAGGCCGGCAGGTGCACCATCAATAATCACTCCAAGAGCATTCCCGTGGGATTCGCCAAATGTCGTGACCTTGAAAATCTGACCGAAGCTATTTCCACTCATATTGAATCCTCTTCAAAAAGTGTTCTCTGAAAATATCATGAGGCATTGAAGGAAGACTCACTATGTCTTCGACGCTTGAATAGGTCTGTGCCTTGAGGCCACAGGGATTTAGTCGATCGAGGGCCAGTAACATCGAATCATTTTTCTGCAGATTTAGCGCCATACCATGAAAGGTCGTAAGTTTTTCGATGGCAATTCCCATAGAGGCGATTTTCCTATCTCCATACCAAAGTCCAAGAAGCTTGTTGCCGTGATGAAGACTAGGGATGCCCCATTCTTCTAAGACGTCTATTGTGAAATCGAACATTTGATTAATTATTGTGGAAAGTGACAGAGAAGTTGGATTGAGCTTAACAATAGGATAGAAGATAAATTGTCCGGGATAATGAAAGGTTAATCCGCCTCCTCGTTCAACTTGAAAAAAAGGGTACGGAAGGGTTCGCTGTTCTTCTACTCTGAAATCGACAAGATCAAAGGATTCTCCTTTCCTAGGTTTTTGAAGGCCCCTTCCATTCGTCAAAACTTCGGGATGGCTGCAACAGATGAGTATCCTAAGATGAGGAGTTTTCTGGACTATATCCAGTGCCTTTCGTTGGAATTCATGAGCTCTTAGATAATCCCAGTTCCATTTGGTGACGACGATCGTTCTCTCGTCCAGCATGCTAAAGTTGGAAGCACCGAGGAGAGAATCTGCGGGGCTGAGCCCGCTTATGAGCTCATTCATACTAACTTTGGGGCTTCAACGTAATCTAAGAAATCTGCCGCCTTATATGAACTTCTTACGAGAGGCCCGCTCGCTACGAATTTGAATCTGAGCTTTAAGGCCATTCTCTTTAATTCTTCGAACTCTTCGGGAGAGTAAAACTTCTCAACATTGAGGTGTCGTTTGCTCGGTTGGAGGTATTGGCCAAAAGTTATGATATCGACATTGATGGCACGAAGATCTTCCAGAGTCTCATGGATCTCTTGCCAGGTTTCTCCAAGACCCACCATCAAAGAAGTCTTCGTCTGTATGTTGGGATAATTAGTTTTATAAAACCTGAGACACTCAAGGGTCTTTTCATAGCTCGCTCTAGAATCGCGTACTGGATGAGTGAGGCGTTTCACGGTTTCAACATTCTGAGCAATAACATAAGGATTAGACTGAGCAAGTAGATGCATTCTTTCTTCAATGACTCCAAAATCGGGAATTAAAACTTCAACCTTAGTTTGGGGATGATCTTTATGGACGCGGTTTACCACTGCCGCAAAGTGGCCGGCCCCATGATCTGGAAGGTCGTCACGATCAACACTAGTGATAACAATATAACGCAGAGACATGAGTGCCACCATTTTCGAGGTATTCTCTATCTCTTCCTTGTTAATGAATCCTTTGGGGTTTCCCGTTTTGACGTTACAGAACTTGCAAGCACGGGTACAGGTGTCTCCAAGAATCATCACGGTTGCAGTACGAGCGCCCCAGCATTCAGAAATATTGGGACATTTGGCTTCTTCACATACAGTCGCAAGACCTTTTTCGCGAAGGTTATCCCGGATCTCCTTAAAGTCTTGTCCTTGGGGAAGCTTTACCTTTAACCACTCAGGTTTTCGTTGATATTTATCTTTATCAAAATAAGTTACAGCCATAGGGAATTAGTACCATAAGGGCCTACCGAAGACTAGTGGGCCTGACATTTTTCAACACTATTAAACCCTTGAAAATATTTAATTAAAGATGAAGTTAGAGAGGAATAAGAAAACTCTGTCTCAGGATAGGTCTTAAGCTAAGCATTGTTGTTTCATCTAAGATAGGAAACTCAGGACTTCTTACAAAATAGACTTTTTGAGTTCCGTATTCAAGTTCATACTCAATGAATTGACGAACTGGATAACGCCGAAGAATTTTAAATTTCACTCCTTTCTCACTCATCTCCCATGAGGAATTCGGTACGACTAATAGAGCACCGGCCCAATCTCTCTGGGGAAAAGGGAGGTCTCCCCATGGGGACTCCCAATGTCCGTTTGTGAAAAGTACAGGAAAAAAATTTCTGTAACCCAAAAACTGAGCGACATAAAGATTTTTAGGATGCTTGATGAGTTCTAAGGGTGAAGAAAATTGTTCTATTCTTCCAAAATTAAGAATAAGGATATTATCGGAAAAGCGAAGAGCATCTTCGAGATCATGAGTAACCCAAACGATGCTGATTTCCTGTAGCCTGATGAATGCAAAAAGACTTCTTAAAATATCACCTCTAGTAAACGGATCGAGATGCGCAAATGGTTCATCGAGAAGAAGAACTTTCGGCCGATCAATCAGTTTTGCTGCGAGAAGGACTTTTTGCATTTGCCCTGATGATAGGTCTGCGAGAGTTTGTCGAAGCTGGAATGAAAACTCGAAGATGTCAGCGAGGTCTCGCGCCAATTGAACTTTTTTTTCTTCGTTGATCTCGTCAGATACTGAATTGACTAGGAAGCGTAGAACATTTTGATGTAAGTCCAAATCTAATTTTTCAGGAAAAAGGGACGCTTCTCCCTCAAGTAAAATTGAGCCCTGTTGATGGGAGATTTTTCCAGCTAATATGTTAAGCAGAGTTGATTTGCCGCTTCCATTCGGTCCCATCACGCCAAGGACCTGGCCGGATGAGAGAGAAAATGTAATGGTATGAAGACCTGCGATTCCTCGCTTATCAAAGATGTGAGATAGTTCACGTACACGAATCATGCTGATTTTTTTACCACTAAGATAAGGCCCAAGAAAAGGAGAAAGAGTCCCATGAGTCGGGATAGATTCAATGGAAAAGGCGGCAATCCAAAAAGACCGAAGTGATCTATAATGACTGAGCCTAGTAGTTGACCGGTAATAAAAGCACCCATCATCGCCGTTGCACCCATACGCGGTATAAGGAGTAGGGATGAGCCTACGAAGATAGCACCAAGGATGCCTCCAAGAAAGAGTTGAGGAGGTATTTGAGGAATTCGTCTAAATTCTGCAAACCCCCCATTAAACAAGACTAAAAATGAAACAGCTATAGCGCCGATGGTTAATGAGGTGAGGGCACTTAAATAAGGGTGATTAAGAAGTCGGCCAAGTTCAGCGTTAAGGCCCGCCTGAATTGGCATCAAAGAACCAATGACAACGGCAATCAGGATAAAACCATAGATCATAATCGACCCCATTAAAAAGTTAAGTTCAAGAAAATTATAAATCGAAGTTCCCTAAAGGTACATACAAGACCTGTTCCAATGGAACTATAATCTCGCCTTCGCTCAGGTGGCAAAAGAGTGCTTTGTTATCCAGCCAAATCTTAGTATGCGGATTCAATAGGGCTAAAGATATCTTAAGATCATCATTTTTATCCTGTTTAAAAGCCCGGAGTGGCCCACGTCGAAGAACAAGAAGATTATAGCGCACATAAAAAGTTGTTTATGGAGATTTGGAACTTGAGGCATTATCGAAGTTTAAAAGAATCTCAAACCAGGAAAGTTTTATTAGGCAATTTCGCTATCCCCCGAAGTTAAAGAACTCAAAGAAGAGCTCCTCTATTTTGAAGCCGGAGGTCCTGAGAATTAAAATTTACATGGTTAAGTCGGCACCTAGATTCACGTTTTTCTCCTACCTTGCTGCAATAAGGTGAGAGGCAGTGATAAGAATTTTTCAAAGGAATTTTAGAATCATATTATATTTTGTCGTTGCGCCACTTTGTTTTGTTTCTTCAGAAAGAGAAAAGACTCAGAGGTGTACCAGATTAAAGCAATCCAGATGAGGAGAAACGTCTGAAGTTTTTCCGGACTCAAGGGTTCACCTAAAATCAATAAACCGCAGGCAAATTTTAAAGTAGGGGACAAATACTGTATAAAGCCTAGAGTCTGTAGTTTAAGTCGACGAGCACTGTAGGCAAAGAGTATGAGAGGAATACAGGTGATAAGTCCAGATAGGCTTAAGACAATTATTTTCCATGATGAAAGGATGTGGAATATCGTCAGGGGAGTAGAATCCTGAAAGAACCAGAAGATCAGAACGGGACCAATGATGAAGCATGTCTCAAATGTCAAACCCTCTAAAGCGCCCACATGAGTTATCTTTCGAATGATCCCATAAAAAGCAAATGTTAAAGAAAGATTGATAGCGATCCAGGGAAAATGAGAAAGATCGGTCTGAAAGGCGAGAAGAATGATCGAAATCATCGCAAGAATGATCGCCGGCCACTGGGTAGGTCTTAATTTCTCCTTTAAGATAAGCCAGCCAAACAGGACGTTAATGAGCGGATTAAGAAAATATCCAAGACTTGCTTCTATGACTTTCCCTTCACTTACAGCATAGATGTAGAGAAGCCAGTTAGAAGAAATAAGAAATGCCGAAACAAACAACATGTAACGAGTTTTTCTGTTATTCCAGATGTCCGTCAGGAGGTGGCTCTTCTTTTTAAAATTGATAATGAAAATCAAAGTCAAAAAAGACCAGATCAAGCGATGGCCAAAGAGATCCCAGGGGCTAACTTTATTAAAAATTTTCCAATAAAGTGGAAAGAGACCCCATAAAGAAAAAGCGGTAATGGCCGAGATATGAGCAGAAGAAATATTCATATTATCTCAGGTTAAATTTCGTTTTTATTCTAAAGGCAATATAAATAGCGATGAGAGAGCTAAAAATTCCAATGACTCCAACATAGTTATACCTAGTCAAAGCGCCAGCAGTTGTTGAACCAATAATGAAGCCTCCAATCTGGGAGGCAGCTCCTGAAGAAAGTTGACGAGAGGCATTCTCAAGACCCATGAAGGTCCCGCGCTCCTCGGGTTTTACTACTGCTGAAACAATTGTCATTGCCGGAATGAATCTTCCAGATCCCATCATGGTAAAGCCTGTCGTGACGGCAATTGCAACCCAAACAGGGACCCCGGAAGGCAAATGAGTCAAGGCAAAAATAGGAAAGATTGAAATGACTGCAACAATTCGAAATACATAAAAGCTTCCGACCCTATCACAAAGTTTACCAATGAGCCGTGCGGAAATAATAGTGAATATTCCTCCCACCAGGTAAATGAGAGGAAGATTTTCTTCTGGAATTCCGACGTTTCGTACCATGTAAGGGGCTATAAAAGGAATGATCATGAAAATGCCAAATCCTAGAACACTCGTTAAAAGGAAGCTTAAGAGATAGTCTTTCCGAGTGATAACCCGCTTTAGGTTCTTCAAGTTCTGAGCGAGATTCTTGACCTCGGTTCTAGTCTTTACAGATGGAAGAATAAGAGCGGAAAGAATCCAGAAGATGATACTGATGATACAAATAAAATAGAAGGTGGCGTTCCAGTCATAGGTGTTGGCGATGTAAAGACCAGTTGGAACTCCCAAAATGCTTGAAATAGAAAACGCCGACATGACGACCCCCATGGCATTACCCCGTCGATGAAACGGAATGAGGTCTGCCACAAGTGATAGAACACTAGCATTAAGAATACCTCCAAACGCACCAGCGATGATTCGAGCTATCAATAGGGAAGCGAAGTTAGGAGAAATGGCACAGGCAAAAGTTCCGATGATAAAGCCGATAAAGTTAAAGAGAAGAAACTTTTTTCTATCAAAATGGTCGGCGTAAAGCGCCCCCAAAAAACCTACGATTCCGGCGCTAAAGGTATAGGCAGAGACGAGCGTAGAGAATTCAGTGGGACCAATATTAAAAACTCGCATGAATCGAGGGCCCAATGGCATCATAATCACAAAATCTAGGATATGTGCCACCTGAATTGCAGCCAGAATAATGACGTACCAACGCTCGCGCTTCAAGATGATAATCTCTTCAGTCGTTGTGCCCATTAAGTTTCTTTCAATCCAACAATATCAGAAACCTTCGAGCTGGTATCATCCAGCGTCTCCAAAGAGGCGATGGTTGTCACGCAGTGGTCAATCATCGTCACAGCGGCTGGTCGATGATTTCCGGAATTTTTAAGACCTCCAAAAGGAAGTCGAGCTGTAGCCCCAACTGTGGACCTATTAAGATTGATGAGTCCAGCATCAATATCTCTTAAGCAGAGTCGATAGATGTCATTGCTTCTGGTGAACACAGACGCCGCTAGCCCATAGGGAGTGATATTTGCAATGTGGATGGCTTCTTCAATGTCATCGTAAGGAACAAAGAAGCAGTTAGGGCCGAAGATCTCTTCCTGGATGAATTTCCCATGGAGATTTGGTTTCTTCGTATAATGAATAGAAGCTGAGACGTAGTGGCCTTGGTAACCTACATCCACTTTATTTGGTTGAAGGATTTCCTCTGCGCCTTCGATTTTTCCAAAGTTACAGAAATCAAAGTACATCTTCTCTGCATGATCATCAATCAAGGGACCCATAAATGGCTCAGGTGTTGATGTGGGATGACCAATTCGAATCTTTTGAGTTAGTGATTTAAACTGAGCAATGAATTCTTGCTCAATCTTTCGATGGATGAGAATCATAGAGGTAGAGGTGCAACGCTGGCCGGTCGTTAAGAAAGCTGATCTAAGAAGTTCAGGTAGAGCATGTGATATGTTTGTGTCATGGTGGAGAATCGTGGAATTTTTACCCCCCAGCTCAAGCGCTACAAGTTTATTGAGATCTTTATAGGTGTTTTCTAGAATCCGAAGCCCCACAGCCCTTGAGCCGGTAAAGAAAACACCTTTGATGCGTTTATCGTTCGTAATTTTAGAAGCTGTCACCCCGGTGCCATTGATGAAATTAATCACTCCTTCAGGAAATCCAGCATCATGAAAACATTCAATCATGAGCTGAGCTGAATAAATCGTTTTCTCAGAAGGCTTAAAGATGATCGAATTGCCGGCAAGAAGAGAGGAGAGAATCTGGCCATTTGCCAAATGGCAAGGAAAGTTAAAGGGGCCTATTATAAAGGTTGGGCCCAGAGGGCGGAAAATAGTATGCCCGTCTACCTTCGGCATGACATCTTTGATAGTTTCTTTTTTAATTCGTTCGTATGAATCAGTGATAGTTACAGAGACTTTAGAGTCCAAAGCCGCTGCTTCTGTCTTGGCTTCCCAGAGTGGCTTTCCTACTTCCATGGCAAGAGCAAGGGCGATTTCATCTTTTCGATTTCGAACAATTTCCTGGTATCTTTTAAGAAAAGTCATGCGTTCGTCGAAGCTGAGCTTACGCCAAACGTCATATCCTTTTTCGGCCGATTCCAGGACGGCGTCGATGTGGTCGTAAAAAACGCCGGCTTCCCAAAGTTTGAGAGACAGATCAGCTGGACAGTATTTAGCAATCTTTTCCTGGGCACTGCTAAGAGAGGGAAGAGAGAAACGACCACTAAAATAATCGCCCTTAAGTTGCATTTTCATGTAATACCTTCTTGTGAAATTGACTCATCTTACCCTTTTTCAAATAAATAGCCCACATTAATACGGAGAGTTAATTGACTTGGATCATTTCGAATCGGAATGAATTTTGTTAGAATGGAATTCGATTTTACATAAGTCAGGAGAAAAACATGACCCTTAAAACTCTACCAGCCTTGTTGGATAAAATGTGGGCGGACTACATCGCCATCAATCCCCTTGCCAAAAAAATCTATGACGTTTTATACGCAGAAGGTGAGCATATACTTAATGATCACATCGCTCTCAGGACTTTCAATCATCCTCGAGTCTCAGTAGACGTCCTCGCCAAGACTTTTCTGACCTCAGGTTATGAGTACAAAGGCGACTATCAATTTACTGAAAAAAAATTATACGCTAAGCATTTTGAGCACTCTGATTCTTCTTTACCAAAAATCTTTATTTCGGAGCTAAAGCTTGAAGCGTTTTCTTCATCTTTGAGGAATACGATTAACGATCTTGTTGATCAAATCCCCCAAGGGATGGAGTACCAGTTTGATTTTGTTTCTATCGGTCGTCCTTGGAAAGTCACCACTAAGATTTATCAGGATCTTTTGAAGGAAAGCGATTATGCTGCATGGGTTGCTGCCTTCGGTTATAGACCGAACCATTTTACAGTTTTCATCAATGAACTTAAAAAGTTCAGTGACATCACAACTCTCAATTCTTTTCTTAAAAATCAAGGCTTCAAATTAAACGCAAGTGGAGGAGAAATAAAAGGATCAAAAGACGTTTGTCTTGAGCAATCCTCAACTCTTGCTAACAATATTGAAGTTAATTTCGAAGATGGAAGCCTTAAAGTTCCCGCTTGTTACTATGAGTTTGCCAAACGCTATCCTCTAAAGAATGGAAAGCTCTATCAGGGATTTGTCGCAGCATCAGCCGACAAAATCTTTGAAAGCACAAGCCAGGGACAATAGACTTTATTTTTTTTGTGTTTGATCTCGACGAGGGACAAAGTCTTCCTTCCCAGAAATTCGATGATAGTCTTCCTCCAACTTGGAGGCAAACTCTACAAGCACATATTCATCAGAAATCTCAGGTTCCTGGTTTCTAGAGCAGCTACTGATAATTAATAATAAAAAGAGGATCCTCACTTAATCTTGTCCTTAAGTTTATTGACCAGAGGACCTAGTTCTTTGAAAAAATCATTTTCTCGGAGCTGAAAGTTTTCCTGGGACTCAGGATCCTGAAGAAACCTTTTGAGTTTCGAAATGGGGCCTGCGATCCGATGAGAGATGATGAAGCCTACGACCACGAGAAGAACCAAATTAAAACCGGCAAGTGCAATAAATAAGAAATCAAGGTCACTCTTCTGGTTTAATAAAAACTGATAATACACATGTCCTTCCGGAATGCCCACACTCAATCCCTTCTTCTTAAGATTCCAAAAGAAAAGGAAGGTGGTGGTATAAAGGGATAAAGTCGTGAGGATAAAAAGAAGAAAGAAGTAGCTGAGAAACTTGATTTGGAACTTTCGTTCAACGAGAATGTTTTTCCAGGAACGCTCTTTAACTTCCATTTGGACCTACTTCTTTTTAGCCGTATTTTTTTTTCTTACCGGGGCTTTGGGTTTAAAGGAAACAAAACGGATTTTATCCCCTAGCCGAAGCTTTAAAGCTGCTGCGGTGACACCAGAAATTTTATAACCACCAGACTTTAATTTGATAATCCCACCTAAGGCAGACCTGAAATTTCCGGTTGTTCGAGAAATGATGTAAGTTTCGGATTTGAAGTTTTTATCCGAGATTTCTTTAATCTCTCCCACCACACTTTCTTTAATTGCCCGGATATTGTCCACGTCAGCGATAAGGACTGGGCCTGGTTCGAATATTCCCACAAGACCTGAGAAGCGGAAGCCTTCTTGCTCGAGAATTTTCTTAGCAGGTTCAGTCGTAGGATGAACTTTTCCAATCACTAACTGAGCTTCCTCTGGAAGAAGATTGGCGATGATAGGATACTTGGGCATCATCTCTTCAATAAAGCGCTTATTTTTGACATAGAGATAATCGGCGGTAGGAAAATCAATTTTAAAAAAACTCTTTCCGACGGAGTCCCAAAAAGGCGAATGCCCGGAATCATTCACTATTCCTCGTAACTCGGCGATCACTTGATCTTCAAAAAAATTTCTGTTTTCTGCGATGAAAAGAAAGCGTGAAAGAGAAAGGAATCTTCCATTCTGGGAATTTCTGAAATCTGGATGAAGATAAAGAGAGCAAATTTCAGCTGGACCATTATGAATGAAGTGAAAGTGCAAAGAAGTGATATCATTCTTTACATGAATGGTCTTCGATTCATGGTGAGTTTTTTCAAGGCGATAGAAGTAGTATGGCTCAAATCCGCCTATTTTAGAGATGATGGCGCAAACGCCAACAATCCTTCCAGTAAATAGCTCCTCCATGACGAAGAGATAGTCCTCACCTCCCGGACCTTCATCTCGATGAAGAAAACTTCTTTCAGAAATTCGAATTCTTTTTTTCAAGACCTCTGGGTCTCTTGGAAGAGATGTTAAACCATGCCCCGACCTTTCTAAAAGCTCCATAAGTCCATCTAGGTCTTTCTGTTCAATAGGCCGGATTATGAACATGATTAAGTCATCTCTTGTAGTGTTTTCTCAATGAGCACGCAAACTTCGTCTATGTGTTTTTCTTCAGTCACCATCACAGGCATGAGAAATCTTACTCTGGTTGTTGGATGGCCACCGGCCATAAAGGACAGGACTCCGTTTTCGAAAAGCTTGATAGTAAAGGCTTTCGACTTAGCCTCGTCTCCATTAAAGACAGTCATGGCAACCATCGCCCCAATACCATATGGACCTCTAAGCTTGTCGGGGTGACGATCAGAAATCTTTTGGAGGTTTCCTTTAAAACGAGAGTGTAATTTTTGAATCCTACCTTGTTCACCAAGGTAGCCCCCATTGACGATGGAGCTGATAACATAGTGTGAAGCTGCGATCTGGGAAGAGGATCCAGTGAAAGTCTGTGACATCAGTCCAGGCTTTGGCTTGTGGTCATCAGTAAAGAGAGTGGCACAAACTTGAGAGTTTTTTCCAACTGCAACCACATCAACGTATTTGTCGAGTTTAAAGTATTGGAAAGCAAAAAGTTCGTTCGTTCGAGCAAAACTTTGAACCTCATCCGCGAAAATGGAGATGTTGTTCTCTTGACAAACTTTTATAAGTGCCTCAAAGAACTCGGTGTGGCCTACCCAAGAACCGTTTTCTCCCTGTATGAGCTCCATCACAAATCCTGCATGCATTCCTGGAAAACGGGTGATATGTTTTTTCATCACTTTGACGGCCATGTCGATAGAGCCTTGGTGATCATCAGCGTTGTAAAAAGGAATGTAGTCGATGTCGAGAGTTTTTGGCAGTCCAACACGATAGGCAGCTTTATCTGTAACCCATGCCATTCCCAGAGTCCTCCCAGCAAAGCACTTTTCGAAAGCAAAAAATCTGCTCGCAGGCGCACGTTTCTGGAAGATAATTTTAAAAGCATTTTCATTGGCCATGGCACCAGAGGTTGATAGAAAGACGTTCCTAGTCGCAGCTCCATATTTGCAGGCTTCTTTAGACATGAGCTCAAGCAGGTCTGCGGTATCTTTGTTTTGTTGAAGATGTCCATTCATTACTGTATTGGAAAGTGCACCTCGGAGTTGTGCATTGATAACCCCAGGATGAGAATGACCCATGTAGTGGACTCCAATTCCAGTGATGAAATCGTATTTAACTGAGCCATCGGCAAGCTCTACAAATGGTCCATTTCCGATGCCAGATCCAAGGTAATTGTAAAAAAGGGCTCCACCACGATAGTCGGCCATCTTTTTCAGCAAAGAATCATAGGACTCCTTTAATTCTGGCTCAGGTCCCTTGAGCCCAGTGATCTTTGATGTATGGTCGGAGAGTGCATCTTGGATTAGTTTTTTTGCTTGTTCTAATCGAGGATCTTGAAAAAATCCATCGGCCACAGTCTTTGCCATTATGAGCTCCAAATATAAATATGATATTGAGTTTTCGGCAGTTTATGATGAAGACTTGAAGTTAATCAAGCGAAAGCTAGATCGATAAGTGTCCGACACTCTTTGTCAGAAAAGTCGCTCGCAAAGGCGTAAAATAGTTGTCAATTGTTTGCCTGATAAGCCCTGTGTATGATATTTTTCTCAGCTCAAAAACAACACTTAGAGACGTTCACGTAAAGATGGAGTTCACATGACGATGAAGACCGTGAAACACTACGATATTAAGAAAACTGACAAAGTCACATTAAAGAAATGGCTTCACTTAATGATCCTAGGCCGGATGGTTGATGAGCGTGCGCCAAATTACTTAAAGCAAGCCCTTGGCTGGTCTTACCATGCTCCCTATGCTGGCCATGATGCTATTCAATTGGCCATTGGGCAAGTTTTTGATAAGCAGACTGATCACCTTTTTCCCTATTACCGGGACATGCTGACAACTCTTTCGGCAGGTCTTTCAGCTGAAGAACTTATTTTAAACGGGATTTCTAAGGCTACTGATCTTGCCTCTGGCGGTAGGCACATGTCTAATCACTTCGCTAAACCTGAGTGGAATATTCATAACGTCTCCTCCTGCACGGGAAACCATATCTTACATGCTGTCGGCGTAGCCAGGGCCATGAAAACCTACAAGCATAAGGGGGTGGCTATCTCTTCTCAGGGCGAATCTTCAGTATCTGAGGGCTACTGTTACGAAGCGATAACTGGGGCTGACCGCGAGCTTCTTCCGTGTGTTTTCGTCTTTCAGGACAACGGTTACGGGATTTCAGTTCCAAAGTCAGACCAAACGGCAAATGAACACGTCGCCGATAATTTCTCTGGATTTAAAAATCTAAAGATTATCAAGTGTGACGGAAAAGACGTGTTCGATTCCATGAATGCCATGAGGACGGCTCGTGAGCATGCCCTAAAAAACCTTGAGCCAGTGATTGTTCATGCTGAATGCGTTCGTATTGGAAACCATTCAAACTCGGACAACCACGAGTGGTACAGAGACGAGAAGGAACGAGCTGATGCCAAAGCGCAGGATCCATTGCCACGTTTTAAGAACGAACTTTTAAAAGCAAAAATCTTCACTGAAAAAGAAATACAAAAGATTGAAGATGAGTGTAAAGAAGTTGTTAAAGAGGCCCATGGTAAAGCAGTTAAAGCTCCGAACCCAACTCCTGAATCTATTTTCGATTATGTTGTCCCAGAGCCTTATGTCCCACAAAAATATATTGATGGGACTCACCATGATAATTCTGAGCCTAAAAAATTTATTGATGCCATCAATGGAACTCTTAAAGCAGAGTTCCGCTATAACCCCGATACCTACATTTGGGGTCAGGATGTAGCGAATAAAGAAAAGGGTGGGATTTTTAACGTCACGAAAGGAATGCAACAGGAGTTCGGAAAAAATCGAGTCTTTAACGGCCCTATTGCTGAAGATTACATTTTGGGAACTGCTAATGGCATGTCCCGCTTTGAAGAAAAGATTCGTATTGTCGTTGAGGGAGCCGAATTTGCCGACTATTTTTGGCCTGCTATGGAACAAATGGTAGAAACCTCTCATGATTACTGGAGAAGTAACGGCGCCTTCTCCCCGAATATTACTGTTCGAATTGCCTCAGGTGGCTATATCGGTGGTGGCCTCTACCACTCGCAGAATATTGAGGGTACTCTGTGCACTCTTCCAGGCATTAGAGTCGTTGTGCCCGCTTTTGCAGACGATGCTGCAGGTCTTCTGAGAACATCCATGCGCTCTCGTGGTTGTACAGTTTATCTCGAACCGAAGGCATTATATAATGCTAAATATGCAATGGCTTCAGTTCCGGAGGACTTTGAAGTTCCTTTTGGTAAAGCCAGAGTTCGTCGTGAAGGTCAGCATCTGTCCATCATTACCTACGGGAACACAGTTCACTTCTGCCTTGAAGTGGCCGAAGAGCTAGCTAAAGAAGGCTACGAGGTTGAGGTTTTAGACCTGCGATCTTTAAATCCTTTAGATTATGATGCGATTGTTGCCACGGTTAAAAAAACTCACAGAGCTTTGATTGTTCATGAAGACAAGGTCTTCGCTGGCTTCGGTGGAGAGCTCGTTGGTGTAATTAATGAAAAGGCATTCGAATTCCTTGATGCCCCAGTACGCCGAGTTGGCTCAACTTTTACTCCGGTTGGATTCAACCGCATTCTTGAGAGAGCGACACTTCCTGATACCTCAAAAATCCTCGTTGCCGCTCGCGAGCTTCTACAGTACTAATTCGAGTGGGCCCTAGAAGGGCCCACTCATTTCAACAGCTTATCTAACTGAATATTTTTCACTCCGGGCCCACAAAATGAGACCTGCCAGTTATGATCTGGCAAATAATTCGACGGAGAAACCGATGAAGAATGTTTGGTCTTTAGTATTTCTTGCTTGTGCTATTCCTGCCTTTTCCCAGTCATATTTAGTGTTAAATAATGGCGTCACCCTGACTACTGATCAGGATGGCTTCTTGTATGATTTTAGTCAATTCAATCTACCCAGTAAGATAAGTGTCCGTGGCGGACGATTTTTTGTCGCCGACAATAAACTCTCAACAATTGACAGTAATGGCCTTCTTTATGACAAAGAAATCAAAGTTGATAGCGTGCAAGGAAAAGGACTTAACTATTTTATAAATCATGACAATAAACTAATCACTATCGATGAGAGGGGATTCTTTTATGAATTTAAGGACAATAAGATTTTTAAAAGGGTTGTTGCCTTCGGTGGGAATTTCTTTTTGGTAAAAAGCGAAGACAAGAGATCACTCAACCATGAAATATATGTGGTAAATGGAAACGGAAACTACTTTAAAATGGCTCCAGAGGGACTTAATCCATCTGAAATAACTATTTTAGGTGGAACCTTTTTTCAGACAACCTTAGGTGAAACTTATACTGTTTCAAAAGAAGGATTTATCATTCCTCGTCTTCAACTGAAGGTAGGAACTATTGTGAAAAGTGGAGGAAACTTTTTCATCGACTCCAACAATCTTCTTTTCACTATCTCCGAAGATGGAGAACTTCACCTTCCAATATTACCTTCAGAACTTAAAGTGGGTGAGATTTTAAGAATAGGTGTCAACTACTTTCTTGATAATGAAGGACGACTTTTTTCCATAGATCGAAAAGGAAACATCTTCGAAACAAAAACAGTCCATGATTTGAGGAATGCAAAAATTCTTTCCATGTAGTTACTTCTTCTTAAGGAAGCGCTAAGCTATTCGGCTCCTTAGGAAAACTTACCAAATTTAAATCCCATTGATGGTATTCTATCGTTTACTTAAGTATAGTCGCCCCAACTTTGTTTCAACATGAGGGGCCTATGAAACTGATGATTGTTTTTTGGATTTTGATAAGTATTTCTTGTGCGTTCGGCCAGTCTTACTTAATCATGGAGAATGGGATTATTTTAACAACTGACAACTCTGGATTTGTCTATGACTTTGGTCACTTTTCTTATCCTCAAAAAATCACTCTGAGAGGAGGCCAATACTTTGTTGAAGAAGAAAACATTTTAGCAACCATTGACGAGAATGGACAACTGTTTAGAAAATATGAACTCATTCCGGAAAAAATTCGAGGGAAGGGGATAAATTACTTCATCTCAGATGATGGGATTCTCTTTGCCATCGACAGAAAAGGTTTTGTTAAAATCTCTGACTCTGAGAAATATAAGCATTCCCTTAACTTCGGTGGTAATTTTTTTACATTATTAGATCCTGATTCAGGTGAAACCGAACTCTATGTCGTAACAAGCGAAGGGGTAGTACAGCATGCAGACCTTTCTGGCCTAAAAGTTAAAGATATCATTTCCTTCGGAGGTACATATTTCATGACAAACCGTGGTTCCGTTTATACGGTGTCTCATTCAGGAGTGGTTTCTTCCCAAGAAAACTTCCGCATCGGAATCATCAACAAAAAAGGCGGCAATTATTTTATTGATTCTTCAAATTTCTTTTACACGGTTGACGAGAATGGAAAACTAGAGACTCCATCTCTTCCTATTTCTCTGCGCCCGGGAAATATCTTGAGGCATGGAACTAATTACTTTATTGACCAGCAAGGAAGGTTTTTCGTCGTTGATAAGACAGGCGCTGTTTTTGAAAGGATACTGAGGGATCAAGACTTTAGGCTCACCAAGATTATTTCACTCTAGACTAATTTGAAGAAGGGTATAAGTTCTTTAAGATAGAGTCTCACATTATCGAGGCTAGCTTTCTGATCGATAACGACAATATTGTTCTCGGGTCCGAGATCTTTTTTTATAAGCTGAAGGAAGCTTAAGAGTTCAACCTCCTTTGGTTCCTTTACAATCATGACATAAAAAGGTCTTCCGAAATTCTCGCCGATGATTAATTGGCAAACATCGCCTTTGTTACCTTCAAGGCTTGCTGTGAGTAGCCCATCTACAAGGTAGTCGATTTCCTCATATTGAGGATCGGAAGCAGAGAGCGCAGGGCAAAGCCAGAGGATCCCTTTCGTCAGAGGTGTTACTTGATTTAAAAGACTACTCATGACGTTTTAGTTCTTGCTTAAAGATATTATCTAATATTCCGTTAAGAAAGCCGGCTGATTCCTTCGTTGAATATTTCTTACCTAATTCTATGGCTTCATTGATAACGACCTTACCGGGAATTTCGGGTTGATATTTCAGTTCATAAATTGCCATGATGAAGATCGTATGCTCAATTTTTGAGATTCTTGAGAGCTTCCAATTTTTGAGATATCTTACAAGAATTTCCTCGAGCCCTTCATGGTGCTTCAGAATTCCCTTAACCATAGAAGAAACGTAAGCGAGAGATTCTGTTGGAAGCTCAACCCCTAAAGTTTGTCTGAATTCATGAACTCGATCAAAAATTTCATCGACCTCTAGGGCCTTCTTTTGTTCTTGGAAGACAGGAAGTTGAAAATGATACAGAAACTGCAGGCAGAATTCACGAGCCTCACGCTTAGTACTCACGATTGTCATCCTTGGCTTGATTTATTTTGAATTGATTGAATTCATCGTGTTTAAGTTCATTTACAAACTCCTCCACATCTTGAAACTTTCGATAAACAGCAGCGAAACGAATGTAAGCAACAGGATCAAGATGTCGAAGGTACATCATGACGAGATTTCCGATTTCTTTGGATTGGACTTCTTTATCTGAAATATCCAGAATAGCCTTCTCGATGTTACTGATAACTCTCTCAATCTGAACAGCTGAGATGGGTCTTTTTTCACAAGCCTTTTCAATTCCTTTAAGAATCTTTTCCTGTTTGTAGGCCTCTCGTCTCCCATCTCTTTTAATCACCATGGGCATAGAGAGCTCGACAGTTTCGAAAGTGGTAAATCGCTTTTGGCAACTCTCACACTTCCTGCGGCGACGAATCACACATCCTTCATCGAGATTTCTTGAATCAAGAACTTTAGTATCTGGGGCGGAACAATAGGGACATTTCATAATGCACACCTGAACTATATCTAGTAGTTAATATGCCCTTTCTTACCACTAATTTAACAAGAAGAGAAGCTAAACTGCTGAAATAATGCAAGCCTTTATTTTTTAGGAGATTTTGCACAATGACCTTCAGTCCATGTCTTAAATCCTTTGCACTCTGCTTCGCAAGAATTCCCAAAATTTTGGCCTTCGGCACAGACGGGTTTAAAAATCTTCATGCAGTAGCAGGGCTGAATTGTGTAAGGGCTAGATGAACGACTATCGCGGTCACTGGGCATTTCAGATGTTGGGGCGGGGAATTCTGATTTTTTGCTCGTGCAGGACAAAAGTATTGTGAAGAGGAATAAATATTTCATTTCCTACTCATTTATAAACCGGAAATTTTAAACAGAGTTCGTGCACGCTTCTTTTGACATCTTTAAGTACAGATTCGTTTTGAGCATTTTTCAAGGCTTTTATAATTAGTTCTGCCATGAATTTAGTCTCAGTTTCTTTAAAACCTCTAGTCGTGACTGCAGGAGTTCCTAGTCTAATACCGGATGTAACAAAAGGCGAGCGCTTATCATTAGGAACCATATTCTTATTGCAAGTGATATCTACTTTTTCCAAGACTTCTCCAGCTTCTTTCCCTGACATGTTCACAGAATCAGTTTTGACAAGGACGAGATGATTGTCGGTTCCACCGGACACTAAATCGATCCCATGATCTTGTAGAGTCTGCGCCAGAACTTTGCAGTTTTTGACGACTTGTTCCTGATAAGTTTTGAAATCTGGAGCAAGTGCTTCTTTGAATGCCACTGCTTTCCCAGCAATCACGTGTTCGAGAGGTCCCCCCTGAATACCAGGAAAAATAAGAGAATTGAATTTTTTTCCAAGCTCTTCATTGTTGGTAAGAATAATCCCTCCTCTTGGCCCGCGAAGTGTTTTATGAGTTGTAGAAGTAACTACATCTGCATGGGGAAAAGGGGAAGGGTGAAGACCCGCGGCGATCAGTCCAGCTATGTGGGCCATGTCGACCATGAATATTGCATCTATAGATTTCGCGATAGCTCCGAATTTTTCAAAGTCGATGATTCGTGGATAAGCCGATGCTCCGGCTATGATCATCTTCGGCTTTTCTTTTTTTGCAATCTCCTCAAGTTGATTATAATCAATCATTTCTGTCTTTGGATCTAAACCATAGTGGAGTGCTTTAAATAGTTTTCCTGAGAAATTGACCGGAGAGCCATGGGTCAGGTGTCCGCCTTGGGCAAGATCCATTCCTAGAAAAGTATCTCCAGGATTCATTGTAGAAAGGTATACGGCCATATTTGCTTGAGATCCTGAGTGAGGCTGAACATTAGCGTATCCTGCGTTGAATATTTTTTTTAAGCGCTCAATTGCAAGAGTTTCAATTTCATCCACGAACTGGCATCCGTTGTAATATCTTTTCTTAGGATAACCCTCTGCATACTTATTGGTGAGGCAAGAACCTTGGGCCTCCATCACTGCTCGAGAGCAATAATTTTCGGAGGCAATTAGTTCCAGTCCCAACTCCTGACGATTTTGTTCTTTCTGAATGAACTGAAAAACTTCCGTGTCTACTGACTCTAGATGTTTGAACATAAGTGTACTCCTAATTTTCATCTATTTTATGAAATATACCAGGAGAGTGCCTACTAGTTTTGAGTGAATCTATGAGATGTCGCATAGTGGCCGGCCCGATTAATTTCTGGATCAGGCCAGTCCACTAAGCTATGATTAATTAAAGACGTAATCAGGATTAGGTTTTTTATTAATGAGGGTCGCAGAGATGGCTATACCAGTTGTCCAAGAAGCACTTCCTTCATATCGACGATCTAAAGCGGAATCCCAACGAATCACAAAAAGGGACGCTTGCAAATACACATTTCGATAAACCACACCTAAACCAGTTTTTGCTCCAATCATTGATTCCATTTCCCCATTGGCGAGATACGAGTAGCTGGCAAAGAATGAAGTGAAGAAAAGGGGATATTCTTTTTGTTTCAAATAGTAATTAGCATCAAGTGAGGAAGATAATGTTATTCTCGAGCGATCCATCGTTCCTACAGTCGGAACGAGGACGCCTTCTCCCGTAATTTTAATATCGACATGGGGTTTATCGATGATCGAGAACTGTCCGCCAGCTCCAATAATACCTTCAAGAAAAATTTCCCTTCCGCCCCTCGAAACGTTTTCTCGATAGCCGGTCATAGGATTAAGTGTATGAAAAGCTCCTTGAATCCAAGAATGAACATTTGGTTCTTGGATCCTATGATTGGCAGAAACGCCAAGGATAATCCACCTATCACCTTTAGGATCAAGAAACTGACGAGACGTTATCCGTAACGTCGCTTCCTCTTCAACATTCTGACGTCTCACTTTGCCAACAGTTTCCAACCTTTCACTAAAAAGCCAGTTAATAAGCTCTACGTTCAGATTTCCCTCTGTTCCATTAACGTTATAGTTAAGCATGAGCCCTGAAGTCCGACCGAAGTCATCTGTACGTGGATAACCCAAATGTTTAAGGACACTTGTAATGTCCCAGTCATTAATGACCATGAATTCAACTTTCTGATCGATAACTCGTCCGATGAATGCATATTTCTTCTCATCATCTTTTTCTAAGATTTGTGGGGTCATTAACTGTAATGGAGTATCAATGACAAATTGAAAAGCTTCATCTTTAGACAAAGTTTGAGTCAAATCTGAATTAAGATTAATTTTCAAAGGGACATTCTGGAAAATTTTCGTTTTCTTCTTCAGAATCTCCTGAATCGTTTCTTCATTGCAGTTGCCAATAGAGCAAATAAATCTCAACGCATCCCGTTCTCTGATCTCTTCTTTGAGTTGAAAGCTTAGTCGGTCGAACCATCTTTTGTAGATTGTTGCGTCGCTATCATCAGCAGAAAAAGCAAACCCAGAGTTTTTTAGATCTTGAACGAGATAAGAAATCGCAGTTTCATTGTCACTACTTTTATCTTGGTAAGCACTCAACTTAAGTTTTACTTTTTTTCTAATTAATTTTTTGAGTTCTTCTCTTGTGGTGGTAAAGATTGAGCGATTTGTCTGATTAATCGCGGATTTCTGAACCATTCTCAAAAAAGCGATACGTTTAAGTGCCGCTTGGAAAGAGGCTTCAGATATGATCTTTACATTATCTTGATATCGTTCAAAGTTTTGTTCAGATTCCTGGAAAAGTGCTCTATGCATATTATCCGACATGAGGATGTGTTCCACATATCGTTTCACTTCCTGGGAAGTGACCATTTCACTTCCTGTTTGAATAGCTGTCCAGACGACATTCTCCTCTTTGGCAAATGCACTGAGAACGGGAAGTAACATGATTAATGTAAATCTTAGAAACGACATGGACACCTCTTAGTTAATCACATGAAGCTAACATGAAAAGACGGTCGATATGTCTAACCCTGTAAAATGAACAGGGATTTCTTTTAATATAGATTTTTATGAAATGAGATTAATCAGCTTTTTTGAAGAGAGTCGAGGAGTTAGTCCCACCGAAGCCGAAGGAATTGTTGAGGGCATACTTAACATTCCTCATTTCGGACTTATTCGGAACATAGTAAAGATCACAGGACGGATCTTGATTATCAAGGTTTATAGTCGGTGGTAGGATGCCTGTTTCTAGGGCCTTGATACAAAAGATGGATTCCAATCCTCCCGCGGCCCCCAGTAAATGTCCCGTCATGGACTTTGTCGAACTTACGGCCAGTTTATAAGAATGCTCTCCAAATACCTTTTTAATCGCTTGAGTTTCTGCAACATCACCTAGCGGGGTTGAAGTCCCATGGGCATTGATGTATCCCACTTCTTCTTTTGCAACCCCAGCCATTTCTAGTGTTTGCTTCATACATATGAGGGCACCAAGGCCTTCCGGATGAGGTGCGGTGATATGATTGGCATCCGAACTGGCACCGAAGCCAATGATCTCGGCGATAATTTTTGCACCTCGGGCCTTCGCTTTTTCAAAGTTCTCCAGAACGATAACTCCTGCACCTTCACCCATCACGAATCCATCACGATCTAGGTCATATGGCCTAGAAGCGCGATGAGGCTCATCGTTTCTCTTTGATAGTGCCTTCATCGAAGCAAACCCCGCGATCGTGTAGCCGGTGATCACTCCCTCTGTCCCACCTGTAATCATGGCATCCTGACGACCCAGCATGATTTCGGAAGCTGCTATGCCGAGGGCATGAGCACTTGAAGCACAGGCAGATGCAATTGCAAAGTTAATACCCTTGAAGCCCCACTTAATAGAAACAAGACCCTCCGGCATATTAGGGATTACTGAGGGAATAAAAAATGGAGAAACACGTCTTGCGCCCTTTTCGAGAAAAATTTTGTGATTCGCTTCAAGATGAGGAAATCCACCAAGTCCAGTTCCGAAGATAATACCAATCTTTTCCGGTGCATAATTGGCATCTAAAAGCCTCGAATGTTTCAACGCTTCATCCGTACAGTGAAGTGCGTATTGATTGAAAAGATCAAAACGATCCTGATCTTTAAGATCCATGAGTTCAGGGTTGAGTTTGAAGTTTTTAACTTCACCACCGAAAGTGACGGGCCACCCTTCAGTATTTTGTCGTTCTAGAGCAGTTATACCTGATTTTCCAGCGATAGCGTTTGACCAAACTTCATTTAGTGTATTTCCTAGCCCACATATGGCACCCATTCCGGTAACTGCTACTCGATTTAGTTTCATAAATAACTCTTTAGATTAGTTTAAGGCCCTGAAAGCAGAAGGCCACCTTTCGGTGGCCTTCAAAAGGTCTCAATTAGTGAGATTTAGATTTTAAGTATGTCACAACATCGCCGATGGACTTAAGATTTTCAGTCTCATCTTCTGGTATTTCAACACCAAATTCATCTTCCATTTTCATCATAAGCTCAACCATATCTAGTGAATCAAGGTTAAGATCGTCGACAAAGCTTGTGTTAAGGCTAATGTTAGCTGCGTCCATTTTTGTAGCTTCAGAAACGAGCTTAATCACCTTGTCTTGTAATTCCATTAAAATATCCTCCAAAATGTGAGATTCGGGTAATTTATTAGATGTACAATCCGCCGTCAATTTTAATCACCTCGCCAGTTAAATAACTTGACGCGCGACTAAGTAAAAAACAAGTGAGATTGGCCACTTCTTCGGGGGTTCCAAATCTCGCCATTGGAATCGATTTGGAATATTCCTCTTTTGCCTTTTCGTTCAATGCCACAGTCATATCTGTTTGAATAAATCCTGGGCAGATGACGTTAGAGCGTACATTTCTTGATGCTAATTCTTTTGCTACTGATTTAGAAAATCCGATGAGCCCGGCTTTAGAAGCTGCATAGGCAGCTTGAGATGGATTCCCCATGAGGCCAACAATCGAACTCATATGAACGATAGAAACATCTTCAGCCTTGAGAAAGTTTCTCGAAAGAGCCTGGGTCACCATCATCGCGCCTTTTAAGTTGGTGTCGATGATTGAAGAAATCTCATCGGGTTTTAGCCTAAGAAGTAAAGTGTCTTTTGATATTCCGGCGTTATTAACAAGGCCAGAAATCGGGGCGACATTCTTAGTGAAGTCATCAATGACCTTAGTCATTGCTTCATAATCTGTAACATCGAACTTAAGTGCGGTCGCTTTACCACCTGTTTTTTCCAATTCTTCTTTTAGGGCCTTTGCCTTGGCTTCATCACCTCGATAATTAAAAACCACATGGGCCCCTTGAGCGGCAAGAGCGAGAGAAATATTTTTTCCGATTCCTCTGGCTGCTCCTGTGACGAGAATAACTTTGTCTTTGAGATCAGTGTAAGTAGCGATCATAGGGTCTCGACTTCAGAAAATCCTGTCTCAGAATCTAGAGAGATGATTTTCAAGTTAGGGTTAATCTTTTTAATGAGGCCTGATAGAATTTTTCCCGGACCGCATTCAATAATCACGGTATTATTAGAAAGGGTTTGAATACTTTGAGTCCAAAGAACACTTCCACAAACTTGTGTTAAGAGATTTCCCTTAATGGTCTCAGGGGTTGTATCAGTATGGTACTCTTTCGCATCAACATTTGCGATGTAGTTAAATAAAAGCTTTTGAAACCTAATTCCATCAAGAATCGGTTTTAATTTAATTTCTGCCGGTTTCATGAGTGCACAATGGAACGGAGCAGATACCTGGAGTTCGATGGCTTTGACTCTTCCACCGGTTTTTTCTTCCATATATTTGATCGCGCGCGCATTGGCTGCCTTGTCCCCTGAAATCACAATTTGCGAGGGCTCGTTGAAATTGGCCGGAGAAACTTTCTCATCTGATATTGAAGCTTTTTCACAGGCTTCACGAATTGTTGCCTCGTCTTGCTTTAGGATAGCATACATAGTGCCTTTTCCGGCCGGAACTGCTTCCTGCATGTATTTACCTCGGAAGTGCACTGCTTTGATTGCTTCTTCAAAAGTCATCACACCTGCAGCCGCAAGGGCTGAGTATTCACCCACAGAATGACCAAGAACTCTTTCAATCTGAATATTTTTCTTTTTGAGGATACTTTTTAATTTATCAAATAGCATCAGTGAGTGGGCCACGATAGCTGGCTGAGTATTCTCTGTGAGTTTTAGTTCTTCCGCAGGTCCTTCGAGCATCAATGTCTTTAGATCATAACCTGCTGCCTGATTAGCCTTCTCAAAATAACCAACATCCAAAAAGGCTTGGCCCATTCCCACATACTGCGTCCCTTGCCCAGGGAAGACGACTGTGACTTTCATCCTTTAATCCTTTTTAGTACTTAAGACAAATAGCGCCGGCGGTAAGTCCAGCTCCGAAAGCTGCCAGAAGAAGATTGTCTCCTCGTTTAATCTTTCCTGATCGTACGGCCTCATCCAAGACAATCGGAACTGAAGCTGAAGAGGTATTCGCATATTGGTCTACGTTAATGATAACTTTTTCCGTCGGGATGTTAAATCTTGTTCCAACAGCTTCAATGATCCTAAGGTTCGCCTGATGAGGGATGAACCAATCAATCTGATCCATAGTAAGTTCAGCGTCTTTGACAACTTTCTCAGCATGGGCAGCCATCGTTGTGACGGCAGATTTGAAAATCTGCTGCCCATTCATGGTCATCCACTGTTCGTTATTATTGAGGATTTCATGATTGATTCTTTTGCATGCACCGCCGGCCATTAAGGTTAGGTGATCTTTTTTAGTCGAATCACAGGTTAAAACTGAAGTATAAATTTTCGACTCCTCATTTTCAGCAGCTCTACCTAGAACCACAGCTCCACACCCATCACCAAAAAGGATACAAGTATTTCGGTCGTCCCAATTATTAAAAGCAGATAGCATTTCAGAGCCAATTACTAAAATATGTTTGTAAAGACCGGTTTTAATTAGTGCATCCGCCATTGGCATCAAATAAATCCAACCTGAGCATGCGGCATTTACATCAAGAGCAGGACAATTATTGGTGATTCCAAGTTTATCTTGAAGAACGGATGCCGTGTTTGGCATGGTTTGGTCAGGAAGTGTCGCGGAGACCAGGATCATATCGATGTCATTAACCGTTAAATTTGCCGCCTCAATCGCCTTAAGAGATGCTTCTTTGGCCATGCCACTCGGAGACTCGCCTTTGGAGAGATCGGCAACTCTTCTCTGATGGATACCAGTTCTTTCAACAATCCACTGATGGCTCGTGTCTATCCTTTTGGCAAGATCATCGTTCGTTACGACTCTTTCAGGAAGGAAACTTCCGGTTCCTAAAATTTTCGAATTGAAAAATTTCATAATAGTCCTTATTCGTCATTAATCCGGCCCAAATAAAAAAGCCTTCTTTCGAAGGCTTTTTTAATTGAATTTACATGAGATCAATTAAGCTTCAGCGCTGTTTTCTTCAGCTTTGGTCTTAATTTCAAAAACTTGTTTCCCTTTGTAGTGCCCGCAAGAAGGGCATACGTGGTGAGGAAGAACAGAGTCACCACAATTTGGGCAAGCCTGTGGAAATTTTCTGTAAAGTTTATGATGTTGACCAGCTCGTCTTAAACCCTTACGTGAAACGCTGGTTCTCTTCTTAGGTACTGCCACAAAAGCCTCCGATATTTATCTAACACTTATCAGTTTTTGTAAAAATGAGGTTCTATTTCTAATATAGTTTACTCTTGTTGCCAAGCTCTAAATTCCAGCCTCTAGGATGCATCTTCAGTGCCGAGTCCCGTCAGCTTGCTATCCGCGTCAAGAACAGGGTATTGGTCATAATTTAAAAAGATCTGCTCATGAAGCATTTCCTGAAGATCTACGGTTCTTTTGCTGTAAAAGTAGATTTCGTAAATATCATTTTCGACATAAGTCTCATCGATGTCAGCGAATAATTCGCTATTTGCAAGCTCTTCATCAATAAAAATGACTTTAAATGGCACATCGAGTTGCACTGTCATGGGCTTTAAAGTCCGAACACACTCAGTGGCATAGTCTGCCTCAATTGTTCCTTTCACAATTAGAAACTCTCCTAGATCGGTTTTATTTTTTTTCTCCATCTCCCCTGAAATAAGGATGGAGGTTTCTTTCAAGTATTCTTCTGGAGACTTTTCCGTAGCATTTTCATTCATTTCTGACAGGAATTCTTTGATCCACTCAGTTTTGGCGTCTAGCTCAAAAGAGATTGGGTTATTAGTGGGCAGTTTGATGAGATTAATCTTGGCCGCGACTTTATCCTGCTTGTTCATATATACCTTTGTATTAAAATATCGAGTTAGGTTTAATTATTAGAATAATCACAAACTGAGAAGGGCCTTGATGGCGAAATGCGAAAAAATTTTGATTGCTGGCTTTTCTGGAGCAGGTAAAAGCTCCCTTTTATGGGAGCTCAAGCGATCTTCGCCAGATCAGGAATGGTTTTTCGACGACCTTGATCAACTCATCCTCAAAGGTCACAAGGCTCGGGACATTTCCCAGCTTGTCCAAACAAATGGGTGGGAGAAGTTTCGGTTGTGGGAGCGGCAATCTCTTGAGGGGTGGTTAAAGGAGGAGGGTAAGGGAGTCTTGGCATTAGGTGGTGGGGCGCTCTCTCAGGTTGTGCTGGATTTATTCAAGCCTAGTAGAAAGATCAAGTTTTGCTATCTCGATGCACCTTTTGAGGATTGCTGGAATCGTCTTCAAGGCAAGGGCACTGAGGCTAGGCCCTTGATTAACCTAGGAAAAGATAGACTTTCTGAAATCTATCAAGATCGCCAAAGGATTTATCAACAAATTGATTGGGTCCTTGAAAATCCTCAAGGAACACATCTTGAGGCACTGGCGCTTAGTTTCTGGCAGATGATCGCACTTTCATAAGTTGCCGATGGCGTAAGCAATAAGTTACCATTTTTAAAAAGTTATCATTTGGTCGGGAGGACCTATGCAGACCACAACTCAAGGAATAGAACTCACAGTGGCAATTCTCATGGATGACATGGGGTGCGCTAAAGAAATTGCAAACGCATTAAGGCATCAAAACATTCTCGCCCACCTTTATCAAACTCTGGATGAATATTGGGTCGCCAGTTCGCTCCAAACTCCTGATCTGACCATTATTGATGTGATTAAAATGAGTCAAGGAAGTGTTCAGTTCAGGTCACATCCAAAAGTTATTGAAGGAAGCTTATCCTACGCTTTTTTCTCAAAGGACTCTACGAAAGTTCTTCTTCAGTCGACTTTTGGCCTAAATCCTCTGGGATACATCCATCTAGATGCTTCACTGAACATTCAGATAGGAGCACTTATTACGAGAAGAATTAATGAAATTGAATCCATGAAGATCAAGAATGAACTCGAAGGACGTATTCAGCGTCTTCAGGCCAGAAGTCAACGCTTTATTTCTGAGAGATCAGAAGCGGAAGAATTCCGAGCACATTTTAGTTTCATTAAAAAAATCTGTGGAGAAATTGAAGCCGAGTCCACTCGACTTGATTTCACAAAATCTCTTTTGGGAAAGTTAGAGAAGTGGGATGCCATTGATGCTTATGGAGTCTATGAACTTGGTCAAAGTGGTCAAAAGCTTATTTCTCCTGAGGCTTCCAAGAAAAAACACCATTCATTTCCCTCATTATGGCTGGGTGAGATCAATCAACAGGGAATTGAAGGTTTTGCTCAAGAGATGGCCATTCAGGTCGCGAATGATCTCTTTGAGATCGCTCCAGTTTGTCTGAAAGTATACTCCGGAGCCGCTAATCCTGAAATCCTTGTGTATCTTTCATTCAGAGAAGAGCGAATGATGAACTTCCCCTGGGAAGTTCTTGAATCGCTCTTGAGTTCGAGCTACCGAAAACTTAAACTCTATCAAAAATTACCTCATTATTCATCGCAGTTTCTTCCTATGTGGGAAGCCTTGGACATGATGGATAAAATGCAGACAGTTTCACTAGACCAGGACTCTCGAATCGTGGCCTTGAGTCTTCTTCCACTCACCGATATGATTAAGAAAAGGACGAACAATAAATTCTTCTGGTCTTCTTTCTTTAATGATTTTTTTCTACAGCTTTCAGGTCGACTTAAGAAAACGACAAAAGTCTCTCTCTTCGGACCATGGCATGTCCTATTATTCATACCTAGGGAGGACATTGAAACAGAGACGCAGATGCTTCAGTCTTTTGTGAAAGAATTTAGTTATTGGAAATTTTTTGAAGATAATTCGAATGTGCTTTCAGTGGATATGCTTCCGGTGCTGAAGCTCATTCCGCCTTCCTCAAACCACTATTTAAGAATTTTCGAGAAGGAGTTTTCAGATTTAGAATTAAAGGAACAAGAAAAGCGCCTGATGCTGTCACCAAAAGATGCGAAAAGAATAACTCTTTAATGAGGCACTCAAGTTTTTTGGAAATTAATTTCTCTCTTCTGGAGAGTAATTTTCACATGATTCAAGATCTTGCGCCTAATGCAGAAGTCCTTCCTATGGTTAAAGCCGATGCCTATGGACACGGCCTCGTTCCTGTATCCAGATTTCTTGTAGAGGAATGTGGAGTGAAGAACCTAGGATGCGCAAGTCTTGGAGAAGCTCTTTTTTTAAAAAAAGAAGTTCCTCGTTTGTCATCTCGTCTGATCGTTTTTTCTGATACTGAAATTTCTCAGAGTGACGGCAAACGGGCTTATCTTGAAGATTTAATGATACCGGTGATTCATCAGCGGAGTGACCTCGAGTTTGTTCTTAAGTCGTCTGACTTTAAAAAAATGCCCCTGATCTTGAAAATAAACACTGGAATGAATCGATTAGGTCTTTCACAAGAGGACCTTCAGTTATATCTTCCTGAACTTAAGGCGCGGGGGATAGAGCATCTTATGACCCATTTTGCTCGTTCCTCTACTCTTTTAAAGAATGATGATAAGACCAGTCGCCAATTTGATGAATTTCTTAGGATCAAAAAATTTTTGTTGGATTCTGGTGTCATTATTGAAAAGACTTCTGTTGCAAACTCCGGGGCCATTGAGCAAAAATTTGGTTCGAACGAATCTTATATTCGTCCGGGAATCATGCTTTACGGTCCACCCAGTGTGATCGATCCTGTTATCTGGAAGGGTAAACAAATATCTCGCTGGGTGACCAAGGTGATGTCCTCTTTTATTGCTAAAAAAGGCACCCCCGTCGGATATGGAGTTAATGTCCTGGATAAAGACTCTTTCATTGTCGTGCTGCCAGTTGGATATGGGGATGGCTTTCTAACTTACTTCAGTGGGGCGACACTTTCTATAAATGGAGTAAAGGGGAAAATTTTCGGTCGAGTTAATATGGACATGGCCTTCGTCCAATTTGACCCAGAAGCGCAATTGCAAATAAAAAACAATGATAGAGTAGAGATATGGGGGCACGAAAATTGGCAGATAACTGAGCTTGCCGCTCAGTCTAAAACGCACGCCTATCAGATTATGTGTGCTGTCTCTGGTCGAATTCCTAGAATTTATAAAGTAAAGTAAGATCATGAAAGTTAAAGAGATTGCAGAAGCAAGAGTAACAGATTTAGGAGATACCGTCCTTCGACAGTTAAAAGGACTAGGGGACTTCACCAACTTTACTCTAAAAACTATTTTCTGGACCTTTAAGCCTCCCTTTCGCTTAAAGCTACTGTTTGATCAGATGTATTTCATGGGAAATAAATCTGTTTTTATTATTTTTCTGACATCAATTTTCACAGGAGCTGTTTTCGCTTTTCAGATTTATCTAGGTTTTAAAGCGATTAATGCAGATTCCTTTATAGGCCCGATTGTATCAATTGCATTAGCAAAAGAATTAGCTCCCGTCTTATCAGGGCTTGTAGTCGCTGGCAGATGTGGTGCAGCTATGGCGGCCCAAATTGGAAGTATGAAAGTGACAGAGCAGATCGATGCACTAGAGGTTATGGGGATTAATAGTTACCAGTACCTTGCCGTCCCTCGTATTTTAGGGGCAATGCTTTCCATGCCTCTTCTTTCAGGGATCTTTCTTCTCATTGGTTATTGGGGATCTTGGCTCATCGGAGTGAAGGTCATACAAATTGATGAAATTCTCTATACTCAAAAAATAAGTGACTTTATGAGACTTGGCATGGTCGCTGAGGGTCTGATTAAGGCCACGGTCTTTGGTTACCTCATCGGCATCATCGGAACTTATCAGGGGTTCAATGTCTCTGGTGGCGCAGAGGGAGTGGGTAAAGGAACGAACATGGCCGTAGTCTGGGGTATGATCACAGTTTTAGTGGTAGACTTCTTTCTCACGAGTTTTTTGGCGAAAATTCTATGAGAAATGACTTTTCTGTGGAGTTTAAGAATCTTTCTAAAAAGTTTGGTGACTCAATCATTCTTAATAACCTTAACTTTGGGATTCATAGAGGAAAGATCACAACAATCCTTGGGTTCTCTGGGGCCGGAAAGACAACCTTGATGAAGCATATTCTAGGTCTTGTTATGCCATCTGAGGGAGAGGTGATCGTTTTGGATCAAATCATTAATCACCTTGGAGAGCTAGAATTAAGAGAATTTCGACGTAACTTTGGAATGGTTTTTCAGTATGCAGCCCTTTTTGATTTTCTTTCATCGTTTGATAATGTCGCATTCCCTTTAAGAGAATTTACTAAAATGTCGGAAGATGAAATTGAACATAAGGTGATGGGTCTCTTAGAATCAGTAGGGATATCAAAAGAGGCTTCAAGGCGTCTTCCTTCTGAACTTTCCGGAGGAATGAGAAAGAGAGTTGGACTCGCTCGAGGTCTTGCGCTCGATCCTCATATCATGTTGTATGATGAACCCACATCAGGTCTGGATCCTATAACAACTCACACGGTCTACGATCTCATGAGAGACACTCACCGTAGAAACGAACATCGAGGCTTTACTTCCATCATCATTTCTCATGACATACATGCCACACTTAAATACTCAGACTATATCGTTTTTATGGAAAGAGGTCGAGTAGTTGAGCATTTGGATGTAGAAACCTTCAAAAAATCGGAAAATCCTATCATCCGAAGATTCCTTGAGTTATAGACGGAATCGATTATCATCAAGTTTATAACCGTTAGATGGAGTAAAGGATTTTGAATCCACTGAAAGTAGGTTTTTTAACTTTGATGGCCATTGCCAGTGTTGTGGTCATGTCACTTAAGATAACTCAAAACCAATCAGGCTTTGGAAAGCATGTGCAGTACAAAACTATTCTTAGCGATGCTTCCGGAATTTTTGAGAAAACTCCCATTAAGGTTGCAGGTATTAATGCCGGTCGTATTAAAAGTATTGAACTTGAAGGAAATCAGGCCCTATTAACTTTTGAAATAATTGAAAAAATTAAAATCACTCCCTCCGCTAAATTGAAAATTAAAAGCGTGGGACTTCTAGGTGATAAGTTTATTGATATGGATCTTGGCAACCAGCAAGGTGACCGCCTACCTGAAAATTCAATCATTCTTACCGAGGGTGGGGAAGGTCTTGATAACTTGGCAAAGGATGCTTCTGCCGTCTTAAAAGATGTTAAAGACATTATGACCAGTGTAAAAGAGGCGCTCAGGGATGATAAGGGCAACAATGTGATTAAAAACATCGTGAGCAACATCAATGAAATGACTTCTAGCCTTAAGCGGGTTACAGATACAAATGAGGCAAAGGTTAATAGGATTATTGACGACCTAGAAGCACTCTCCTCTCAATTAGCACATGAAACCGATAGGTACCAGAAAGATTCATTAATGGCAGATCTCTCAAAAGTCGGACCGATAATGGATAAAGTTGACGCTACTGTCAATGACCTTCGGGTTATTGTCGCCGATGTAAAGGACGGAAAAGGGACAGTGGGAAAATTACTTCGTGACGATGCTGTCGTCGATCAAGTGTCTCAGACGCTATCTTCGGTTAATCGTCTTGTGAACAGGATTAATAACATTGAGGCGGATATTGGTCTCTCAACAGGTGCCAATACGCGAACCGGCTCGGATACAAGATTTGATCTGGATATCTATCCTGCACCGGAGCGTTTCTTTAGACTTGGGTTAGTAACAAATGACTTCGGGCCCCAGCCAGAAACAGAAACAGATACTTACACTTCGACTAATGGTGGAGCGGAAACTAAAACCTCTGTAAGAAAAATTAGTAAATCAGATTTTAAGTTTAATTTTCAAATCGGCCGAAGGATTCAGCGCTGGAGTCTTCGGGCCGGTATCATCGAATCCAGTGGTGGCGTTGGAACCGATTATTTCATTCCAGACTATGGAATTCGAGCAGGCCTTGAGTTGTTTGACTATCAAAAGCAAGCAGGAGCAAATCTTAGGTTGTTCACAGAAATCAAAATTTGGAATGTTCTTTTTACTCGGCTTGCGGGTGAAGACCTCATTTCTAAGGATGGAAGTCAAAGTGCAACTATTTCCTTGGGCCTGAGATTTACGGACCAGGATCTTGTAGCCCTGCTGGGATTACTGGCCAGGTAGACAATGGATAAGAACTGGCTGATCAGAACAAAATCGAATCATATTTTAGGCCCTGTTTCTAAAGAAAAAGTGATTGAGCTTTATCACAATGGTTCTATCAAACCTGACGACGAAGTCTGTTCTGGAAATGGCTACTGGTTTTTTATCCGTGAAGATGATCTTGTGAACCGTTTTCTTTTAGGTTCCGAAACTCAATCTTATAACCCTATAAGTGAGGCAAAAAATGTATTGGTCATGCCTCCAGATACCCTCAAGAATGAAGATCTAGAAAATGATATTACTCTGGTGGGTGGAATTAACGTATCAATGCTGAGAGATGAAAAATCTTCCCGGCCTGTCGAAGTATTGCCATCGATTGACAATGCTGAGATCGTTGTCACTGAATTAAAGCCTAAAAAAAACAACATGGTTCCCAAAAAAAAAAGTAGACTAGAAGAGAAGGTTGGTGCCAGGAAGGTCTATGTTCCATCCAAACAGCAAAATTGGATTAAATATCTTGGCATCATCGGAATATTAGTTCTTTTTTTACTTGTCTATTTCCGTAAAACAATTATTCAAAACTTCTTCTCTGATCTTGCAAGCTTCCGGACAAGTCTGTTCTCAATCGCCATCGCCCAAGAGACAGCTACCGATAAAAAAAAAAGCTTCTTGAGTCAGAGATAAAATTTGATGAGGTAGCTTTCAGGCCATCTGTAGGTATAGATGGTTTTAGGGTTATTTCATCAATAAACGTAGAAAATCTGGGATGCGCAAGCCTCAAGAACGAAGTCAATCAGCTCGCCCTTCTTCTCTATCCTCCTGAACTTTTGAATGAAAAATTGCTTATCAAAATAAGAGATTGTGTCACCAGGCTGCCAGAGAATGACCCCTTGAAAAAATGGCTGAGATGGATATCTCAAAGTCGTAAAGTTGAAGACAAGTTTAAGAAGGATTATTTCTTTTTAGTTGAAATTGCTAATTCGTCTTTTAACCTTATTACAGATGCAGATGTGAAAAAGAAAATATCTGAACATGTGAGTGGAATGGCGGAGGAAACTATCCCAGAGCTATTTTTCAAGTCTTATTTATATCTGATGATCGGTAACATTACGCGATCAGATAATTTATTAAAAAAAATTATCTCTAAACCTCCTCGTTTTATCTGGAGAAGAAAAAACAAAGAGACGATTGAACATAGAATTGGAAAAGAGTTTGTCAGACAAATTTTTCTCAAATTTTCTCGTCATCCCGCTGATAGGAAAATCTTTCATCTTGTCGTACTCTACCTTCAGAGTTACTTCAATGAGCAATCACTACTTGAACTTTCTGCTGAGGTTGATACTAAAGAACTTAAATCAAAAATGTCGTTGAAGGCAGTTGAAATATTGGCCCCACAGTTTGTTAATTTTCTCAGGATCTCTTCAATGAATCAGGAACAGCGGATGACCGAATTGAGCATTGATCGATTCCCTATCAAGCAGCAGGCATATTGGCTGTGGCCCTTTTTAACGATAGGTCAGTTACCTTCGACTGATGTCATTAACATTTGTAAAGAAATTGAAAAAGAAGACATGCTTTGGTACATATACACCATAAGTGAAGAAACAATTTCTGAAATTTTCGCCCGACAATCCTCCAATACGTTTCTTCCAAAATACCGGGGCATATTGACGTTAATGCTGAATGATTCTGAATACTTCATGATGGCCCTCTACAAGCTCATCGAATTAGGCGATATAAATTCCGAAATGCTGAAAAAGACAATTCAGCAAATGACCTATGATTGATTATTTTCAACCTGAGTTTTACCACTTCTGCGAGGATTCTCTTCATCTTGTGGACTATGTCTTTAAGAATAAAAAGACGGCTTCTCACATATTAGATTTGGGGGCAGGATGTGGTGTCATTGGAATTGAAATTGCAAATAAAATTAGACCCGAGACACTGTCACTTATTGAAGTTCAAAACGAATTCCTCTCCTCTTTGGAACAAAACATTTACAAATATTTATATCCTGCAGTAAAAGCAAACATTATTCAAAAATCTTTCTCTGACTGGCAACCTTCCTCAACCTATGATCTTATAGTATGTAACCCACCTTACTTTTTATCCGGCCATGGTATTCAATCCCCTGATAGACGTAAGCAAACCTGTAGATCATTCATTATTGACGGTTGGGACATTTTATTAAATCTTACCTTGAGTTGCCTATCAAATGATGGGAGAGCATTCTTCGTTATAAAAAAAGACGATCGCCTGCTCAAGATCATTCATGAAAATATGCCTTATGATTTTAAAATAGAAGAAAAAAAAGGACTTCTTTTCCTGACGTTATCGCGACTGGATGTAAATTGAAATGAGGATCTTTTTAAGGTCTGGGTCACAGATGTCTGAAAAAATTCTCTCGGCTTCTAAACGCAGTGCCTTGAACCTAGGATCTTGTGGATGAAAAATCTGAATGGATTTTTTCTTTTCATCGTTTTCAGGAGATGAAGAAAAAAAACTTTCCTGCGTTTGAAAATTTAGTTTTCGAATAATCTTTCTTAATTCAGGGAAAAGTTGAAATATCTTTACTTTAATTTCTTCAGACAAAAAAGAAATGTTCTGGGAGTAGCTTGCGTGCTTGGAGAGGATAATAAGTGTATCCCCTTTGATCTTTAAAGGAGATGTTACAGCGGCCATTTTATCTCCAATAATCGCCGGCCAGCTTTTTACTAAGCTCAGGAAGTCAAAGGTTTGATAAAATGATTGTAAATTGTCGCGCTTCAAGTCATGACTATCAAGTCGGTCTAATTCCGCGTAATTTAAGCTTTTGTAGTCAATCTTCTTAAACATGATCCCTAACCAGTAACCTAGCTCTTCTTTCTTGTCTATGATATAGCTTTAATCATGGTTAAGTTAATTATTTTTTTCATACTTACGGGGTGCAGTGGATACCGATTCTCGCAGCATGAGAATCCACTTTCTCAATTTGGAATTTACACCCTTTCTGTTCCCATGTTTTATAATTATTCAAACTTTTCTGAAATTCATACTGATTTTACTCGCGAGACATACCGACTTCTCACTGGCTTCAGCGGTCTTAAGCTCGCAAGTGGGTATTCCAAGGATGCTGATGCTGTCCTTATAGGTATTATTAAGTCCCCAGAGAAAGTCACAGAGTCGATAAAAGCTTCGAACCTACGACTTGCCCAGGATAAGGCAAAAAATGCTATTGGAGGGGAGCGCCAGAGTTTCTACATTCCAGGAACCTCGGATGTTTCCCTTTTCCTTCACGTGATCGTGATCAAACATCCAACTGAAGAAGAGATCGCGCTCATCAAGTCAGGAATAGGTGAGCAGGTCAAGTCTACTTCTAAGATCATCTTTAATGATCTTATTCCTCTAAGATCCCAATATACGCGAGAAATTTTAGACAATGAAGGGGTACAAGTCGTGGGTACGCAGAACGCAGGTGTCCAGAGGAAAACCCTGAAGAGTTTGGCGGAGCAAGCTGCGGTTAATGTTAGAGATATGATTTTATATGCATTCTAAGTGGCAAATTTGGGATTTTTTTTCTTCATACCACAAGGATACTCTGAGATCTTTTGAAGGGGTCCTTGCAATTAATACTTTCGAACCGATGTGTCTGAAGATGGTTAAAGACCACCTCCTTCGTGAGGTGAATGATAAAATAATACATCATAAGATGGCTTCAGATGTCACCAAAGCTTGGATCCAGGAAGAATTTGAGAGTCTAAACCTTTTCGGTAATCAAGAAAGTTTTTTTATCCACGAGGCAAACGATCTTTCAAGTGAGTTGATTGAAATTCTTGGGAAACTGAATTTGCAAGATCGATTCATAATTTTAAGTTTTGAAAGTGATCATAGCGCTTGGAAAAAGATTCTCAAAGAAAACAAGATCACTACACTCATGATCGAGCCTCCACGATTTCGTGACTATAATAAGCTTCTTGATTTCGTCTGCTCCTACCTTCGACTTCCTCTTAGCTTTGAAGCAAGAAATTGGATCCTGGATTCACTGGAGAATGATCTGGGCACATTCTATAATGCTGTATTTCTTGTGAAGATCAATTTCCCGGATGAGAGAGAAATTGACTTGTATCAGGTCAAAGATTTGCTCCTACTCGATAAACTGGATCGCTTCAAGTTGGCCTCTCACTTCTCACGTAAACAATTGGCGCCATTCTTCGACAAACTGGTTGAGCTCCAAGGTGACTTCGATAAGATGAGAGGTTTTTTCATGTTCCTTCAGTCACATATCGTCAAAATGCTTGATCCGTCTTATCTAAGTAAGAAACCATATCTCACTCAGTATGATAAAGAAATTCAGAGCACTTCAAGAATTTGGAAAAGCTTAGAGCTAATTGAGCAACTGAGGCTATTCAATCACTTGGAAGTGTTATGCAAGAAGAAAGATGAAATGATTTGGGTAGAGATTAAAAGAGAGCGATTACGTATAAAGTAAGCCCCTGCCAAGAACAGGGGCAGAATTTATTTTATCTACAGTTAGAATAGTTTTCGTTCAATTCTTTAATCACCTGAAATTTTTTACCCACCTTAACCGTCTTTTTTAGAGACTTAATGTACACTGTATAAGGAGCTCGTAGTACGGACCAATATCGACTTGCACCCTTAGACGGGCCATCGGCCAGGAATCCATCTTTCTTTGCAAGAGTGGAGATGATACCGAAACCACATTGAATATTTTTCTTCGGGTCTTGAAGGTCTGATGCTGAACCAATGACTGAACAGCCATTCTTTCGGTAAATCGGATTGATGGAACCTAGGGAGATTTGCAGAAGTCCAGCGCTTACATTTCCGTTATTTTCCATGAATGTTGTCTTAGCATTGAAGGATGACTCATATCTTGCCATCGAAGCAATGAGGTGGGCGAAAAAATCTTCTCTCTCGTCTTGACTTAATGAGTTATAGGAAGGACAAAAAGCAGTAATGTCATTAAGCTTGGCATCTGTCAGACCGTAGTCTCGCTCCTCAAGAACATTCTTAGCAATAGATTTTACTTCAGCGTATGAAAGAGTTTTAGCTCCTAGGTTGAACGAGGCAATACAAGTGAGGGCGAAAGATGTGAGTAGTAGCTTCATGTGTTCCTCCTGAAATTTTCATGATGCTAACATCCTCGTGGAAATCAATACCTGCTTTTGTAATTTTTTTACTTCTGTCTCTTTGATGTCAATTATATCGACAATTTTATTATTTGTTTTTGGGTCTTTATATCAGTTACATCAAAACCTCCGTTTAACGACCTAAGATATTGGCGTTGAATCTCCAAACTTACCACAAAGGTCTGACCTATAAGTTGGCAAAGAAAGCTTTGGTCGAGGACGCTTAGGAGATGTTCTTCTGAAAATTGTACATCTAGTGAAAGGAGAAATGAAACCTTCCTCAAAACAAGCCAAGTAGAGCAACACTTTCGGTGTCGTTTTCAATGGTTCAATTCGCGGGCAACAACCGAAAGAGTGTCGAAATCTTGGTCACCCTTCGTCGAGTGGATTGTCAGCCTTTAGTATCCTCCCACTTCTAAATACTCGAAATAAAGGGCTGGTTGTTGGCAACAAAATTGCAAAAGACCTACCAACTTCCCGTCAGGAGCTTGTTTCTTATGAAGGTTTGGGTATTGATTATTACATTTATCTGTTTCGCTCGGGCCTCTCAGGCACAGCAACAACTGGCGGTGAGACTCAACGAACAGGGTATTCTCAAGATCCTTAAGATGGCCGTAAAGTACAACAGTTCTTCCAACGATACTCGTACTCTTGTAATACCCTCAAACATTTATGCCCTTAAAATACCCAGATCTAAAATCATCGATAATCCTATCGTACCTGTCGTTAATGAGATAAGCGACCTCAATCTCAACACTGATATAGAATTCTTTCTTTCCAACTCAGAGATTAGAATTACTGGTCAGGTCGATCAGCAAAGCTTGAAAACTCAAATTTTAAATTCTCATGACCTTGGTTTTGATATCAAACTTTCTTTAAGTATTCCGACCCTTGCGATTGAGGGAGGCTTCCTTGCCATTTGCGAAGATCGTCTTCTTGAAGAAACATCTTGCGGCGATGGTCTCAAAGCAAAATTCAATAACGTAAATGTCATTTCCCGAAATACTCCGATTCAATTAAGCACTATCCTTCGTCTCAAGACGGACTCTGGAGTTGCACGAGTCAGTGTTTTAAAAGTTGAATCTAATCTTGATAAGGCAAATGCTCCGGCGCTGGATATATCATTTGATTCTCTGGAAGTTCCAAACATCTCGATTATTGTTAATGGCACTGAAACAAGTCTTAATACCTCTAAACTCAAAAATGAGATCATAAAAAGAAAAGATTTTCTTGCTCAGAGGTTTCTTTCATTTGCGTCAGACTTCATAGCGAATGATCTCGCTGAGATGTTGAACATTTACCTTATCAACAAAGAAGTTGCGACTTCTTTTGAAATCTTCAATCGAAACAATCCTGTTAAATTTGACGAGTTTCTAAGTGAAAGACGGTATCCATTAATACAGAAGACCTCGATAAGCTCAAATATCTCTCAAGATAAAAATATCTCCTTTAACCCCATGAACTCAATGTTGAGCGAAATTTCTGAAATAATTAGTAGTGCTCAACTAGGAATATCTCTGCAGAGAATCGCAACTCCTGGGGATAAAAACATCGAATTCGCTGGCCTCGTAAGTTTTATGTTGAATGGCCGTCATATTAATGTCCGCAATACATTGGCCAACTCCGGAAGACCCCTGCCTAAATTGGATTTTTCTCAAGTGTCTGGAACTGACATAAGCCTAGCAATTTCTGAGCCTCTGATTAACGGTGCTCTTGATGTGTCCAATTCAACACAGCTCTTTCAGCAAATATTTGAAAAGATTGCGCCTTTGAAAGGAGTAACTATAAAAAACGTCAAGCTTCACTTTGCTGGAACAGATACGATTGTTGCCGTTGTGAATGCCCGTATTGATCTCAAGCTCCTTGAGTCTAAAGGCTTTACATCTTGGGTTAAGAACAGAATTGCTGTGTGGTTAGAGAGGAACAACAATAACTCAGAGATTTATTTTCCTGTCGAGGTTACTGTGATTCCTATTTTTAAAGCTCTTCCGAATGGAGGAACAGGGTTAGATATAAAAGTTCTATCTCCCTTCAACGGAGTTCATCTTAAGAATTCTTTTAATTATCCAACTAATCTTCCCTTGATGACTGAAATAGTTAGGGACGCAGTCATGAAGGAACTTCAGAAGCCGCTTGAACCACACACTAACAAGACCTATTCCGTGGATGTGACGAAATTTCTTAATCAGGCGGGAGTTTCTTTCTTCCCTCGAAAAATGTCAATTAATCAGTCGGCTTATTTGACACTTGGCCTTGACATCATCGACATAAAGTTCAATGCGAATAACCCTAACCTGCGCTAGGAAATAACATGATAAAAAACTTTTACTTGGCACTTTCCCTCGCAACTTCTCTAGTTCAGGCGCAGACCTTTAGTTCTCCTGATATCGTGCTTGACACGAAGTTAAACTATGATTGGTCAAGTTTTCTCGTCAATAAATTTCAGAAAATTGCAAAAAATATTGGTGTGATCGATCCGTTCAATGGAAGCTTTCCTGGGAAGACACTTTTGAATGAAGCAAAAATTGGTCCAATCCTTCCGGTTGAATCAAAAGAACTTTTAAAGGATTTTGGAGATGCAATAGGGTTAAGAATTATTGATTCTGAGACGAAGGTTTGGGTTGAAGATTTTTACTATGATGTTAAAGGATTTAAGAGTCAGCTTAAAGCGAGCCAACAGCAAACTGATGGAATCGTTCTTGGAACTGAATTCTCCGCCTCCGAAGTCACTCTCAGGGCCGGTAAGCTTTCACTTTCCATAGTAATCCCGGGAGTCTCAAACTCTCCGATTTTTAATGTCGACATAGAAAAACCCGTTATCAGAGCTTCTGAAGAAAAACTTATTAACTTTTTTACCAAAATTAAAATTCAAGATCAGAAAGACTTTTTTAATCTCCAGTTATTGGAAGCAAGTTTCGACCAAATGGCCGAAGGCCTTCTAGTCAGTAATGATCAAGTTGAACTCGACTACGAACGGATTGTGATTCCGGCAGTAAGCCTTCGTGTAGGAACTAAGGTGATTAGCTTCTCACAAGAAAAAATAGAGCGCCTCATTCGGGAAAAACACACGGCAATTAAAGGGTTACTTCTGGCCCAGGCTGCCGACTTTCTTAGTTCAAATACAACAAAGTCTGCTTTGAAGATTTTTGAACAGTATAAAATCCAAAAAGAATTCTGGCTCGCGGCTTCGGCCATTCAAAGTCAGATTAAACTTGGATCATTCACTAGTCGACCTGAGAGAGAAAATATTCAGGTTAGTCTTTATGGTGACTTTTGTTCAGACCAAAAATTTAATCAATTTAAACAAAAATGTACTGAAATTAAGGATACTAAAACAGCACCAACCCGTCTAACTCCTCAACTTCATAAAAAATCTCTTGGGGTCATCCGAGACCTTATGGTCAATAAAGGCGCCGAGGTCGTTGCAAGTATTTCGGAGGACTATGTTAATAAGCTCCTCGTAAGCACTTACGATGCTGGTCTTTGGAATGATGTCCTAAAAGAGGCAGGTGTTAGGCTTGGACCAAATAAAGTCGTCATGCGCATGGAAAAAAAGGGAGATTCTGGCACTCTAGTTATGGATGTCATTTATGTACCTACTAAATTTGAGAAGCTCCTAACAGGGTCACAACAGATAAGATTCCCACTAGTCCTCGATGTCTCACTACGAATTGAAAATCATAGCAGTGGGCCAGTTATAATTGTGAGATTAAATGATGTCGATACATCAGATGAGACTCTTACAAACGGACGTCCTGATCTGAATATTCTGAGCACAGTTAAGGAGACTCCTCGCTTCAAATCAAAGGTGATTAAGGCGATTCGAGAAAAGATTTCTGTTCTCGGAAATAAAGACGTCGTGGAGTTAAGATACCCTCAACTAAAAAGTTTTGGACTTGATAAGGTTGACTTTCGCTCTGACGGCATGGGCAGAATGAATGCGATATTAAGGATGGAGGATCTACTCTTGGATGACTCTATATGATTTCTTGGTAATCAGCAGGACGATGTGAAAAATCTCTTGCCGCTGTGATCATTTCTCTAATCGAGATTCCAGCAACATAATTTCCGAAAAGCGCAAGTTGTGTCTCTGGTTGTGCAATGAGATGAAGCTTTTTTACACTTAGAAATCTCTGAAGGTCATAAATGGGAAGGGCCCTGTCCCAATAAGTGTTTTCAATATGGTCGATATCTGAAGGTTCAAACTCAGAGTACAGTGACTTTATGTCGCTCATCACATCGTCGTTAGAGCATTTTTTTGGTGAAATGAAGGTGTATGAACAGACATTCTGATTGTTCGCCGGGAAAAGGGCTTTATTGTTGATAACTCCAATGCTGTTGAAATGATTTCCCAGAGGGATAAGAACACCAAATGCCCTTTGGAGCGAGCGAATCTCTCTTTTTAGAAAAACTGTAGTAGTAGTCAGTTCTTGGTAACGAATCCTGCCTAGCTCTTTGCTAAATTCTGGCCTTATATCTCGAAGGAGTTGTGATGCTGTTGGAGCATCGGTACAGATGATCGTGTTGCCTCTGAGTTTAAAGGGTTCTTTATAATTAAGCTTAATCTCATGCTTAAGACCATCACCTAGTCGATTGATGAGAGTTTGCATGCCACCCTCAAAACTAACGGAACCAGAAATCTCTAGTTTCGGTTTCCGTTTTTGATAATTTAAAAAGATCTTAAGAAACTCCCAATAAGAATCAAACTGAGCAAAATTTGAAAGCTCATAAAAGATTGATTTAAAGTGAAGTTGTTCGGCCGGAGTTGCATAGATCCCGCCTAGGATTGGCGAGATGTATTTGTTTATATCTTCTGTACCAATCAATGGCCTAAAGAATTCTGCAACACTTAAGCCATCTGAAATGAGAGGAGGTTTTCTAAGCCCGTTTATTGTCAATTTAGAAAGTATTGATAGTTGAATTGGTCTTTTCGGTTTTCCCTCAATCAGAAGCAGACGCTTAAGTTTCTTTGTGGCCGGTAGCGGGGATAGTTTGAGATCTTTAAGTAGATCCATTGCATCTGCATTCATGTACAAAGCATTGGCCCCTTTCTCTACCAGACCGGAAGGAGTTTTTTTCGTTCCAATCTTGCCGCCAATCTTATTCGATTTTTCATAGATTGTGACTTTGTAACCTTTGTCTTTTAGGTAGTGACCAAGGATTAATCCTGAGAAACCTGCGCCCCAGATATAAACATTTTTATCTTCAGGATTTATTCTTCCGATGATGCGTTTCATATGTTTAATTATTTTTCAAGTATTCCTGAAGGTCTCCGGTTTGAAACATCTCCGTCACTATGTCATTTCCTCCAATGAGCTTACCGTTTACATAAAGTTGAGGATAAGTTGGCCAGTTGGACATTTCCTTCAGCCCCTGCCGAATATCCTGATCATTCAATATGTTGAATGTTTTGAAGGGAACTCCAAGACTTTTTAGAATCGCCACTGTGTTCGCTGAAAAACCGCACTGTGGAGACTGAGCGTTCCCTTTCATAAAAAGAATTATCTTTGAACTCTTTAGGATACCCTCAATTTGAAGTTGGAGCTCAAGAGATTTATCAACAGAATCGATTTCAGTAATTTCATTATTTAGGATATTAAACGACATAATTTACCTCTTGTTCGTTAACTCAAATTTTTCTTTTGTATAAGTCTGAAGTTTCACTGCATGTATACGGGTCTTCAGCTCCTCTTTAAGAAGATCCATAAGAATCTGGTGTTGTTCAATGAGAAGCTTACCTTTGAATACGTCACTTACAACAGTAATCGCTAAATGATCACGAGTGCCGGTCATATCTTCAATGAAAACCTGAGATTCTGGTAACCCGCTTTTGATAATATCTTCAACGAATTGAAATTCACTCATGATTAAACCTTCGGGGCAACGGCCCAAAAACTGGTGATAAAAGTTAAAATCCTTAGGATGAAAGTGGAGTAGCCCAATCTTTTATGCCTGTAGAGAAGAGCTGAATTCCCAGAAAGGAGTTGTCTTCCAGTAAATACCATAAACCCATATAAAATAACCGTAGATACAGCAATACTGACATGGATATTAAGGGCAAGAGGATTCGACAGTGCTTTTGATGCCTTCAAAATCGCTGATCTGCTAAACTCTACCTGAAGAATCAGGAGCACATCCCAAATCATGGCGAAGCTCATTATTTTAATATGAAGGGATCGTCGCCGATGAACAATGATTCCAGCCGCCATTAAAAGAACAATGCAGAATGACTGCAATTGCATTAACCACAATTCCATGATTCCTCGATGCAAAAAGATTTCTAATGCAAGTTAGCATAATTGACGGAAGTCTGCCTATTAATTTATGTTAGACCTCTAATGTCACTTTGCGCAAAGGACGATCATGGGACTTGGTTCATGGGCCGTTATTGATATTGAAACTACCGGAGTCCAAGCATCGACAGATGAAATTATCGATATTGGATTTTATCAGTTTGAAGGAACCAAACTTATTCGCACCTATTCCTCCCTTGTCAGACCCGAGAATTCTGTCTCTTCATTTATAACAAAGTTGACTGGCATTACCAATCAACAACTTGCCAAGGCTCCAATCTGGCAATCAGTAGAGAATGAGCTCCTAACCTTAGAAAGTCATTCTCTACTTGCTCACAATGCAAGTTTTGAAGAAAGTTTTCTCAAAAGATATTTTGATAAAATCCCTTCACCAAAAGGCAGAGAAAGTTATCATGACTCAATTTTTTATCTCGCCCTTCTTTTCCCTGAAGCAAGCACTTTGAATCTTGAGGCTTTCATTCATCTTCTTGGCATAGCTGAAAAAGAAGAACATAGGGGGCTTGCTGATTCGAGGGATCTTTTAAAGACCATCCTCCTTTCGACTTACTTGACTCTGCTCGATCGAGATTACCGTATGAAGTTATCTGAAGTTATGACCGAGCTCCCAGAGGATTTTTTTTATCGAAAATTTTTCTTTCTTAATGCTGATGAATTAAAAGAAATTGCAAGCTCAATTGATTATCCTCTTGAAGTCGCCGCGAAAAATTACATTGCATTGAATAAAACGGACTCAATTGAAGTAGATGCAGAGTCAAAATTTGAGAAAGTTTTTTCCGGTCAAAATATTCAGTCCATCCTGAGAAATGAGAAGGAAGTAAAGGAAAGCCTCCCTCAATATAAATATCGTCTCGCCCAAGAGCAATTGGCATTAAGAGTCGGTCAGGCATTTCGAAATAAAATTCATGCATTAATCCAGGCACCAACGGGAACCGGGAAGACGATGGGTTATTTACTTCCGTCATTCCTTTTTTCATTAAGTGAGAAAGAATCTTGCTTGATTGCTACGGGAACGAAGACTCTGCAGGATCAAGCCCTTGCCAAAGATGTTCCCCAAGTGAAGCGTCTCCTGGGTTTAGGTGATGAAGCCAAGGTCGTTAAGCTCATAGGCTCCTCTAATCACCTTTGTGAGCTTCTTTTTCGAGAGGAAAAAACGGAAAGTTTCTTTCTGGATCCCTTTGAAGAGCTTTTCACAAAGGCTTATCTTGAAATGTTGTTTTTTTACAATGGCCGGGTTTCCTATGAGAAAAAACTCACCCGAGAGCAGATACCTTTTGTTTTAAAGAAACTTCTTCCCGAATTCTCTGAGAAAGAAAGTTCTCTTGCTGTGGACTACCGGGCCTGCGCGGGCCAAAATTGTCCCCTTGTAAACAATTGCTCCTACGTCCAAGGGCTTCGAGAAGCAAAGGAGGCAAAACTTATTATTGGAAATCATGCTTTGATGCTCAACTGGCCAAGAAGCCTTCCCAGGCCGCCTTACGTCATCGTAGATGAGGCCCATCGCCTAGAGCACGAAGCAACGAAAGCCTTCACAGTCGAGGTGCAACATAAGAGCCTCGAATTTTTTCAAAAAAGTTTCCCTCAGGGAATGGGGGCTTTGATATACCTTCTCTCGACCACGGAAGATAGTTTTTCTACGGAAGACATGATTCAGAAGCTTCGAGAAGAGACGACTTTCAATTTGAAAATGATGAGAGATCACTTTGACCTACTACCGGGAGTCATTGAATCATGGTTCAAGAAGCTTCCAAACTACAATCCAGCTTACTCCAATGAACTGTCTTTCCCTAAAGCTGGGGAACTCAAGGACACGCTCTCTGCTGCAATTCTAAATCACATACAATCTATGGGGTTTATTCTCGAAACACTCTATAATTTATATCTTCCATATATGTCCAGGTGGGAGAATAAAGACTTTAAAAATGATACTCAAAAGCTTAAGGCTTGGGCGGTTTTTGAGACAAATTTTGGCTCTCTCGAACGCCTTGTGGGGTCATTTAAGCATTTTCTGGAGAATCAGAAAGACTGGTGCACGATTATCAAATTCTCCGATAAAGATGGCTACAGTGTCGAGTCCTCTCCCGTAGATGTCGGTAGAAAAATTCATGAGGAGCTTTTGGAGATGAGTTCATCCGTGGTGTTCACTTCTGCAACTCTGGCAAACGCCTCGGGAGATTCTGGCGTGCAAGGAGTGGAGTGGATGACCGGATACAGCTATCTTTCAGCTGATAAGAGATTCAAGTCAGGACTCTTTCTCGAAGCAGTTTACGATTATAAAAATAACTCGAAGGTTTACCTCTGTCCCGATGCCAGGAATATTTCCGATCCTCTCTTCGTCCAAGATTTAATGAAAGAAGTTAAAACTGTGATCTCGAAACTTGGTGGAAAGACTCTTCTTCTCTTCTCATCTCGCCTCAGGTTTGAAGCGGCGACAGATCTTATTCTTAAGGAATATGAGGGAAAAATTCCGGTCTTTGTCCAAGGTTTGGGGAAAAATGTTGTTGAGGATTTTAAAAAAGAAAACGCAGCAATTCTTATCGGCATGGAGAGTTTTGGCGAAGGGATAGATGTCCCTGGTGAAAAGCTGTCGTTTATTATTGTGGATAAGATTCCCGACGTTCGCCAGGACCTAGTCATTCAAAAACGGCGGGATTTCTTTGAATCCAAATTCGGAAATGAATTCAATGATTATTTTCTTGCTCACCGGACGAGATCTCTTCACCAGAAGTTTGGTCGCCTTTTGCGCTCTGAGAATGATCACGGAGCAATCCTCCTGGTGGATAATCGAGTAAAGAAATGGAAGGGAAACACCTTGCGAACTTTTCAAAAGCTTATGGAGCCTTACCAGATTATATCCTTACCATTAACAGAGGCCTGTGAGGAAATTATTCAGTATTTTAAACTTTAAATACTTTGTTTTTTTAAGTTTTTAATTATGATCCTGTGGTCTCCATGATTCATTTGATAAGGAACACCGGAGTGTTTACTAAGGTAAATGTCCACCGGCACTTCAGGTGGAGTATGGTTGGAGTCATGTTGGTAAAGACAAAGATGGAGAGCAGGGAGATTATTCCCGTTGAGTTTTAGATCGGCAAAATCTCTATTTTTATACTCAGCATAGATCACCTTCTCTTGGGGGGGGCCTTCGTAGGTCCAGTCGTTACTCGAGCTGATAAGGGTTATGGGAGTTCTACCGACAGGATCAATCCTTTTGGATTGTGTGAAAATGGCCGAAGTACAAAAAGCGGGAGAAGTTAGAAAGTGTTTGCCACCCAGGGTGCGTTTAAACTCTTGATCAATTTGAGCAGTTTGAAAGTTGTACTTAAGTTCATGGGAATGAGCGTTAAGCTTGTAAGTCTCTAGCGCATATTTGTTTCCAAGAGATTTCTCAACTCTTACAAAATTTGCTGTCATGTGTTGATTCATTTCAAATCTCACCATGATTTTTAGAAACTCTCCATTTTCTATTCGAGATAGGATTTCAGCATAGAAATGAAAACTCTGAAGATTCGGAAAGTGAACTAGCTTAAAATTCTCCTGTGAATAATTCTGTTCTTTATTAAAGTAGAGGTAAGTTCCCTCCAGTAGGATGTCTGCTTTTTCTGTCATTTATTAAAGTTAAGGCACTCTGGTTTTACTTTCAAGCCTAGATTTTTATCAATTTTGCGTTGCGTCCAGTTAGGGTTTCGATTGAGAATAGGTAATCTAAATGCTACTTTATCCGGCTACTTCCATAGCGTATACGAAGGATTCACATGATCAAAACATCAAAGGGTTTGGATATTCCCATTACTGGGAATCCTGTCCAAAAAATTTCTCCAAGTAAAACAGTGAGGACCGTTGCGATCCTCGGAGCTGACTTCAATGGAATGAAACCATCGATGCTGGTCCAGGTTGGCGATAAGGTTTCTAAAGGCCAGGTGCTCTTCGAAGACAAGAAAACACCGGGTGTATTCTTCACCGCGCCAGCTTCAGGTATTGTTCGTGAAATTAATCGTGGTGAAAAACGCGTTTTCCAATCTTTGGTGATTGAACTCTCTGGCAGTGATAAGCAAAGCTTTAAGAGCTACTCTAAAAAAGACTCCGCCCATTTCTCGGCTCAGGAAGTAAGAAGCCTTCTGATTGAGTCTGGTGCTTGGACTTACCTCAGAACTCGTCCATTCTCAAAAACTCCGGCAGCTGATTCTAAACCATCCTCAATCTTCATCAATGCCATGGACACTAATCCCTTGGCCCCAAACCCAGAGGTGGTGCTCGCTGAGAGAATGGATGATTTTAAGGCCGGCGTCATTGTACTTTCTAAGTTAGCGCCAAAAACTTTCGTCGTTTCATCTCCTGGGTCAAAAATTGATCTCAAAGGTGCTGCTCAAGTTGCTCATGAAGAATTCAAGGGACCTCATCCTGCAGGGAACGTAGGCACTCACATCCATCATCTTGACCCTGTTTCTCCTAAAAAAACTGTTTGGCATGCTAATTATCAGGATGTCATCTCAATTGGTCACCTCTTTCGTCATGGTGAGATTCTCAATGAAAGAGTGATCTCTATCGCTGGTCCGATGGCGAAGAATCCTAGACTCATTAAAACCATCCAGGGTGCTAATGTTTCCGAATTGGCCAATGATGAAACTAAAGAATCCTCCCAGATTCGTCTGGTCTCAGGATCCGTTCTCGGTGGCAGAACTGCTCAAGGTCCGTTCAATTATCTCGGGCAGTTCCATCATCAACTCGTTCTTCTAAAAGAAGGTCATCATCGAGAGTTCCTTGGCTGGAATAAACCGGGTCTTAATAAATTCTCGCTGAAAAATGTTTTCCTTTCCAAGCTTATCCCAGGGAAAAAATTTGATTTCGATACGAATACGAATGGTTCATTACGTTCGATTGTTCCTATCGGGTCTTTTGAAGCTGTTATGCCGATGGACATTTTACCCACCCAACTCCTTCGTTACTTAATGTCACAAAGAACCGACATGGCCGTGAACTTAGGGGCCCTAGAACTAGATGAAGAGGATCTTGCACTCTGTACCTTCGTTGATCCTTGTAAAAACGAATATGGTCCGGTCCTTCGTCAAAATTTAGAACTTATTCAGAAGGAAGGCGTGTAATGAAAGCTCTAGAACACTTCTTTGAAAGTAAAAAACACCTCTTTGAAAAGGGTGGTAAATTTGAAAAGTTTTATCCCGTTTACGAAGCAATAGATACATTCGCTTTCACCCCCGACAATGTCACAAAGACAACCTCACATGTTCGGGATAATCTTGATCTTAAGAGGACGATGATTACGGTGGTTACAGCGATGATTCCCTGTATCCTCTGGGCCATGTACAATACTGGTTATCAAGCTCACCTTGTCCTCTCATCTGGTAACTTCCAGGCCGTTGGATGGAGGCATGACCTCTTCACGGCGTTGGGCTTCGCTCACGATCCTTCAAACATCCTGGCGAACTTCATCTATGGTGCTCTTTTTCTTATCCCGGTGTTCCTCATTTGCAACATCACCGGTGGTTTGATCGAAGTCATCTTTGCTTCCATCAGAAAACATGAAGTTAATGAAGGATTTCTTGTTACAGGCTGGCTTATTCCATTAATTGTTCCACCGACGATCCCTCTTTGGCAGGTCGCAGTAGGTACAGCCTTTGGAGTGGTTTTTGGTAAAGAGGTTTTTGGGGGAACTGGAAAAAATATTTTTAACCCGGCCCTTATGGCCCGTGCTTTTTTATTTTTTGCCTATCCTGCTCAAATTTCGGGTGATCAGCCATGGGTTGCAGTGGACGGTTATTCAGGGGCAACGGCTTTGGCCCAGGCTGCAACAGGCGGGGTGACTGCCCTTCCGCTTTCATGGACAGATTATTTCTTTGGTTTTCATCCAGGCTCAATGGGGGAGATGTCTGAGTTTGCGGTTCTTCTTGGTGCTGCTTACCTTATCTATTCTGGAATTGGTTCCTGGAGAATCATGCTCGCGTGCCTGGTAGGTCTCGTCCTCATGAGTACAGTATTCAATGCCATTGGCTCGGATACAAATCCAATGTTCGCTGTTCCTGCTCACTGGCATTTTGTGCTTGGTTCGTTTGCTTTCGCAGCAACATTCATGGCCACTGACCCCGTTTCCGCCTCGATGACCAATACCGGGAAATGGATCTACGGTATCCTCATCGGGATGATGGGTGTTATGATCCGCGTGGTGAATCCAGCTTATCCAGAAGGTTGGATGCTCGCCATTCTCTTCATGAATGCATTTGCCCCAACAATTGATTACTTTGTCGTGAAATCAAACATTAAAAGAAGGGTGGCTCGTCATGGCTGATACTGCTGGTAAAACACTTATAGTTGCGACAGTTCTTTGCGGGGTTTGTTCAGTACTCGTCGCAGGAGCGGTTGTTGTTCTTAAACCAAAACAAGCTTACAACGCTGACATCGATTTCAAGAAAAACGTCCTAAAGTCTGCTGGTCTTCTACAGGCAGACATTGACATCAACGAAACCTTTAAGCAGGTTGAGCCAATAGTTATCGATCTTGACACTGGAAACATTGCTGAAGGAGTGAACCCGATAACTTTTGATCAGTCTAAAGCTGATAAGGATCCTAAGTACGTTGAAACTTTAACTCAGTCTGAGGACTTGGCAGGAATTAAACGTCGTGCCCGTCTTCAGAAGGTTTATTTAGTAAAAAAAGATGGTGCCTTAGATCAAATTGTTCTCCACGTTTATGGCAAGGGTCTTTGGTCTACGATGAAAGGTTTCTTGTCCCTTGATAAAGACGCCACTACTGTTCGTGGTTTTAATTATTACTCACACGCAGAAACTCCAGGTCTTGGCGGAGAGGTTGATAACCCCAAGTGGATAGCTCAATGGCCAGGTAAAAAAATATTTACTGAGGACATGAAGCCAGCCACGAAAGTCATTAAAGGTGTTGTTGATCCTAGTGATGGAGAAGCCAATTACAAGATTGATGGTCTATCTGGTGCAACAATCACTTCAGTCGGAATTGAGAACACTTTTAAGTTCTGGATGTCGGAGAGTGGATACTCAAAATTCCTCAGTAACGTAAGAAATGGGGTTATTCAATGAAAACAAAAGATTTACTATTAGATCCCGTCGTAAAAAATAACCCAATTGCCCTGCAGGTTCTAGGTATTTGTTCTGCCCTTGCTGTAACATCTCAGCTTAAGCAAGTGGCGATTATGGGAGCTGCTGTTGCAATTGTAACGGGAGTTTCCAGTATGATGGTGGCCGTAATTAGAAACATCATTCCTAATTCTATCCGTATCATTGTTCAAATGACTGTAGCCGCTTCCGCAGTAATCGTTGCTGATCAGTTTCTTAAGGCTTACTTTTACGAAACCTCCAAGCAAATGTCGGTATACATCGGTCTCATTATTACGAACTGTATTGTGATGGGCCGGATGGAAGGCTTTGCGATGAAGAATAAGCCATGGGCGAGCTTCATTGATGGCGTAGGTAACGGCTTGGGCTATGCGGCCATGCTTTTTGCAGTGGGTATCGTTCGAGAGCTTTTTGGTTCCGGAAAACTCTTTGGTTTCTCAATCCTCCCTCTAACAACTGAGGGGGGCTGGTATCAGTCAAACGGTCTTCTCCTTTTACCTCCAAGTGCTTTCTTCATCATAGGAGTGATCATTTGGGTGATTAGAACTTACAGGCCTGAACAAATAGAGAAGGACTAGGGAGGCAGTATGATGGAAGAATATTTAAGCTTATTTATTAAAAGTATTTTTATTGAAAACATGGCACTCGCTTTTTTCTTGGGTATGTGTACCTTTCTTGCTCTTTCTAAGAAGATTGAAACGGCTATGGGACTTGGCATTGCGGTGATTATTGTTCAAGCAGTAACGGTTCCAGCGAATAATTTTGTGTACAACAATCTTTTAAGAGAAGGGGCTCTGGCCTGGGCCGGGTTTCCAGATGTCGATCTTTCTTTTCTTGGTTTGATTTCCTATATTGGTGTTGTGGCGGCGATTGTTCAGATCCTGGAAATGTTTCTTGATAAGTATGTTCCTTCTCTTTACAACGCTCTTGGAATCTTTCTTCCCTTGATTACGGTGAACTGTGCCATCCTTGGTGGGTCGCTCTTCATGGTTGAGCGAGATTATTCTTTTGGCGAATCTGTTGTTTACGGAGTTGGTTCAGGAGCCGGATGGGCCCTTGCGATTGTGGCTCTCGCTGGTATTCGTGAGAAGATGGTCTATTCAGATGTTCCCCATGGACTGAGAGGGCTAGGGATAACCTTTATTACAGCAGGACTTATGGCCATTGTCTTTATGGCCTTTGCAGGAATTCAACTATGAGTGAAATTTTACTATCTGTTACAATGTTCACTGGTGTGATTGTCTTCCTCGTGGTGGTCATTTTGGTCGCTCGATCGAAGCTCGTTTCTTCCGGTAAAATCAAAATCAATGTTAACCACGAAAAAGACATCCAGATTGACGGCGGTGGAAAACTTCTGACAGCTCTTGCGGCTGAAAAAATATTTCTTTCTTCAGCTTGCGGTGGGGGTGGAACTTGTGGTCAGTGTAAGGTAATCGTGAAGTCAGGTGGGGGAGATATCCTTCCAACAGAAACCGGTCACATCAATAAAAAAATGCAGAAAGAAGGCCAGCGTCTTGCTTGTCAGGTGACTTGTAAGCAAGACATGGTGATCGAAGTTCCGGAAGAAGTGTTTGGTATCAAGAAGTGGAAGTGTAAAGTTCGTTCAAACGACAACGTCGCGACTTTCATTAAAGAACTCGTCCTTGAGCTCCCACCAGGAGAGGAAGTCCCTTTCCGTGCAGGAGGCTTTATCCAGATTGAAAGGCCTGCTGGACTCTCAATCGATTTCAAAAACTTTGATGTTCAACCAGAGTACCGCGAAGACTGGGATAAGTTTAATCTTTGGCAATATAAGTCTCATGTGCCAGACGAAACTGTTCGTGCGTATTCCATGGCGAATTATCCTCTTGAGAAAGGCCTTATCATGCTTAACGTGCGTATCGCCACTCCACATCCGAAGGCTCCGCAAGGGACACCTCCAGGAAAGATGTCGTCGTATATGTTTAACTTAAAGAAGGGTGATGATGTAACAATCTCCGGTCCGTTTGGTGAGTTCTTTGCACGTGATACGAAGAAAGAAATGATCTTCGTTGGCGGTGGTGCTGGTATGGCGCCTATGCGATCTCATATCTTCGACCAGTTCAGAAGAATTAAAACAGATCGGAAGGTAACATTCTGGTATGGAGCTCGTTCGGTTAGAGAAATGTTTTACGTCGAGGATTTCGATTCAATCCAAAAAGATTTTCCGAACTTTAAGTGGCACTGCGCTCTCTCTGAACCGCAGCCAGGGGATAACTGGAAAGGTCCTGTTGGCTTTATCCACAATGTTCTTTTTGAACAGTACCTGAAAAACCATCCGGCGCCTGAGGATTGCGAATACTATCTCTGCGGTCCTCCGATGATGAATCAGGCCGTGATCAATATGCTTCTCTCCCTGGGTGTAGAGCGAGAAGATATCATGCTCGATGACTTCGGCGGTTAATTTAAAGACACTATTTTTTATCGGTTGCGGCCTGCTTTTAGCAGGCTGCTTTCGTTTTGAAGGGAAGGAAGAGATTAAGGAGCTTAAGGGCGAAGTCTTTGGTTCTTATTATCTTATAAAGTATCGAGGAGTTCTGCCTGAGAAAGATTTAGTGAATGAACTTAAGCTCTTCTTTAAGTCCTTTAATGATGAGTTTTCGACCTATCAAACTGACTCGGTTATCTCGCAATTTAATAGAGCTAAAAAAAATGAACCAATCAGCGTTTCAAATCGATTTATTGAAATGCTTAAGCTTGCTCAGAGATTTCATTTTGAGACGGATGGCGCTTTTGAGCCCACTCTTGGCCCTGTGATTAAGGCTTGGGGCTTTGGTGGAGCTAAAGTGAAGAAGTCTGAGCGAGAAATCAGAGAAGCTTTAAAACTCGTAGGTTTTCATCATATAAAGTGGGATGAAAAAAGTAAGACTGCTTGGAAAGATCTCGATGGGGTCGAGCTTGATGTTAATGCCTTTGCTCCCGGATGGGCGGCAGATCTTATTGGTGAAATGCTTCATTCTAAATCGCTACAAAACTTCATGGTCGATATCAGTGGAGAGATTCTTTTTAAAGGGACTAAGAGTAAAGAAATAGAGTGGGTGGGGGCGATTGAAAAACCTTCTCCTAACCGTGCACAGGGCGTTCATTTGGCCTTCAAGATCCGGGATCTGGCCATCGCGACGTCAGGCAATTATCGCCAGTTTTTCAATGAAAACGGTCAAAGGAAGTCGCATATCATCGACCCTAGAACAGGTGGGCCTGTCGCTCATTCCATTTCCTCGGCTTCTGTCATCGCGAAATCAGCAGCTTCTGCCGATGCCTGGGGAACTGCCCTCATGGTCTTGGGTACTCTGGGTGTGGCAAAAGCGGAAAAACATGGTATTAAAGTTCTGTTGCTTGAAGCTCAGGGCCCTGACCAATTCAAAGAAATTGTATCAGGTTCCATGACACAATTTATCGAGAATCATCGATTATAGCGGAGATGAAGATGGACACACTTCTTTTTACCCTCGCTTTTTTTGGTACTACAATACTTATCATGTCAGTGGGTATTCTTTTTAAGCGCAAGCCTATTCAAGGTTCTTGCGGCGGGATCGCAAACTTCATGGGAAGCTGTGATATCTGCGAAAAGAAATCTGAATGCATCGATAAGATCAAACCTTCCTCTGACTGCTCTACTGAAAAACAGTGTCATTAATCTAACTCAATCAATATATTCTTCTAGTTAAATATCAAGACAAAACCTGTTATCATTGGCTTAACCTCAAATGCTTCCTTTGTAAGAATCATTCAGTACAGTAATTATTGCATTATTCGAAGTAGTTATTTTCTTGGTACTTAAATCGTTGAATATTTCTGTAGATTATTCTTTAGCTACATAGAGTTGGTATAGGTCAATCGATAGACCTAAGATATTCCTGTTTTTCTTGTATTAATTCTGCAGTATCTGCAGAAATCCCGATCGCCGTTTCAAGATTTTCCACTGCGCTTTTTATTTTTTTAAGAGAGATAATGGCCTTATCACCTAAGGTTTTATGCTTAGAGATATTGGCGAGTTTCTTTTGAAAAAGTATTCCAAGGGGAACAAGTGTCATCAGCTTGAGATTTGGTGGAAGATCTACCCATTTCGCTGGATAAGATGATTTGGCACCAGGGTTTTCTTTTAACCAATTTGAATGAATCCTTTGTAACTCATCTTGAAGAAATTGATCGGCATGTGCACCATTATCAATATTCATGGATTCAAATTTACGAATTGATTCTAGGAAGTTCCTAGCACCCTTGATATTGGCAAGCTGATTATTTTCAGCGAGGTATTTGTAAGGAATTTTAGTGATATCCTCTATGAGGTTACCCTTATCATCCAAAGAGTAGTGATCATGAAATTCTTTCGGAATTCCTTTTTCTTCAAGATAAGCACCTTTATTTTTAACCACGACACCCTTCGTTTCAACGGGCTTGTACCTAACTTTATATTCAGTAGATCTTTGCCATAGCCGGTGCAATTCATTCGCAGCTTCCATGACCTGTTGAGAGGCTGGATCAATTAAGTTATCTGGAGATTTCGTAACTTCTGGAGACTTCGTTTTTTTTGCGTAACCCAGAGGCTTTCCAGTCTCGTCAACGTTCACCATGTAGGTCTTATCACCTTCAATGACAAGGTATCCGTCCTGGCCAGCAGGCTTCGTCTGAGTATCTCCCCAAGGAGAATTGATTGTAACGTCCTTGTCTATCGGGTAGCCGGCATCCGACATCTTGACCATAATTGTCTCACCAGGTTTTTTGATGACCCGGATACGATCACTGTCTTTAGCTGACTCGAGAGTTAAAAATCCTTTGTGATGGTCTGGATTCTGGGCCGCAAAGTCATTCATAGTCGAAGGAACGTATTTCTCCTCGTAGGTCTTTTTCCCGATGATGTAGAAATCTGGAGTACCATCGGGCCTGTATTGAAGGGCGATGACAGAGCCGGCATTCTCCTTAAAGTATTTAGCATCGTAGTTTGTTCCATCCACTTTCCCGAGATGCTTGCGGATCTCAGCGGGGAGACTCTCAAAAGTATCACCCGCCTTAATTTCATAACCAGCTATTGGAGGTTTGACGTAAGTGTCAGAAGGTTTATTTTCAATGGACTTCACCGCTTGCGCCTGCTCAACGGGTATTTCCGTCCCCACGGATTTAGTGGGCCCAGAGGCATTTTGAAGAAGCTCTTTTTCATCGTTAGGGACAGGCTTAGTTTTAGTTTTCGGCAAAGGAGTAACTATCTCGTCGGGAGAGTTTTGAGTTAATTTATTTTGAGGTTGGGGCATGTCATTAAGCACAATAGAGGGATCTTTAGCTATCAAGTCGGCATCAATTTCTTTAATTCTGCTTTCAGCTTGTTTACGAAAATCATCGGGAGCATCTTTTCTCTTTAAGAGCGCCAAAAGACTTTTTCTTTGTTTTAGTAGTGCCTTTGGATCAACGGGAAGGGGATTCAAGAGCACGTCAACGGTAAAAGATGCTGCCTCTTCAGTTGCTTTCACGGCCCTAGTGAGCCATTTTTTTGTTTTTGCAGAAATATCTGCGGCTTTTACAACTCCTTGAGCTACGTTTGATGCTTTTGCCGCTGCCCCGACCGCACCTCCGGTTGCTGCCATCGATGCAGTAATCACAGCTAATCCTGCCATGCATTTTGAAAAGGCGTCTGCACTATTTTGCAAAGTACAGTTTTTCAAAGTGGTCATGAATGCGTCACCATAGCGTTCTATTATGTTAGGAACAACACAGTTTGCCATGTTCACCTGAAAAAATGGATTCGAGCTTTCAAATACAGTACATTGGCCAATTTCAGATAAGCTGCTCGCGCCGTTTCGACAGTGCTGCCTATAGCAAGTTCCGAAGATCGTATCTAATTCTTGACCGAGGGCTTTTACTAACAAATCTCTATAGCCGCTGCATTTTTTGTTTTCATCAGACTTACATTGATTGTTTCCTTCAGGGTCCTCGACTTCTGTGTTCCTTATGAGCTTGTATAGGCCCACAACCCCTTCCGGTATTGCCTTAGCGGCATCTTTCAAATTTTGCAAACCCTGTTTATTACCTTCTATAAATCCAGAATCCTTTTCTAAAGCCATTAATTTATTAGAATCACTTGGTGACCATCCTGATCCAAGTTTAATTCTAGCCTCTTGAAGAAGAAGGCCCGGCTCATTTTGGGTGAATGATGAACATTTTGCGAAAGCTACTCTTTCTACAACTTATATTGAGTAGTTCCTTCGGGGCAGAAAAATTATGTGAAGATCCAAAAATTCTCACTCATAACGGGAAAAAAGTTACGTTGTGCTTTAGCGTTAAAGAAAACCTCTATTTATCCTTGGAATGTTCAACAGTAGAATCCTGTTTTAAGATTAAAGACTTAGAGTTAAGTCTTGTTCCAGATCAATCCCCGGGGTTTTCTCTCTGTTTTCAGTCTGGAGGTAAGCCTT
>JBEIFX010000005.1:0-112449 GCA_040382195.1 Halobacteriovoraceae bacterium | reverse complement strand
GATGAGAATAAAAACTCGAGATTCTGATTGTTAAGTGTTTTCGCTTAAAATTTCATTATAACTGTCGCTGAAATAATGTTGTTGCCGCGATCAACCTTAAGGCCAGTGATGTATTGATAGAGGTGGCCCAATTCAACGATATGTTGTTTGTTATCTCCAAAAGCATAGCCTGCACCTAGGAATGTTCGATTCTGGTCAAAGCCTTCCCCAAGAGCACCTTGGTGAGCAGCGGCACTAGGTGAAAGGTCCGTGGCATTCCAAAACCACTCATCCCTCAAATAAAAAAGACGCTAAGGTATTTTCGATTATCCATGTACCTAGGTTGATATTCACCATAGAGTTGCCATTTATCATTTAACTTAAACCAAGCATTAATATTAACCCATAACTGCTCATCATGAACGACTCTTCCCTTCGATTGAAATGAAACTAAAATAAAGAAGATACATACGGACCTTTTTAGAAAAGACATAGCCTTCATAAATTTGCCTTTTAAATTGTCCTAAGTCTCCAAAAACTTTCCCAGTCATGATAAGACTTGTCTATCATGGAATCATTAAATTAATTTTAGAAGTCTATCAATTGATTGACACTCGTCTACAAACTCATGCCTAGGTTACTTTCGAGAAGTCGTCGTGGCATGGTCATCACTATTACTCTTTCCGAAACTGATAATGCCTTCGTATCTTCTCTTCAAACTCCCTCTCACTCGATTGGCTCAGAATCCGCGCCGCCTTGGCGTCACTTCTTTCCCAGCGGCCAAGCCATTCTTCACTAAGTAAGGATGCACCCATTTTATGAGCAAATGCGGGATTATTGTACGCCACGGTCGTCGTGCTCTTGGGGCCTGTTGCTGCCCCAAAACCTACGGTGAATCCGACGGCAAGGAGAGTGGCGCGAACTGCTGTGGAAGCGGAGTAGTTTAAAAGCATCACATCATTGCCGCGGCAATAGTCGAAGATCCTATCAAATACTCCCTCACTCCAGAGCTCAATGTTGGTGTGAATAGAAAAGGGATCATAGAAAATCACATGAGGTTTTGGGGCCCCATGGAAGGTGTGAGTAAAATCACCCTGTATTAGGTCCCATTTGATATTTCCCTTGGGGGACTCCCATTTATTATGATTTAAGAGCTCATGGGGAGCTTTGTGATGAAGATGGGGGAAGGCCGGTGCGTTTCTAAGGGCGAGTTTTAAGGGATCAGTGTCATTTTCAAAACTTACGATGTGAATTTTTCCACTAAACTCTCGATCTAAAAACTCATGGATCACCTCCATGCTATTATGAGCGGCCCCGAGGCCCACGTCCCAGATGATGAGTTCATCAACTTCTTTGAGTCTCTCATCGATCTTCGCAGGTAGTACATAAAGGTTTCGCGCTTCTTCTTGTGGAGGATTCACGGAATGCATGACTTCACCAGAGCTCTTTTGGCGGATGCTCGAAAAGCCACGACCGGAGTCATAAACTTCGTAATCCCCGAGGCTCAATCGTTTTTCTTTTTTATAAGGCTTCTCAGGTGTCATCGGTGTTGGAGGATTCTCTTGGTCACTCTGGACAAGTTCTATTCTTTTTCGATTATAGAAGTCGAGGAAAGATCCTTGGAGAATATTCATCCGCATCTCCCGCATAAAGCGATGGTAAAAGGTGATGTTATGAAGGGAGAGGAGATGCCAACCCAAGGGCTCATCGGTTTTCATGAGATGATGCAAATAGGCCCGAGAGTAGTGGGTGCAGGTAAGACAATCACAAGAGACATCAAGTTTCTCTTCAGAAAACTTATACACTGTTCTTCTTAGCTGAAAATTCCCAAGACTAGTGAATGCGACCCCACGTTGCCCATACTGGTTCGGGAGAATGCAGTCAAACATATCCACTCCGCGATGAACCGCTTCGAGGATATCAATAGGAGTTCCGACTCCCATAAGGTAGCGCGGAAGATTTTCTGGGAGCATTGATGCTACAATTTCCGTGAAGTCCTCTCTCTGCGATTTCGTTTCTCCTACTGCAAGACCCCCAATCGCGAGACCATCAAGGCCCTCGCCGTTCAGCCGAAGATTAGTAAGGACATCAGCACTTTGCCTTCTGAGGTCTTCGTGACAGGCGCCCTGAACGATCCCGAAAAGAGACTGGGCGGAATCACCCCGGGCCTCAAGACTTCTCTTCGCCCACCGATGAGTGAGTTCCATAGCGGCCTTGGCATCTTGGTGATTAGCGCTACTTTCGATACACTGATCGAGCACCATCATAATGTCGCTATTAATCGCTTTTTGCATCTCTATCGAGAGCTCAGGGGTTAAGAGGATCGGGCGGTTGTCAACGTAGCTTAAAAAACAAGCACCCTTTTCATTCATCTGCCGTGAATGGGAGAGGGAGAAGATTTGAAAGCCTCCGGAGTCCGTGAGTACAGGCCGATCCCAGTTCATGAACTGATGAATCCCACCGAACTTTCTCATGACCTCGGGCCCCGGACGAAGAAGAAGGTGGTAGGTGTTGGCGAGAAGCACGTTTGAGCCCGCGGTCTTTAAGGATTCCACGGTCTGGTTTTTTACCGTAGCCTGAGTTCCCACCGGCATGAAAATCGGCGTCTCCACTTCTCCGTGAAGAGTAGTGAATCTTGCTGCCCGGGCACGGGAGCCTATCGCTTTTGCCTCTAACTTAAAATGTAATCGGCCCATAGGGGTTAAGAATACCTAAAGTGAGTCAAGTTCGTAACTCACTTTCAAAAGATAAAGTCCCCTGGGATCCGCTTTTTTCCAGGGTCTTTGAGTTTGCTGTTTTCCATGGAGGAGCTCATAAAATTCGTCAACCGAGAGGCGCCCATTACCCACCATCCAGAGAGCTCCCACCAGATGGCGCACCATGTGCTTTAAGAATCCTGAACCTTTGATCCTAAACTGCCAAGAGCTTGAAACCTCTTCCGCTGTGAACAAAGTATCCCGAAAGAGAATTCTAGGATCAATCAGAGTAAGGTCACACTCATGGATCTCCCGTACCGTGGTGTTGGTAATTCCGCCTATGGACCAAAAGTTTTTAAAGTCTTTTTTTCCTCTGAGCATCTCCACACAGCTCTGGATGTGGCCAAAATTCAACGTAAAAGGAGTCTGAGCAATATAGCGCTGGCCTTCTCCCGAAACCCCAGGGGTATTGGTAAAAAGGTAGCGATACTCTTTAAAGAGTTGATCCACGGAAGGGATGAAGTCTCCTCGGCATAGGGAGACTTCAAGACAGCGGATGTGGGGCGGTAAAGCAGCATTGAGTTTTGATACATCTAGGGGTGAGGAATCCTCGGCCGAAATCTTCACCACCTGGCCCAAGGCGTGCACTCCCTTATCGGTGCGGGAGGCAGCTCTCGTGGTAACCTTACCTAGGAGGATTTTTTGCAAAGCTAAGTTTAAGTCCCCCTGGATCGTAGGCATCTTCTCCTGCCACTGGAATCCATAATAATGACTTCCGTCGTACTGAAGGGTCGCCTTATAATAGTTCATCGTTCCATCATGACTCAAGAACTTTGAGTAGGCCATCCACTATCAAGTCTCTGGTACTGAAATATTTAAAATGCCCTTTTTTTACATTGCAAATGAGTCGGGGGAGTGGGCGGAGGTGGGGGTGGGGATTGCCAGATTTTGCCATATTTTATCATTCACTTTCCTTTTTAAAATTTCTCAAAAGCGATTTCTTATTTAAAAATATCATCGCCGTTAGACATTTTGTGTCGAAGGCATTAGTAAGTACCTATTTGTGAAAAAAGAAATGAATTGGATGATAATAAGCTTACATCGCTTTAAATTTGAAGCGTTGTCTGTTTCGGAGATTCACTTGGCGCTAGTTAATAGGCAGGGTTTAGATATCTGAAGAAAGACCATAGAGAGCGATTAAGATGATATCATTGATGAAAATTAAGGGCTTTATCGAAAACTTCAACACTCCTTAGTCTAAACTTTTAGCCAAAATAACCGAAAAGGTAAGACATCAATTGTCTAATCCTCAAGGGGTGGTAGATGCCTTCGTACAAATCGAATAAAGGCAAGATTCATCGGCAGAATCAAATTAAAAGACTTCTTTCACTAACCTCTAAGTCATCGGCACTCTCGATTAGCGAAATCACGGAGCGCTTAAAACTCGAAGGTTATGAGATTAACAGAAAAACTGTTGAACGAGACATTGAAGATATTTCATTAAATCATCCGCTTTCTGAAGTGGATTCAAACCCAAGAAGATTTTTTTTTGATGGCGAGTTTAAGCTCAATTTTGAACTCGTCTTTGATGAGTACCAGCTTCAGACTATCGTACTTGCCTTAGAGGGCCTAAAGCAAATATCTCCAAAGGTGATAAAAGATTTATGTAAAGACGTAGAAGCAACACTTCTCAGTAAACTTCCCCAGACATTAGCAAAAGAGTTTGAGTATTTAAAAAGTCTCTCGAATACATCTCCCACTGTTTTAGGGGAGGCAGGAGAAATTGATTCAGGTGTCTTTGAAACAGTGCTTACTTGTCTTAGGAAGGGGAAGGCCTTTGAGTGCCAATATTCCTCTCCTGACGAAGCTCGGTTTTCAGAACGAAGGCGTCTCTTTGCGCCTTTAAAGCTTCATTTTGTGGGAGCTCCTTATCTCTATGTCTATGACTGTCTTGATGATCAAATAAAGATGCTTAGAATTTCAAGAATTAAAAAGGCACTGAGAACAGACATTGCCGTCAACAAGAAAAGAGTTAAAGACATTCAGTTAGATCATGTTTTTGGTGGGTATGGCAAGGGCAATGAAGCAATCATCAATTATGCCGTCACCTGTACTAGACCTATGGCAATGAAATTTAAAGAACAAAAAATCCATCCGACACAAAAAGTTGAATTATTAAAAGACGGTTCATTTGAAATCACTTTCTCAGTTCATGATAGTGATGAAGTCGTGAGGCTCTTAAGTCAGTATGGGGAGTTTATCAGGGAGATTAAACCTCATAGCGCGTATGAGAGGGTGAGAGAGATTTGGAAGAAGGGACTAAAAGCTTCCTAGGTAGTAAGACTGAAAACACGGCGATCTTGGTAGATTGAGATTTGCCTCAAATGGTCAATAACCCTGAAGATTACAGGTAGACTCGTTTCATAAATTGAGTAATGATTGGATCACTTGATTCAAAAACTTCTATCGGTTTAGCTTGTTTCAGAACTTCACCTCTATTTAAAAAAAGTATTTCGTCAGAAATCTTTTTTGCGATTCTCATCTCATGGGTAACAAAAACCATTCCCATATTCTCTCTTTTTAGCTCTTGGATCAACTCAAGAACTTCACCCGTCATTTCGGGATCCAGAGCTGAGGTTGGCTCATCAAGGAAAAGAACTTCAGGCTTAGTAATAATCGCCCTCATTATTGCCATTCGTTGTTTTTGACCGCCAGAAAGTGACATGGGCTTTTTAAATTGATGATTCAGTAGATTAAATCTTTTAAGAAGGGATTGGGCCCTCTCTGTCGCCTCTTCTTTGTTAATTCCATGAATTTTTGTCAGAGGCAAAATAATATTTTCCAATGCACTAAGGTGAGGAAATAAATTAAATGCCTGAAAAATGACCCCGATTTTTTTACGATAATTTATGGGGTCTTTACCATGGGTAAGATTTTCTCCATTTACTTCGATACTACCTGAGAATGGCTTTTCAAGTGATACTAAGAGCCTCAAAAGTGTAGATTTACCACTGCCCGAGGGGCCAATGAGTGTCAAAACCTTTTGATTAAAAGTTATGCTGATGTTATTCAGTATTCTCTCCTGACCTATGTCAAAAGAAACATTCTGTAATTCAAGTTTCATACTTCATCTTTTTTTCGAGAACTTTAATAACTTGTGAGAGTGGTAGTGTTAACAAAAGGTAAAGTATCGCCAAAGGGATGTAGCTTTCAAGTGTGCTATAGGTATATGAGTTTACTTCTTGGGCATTGAGGGTGAGTTCTGAAATAGCTATCACTGAAAGAAGAGAGGAATCCTTTATGAGGGAGATAAACTGTCCGGCCAGAGGAGGCAAAACAACACGAAACGCCTGTGGCAGGATAATAAGCCTTAAAATTGTTCCATCGGTTAAACCCATCACTCTCGCTGCGTCCCATTGCGCCTTCGGGATAGATTCCAGACCGGCCCTAAATATTTCACTTACGTAGGCACCACTAAATAGTGCCAGAGAATATATCCCAACAAGGTAGCGATTATTGATGCCAAATGATTGAGCAAAAACATAAAAAATTAAAAGCAATTGAACCAAAAGAGGTGTTCCACGGACTAGTTCAACATAAAAAGTACCTAGAGCATTCAGAAACGAAGATTGACTACCAAGGAGCAATGCATTCACCAGAGCAATAAATACACTTAGAATTAAAGCACTGATTGAAATCCAAATGGTCGTTTTGAACCCCTCTAAAAATTTTGTTCGGTACTCATAAATGCTGACCCAGTTCCATTCATAACCAATTTCTTGGAAAGACCAGAAACTAATTCCAATAAAAAAACTAAATATTAAAAGAAAATAAAAAGTTTTTTTCATGATTAGAAATAAAAAGGAATATCAAGAGACTTAAATTCTTTTTTTTGCTCGTGAAAGTATTTATCTCCCAGCTTATCTAATCCACCCTCTTCTTTGAATTTTTTTAAAAAAATATTGACTTGCTCAAGAAGCTTCAAATCATTTTTTCGCAAGGCAATCGCCCATGATTCATCTTTAAAAGGCTTTAGGATCGCTCTTGTTAAAGCAGGATGCTTCTTGTGATGTTGATAAATTGACATCGAATCATAGATAAAGGCATCGGCCTTTCCTTGGGTTACCTCTAAACACAGCTACTTTCTTTATCAAGTACTATCAGCTTTGATTTTTTCAAATAATCTTTTGCATAAAGATGCCCTGTGGAGCCTTTCTTAACAGTTACTGTAAGCCCATTTTCATTAAGATCTTGAACGGTATTGACCTTTGACGTTTTTCCCAAAAGTATCGCCAGACCTGTTTTAAGGTAGGGATCAGAGAAAGCCACGGATTTTGATCTTTCAGGTGTTGCGGTCATCGAAGAAATAATGAGATCAATTTTTTGGGTTTTTAAAGCTGGAATAAGTCCGTCGAACGAAATATTTTCAATCTTTATTTCTTCCTTCAGAAATGCTGACAGAGCATATGCAAGATCAACACTTACCCCTGAAGGTCTACCTTCTTTATCTGTCATTTCAAAAGGTGGGTAGGATAATTCCATTCCAACAACGATTCCTTTGCTGAAAGAGTTCAAAGAAAAGAAAAGAATAAAAAAAAAGGGGATATGAGTGACCATGGAGAGCATTTCCTTAAAATTATTTAATTTTTTCCCATGGTAACAGCGGTTTTGCTCCACTGCAAAACATATCGGTGATTAATAAACGTTTTTTTTAAAAAGAAAGAGACTATCCTGAAAAAAAGGCTTGGTCTTTTCACGATGGACCTAAATATTTTATGACTTGAACGACACATTGAGTACTAAGGTCTAGCAAAAAAAGTGGATGATTCTCCACATTTTTTTGCTCCTTTCAAAGCCAGAGAGACCAAATAAGATAACGATCAAATTTCCCCTTGTTTTAAATATTTTTTTCTTTCTTCTTTTTCTGATGAAATACATTCATACGTAAAATACACTGCAGCTAAAACTGCGAGTTTGTAATTCCAAAAATACGCCCCAGTAATAATTAATTTTGAATGGCTTGGCATATTTTTTACGAGGGCGACGACAAATGGTGAAAAAATAGCCAGACCCATGTCAATATAATCTGAACTGCTCCATTCTTCAGTCGGAAGCTTTTTTATAACTTTTTTGTCACCGAATATAAGATAATAGCCGAATCCTACTAATGCACCAGCTACATGAGAAATATGTCCAGTTTGATTTCCTTCCCCGTTGGGACCATGGAGGTATAAGTGTTTCGCATTAAAAAACTCCCCGGTCACATAGAACGCTGTCAGAAGCCAAAAAGGGATTTTAAATGTATTGAATAAAACAATTTTTCTTTCAAAGAATAAAATAGAGGCATAGGTCATGATTCCAAAGATGGCGCCAGAAGATCCGAGACTAGAGTAGGGATTGAGATGAAGTGTTAGGTTGTAATTAATAATTCTGGAACCAAAACCACAGGCAAAAAAAAGGAGAATAAAATTCTCTCTTCCAATTCTTTCTTCAACGGGAGGTGCGTACAAAAAATAAAAAATCATATTGCTAAATAGATGAGAAAAGTCTTCGTGAATTAAAAATGAGGTTACGATGGTAGCACCCAGCATTCTTAAAAAGTGACCCGAATCCGTTGAGAGGTGAAGCTTAAGAGGTGGAATGATGATACAAAGAGCACTTACTAGCGTGATAAATATCGCCAATTGTATGTGACCGTCATTAATTGATTGGTCAGAAATCTGTTCATACTTATTTCTTTCGATTTTAAAGAGACGACTTGGAATCATAAAAAGGATCTTAATTCATCCCTTGTGGTACCAGTGATCAATCTAGGCCAGAGTGGGGGGAAGTTAATATTTTTAATGCTTTAGGTATTAAGCCTCAAGGGTCATGATCTTCATATTTGCCAAGATTTTAAGGAGTTAAATCCCGCTCCCTCATCGCAAGACCACTAGAGCTCCTTACCAAAAATGGCTTTTTGATGAGTCATAATAGCATCCAGGACTTGGGTAAAAGCTCTTACATTGATCCTTAACCCAATGAGGTATGTTGAAAGATTCGAATCTTTCGGCCCACTCGACCTGACAAACCATCTGCATTTCCTCTGACCCTCGGCACCTCTCTCCTTTACGAGATTCTCCACAGCCTTGAGTCAGAAAAAGCATCCATATGAAAAAAATATTTGTCATGACCAATTATAAAACATGGGTTGGACATTTTCTGTCCTATGACGTTTTTCTTTTAATGAACATTTAAACGGCATTTAATCTATCGATAGTTTTTTGTACTCTCATTCAGTCGCTGGGATTTGGATTTTAAGCGGTCTTCGGTAATCGGTAAGAAGATTTTTATTGAGGTTTTCTTTCTCGAAAAACCCGTCGACGCCATCTCTTTAAGCCCTTTAAAAACAGAATGATCTCTAAGAATTGAAGATCGTTTGATTTTTGTACGAGGATGTGAGATTACAGAAGTGTTATATTTTTTTAGATGGCTTCTTCTCTTTTTAAAGGGAAAACCGATGATCAAATTCACCTTGAGATTTAATGTCATGAATTCCATTTTATTTATTACAGCTTTCCTCTTCTTTTCAAAACCTGTTTTGGCAGCTCGTAAGATGATGGTCGTCCAAGCATACGAACTTTTTGGTGGAACTGGTAATGAAGATGGTGATGTTGGAGTAACCATTAGCGTTACGAATATTTCGGAAATTGATCAAACGGTGAGTTGGTCTGGAGGGATTATCGCTAATCGAGTGAGGGCTGGCCGCAATGGCATTGGTATTTGTGGATTGCATGGGACTCCTGATCCAGCTATCACGAGATCAGTCATGATTGCTCCTCAGAAAATGAGAGTCAGTCCAGGTGGCTCATTTACCCTTTGGTGTTCTTCAAGCACTCGTGCAGGAGCTTCGAGTGATCCAGGGGGAGAGGGTTTTGTGAAAGTAGGATTTCAAATTGAAGAGGACCGAGGTGCCCTGATTGGCTCCGGAGCTACTTTTGTTGAAGATAGGCTCCATAATAGGAATTGGGGAGCATCTGGGAGTGGGCCCTTTACAGTCAATGGTGGACGGCCATTTTGATCAAGTCTATGGCCGCGAATTGTTCTCAAACAGTGGGGTGACTTTTTTTCTTTAAAAGTAACCTGGTGAAACTTGGATGCTCTTGCGAATTTCTGCTGGCAATTACTTTACAAGCTTTTAACACATTGATAAAGAATCTAGTTATGAAAATACTTATCTTTAAGCTTTTTATCTCCTCCCTTTCATTCATGATGCTTCTTCCTCACCTGGCTTTTGCAGATAGACCAGACCGCGATCTCCTTGTTCAATCCGCACGTGATTTCTTTTCTGATGCTCAAAAACCATCAACCGTTGACCTGCAAGAGGGACGCTATTGGACTTGTTCGCACTTCAGCGCTTTGCCTGGGGATGATGGGGTTAGTAATGCAGTTAGATTTAATGCCCTTCGTTTTGTTCGCGAGGGCTCTCAGTGGTCGGATGTCGGGCGCCTCAAACTTTCAAGCTTTCACTTTTCCCTAGACGGATCCTTTATCTCAGAATCAAGTGATAACCTAGCCGTCGTTAAGTTTTTAAGAGGGGCCTTAATTGTTGAACTCAGCAAAGAGGCTGGACCTGATAACCTTAAATGGTATCCTTCTGTTTCCAGCTCAAATCATAAGGTTTTTGCCTACCTTTACTGCCTTCTAAGTCATTACCAAAAAGGCGACTACAAGGCATTCAATTCTCCAAAAGGATGGAATTAATGAAGAATAGAGTGATGACTCGATATTTTATACTTTTAACCATCCTTTCACCTTGTTTTGGTCTTGCTGGGACACCAGAACAGGATTTTCCTGTTGATCTTCTTCGGGAACGTTTCCGGGATTCCAAATCTTTGACAATGGATTTTTTACGACAAAGTTCTCAGTGGCGCTGTGTAGAACTCAATGCAACCCACAATGTAGTGCCGAATTATAATAAGCAGGACATTTACTTCAGTTTTTCTGTTGTTTCACCCTCAGTCATCACTGATAAATCTAAGTCTACCGGGTTTAGTGCCTTTTCTCTGACATCTCAGGGCCTGGAAGCGAGAGAAGGGTCGAAGCATTTTTTACTAAGACGCACCGATTCGGATCACTTAATAGGTGAGGTTGCCCTAAGTAAATACGATACTAAGTCGAGTCGTGTTTTCAAGTCACTTACTAGACCCGACATGATGGTCTCTGCATTTTGGTATTGCAGCAAAGATCTTAGAGCTGATAAACTCAACTCTCGTAAACAAAATTAAAAAATACATTCTAAATTTAATTCTCTAACCCACTCTCATTTCACCTGTTTGATTACTAGATCATTTTTAATGACCTAGTAATCCTTTAGGATTAACAGACAAGGGAGAAGCGACTATAAATCCTCTTTAGGCCTTGATTCGCTTCATTTCCGGATCATAAAACGGTTTTAGTGAAACTTCTGCGGGATAAGTTGAGCCGGCAATTTCAATCTCCCATACTCCGGTATTAAGATAGTCTTGAGTAATTGGCCCACCGGCCTCCAACATGAAGAGTCCCACGGCGCCACCTAAGGTGTGGCCATAAGAGCCGGCGCGCACGTAGCCCACAGCTTTACCGTTTCTGCGAACAATCTCAGCATGCCATAACATCGGGTGCGGATCTTTCACCAGTACTTGGGCCAGGCGTCTGGTATAGGGAGCGGAAGCTTTCTGTTTAAGTGCATGTTCGCGTCCTATGAAGCTTGCCTTTTTAAGATCCACCGCGAATCCTAGTCCCGTCTCAAATGCATTGTCCGTGTTGTCAATGTCATGGCCATAGTCGCGGTAACCCTTCTCCATGCGCAATGATGCCAAGGCCTTGAGGCCCGCGTGCTTTAAGTTAAATGGCTTACCGGCCTCTACCAAGCGGTCATAGACATGCACCGCCTGTTCACTCGGCACGTACAACTCATAACCAAGCTCGCCGAGGTAGGTAATACGAATGCACAAGACCTGAGCAAAGCCAATGTCGATTTCTTTTGCGCAACGGAAGGGGAAGGCCTCGTTGGATAGATCCACACTTGTCAGAGTCTGCATTAATTCACGGGAACGTGGCCCCTGAATATTGATCTGGGCGAAGGCGCTGGTAACATCTGTGACAAAGGCGTGCTTGTCTTCCATGTGCCTTCTCATCCAAGTCTCTGCATGGCGATGCATGGTATCGGTAACGACCACCAAAAATTTCTCTTCTGTAAGTTTAGTAACCGTAAGATCAGCTTCAAGTTTGCCCTCACTATTAAGCCACTGAGTGTAAGTGATCTGACCAGACTCTCCATTGACGGAGTTGGCGGAGATGAGATCAAGTGCAGCCCCTGCTTCACGTCCTTGGACCATAAACTTTGACATGAATGACATGTCCATCAGAATGACACCTTCACGGCAGGCCCGGTGTTCAGCTTCCCAGTAGGGAAACCAGTTCATGCGGCCGAAGGAGAGTTGCTCAACTTTCGGAGCTACTCCACTAGGTGCGTACCAGTCGGGAGATTCCCAACCTGAGACGTCCTTAAAATAGGCCCCCGCTTGGGCCAGTCGATCATGAAGGGGTGAGCGCTTAGCGCCGCGGGCGGTCTCAGGAGACTTGGTCGGGTAGTGGCATTTGTAAACCATTCCTAGCGACTCTACGGTGCGCGTTTTGCGATATTCTGGCGTGCGCTGATAGGGGTGCAGGCGATCAATATTCATGCCCGTCACGTCCATATCCGGAGTGCCAGTGATGATCCAGTGAGCGAGCATGCGACCTAGGCCACCACCGGTAAGAATTCCGATTGAGTTGAGGCCCGCAGCAACGAAATAATTTTTGAGCTCAGGTGCTTCGCCCACGATTGGACGAAGGTCTGGCGTGAAACTCTCAGGCCCGCAAAAGAATTTACGAATTCCCAGATTGGCAGTAATCGGAACTCGTGCCATCGCCCTTTCAAGAAATGGCCCCATTCGATCCCAGTCCGGTTCGATTTCCCCAAAGGAGAAGTCTTTCGGAATCTGCTTCACATTCCAGGGTGCGCAAACCGGCTCAAAAAGTCCAATCATAAGGCCTCCCACTTCTTCCCGATAGTAGCCGTAGGAAGACGGATCCTCTAGTACCGGCATATTCTTCGGCAGGTCTTTGATGTCATCGGTAATAAGGTAATAGTGCTCAGCCGCTTGATTGGGAATGTTAACGCCGGCGACTTCACCGAACTGGCGCGCCCACATACCTGCGCAGTTAACTACGTATTCAGCTTCAATGCTTCCATGGGTCGTCGTGACGCCAGTAACCCGGTCGTTTTTTTTGGTGATGCCGGTTACTGCAACTCCTTCAATGATCTGCACACCCTTCATACGTGCCCCTTTGGCCATCGCCATGGTGGCACCGATAGGGTCAACGCGGCCATCTTCTTTGACATAGAAACCAGCTTTTAAGTCATCGACTTTGGCCAGTGGAAAGAGTTCTTTAATCTGAGCAGGAGAGATCTCATGCACATCAATTCCGCAGAAGCGATTGAAGGCAGCGACCCTGCGGTATTCTTCCAGGCGGTCATTGTCTGCGGCTACTTCAATGAAGCCCACCGGACGAAAACCTGTTGAAAGCCCCGTTTCTGCCTCCAAACGCTGGTAGAGATCGCGGGTGTATTTGCGAATTTCTGTAGAAGTTTCAGAAGTTGACCCAAACGTCACCATGAGTCCCGCCGCATGCCAGGTGGTGCCCGAAGTAAGACGGTCCCGCTCCAGGAGCACGACATCGCTCCAACCCATGTGGGCCAGATGATAGGCAATAGAAGTTCCGATAATGCCGCCACCGACGATGACGACCCGTGCACGCTCTGGAAGAGGAGAAGAGGACATAAGATCTCACTGGAAAAAAGGGTTAATTGAAGGAGAGACTATACGTTTTTGAGAGCGAAAACGTCAATTCTTGAAGACTCATGAATCGATGCGTCAGGATGGGGAGTGGAGTATTCTAAAGTCCTCACCCTCCACCCTTGTCAAATTGTCTTAATTTTCAAAGAGCAAGTCTTCTCCTAATTGACTCTTGGGGTCTTGGAACTGCTCCTTTTGACTGCTGTTGAAGTAGATTCCAGTTTTACATTCACAAAATTAACAAGTCTCGCTCTGGAATAAGATCAATTAAATATCAATCCCATATTTCCAGGAGCTTTCGTCGACATTTTTATTCATTTGCCTAGTTAAAGTTTATTTTTGATAATTTTAGTTACTAGCAAAGGGTAATTGTATTAAAGCATCCGATCTTCTTGATAAAAAAAAATCTGGGTTTACTCTTGTGGAAGTCTTAGTAAGCCTTGGTCTACTCGCTGGACTTGTTTTAATTTTCACTCAAGTGATCTCAAATTTTTATACATCTACTAAAAAAATTGAGCAGACATCTATTTTTGAAAAAAACTTAATTGCAAGTGTCTTGGAGTTTAGGGCCGGAAGTTTTGATGACATCAGGCGAATTATTGAAGCCTCAAAGAGCCAAAATTTTTTAATGTAATAATAGCTCTAGGCCTAGTAAACCATCTGCGATTGAGACAATACTTTATAATTGGAAAGATATTGGAAGTGGTTTTGAGCAATGTATTGATATTGATTCTTTTGAATTTGAATTTAATTCAAATTTGATTGATATAAAATTTCATTCGTCTGTTAGGAAGAAGTCATCTAAAGAATTATTTCCTCAATACTCAAAAACTCTTGTGATGAGGAGAGGGAGATGAAAAGGCAAAAGGGCTTCACCCTTTTGGAGTTACTGATAGCGGTCGGATTGATCGGGTTTGTTGGCTATGGGTTGATGCAAATTATACCCCGAATTTCGAAGGAAAGCGGGAAAATGCAGAAAAAACTCTCAAATATGCAAGATTTTTCGGTTTTGGAAAAGCATCTATTGAAAGTCGTGACCAGTGGAAACATCCGTTTTTTTAGCTTTAATAGTAAGGGAGAAAAGCTACGCTCAATTTATCCCATGCCCGAAAGATGTGGTGACTTATCTAATGGGCCTGATTGTAAAGAGGATACTTCACTGCTTTATGTTAAGTATTCTAAAACGACGGCATCCGCAGTTTCAACAATCTGCCGTTTAACACCCTCCTTTGGAGAAACAAATTCTGAGTTCATTATTGATTTGAGCAATGAAACTTACGGAAAGGGTAAGGCCATTTCTGGAGGGGTGGAGGTTTCTGGCTCTAGTGACCCTGAACTTTTTCCAAATGGTACAGTTTTAATTTCTCAGGACAAGATACTTTCTTTTTTTGCTCCACCATTTGCTTACCTCTATCGAGTTGAATCTTCACCAAGAAAATACTCACCCAGGCAAGACAGCAACAGGGAAGCTTTTTCAGCGAACCCTGAATTTTCCTATGATTGCTTTTCAAAACTTCAGGTGACTAGTACATCTGGTGGTATTAGAAGATTTAATGTGAATGAGTTATACCGCGTGAAAGTCACGCCATTGTTTATCAGTGAACTTGCTGGAGGTGCTGCGGCACCTGATCCGGCCCAGAATTTTTTGTCTGTGGAAGAGTTTCCTGTGAGGACTTTTAATGTTGGTCTTGAAAGTTTTGGCAGAAGAAAAGTTAATAACAAATGGGTTGCAGGCGTTTCTGCATGTGAGCTCAGATCTTCTGTACTAAGCTGTTCAGGATCTTCACTGCATTCTTCTCAGATACTGACAAAAATGCGCCTAGATGAAACTTTCAAGATTTCGTTGATTGATACAGCTGGTGTTGTTCAGGATAAAAATTATCAGTATGAAATTTTATCTAACAATCAAACTCCTTCTTGTTTGCCTGGGGATGCTGGGTGTAAACTTCGGACTTTAATTGTCAATTCAATCAACAACATTCCTCAGTTGATTGTCTCTACCGAGTCCAGCAGCAATCTTATAAACTCTGGTTTTTCAATGATTAAGCAAGACGAATTAAAGTCAGTGCGTTTGCGTTATCAAACCGATGACAAAAAGGAAAAAAGTTTTGAAGTCTTCCTTCCTTAGGAATTTTTTTAATCAAAATGGAAGCCTGGTTGGGGTGATGGTTGTTGCAAGCCTGGTGGGAGGTATTGCCTATATTGCAATGAATATTCAGAGTTATTTCATAAAGTCTGTTAAACTTTCAGAAGAAAGTATTGAGTTTCAGAATGAATACTATTCAGCTGCTGATACACTTTATTATGCTTATAAACAAGAAGAACAAAGGTACCACAAAACTCTGGCAAGTTGTGGTAGAGTGAAACCTTTCATTGAAGCCATTAAAAAAGGCTCTGGATGCAGCATGAGTGTGACTGTTTTCAAGAGAGGGACAGGAGATGGAGCCTTATATGATTTTGGAAATAGTGGATGTTTAATCAGAGAAACCTCCTCTAGCTGTAAAGATGGCCAGAATCATGTATTGTCGATTAAATCAAATCACGCTGGTTCAGGATCTATAAATCCCTTCTCATATTATGAATATGATTTTTATATTTTTGGTTTAATTCCTGAAAAGAATATTATTGAGTTTCTAGCGATTATCTCAGACAAGACTTCGGGAAAGAGAATTCTTGGGGGGAAGAGAAAACGAACCTTTGCTCTTGTAGATAGTGTGAGGAATATTGCTCATATTGAAGCAGATGGCAGGGTCACGGAAGAAAACCCATCACCCTTGAGTCGTTGTGCTGGTCAACCATGGCAGACGCTTAAAAGCTTTAATCCCACCAATCTTAAGTGTGAAGAATATACCATTTTGGGTGGAGCAGAAGGTCTCGCTTACTATAATGGCAGGTACTATGGTTTCAGGTCTTATGATGGCCAGATTTTTGATATGATGGCGACCATTACGGGTGGTTCTATTTTAGTTAATCAAGATGGAACCAATAACGGCCAGAAAATTTTTCCGCGTTATGACAAGAGCTACCTCTTTAACACCAATGATATTACATTGATTGACGATACCATTTATTTTGTGACAGGTGGTGGATTAGATGCCTACATAGGTGTCCTAGATATGAACCAAACTCCACCAGTGAGAAAATCCGTTTGTAAAGTTGGTGAGATGGGATGGGCACAGAACTATGATGGTATTTTGGCGACTGACCGTAGCCAGGATTTGGTAGATCAGACTAAAATTGGGAATTCGGCAACATTTTATCTCAAGTCTTCTGGCGGTGACCTTTTAACTTTTTTTGTTTTAATCAATAACGCTGGTCTTTACGAGTGCTACGGTTTGAAGGACTATAATTTGCAACAAATTGAATATAAGAGAACTTATGGATTTGATAGGACTGAAGACAGTACAAACCTTTTTCATTATTAGGAACTTTGTGAAAAAAACTGGAATTATCTTCTTATTACTTTTTAGTTTAAAGAGTATGGCATCAAGATCCATGATTGCTCCTCCTATTTTGTGGCATGATTGGTATGACATTACCAGTAATCCTGCTGGCTCCATCCTCATTCGTGCTTTGGATATTTCGATTCAAAATCAATCTAATCTTGTTCAGACCGTTAAGATTACTTGCACGCCAATTAAATCTAATTTTTGGGTTGGTGGTTCCTGGGGAAGTTTACCGAGAAGCCAAATGCGAATTTCTGCAACTAACATAGCTCCTCAATTAGTTGATTCCGTTTCAGACATGAGTTTTACAATTATATTAAATCCTCTTGATTCAATTGTTCCTCATTGTACAACTGAATATAGAGGTCCTGGTAGTAATGGAGACTATCATTTGAGAGGGGCTTTTATTGTCAAATTTGAAATTACTGAAGATAGAGGTGCCATTAGTGTCATGATTGATACAAGAATGGAGGCCAGCGGCCAAATCGGGCTTCAAGTGAATAATCCACTAATTTGGGGGGCGCTAAGAACTGTTGCTAAAACTTATTACATAAATGGTGAAAGACCGTTTTAGGATATATCCCTCAAATGAATTTATTTTTTAGGAGCTAAGTTATTCCTGTAATCGCGCTTCATTCTCGAGCCTTATCCACTGGATCACTTTCTCCCGGTAATAATCCCGCTGAACTTCATAATCGGCCCACATCTGAGTTTCTGTATCTGTGGCAGGAGTGGTGGAAATGTAATCAATAGTGGAGCGGTTAAATCCAAGGGGACCATTGGTTACAAAGCTTTGATTAAGAGATCCTTTGAAGGGGACAAATCCATCTGCTTCAACAGAGGCGTGTGGAATATTTCCATTAAACGTTAAAATGTCATAGATCCTGGGCCCCTGAGTCCGATTAAGATTAAGGCGGCCTTTAGTTGGATCGGGATCAATGACATCGAGAGCAGTAAGAACATTATCAAGCTGGTCGTTGGGGGCATACAAAAGATTGTGGTGAATTTCTGGCTGATACCAGGAGTAACTTTCAACTACTGTAGAAATTGTTTGGTGGGCGAATTTTCTAAACTGGCCATTTCTTTGAATCATCGCTTTTTGAATATCAGTCAGAGAACCATAAGATGTGGAACTGATTCCCATATCTGTCTTATTCCAGATCATCATAGGCCCCGGAACAAGTTCAGAGGCAATCCCTGATTGATTGCGGTATCGTCCGAGAAGATAATCATCAGCTTGGTCATGGATTTTAAAATTGTTGTCGGCTTGATTGATAAACTTCTCTACAAACACGAATTTCGGATGGTTTCCAGTGCCATTGATACCTCGAATGACGAGGGACTGGTAAAAGTTTTGAAAGTCAACGCGGGAGAGGGCTTCACGACAAAACTCTTCATTATTTAAAAAGGTAGACATCTTAAAAAATGGGTGGGTTGCTGTATGACAGGTAACACAGTTGTAATTCCGCGGAGGATTTCCAAATTGTCGTGCTCCCCCCGGATAGCCATTTATAAAGTTTCTTAAATCCTGAGTCAGCATCAACTTCGCCTCAAAAAGAATAGGCTTTACGTTTCTCATAAAGTATTCAACTTCAGCACATCGTCTATCTTCAACCGGTGAAGGTAAGCTCCCTTTCGGGTACAGCGGAGTCAGGGCATCATTAGTGACGGCCAATTCATCAAATTGAAAGTGAATCTTATCATCATTGCTCATCGTGAGTGCCACTAATGGTGCATAAGTCAGGACTCTATCATCGCCTGAGATACCTTCCAGGTTGTTGTACGTGGCATCAGGAAAGCTCCATTTACCATTAATAAAGACCTTGATGCCTCGAAACTTAAGATTAAAATCCCGAGGTGAAGTGATGAAACGTGGATTTCGGAACACATAGTTTTGTCCTGAGAATTGTTTTTTCAATTCAATTTCAAAGAATGCCTTCTTAGGACTTGAAAGTTTTAGTTGCTTAGAGATGTCATAGCGCAGGATCTTGCGTCGATAATCAGAAATATTTTTCTCATCGATCGCCCGACGATCGGGTTGAAATAGGAGTCGTTCATCAGTGGTGAAATTCTCAACTCGATTGATCCCGACCGCATCCAAACGAAGACCTTCAGTGAGGCCAATGATGTCAAGAGTGTAGTTTCCAACTGAAAGATCGAAATAAACTCGGTTGTTTGGGAGATTTAATGGTTGCTTGTTATTATCCAATAAGATGTATCCACGCTGATCAATTGAAGCAAGCTCATCTTGCCTGCCAGGAGATGTCCAGGTCCAAATATCGGCTGCAGTAGAGGCAATCCACTGATAACAGGAACCAGCGTTATTTGAGTTTGCCCCGATTTTATAGGGCATCATCTGGTTACTTGAATTTAAAATGCGAAAATTAATCCGACTTCCGTCTGCAAGATTCTTAATCTTCATCCAAACATTGTATTTTCCCGCTGTCGTCACTCTAAAAGAATACTTCACCCGCCCCGGAAGCCTCTCAGCTGTCGAAAGGGAACGAAAAGGCGTAGCTCCTGAAATTGCCGCATCAGAGTCATTGGCAGTTTTCCAGCTCGCAATAGCGGCGACCAATCGATTCTTTAGGGCCTGTTCAGCAGTAGGATCACAGGAGTAACGAGGATCTGTCGAAGCTCCATTACATTGATGGATCATACCATTGGGCCGCAAACTGGAACCTGGATCATTCATTTTGATATAGCCACCACTTTTAAGCACACTTAAAGCAGTTCCGGCATTAGCACTGGCAAATTGTGGCAGATCAGGACGAGTGGTACTGCCATGGCAATCCACACATCGGGTGGTACGAATAGTATTGTAAAAAGTGTTGGTGAAGTTTTTTAAATCATCAGCATCAGTCACGACACTGGCACCACCAGTAAAGAAAACATCCGGGTCAAGTTCCTCAGGCGTTTGATTTGAAAGATAAGTCCTTCTAAGCGAAGTGTTCTCCGTAAAATTTTCCCAGTCAACAAAAGTGGATGGTGTTGTGGAGTTGAATTGAGAGACCGTCTGAGCGGTTTTGACAGAATTATCAATGATTAAAGGTCGCACAAAAAGATCAATATAATGGAAATAGCGGCGATCACTTCCGTCACAAAGACCAGGAGCAGGAACAATGCTGGTGAGACCAGCATTCAGGGTATAACAATCCAAAGCGTTGGAATACGTCAGAGGAGTACCTGATTGAGTGACGTGAAATTTTAAAAGTCCGGAGTTTGTCGAACAATTAACTGCAGTAGGGCACCGAAGCTCGACATCAACAACAGGACTAAAATAAGTAATCACATCAGAGTTGATGAACTGACTGTAAGGATAGGTAAAAGAGGAGCGTCTTGTGGTTGAATTGGAATAGAAGAGATTACTAATGGCCCTTTTATAATGATAATAGAAATTATTTTGTTTAAGAATTGGCTTTTTGACGAAATTCCTTTGGAGCTGATCTGCGGACGGAGCATATCTTCCTTCCCGGAACAAATTATAAAGACTGGAGCTTGGAGGGCCATCATCCGGATTAAAGGTGCCTGAGGTTTTAAAGCTTCCGTCATTGTTATAAACATCAGACCATTCAACGAAATGAGGCAGAACCTGAGTTGTGGTCGTTACACTAACACTTGTTCCCTGGAATTGACTTGGAAGCTTTGTACCAACACCCCTGGTAACTTCCGTGGGAGCACCATTGAAGAGTAAAGTACTCGTTACATTGGTATAGTTTCCGCTATAAATCATCCGGGCATAATCTAAGCGTTTATCTGGACGAATAATTTGCAGAGAAATGGACGTTGTGAAAGGTCGATATCCATTATTGACAATTTTTCCCCCTGATCCGGTGGTGCCGGAAGGAATGTGGACCCGAGGTGCAGTTATTTTCATGACTGCCGTTGTTGGAATTGAGTCAGCAGTAGTGAACTCTCGACAGGAGTTGAACTGATCTCTATTGATTGATAGAACTCTTGGGGACTGAGTATGGGGGTTATCTCCTATGGCCGACATGGAGAGGAATTTCCCATCAAGTGCATTGGAATCTTGCATATCAAAAAATCTACCTGAGACGACGTCCAGGCGATAAGCTTCCTGTTCGGCCTGGAGTAAGAGAGTTCCATGTTCCGTCTGGACAATGCTGGAACTATTTTCCAATGGTACTGGCAGAGGATCAGTCACAATACCACTTCCAACAGATCCATCTACCGGCGCCAGAACAATCCATCGTTTAATAGCATCAAGCATTTCTGCTGAATCATTCAGACAATTTCCGCTCCAGCAGTTATGAGATTCATTTTTAAGTTTTAAGACAACTCTTGATTTATCAGGGTCAGAGAGATTGACTTTGTTGGTGAGTGTGATGGCGTCGAAGGCGACTTCAGGATTTGTATCAGCAAATACAGGCGACTGAGATAAAGTGGCCGAACTGTGACATTTAAGACATGAGTTTTTCCTGACCAGTGGGTACACCGTCTGTTGAAAAGCGTCCAAGGATTGGGCCCGATTAGCGACAGTTTCCCGATTATTCCCCGGGGTAAATGCTAATTCAGTAGGGGTGCCCACAGGAACACACGAAGAGATAATCAAAAGGGCAAAAACAACGAACGTACTACGATACACCATGCTTCCTCTTACGACTATGCCACCAACGACTTAAGTCTTATAAGCTCTTTCCAGTCAGGAGGGAGAATCGCCCCAAATTTGGCCTTAAAATTCACGCCCACTTGATTTATTATTTCCTGATCATCAGTACTGTTCACTAAGGTTGCCATATAATTTAAGATAACAGCGATCCAGAGCTTCGAGACATTATTACTCAGGGAGTGGGCATCCACCACGTTACCTCCGGCAATTTTATAATATCCAATTTGACGTGTTTTCCCCGAAAGAAGGAAATTGGAATGCTCATTATTCCCAACCATCACTCTCTTTTTGTTTGGATTAAAAACAATCATTAAGGCAGCAGAGCGAACTCCATCATCAGAGCGCCAGACGACTCGTGTGGGCATGGCGGGATCGACCTGTCCCGCAGCATCTCCAGTCACCCCACCATCGGTGAAGAGGTGAATAAAAACGGGAGTATTTCTCAGCTGAGCGAGACGAATAATGTGGCCCATATGGCGGCCAATCAACTGATCTCGTGATTGTCCGGTGGTCGCTGTACCATCATGATAATCACACCCTCCGACGGTAACAGTCGCAGCTCCAGCAATCCGAGTCGTCAGAAGATTAAATATATTTCCTGCCGTTTCCTCTTCACTAGTAAATGCATTAAGTGCTTTACCAAAGGCAGAGGCCAGGGCATTACCATGGTCCGTGTTTAATTTTGGATTCAGGTCAGCGGGAGAAAAATTATTAAACACATCGAGGGTCTTGAGTTGTCTCTGGGCATACTTGTCAACTTCAGCAGCAGATGTTTTATTTATTTTGAGCTCCTTCATAAGATCAGAACCACTTCGGGCAATGAGCTCCATGAAACTCTTCATGCGTGTTCTCCCCCCACTGGAGGTCGCATTGAGACCTCCCGATCCCATGATGGTCTGGCCTATGGAGAGTAGTGATTCACTGGAATTGAAAGATTCAATTCGAGAAGGTTTGATAATTAAGTTCACTTGATCAGAAGGAGCAATTGAATTTCCACCTGAAACAGCCGAGGTGGTTCCCACAAGCTGAACTAGATTTCCTAAAGCTCCGGCCTTTTGTGCCATGTAAGACGTGTTGATGGGGTTTTCTTGGGTGTCGTCATTGGTGATGCCACAAAGGAGTAGACCATCTACATATTCACGCAGGTCTTTACTCTCTCCCAATCGAGGAGAGAGCACTTGATTCAATCCCTGTAGGATTCCGCTGGTAGAGTGAAACTTTATACCAAAACTCGTATCAATCATCCCGCTTTTACTTGGATGATACTCATCAGGAATTCCTAGTCGTCTAAAATCAGAAACATTATTAAATCCGAATTCTTCCTGGTATTGGTTTTTAGCAAAACCCACAATTGCGTTTCCACCTGCGATGTTCATCCCCCCCGCACCATCCAGACAAAGAAAAGGGACGTTGCCGCACAGAAGGTTACCAGCTGGGCACATTAAGGCCCCCATGACATTAGAACTTGAAATAAGTGAACCCATTCCTGAAGTAAGAGCAAAGGCAGACATGCTCATGATTCCCGTGGCAAGAAAGTCACGTCGGCTGACGGGGGCCTTGTGGTCTTTATACAAGAGAGGAGGATTATTCTTTTTTTTCATATCGACTCCGTCTACTCCAGTAAAGTTATGTAAGGTGAAGCGAGAATAGTCACACAAGCCGCCACGGCAAGAGTTTTACTTCCATTTAGTCCGGGGACTACTCCCGGGAAGAGTCCACCTTGGTTACTAAGCACATTGTCCACTTCTATGCGAAGGCTATCAAAACTTCTATCCCCTGGCTCAGCATCCAGAAAGCGGGAGAAAAGAAAGTCTCTAACGTCAGCTACAATCATCGGATTTAGGTCTCCATTAAGTCCCAAGGAGGCTTCTCGATTTATAAAGTCAGTACAGTAGGCATCTGCCAATCGAGTCATGGCAATGAGGTTAAAGCCAGTGAGACCCTCGATTTCATTGTCGGCCGGTAATGAGCCCTTTAAAGATTCAAATAATACATTGTAGTTGGCACGTCCAAGCCCAGTGAGTTTTTCCAGTGTCATGTTGTACTGGTTGTAATTTTTAACTCGCACCATAGGTACAGTCACTGTTTGTACCTTTTGACCTGTTCCTGCGGAAGATTCGTTAACATCCGGTGCCTGAGTCGAAACACAAGAAGCGAGCGGCAGAAGAAGAATTAAAAATGGGGCAATCTTCATCTCAATCTCCCATGCACATGATGGCCGCGTTGATGAAAAGATTCTTCATGTTGAAGTTACTTAATTTATAAGCTTCCGTAAGCTGAGAGATACGAAATTTATCCTGATCACTCTTAGCATGGCGAAGGCAAACTTTTTCATATACCTGGGTTGCCATACAAGAATGAAATGCTTCCGTTTGAGAGAGCATCATACCCAAAGACTTAACACCCTCTCCGGATGTCACCGGGCCCCACTTAAGGGAGGCGTTTTGTCCTTCTACCCAGAGATTGATCCAGCTATTTGATTGAGTTACAAATCCTTCATTAAAGGTCACATTATGATTCATTTTGGATGAGACATTTCCCGGGCTGTAAATGACTTTGCCGTTTGCATAGTCATAATAGGCAAAGGCGCCGGAGAGGGCATCCAGTCCCGCATGACAACCAACACAGCGGTTTTTATAAATTTCAGAAGTTCCACCAGGTGAACGATCTACGTCACGTCGGTTACGATAATCGGGTATGGTGGTGTCATTTAAAGACTCCATACTCCGACAGAGAAAATGCTCCATAGCGAAGGCGACAGGTGCGCGATTGGTGCCTGCATAAAGATAGGCGACACCATAGGCGCGGGTGCTCAGGAGTCCTGAGATGGCCGCTGGGTACTGATGAATTTTCATCTCCTGGCTAGTATGAGCAAGAACTCTCGGATCACTCAGATCAAGTCCTTGGTCACTTATAGATTCATAATGCTCGTTTGATGAAATGATAAGGTTCGAGCGTACCACCACGTCCAGAGCAGGAAGATAAAGGGCGTTGATGTTAAAGTAGTCATCTAGCTGCGCTTTCGTGAATTTGGTTAATCGGCATTTCTTATCGCTAATATCGTTTGGATTTAAGGGATTATTATGAACGATTCGGTAGGCGCCTGCGTTTACTTTTTCAGTGGAAGTGAGATCACGAATACAAAAGGTGTTGCTATCGGCCTGGGCCTTAGTTAAATAAGTGAGTTCCCCCTTAAAAGTGACACCGGTGGCCTTGTAGACGGAATCAACATAGAGGATCTGGTTAAATTGTCTCTCGTCTCGTATCCAGCCGATGATCGTGGCAGACATGTCATTTAAGGGAGCAAGGGTGGTCTTCGCCTTATTGGTCCATGGGGTGACCATATCTTTAACGGTTACACTATAAAATGCCCCGTTATTTTTAATACCGTTTCTTTGATCGATAATATCTAGAGCAGCAGACTGAGTATTAAGAGAAGACACTTTAACCATCAACATATCAAGTTCTGCAGCAGTAGGGGTGACACCAGTGAGTGAAACATAAAGTTTGCGCGCCAATTGACGGGGAGTCTTATCCTGACCATAGGAAGTCGTGGCCACCAAGGCCAAAAGCAGGATCAAACTTTTCATAATGATATCCCTTATGTTTTAGTTTTATCGACAAAACGCTAAAAAAATAAAGGAGTTAACTATTTTTATGGCAGACCCTCAAAAATGTTTATATCTACCAGAGTTTAAAGGAATTCCCCTCTGGAATGGTTGTCTTCTTCTGTGAAATTTGTCACTATAACTTATCAATTTTAGGAAAAGGTCCTATCATGCGGAATTTAATCGCAGTTGCTTTTTTAGCTCTTTTAAGCTGTGGTAAAGACAATTCCATAAAGTACTATAAGGCCCAACCTGCTGATTTTCAGAAATTTATCAACTCCCACAATCTTGTTACCCCTAATCTTAGTTTAGACCGCTTTGTGGTGAACAACGAGTATCCCATTCAGATCGCTCTCTATCAGGACCAAAAATTTTACTACGATCTTCCTAATCTAGGAGATGGGGAAGGAAGCTGGAAATATCAAAATGGTTATTTGCGTTTGACTGCTAAGCGCTCTCTTTTTGACATGATTATTGATATTCATCATCGAGATCAGGATCTCAAAAATCTCGCCATTGAATTTCGGGACCGCTTTGGACTTAAGACCCTCAAGGTTGAAAACGAGAACATGGATTAAAGATGAGGCTATATTGTTGGAGTATTCTTTTATTTGTTGGATTCATCTGTTGGCCTCATGCCTGGGCAAAAAAAATTAAACTCACCATGACATTTACTCCATCGGGATCATTTGAAGCTATCAGTGAAAAACTCAAAGGTAATCTGGTGAAAAAAGATGGCATCCTCCAGTCTGAGCGACTCTGGGTAAATGCCCATACCTTTCGTACCGAAGTAAAACTGCGAGATGTTCACTTGACTCGTTATCTAAATAACTCCCGCATTTCTATGTTCGACATTAAAGCTCAGAATGGTAAAGGCGAGGGAACACTGGAAATCAATGGTGTCAGGCAGCCTATTTTGATGAATTACACAGATAAAAACAACCATGTTGAAGTAACCTTTGATATCGACGCCGCCGAATTTAATTTGCCCAAGGTGGATTTTCTAGGAATTGGGGTAAGTAACTTGGTCAAGGTATGGGTATCTGCCCCTTATAGAATCTATAAAGAGAAAGAAACAAAAAAAAACTGATTAAACCCAGGAGTTCCTTATGTTCCCAATGGCCTTTATTGCCCTCCTTTTCTCCTCTTATGTTATGGCCGAAAACCTCACAAAACTTTTTGTGGAACTTAGCCCTGCCGGTTCTTTTGAATGTGTTAGTCAAAAAATGAAAGGTGACCTCTTAAAAAGCGGGGGAAAGTTTTCTTCAGATAAACTCTGGGTCAATGCGGAGTCATTCAAGACTGGCATTGATCTTCGGGACGAACATCTCTGGAAGCACCTCCAGAATTCCAGAATTACAATGTACAATGTGAAAGGGTCCTCAGGAAAAGCGACTGCGATCTTGGAAATTAATAAAATAAAAAAACCAATTAACATGGTTTATACAGAAAAGGATAACCACATTAAGGCGAATTTTACAGTGCTTAATTCTGATTATCTTCCGTCCGTGAAGTATATGGGAGTAGGGGTTGAAGATGTAGTCAAGGTTGAAGTGACCTATCCCTTTAAAGAAAAATAATGAATTATCTATTTTTACTGGTACTGACTTTTATCATGAGCTGCCAGGACTATAATTCCAGTACCTCAGATCGTTTCAAATATGGGCCTTTAGTCTTGGAGAATAATCCACAATTTCAAGCTGCCTACCCAGTTATCAAATCACGCTGTATTAATTGTCATACTTCCAACATCCATGATGTGTGGGCAAGCTATACCACTTCCGCACAGTATATTAGTGCCGGCTTGATTGTTCCAAATAACACCGATGACTCTCTCTTCATTAGATATATTCAAAACAGTAATTTATCTCCCGCAACCATGCCTCTCAACGCTGGCCCTTTGCCCAATGATGAGTATCAAATACTTCTAGATTGGATAAACGGACTTCCTTGAATACTATTAAATTTTTTCTTATCATTCTCAATCTCTTGCTTCCCCTGAAAGGCTTTACTTACGCTAATTTTATTGGCCATGGTTATACTTCTTGCCTCAATTGTCACTTTAACCCTTTGGGAAATGGGCCATTAAATGATTACGGTCGCGCTGTCGCCGCCACGGCGATTTCATCAGATGCTTTTTATCCCAAGAGCTGGAACGAAGAGAAAATTGCTTACACTTCGGGATTTCTTTTTCGTAAACCCAAACAAGAATGGCTCCGAACACAGATCAATTACCGCGGCTTCAGGCTCGTTAGTAATCCTAATGGAGAGAATGAACAAGTTCGCTGGATTAATATGCAGTTTGATGCCAGGCTTATACTGAAGTTTGGAGAGAATGATAAGTTTATCATGGTGGGAAGCTACGGCCGCTCTCCTTTACCTGATCCTCCTCCTCCTGGAGATGATCAGTCCTTGTGGCGAAGTCGAGAACACTATGTGGGTTATCGCTTTACATCGGCCTTTGGAATCTATGCAGGACTTATGGATCAGGCCTATGGAATACGCGTCATCGAGCATAACTCTTTTTCTCGAACTCTTCCCGAGTTAACGCAGAATGATCAGACCCATGGGGTTCTCCTGCACTACCTCACACAGAGCTTTGAAGTGGGACTCCATGGACATACAGGAAACCTTAGTCAGGAAAAAGAACTGAGGATGGAAGGTGGCAGTTTAACAGTTGAAAAAACACTTTTTACAACTCACCGTTTAGGAGCATCTTTAAAGAAAACTGGGAATGAATTTAAGGACATCTTATCCTATGCGCTTCATGGTCGCTTTAATCTCAAGGAGGGATCTGCCTTGTTGGGAGAAATCGGGCAGGTGAAAAGAACAACTTTGAATAATGCGGACGAGAAAGATGGTCGCTACGGTCTTTTTCAGACCTACCTTAGGCCTTGGCGCGGTCTTTATATTTTTAGTAACATTGAGTATGTGGATGATGATCTTAAGGATGAGAATTATTCCGTGCGATGGGGGCCCGGAATACAATACTTCCCAATTCAGAGGATTGAACTCCGATTTGATCTTTATAATCAACGCTCTTTTAACCCGGGTGCATCTACTTCCGACCAGTGGACTTACCTTCTTCAGAGTCACGTGTGGTTATGATGAAATGGGTCAGTGTATTCCTTATATTGCAGATGTCTAGTTCCGTTTTTGCAACTTCGATTAAAAAATATTTTAAGGCGAAAGAATGGCAAAAAATCGTGGATATCTATCAATCCAATAAAAAAGCCTCTTTTACAGAGAAAGAATTTGGTATGATTTCTGAAGCTCTGAGAAACAGAGAGCAATTCCGAGAAGACATATCTCTCAATATTCGCTTTATCAGAATATACTTTAATTCCGAGCATTCTAAACTCATGAAAGAAATTCGCTCAGGAGCGAGCACGGATAGTGAGCAATTTAGCGATGCCCTAAAACACTCATACTGGAGCATAATTAACGACCTCGCCCAGATCATCAAGGGCATTAAGAAAAAATCCCCTGAGGTGGAGAAAGACTTCAAGCAATTTCAAATGTTCTCGAAGATCATGGAAGCATTGGAATTCAATGAGGGTAAAACAGATAAACTCGTCAGTAATGTTCAATCCCATATGATCTACTTAGAAGAGAAAATCTATCGTTTTTCAGGAAGTCTTGTATTCAATTACATCAGTTGGCAGAGTGAAGTTAATCTCCAAGGAACTGAGACTGCAAAACTCCTCGTTACCAACCGGGGCTACTGTCTTGGTGGGGATGCAGGAGTTGAGAATTACCGATATCACTTCTTTGTTGATGGGTGTTTACTCATAGGCTCGGGTGAAATTAATAATAAGGATGCTCAACCAGAATATCAACAGTCAAATGTTCCAAGCTACGGACTTAAGGCAGGTCCGGGAGCATCTGTGATTGTATCCTCTTCAAAGTCTCGTATAGGACTAAAAATTCCATTCGTTTATACCATCCAAAACTTCGAGGAGCCAAGTCCCACTAGCGGCAATAACTATACAGTTAAGCAAAAGAGCCCCTTAACTATGCAGGTTTCACTTTATTCCCGCTTCAATTTAAATGCTTGGTTTATTCAGACGGAGATCGGGCAGTACATTGGTAATGATGAGATTTTTTGGGGTCTGGGGTTTGGGAAAAGCTATTGAGATTTTAAAATGCTTTACCGCCATTGACAGTGAATGATGGAGGTGGAGTCATGAAATGGTCTTTATAGCCGCATGCCCTGTGGGCACTGGTCGTAATATTGGCAAGGATGGCCCCTCGATCTTCTTGAACGGTAATTTTTAAGTTTGTTTGACTGGAGATTCCTAAACACACTTGAGGTGTACCCAATGTGCATTCCGCAGAGGGTGTAGTCCTTGGTAGGTAGCAGCTTCCAGAACTGCAGGCATAGGTGATAGAAGCTACGGAAGATTCATAAGGTTGAAGGGCCCTGGGGCCATAAACGGTCACAGCTGAGCGAAGTGTTTGGCTGGGCCCAGGGTTATGCGGAACGCTGGATGCAGCACCATTTGAATTACTGCTCGAAACATAGGTTCCTGGAAGAAGCTCAATGGTGACTGTTTGAGCGATATTCGAAATATTTTTCAGGGACACCGAAATGCTATGGATTCCCTGATCTACTCCAGAAGTTACAAAATAGGCAGCTGAATTATGCATGTCTGCAGTGACACAGGTCGCCGCATCGACTTGGCCTCCATGAACTGTATGAAAAAACATGGAGGGTGGTTCAATAATTCTTGCTGCCTGTGCCTTGAAAGTTACAGAAAAAATGAGCAAGCATAAAAAACTTAAGGATTTATTCTTAATCATAGATGCATGCTCTCCAAACTTAAAGCGGTACTTAGATAATATAATGTTAATCGATAAAAATTTATATCACAATAAGTTATAAGATGACTAAGTCAAAAGGGAGTTAATGATGAATGAAAAATATATACCACCAAAAGTCTGGACATATACCGAAGGTAATGGAGGAAAGTTTGCCAATATCAATCGTCCTACCGCGGGGGCGAGAAGTGAAGGAACTCTGCCAACGGGAGATCATCAGTTTCAGCTTTACTCGCTGGCGACACCTAATGGGGTGAAGGTCACGATGATGTTCGAAGAGCTACTTGAGCTGGGAATTCAAGAAGCGCAGTATGATGCCTTTCTCATCAATATAAATGAAGGTGAGCAGTTCTCATCGGGCTTTGTGAATATTAACCCCAACTCTAAAATCCCTGCCCTGGTTGATAAAAATTTTGGAAAACCCATTCATGTTTTCGAATCAGGGTCGATTCTTTTTTACCTGGCAGAAAAGTTTGGAAAGTTTTTACCCCAAGAAAAGGCGAGTCGCACCAAGGTTATGAACTGGTTATTCTGGCAAATGGGGAGTGCTCCATTTCTGGGCGGAGGATTTGGTCACTTTTATGCCTATGCTCCAGAGAAGTTTAAGTACCCCATTGATCGGTATGCAATGGAAACCAAGCGGCAGTTAGATGTATTGGATCAGAAGCTCGCTAAAAATCGATTTATTACAGGTCATGACTATACCATAGCCGATATGGCGATCTTCCCTTGGTATGGAATGCTGGTCAAAGGGAAGTTATATGAGGCGGGAGAATTCTTATCCGTTGAAGAGTATAAAAATGTCATTAGATGGGCCGATGACATTTTTACTAGGCCTGCCACCCGGAGAGGCTGCATGGTGAACCGAAGCTGGGGACCTGAGAGCGAGCAAGTCGTCGAGAGGCATGGGCCAGAAGATTTTGCAGGGAAAAGTATTCATTTATAGCTCAGGGAGTCCTATGAAAATGTTTATCATATTTAACTTATTTTTATCTTTATCGGTTAAGGCAACTGTAGCTCCTTCGAAAGGACGGTTATTTGATGAAGCAACTCTTATTGTAGATGGTGAAATTATCGAAATTAAAAATAAATCTCCCCTTAAAATGGAAATAACTCTTAAAGTTGAAAATACTGTTAAGGGAAATATTCGTGAAAAAGAAGTTCGATTTGAATATTCGAATATTTTAGACAAAGGACATCTATTTAAGAAGTGTGTGAATAAGTTAATTTGTACTGATTACCCTAAATCAAAACATCGTTTTTATTTAAAGAAATCAGTAGATCCTAGCACCTTTATTCTTGTTGATGAGTGGTTTGGCCTAGAGTCTTGTGAATTATTCGGTCTTTTTTGTAAAGCGATCAGAAATGAGGTCAAACTTAAGGAGGATAACGTATAGCGCGAGATTCTCTGCATTATGACTTCAAATATCCAGTCTTTTAAACTTATAAAATGAAAAAAATCATCTTTTATTTCTTGAGATTATATCTCACATTGTCATTAGTCGTAGCTACCCATGCCCTGGCCGGTCTTAAGGAAGTTGAAAACCTTATTTCTCAGCAGCGTTTCCAAGAAGCCGCCACTCAACTTGCGCCTTTGGTGGAGGAGGCAATAAAAAGTGGCCGAGATCGTGACTACGCTAAACTTCTGTTAAAAAAGACCATGCTAGAAATGGCACTTCACGGTTATGAGAAAGCGATTAAAGGACTTCATGAGGCCCAGTGGCCGAAAGAAGCACTTTCACATGCCATGATAAGTATTATTTATTCTCGCACTCTCAAAATGTATCATGATGCATATTCCTGGGAAATTCAAAAGCGGGAAAGAATCCAGGGAGGAGATAAGTTTGATCTAAAAGCTCTCACATCAGAAGAAATTTATAAAGAGGCCTACAAGGCTTTTGAAAAAGCATGGAATTTGCGGGAAAAACTTGGAGATTTTCCCAAGGATAAACTGGAAGACATCATTAAGCCCAACACCTTCCCGAAAGGAATCCGCGCCACATTACGAGATTCCGTTAGTTTTTTGTTAGTAGATCTTTTAAATGATTCATCCGGCTGGAGGCCAGAAGAGGCCAATGAAACCTATCTCTTAAAGCTCGAGGAGCTCATCTCAGGCCAACTTAAGGTAAAGAATATTTCAAATTCAACCTCTCACCCTCTGCAAAAGATCTCTTTTGTTCTCCACGATCTGGAGAAGTGGCATCTGGCCAAAGGAAATAAAGATGCTGCCCTCGACGCCCGGCTCGAGCTTTTTCGGGTACTAAAAGATCACTTCTCCACTAGTGCTGCTAAGAAAGAGCTCATCGAAGAGCTCAAGAGCTTCATCGAAACAAAGAAGAATGTTCCTTGGGTTACTATGGGGTATGGTCTTTTGGCGGAGTTGATTCAAAACAATTCTGATCCGGATGCAAAGATCCGCGCTTTAAGTTTTGCATACCAGGGGGCCAAAATGTTCCCTTCAACTCCAGGGGCGATGAAATGCAAGAAAATCATCCAAGAAATCGAGCGACCATCTTTTAATTTAGAAGGTATGAATATCGATGGCCAGAACCGCGAGACAATTGGTGTCAATTACCGCAATCTCAGAAAACTCTACTTTAGGAGTGTGAAAGTTGATTTTGAAGAATTCATCAAGACCTCGAAGGATTACACTCTTCGCCTGGGGCTGCGCCAGATCAAAGATATCTTGAAAGAAAAACCGGTAAATTCATGGACAATTGATCTCCCCGAAACAAAAGACTATCGAGACCACATGCAATTGATTAAACCTCCGAAGCACTCAAATGGCTTTTACGTCATACTGGCCAGTCCTGGGCCATCTTTTGATAACGAAGGAATTCGGGGAATTCAGTTATTTTTTGGACCAGTAAGTTTTTCAGTTTCTCAAGATTTTGAGAGAGCTGAAATGACAGTGGAGGTATCCAATGGTGAAAATGGAGCAAAGGTCTCAGAGGCGGAAGTTCAACTTTTCATAGCGGACCACCAGACAGGACACCAGAAAGTGGAGACTCTCTCTACTAACAAATTTGGACAGGCAACCTTTCGCATGAAGATCATTCCCCGATTGGCGTCATTTTTCCTGAATAGAGGAATGAATCACTTTTTTATCGTAAAATATAAAGGTGATGTTATTGGATCAAAAAGTCCTAGTTGGATGTACGCCGTCCCAAAACGAGAGCAGGGAGTTAAAGAAGCTTTTATTTACACGGATCGTTCGATTTTTCGTCCAGAACAGAAAATCCTCTGGAAAGTTATTGCTTATGAAGGGGCCGAAAAGAAATTTAAGGTCAATCCGGAAAAAGATTTAAATGTTTACCTGCGGGATGCCAATGATCAGCTGATTCAGACCGTGAAAACTCGTACCAATTCATTTGGTTCAGTTTCCGGTGAGTTTGTTATTCCAAAAGGTCGGATGCTTGGTAACTGGAACATTCAGACCGATCATGGAGGTTATGCCTCTATTAAGGTCGAGGAGTACAAGCGACCTAAGTTTCTTTTGGAAATAGAGAAGAAGGGATTAGAGATGCGCTTCAATAAAGAAGCGCGTCTCAAGGGATTTGCCAAATACTATTTCGGCATGCCCCTTACCAGCGGGTCTGCAAAATGGACTATTAAACGTAAATTGATTCTTCCCTGGTGGTGCTTTTGGGGACGATGGAATTGGGGAGAAACTCAGGAAACCTCTCTCGTCTCCAGCGGATCCTCTAAAGTTTCCCAAGATGGTTCATTCGAAGTGAAGTTCACTCCAAAGGCAGACGAAGCCCTGGCAGATAATCTCCAAGAGATGAGATATTCCTATGAGGTTAATATTGATGTAACTGATGAGGGTGGCGAAACTCAAAGTATTTCATACACCACCACGATCGGTTTTTTGTCCATTGCAGGATCGATTGCATTTGATCAAAATTTTTATCTAGAAAATGATCGTCCCCAAATCACGATACATAGGAGCGATTTATCCGGAAAACCACTTCCTGGGATAGGTTCCTGGAAGCTTTTTAAACTTATTCAGCCTAGGACCACACTTCTTCCTGCAGAGATTCCTGCTCCGAAGGAACTTTTGAAATTAGGTGAGAAAAGTTATAAACACCCGGATGACCTAAAACAATTGAGATGGTCTACAACTTATAACCCCGCTTTTTATCTGCGTGATTGGCCGGAAGGTGATCTCATTAAAACTGGTGACTTATCATTTGCTGAGGACGGGAAAGCAAAAATAGGTGAACTGAAGTTGAAAGAAGGTGCCTATAGACTCGTTTTTGAAACAAAGGATTCATTCGGATCTGAATTTAAAACGCAGAAAGAATTTCTTGTTATCGGGAAATCTACAATTATTAATCTTCCAGGTTTTTTTGCCGTTCAAAAAAACAGCTCGGAAGTAGGTGAGAAAATTCGGGTAGTTGCTTTGACCGGCTTTAGAGATCAGCAGATGATTCTTGAAATATTTAAAGGAGGCTCTCTAAAAAAACGAATTGATCTTGTTGCCGGCAAGGATGGGAATGTTGTTGAATTTCCAGTGACGGAAGAGGACAGAGGAGGGCTTGATTTTACTCTCCGCTTTGTTCGCGATTATCAGGATCTTCAATTTTCATCTTCTGTGATTGTTCCCTGGTCAAATAAGGATATTGATGTTTCATTTTCTACTCTTCGCGAAAAAATGCGACCTGGTTCAAAAGAAACTTTGGCGGTGACCATCAAAGGAAAAAATGGGCGCAAACTTAGTTTTGAGTCCTTTGAACTTTTATCATACATGTATGATCAGAGTCTTGAAGCCTTTACACAACATTCACCTCCCAACCCTTTGGCGATTTATCCCATGATAACAACACATAAGTTTCCTACCTCAGAACTTGGTACTGGTGTCATTGTTGCTAGCGGCAGCATTTACAATTTTAGTCCGAATTATTTTTCTGATTTTTCAAGAGATTATTTTAATTTTTATCCAAGCTACGGTATTGGAGGACCTGGCAGCAGAGGGGTAAGGGGAATACTCTTTAAAGGAATCCCCGGTGGCTCCGTGTCGGCCAATTTGGCCCTTGAATCCGTTGATAGTCTTCAAGAAAGATCAGGTGAAAAGGATAAAGAAGTTTCGAAAAACATGAATTCCTCAAATTCACTTTCGATTGATAATAAGCCCATTGAGGTCAGATCCAATTTTTCTGAAAATGGTTTCTGGAAACCTCACCTTGTACCGGGTAAGGACGGTTCTGTGAAATTTGAATTTACCGTTCCTGATTCAGTGACATCCTGGAAAGTGTGGGCCCATGCAGTTTCAAAAGACCTTCAGACTGGAAACGTCTCTTCTGAGGTTAAGACCATCAAAGAACTTATGGTTCGCCCCTACCTTCCGCGCTTTTTTCGTGAAGGCGATGAGGCTTCGATTAAAATTGTGATAAGTAATTCTTCAGATAAGAGCCTTTCTGGACATATTGACTTCGATATCCTTGATGAATCACAAAAAACCTCTCTCTTAAAAGAATTTGGAGTCACTGGAAATAAATTTTCCTATGATGTGAAGGCCGGTGGCAGCAGCAACGTCTTAGTCAAGTTGAAAGCTCCAATTGGACCTCGGATGGTGGTAGTCAAAGTTATCGCTAAGTCCGCTAACTTAAGCGATGGTGAAGTTCATCCTATGCCTCTTCTTCCGGGCAGAATTCACCTTGGACAATCAAGATTTATAACTTTGAAAAACAAAGATAGAAAAGCTTTAACTTTCCCAGATCTCGTTCAAAATAACGACCCAACTCTCGTCAATGATCTTTTTGTCGTTACACTTGACGCTCAGCTTTTTTACTCGGTTCTTTCCTCATTACCGTATCTCGTTAATTATCCTTACCAGACGACGGATGCGATGATGGATAGTTTTGTGTCAACCGGGATCCTCTCAAGCGTCTTTAATGAATTTCCCGAAGTCTCTAAAATGGCGGAGAAATTTTCTTCTCGAAAGTCATTCTTTGAAAAATGGGGTGACGACTCCAATCGAAAAATTGCCCTTGAGGAGGCGCCATGGCTTTCACTTTCTAAAGGGGGAGTGAACTCCGATGATCTTGATATGATCTCAGTCCTCCATCCAGATATTGCAAAGAACACAAAGAATAGAATTTTGCGTGAACTCAAAAGTGCACAAACTACTGGCGGAGGGTTTCCTTGGTTTCCTGGGGGGCCTCCTTCCCCTTTTCAAACACTCAGCCTTCTCTATGGTTTTTCTAAGGCGATGGAGTTTAATGTAGAGGTGCCTAAAGACATGATAGTCAAGGCTTGGGCCTACATGCACGAGCACTATGTTACCGATATCGTAAATACCCTCATCGCTCATGATGCTGGTTGGGAATTCGTCACCTTTTTAAATTATGTTCTATCAAATTATCCAGATCAAAGTTGGAGCGGAAATGCCTTTAGTGAAAACGAACGAAAATTGATGCTTGATTTTAGTTTTAAACACTGGAAAAAGCATTCACCGTATCTAAAAGGTTATCTTGCCACGACCCTCATGAAAGCTAAGCGGGAGGAAGATGCCAAACTTGTGTGGAATTCTGTGATGGATTCTGCCAAGACATCAGAAGATGAGGGGACACACTGGGCGCAGGAGGAGCGTACTTGGCTATGGTACAATGATACCGTTCAAACACATGCGATGGCACTTCGGGTGGGATCAGAACTCAAAACAGCAAAAGATCTGCTCGATGGTCTTGTTCATTGGATATTCCTTAACAAGAAACTCAATCATTGGAAATCGACTCGTGCCACCTCAGAGGTGATCTATTCCCTTACTCACTATCTTAAGAAAACAAAACAGTTAGGTGTAAAAGAAAAGATCGAAATAAATATGGGCGGTCAAAATTACAAGTTCGATTTCAATCCGAGTGAGTATACTGGAAAGAGAAATCAAATTCTCATACCAGCAAAAGATGTTAGTTCAAAACTCATGCCGGTGACAGTTCATAAACATACAGAAGGCCTAGCATTTGCCAGTGCGACTTGGCACTATTCAACCGAAAAACTTCCTAAAGAAGCGGTAGGAGACTTTTTTAAAGTTTCCAGAAAATATTTTAAGCGCTCTGCTGACAAAAAGAATATGATACTCAGACCACTGGAAGAGGGAGAAACTGTTGCAATTGGGGATGAAGTCGAAGTTCAAATTAGTCTTACCACCAAGCATCCAGCTGAGTATGTTCATTTGAAAGATCCCCGAGCGGCAGGTTTTGAACCACTAGATAGTGTTTCCCAGCATAAATGGGATCTTAGCATCTTTTGGTATGAAGAAATCAGGGATTCGGGAACTAACTTTTTCTTTGAGAATCTTCCTCAAGGACAATATACTTTTAAGTATCGTCTTCGTGCGACAACCGCTGGTAAGTATCGGGCGGGGCCTGCAACCATTCAACCGCTTTACGCCCCGGAATTTATAGGTCATTCCCAAGGCCATGAGTTGATTATTGAATAATAAATTAAAATGCTAAAAGGTACCGCCTACCTTTTAGCATTTTAGTAAGCCGAATCAAGATTATTTTGTTGAGAATTTAATTGTAAGATGTTTTTTTCCCTTGAACGGTTGTATGAACCATTTAAGGTTACATTTTCCTGAAAGAAGTAGGGTTGATTTTTTGAAGACTCGACTTTTCCTTATTCTTCCACAACCGACATCACTCACCGGTGCTTGGTAGATCACTTCGTCACCGTTCAAAGTCATTCCTTCAATTTTCACTTTTTCAGACATCATCGTCATGATTTTTATATGTGGCGACGGAAAAGTAGTGGCGAGGTTATCGTTAACTTCAATATTGGCAAAAACCTCTTTCATTTCTGAGTCTACAATGAATTGAGTTAAAACACGGATTTCCCCCCTTGGTTCAGGCATTTGTTTCGATAAAAGCGTCAGATCTGTTTGAGCAAAGGTGGTTGAAGTTAATAATACGAAAGCAGCAGAAAGTATTTTCATTTGGTCTCCAAAGTGATCGTTGGAACATCATTACAACGCTTGATATGAATCTAAAAGTTTATAATGGAATTTTGGTGCATATTGTTAACTATTTATACATCATTCAGATGCGGCCTTACTTACTTGCCGGCGGTGAAAAAACTTCATGGTAATAAAAGTAATTGTCACCAAGGGCCAGTGATCATTTAGAAAAACTTTAACTAAAGAGAGATAGACCTCCAGATGAGTTCCAAGAATCAAACAGATACTGACCCATAGGGTTTGCGCGGGAATCATTAAACAGTAAAAATGCTTTCGCTTATAGTTGGAAACACCTGTAACCATGGCGATTAAAGGACCAGGAATCGCAAAGAGCACTATTGGAGCGCTAAAGTTTATCCAGTCTAAAACGAGATTTATCTTTTTTTGGGAAAGAAGTTGATGTCTCTTACACCATTGAAAGCTCATTTCTCCGTATCGCCTCCCAAATTCATAACTAATGGCACACTGAAAGAATGAGACGACAATACCGACAAAAAGAAAAAACAGAGGTGGCACGAGAGTAGAGGTGAGAACCAAGTGATGAAGGAAGGGACTTAAAATTAACAAAAGAATAGGTGAAAATTTCAATAGCACCGGAAGAAGAACCAACCCCAGAGCGCGTGAAATACAAATCAGGATAAAGATGTAAAAAATTTTTGATCTCATGAAACTGAATACTTTTCTTTTATCACTGCCAAAGAGGCGAGATAGTAAAAAATGGGATCGTAAGGAGCACGCTCATGGTCACTTAGGTTTTTTATTTTAGGAATAATTTCTGCGATATGAGAATGATTAAAAAATGGGATGGTTTTAAAATTCTGACTCGAGATTAAATCGCATACCAAAGTAAATAACGGATTGTCGTTTCCCAGGGTGCTAGGTGGGGAAATGAATGGTTTTTTCATTTGATTTAAAACCTCTGGGCAAACATCATTTTGTGCTATTTTCCTTAGGAGGTATTTGTTTAAATGATCTTTATACAGTAATGAAGCTGGAAGACACTTAACCACATCAAATAGTTCATGGTCTAAGAAGGGAAGCCTTAGTTCAACAGCATGGGCCATGTCTAGGCGTTCAGCACCCAGAACATATTGTGAAAAGTGAGACTTCATCCAAAGATAGAGAACTAGATGAAATGGTGCTCTGCCGATATTTTGGGTTATAGAAAATTGAGTAAGAAAAGTTCGATATGGGTCAATGCTCTTGTGTCTTCTGACAAAGTCTGGATGCTGAAATGTTTGTAATGGCCCAAAACGCTCCATTAAACTTTTCGCTAGCTCCGGGGGAAATCCTAAAACCTTGGCGGCCCAGTACAGAGTTGGGGAAAGGTTTTTAATTTTTAAGATTTCATGGTGGGGAGTGTTTGAAAGCCTTTTTAGCAATTTAAAAACGGTTTGAATGAAGGAAAAATTCGAATCAACTGATCCAGTTAAGGCAGCTTGGGAGAAGTGATAACCAGCAAAAAGTTCATCTGCTCCTTCTCCCCCCAGCACCACCTTATGGCCCGTTTTTTTGACCTCACGGCTTAAGATAAATCGAGCGGGGGCGTGGCCATTATAAAAGGGCATTTCCGATTTTTCCACCGCTTGAATAAAGACATCCGCAAAATCTTGATTCGTCACCCGGATGGGAAGCAGGGGGCTTCCGGTAAACTTACACATGGTGTTTGCCAGTTCACTTTCGTCAAATTCAGGATGGTCAAAGGCAATGGTAAATGCCGGGATCTTCTTTTGTGTGAGGCGATTGGCCATACCTAGTACTGTGGATGAATCAACTCCTCCGCTTAGATAACATGCGACTGGAACATCGGAACGGGTTCTAAGTAAAATGGCTTCCTCTATCTTTTCTTTAACACTACTTAAAATCTCTTCTTCACTACTGAACTGAAGCTGCGACTTTTTCGGGTAGTTCGTATCCCAGTATTCTTTTACGCAGAATTGATCGTTTTTAATATGAATGTAGTGTCCAGGTGGGACCTGAAAAACATTTTGATAAAGTGTAGACGATTGAAGACTGGCAAAATGAATGGATTGGTAGAAGTTTTTTTCATCCCATTGGGCCGGAACTCCGGCAGCAAAGAGTGCCTTAATCTCGGAAGCGATAAAAATTTGTTGGTTAAAAATGGCATAATAAAGGGGCTTTATTCCGAACCTATCTCTGATGGCAAAGAGCTCATTTTTTTTTTGATCATATAAAACGTAAGCAAACTCCCCACGAATTTCTTTAAGACTATGAATCCCCTCATCTTCAAATAGATGAAGAGCTATCTCACTGTCTGAATGAGTACTAAACTCATGGCCCAAGGCCATCAATTTTTTTCGAATCTTTTCAAATCCATAAAACTCCCCATTAGCAACCAATACCTTGGAGCGATCTTCACAAAAAAGTGGCTGCCGACCGCCTTCTAAATCCATAATAGAGAGGCGGACATGTCCTAAAGCGACTTTCTTTTCTGGATTAAAATAAATTCCTTGCCCATCAGGTCCCCGATGAGAAATGACATTTAGAGATTTTTCTATTTGGTTTCTGGAAACTTCTTTTACCTTAGAGTAGATAGCAACGATACCACACATTATTTAATCCTTGGTGACTAAAAGTTTGAAATTTTCACATTCAAACTTAAGAATGGTTTCAGCTGGGCGATAGAGAGGTCTAAAAGAGTCAATCTTGGTGAGTGATTGGGTAACCTCAATTTTGGTTTTTTTGTCAAAGTTCCTGCAGTAAACGGACTTCAAGCGCTTTTTAACATCCTTTTTAAGTTGTTCTAAGAATTCTGGGTGAACATGCATCCAGGTAATATCGGAGATATAGGTCATCATCAAATTTCCACGCATCCCTGGGGGTACCAAACGAGTGGAGAGAATTTTATCATTGCCAAAGATCGTAAGTGTTTGGTGAAAATTTCTTTCATCAATCCAGTCAAGGAGGCGATATCCTTGGGCCAATCCCATTGCCCAAAGACCTGCATAAAATCCTGTCTGTATAGCTCCTCCACTTTCTGCACTGGAGCTCTTCATTTCAGAAACGGTGCTTTTTCCCGTATCCCTCTTAGCCTTTCGCCACTGGCCTTGTGCCAGAGCACACATCATGGCCCCAGAAAGAAAAAATACCATGGTTAAAGCAAGCCCGTTTGCAATTCGGTAGTTCTTAATACTAACCTCGTTTAACCCAGAGTTCTTGTTCTTTTTAAAAAAGAGGTCCATCACCTCATGACGGAAAAGAAGAGAAATCAAGGTAAGACAACCTAAATTAGCGAAAGGGACATCAAGAGTCACGATAATGAATAAATGAAAAATCCCCAATAATAGACCCAAGAGAAGCTTTAATCGACTCCAAGGTTTTAACAAAACCAACAAGGCAAAGGGTGCTTCCAGGATCAAGGCAAGATAATTTCCAATTTTCAGTAACGTCTCATAGTCCTCCAGGGAGTAGGCCGCAAACCATCCCATAGGAAGTTTTAAAACCGCCAAGACTGCGACTCCATTTAGCCAAAGACTTGAGGTGAACTTCGAAACTCCTGCAACAAAATAAATTAAGGCAATATTATACAAAAAAAGATAAAGCCCAAGACTCTCAACCTTCACTTCTTTCCACTGATTGATGATGTTTTTGTCTTTTAGCCAAGGTAAAAGATTTAAAGTGTTGCCAGTAGGAAGGATAAAGCACCAAAAAAGTAGAAGATGCATAATAACATCATCGACAAAAAACACTAGAAACTGGTAGCGATAGAGGCACACTACCATGACGTATAAGATGAGAGCAAAGAATCGTGGAAAAAATCCGATAATTAAAAATATACTGAAAATAATTCCCAGATACAAAATTATTTGGACCAAGGCAGTCGACATAAAAGGATGAAAGAGAGGCTGCCAGGTGAACCAGAAAATATGTTGAAGTAATTCATGGTTAATGAATCCATCATGGGCAAGGTAGTAGGGCGCTTCAAAAAGGGTGCGAAAGAAATAAAGAAGGGTTAAACTGCCGACACCGATCCGAAAGCAATCAAGAGGAAGTGCAAAGGAGTCCTTAGGTCTGTATTTCCATATCTTCAAGAGCTATTTTCCCATTAATAGACGAGTGAATTTTAAAATACTAACACCAAAGACAGCCTAAATTCCAAGTAAAACTCGCAAAGCTCCTCCAATTTAGATATAGTGAGCTTCTTCCGCTTTTTATCGTTAACCCTCTGTTTTTTGGAGATAGAATGTCGATCTTGGATTTGGCGAAAAAGATAAACCGAAAGGGGGATCTTTTTATCAAGAACAATGGCATTAAGGACTTCCATAAAAAGGCATCAGAGCTTTTATCTACTTCTGGTTTTGAAAAGCATTTTGATCTTGAGGACGTTGTCCAATCTGTTTTTACCGCCAAGCATTCTCAGCACTTTAAAAACCTTGAGTTCAGCGATCTTCCTGTCACTCTCTCACAAGGGGAGTATTGTTTCATAGATATTTATTTTTGGCGCCGAAGACCTACGGTCATTCATAACCATCACTTCATCGGTGCTTTCATGTGTCTTTTGGGAAACAACATAGATTTTGAATATACTTTTAAAAAAGAAAAAAAGTTAGGTCGGTTTCATGATCTAGGGAAACTTAATTTAAAACAAACTAGAAAAATACTTCCTGGTAATGTTGCGGAAATTGCTTTCATGGATAAGTTTATTCATCAAAATCACCACCAGGCGGAATTAACGGTTAATCTTTGTTTCAGGACTCCTCAGGAAATGAAGAAGAGCCTTTCTCACTATCTCTCCAGTGGACTTCGTTTTGAAAAGAATTCTGACCTCTTATCCCGTGTGGGGTGTCTCCAAAAGGGTCTTGAAGTCGGAATTCTTAATCCCGATAAGGTAAAAATATCAGTAGATGATTCACTCCATTTCCTTATCCAGACCTTTGAAACGAGGTCGGAGAATCCTCGTCTATTAAGATTAAGAGAGAGTTTAGAGAAGAGGATGGAGAATGAATTTGGGATCAATATCACTCAAATGATGAGGGAACATGAGCTCATGATGGAAAGACTAGAAAATGAATACGAGTAAAAAGGATGCCCTCCATGGGAAGACCTTAGAACATATTCTTTCGGAATTAGTTGATTTCTATGGTTGGGAGCAACTGGGGAATATGATAACGATTAGATGTTTTACCCATGACCCTAGTATGAAATCCAGTCTTCACTTTCTTCGAAGAACTCCTTGGGCAAGGGAAAAAGTTGAAGAACTCTACCTTTACATGAAGGACCAGTTATGAAAAGAGACAATGACCCTAGTGCTCCTTCCGAAGCGCTTTTTAATTGGTACCCAGGCCACATGGCACGGGCCCTCCGAGAGATAAAAAGGAAGCTTCAATTTGTAGATATTGTTTTTGAAATAAGGGACGCGAGGGTACCTCTTGCCTCAGGTAATAAGAATCTTAGCGAAACCTTAGGACAAAAAAGAAAGCTCATTGTCTTGAATAAGGCGAATTTAGCTGATCCTTTTATGATTGAAAAGTGGAAGGAGTGGTTTGATGATCAGGGAGTGCCCTATCTTTTCGTGGACTGCTTTGATAAAACTGCCATGAATAAGGCCATTACTTTAGGACGAAAGATTGTTGAAACCAATCGCCGGGAGTGTAACCCAGATTACGTCGAGACTAAAACAAAACTTAGAATCATGATCGTTGGTCTACCAAATACCGGAAAATCCACCATCATAAATCAGCTAGCCAATAGAAATGCCACTAAAGTGGCCGATAAACCGGGCCAGACAGTCCTTCAGCAGTGGATTTCGATTGATAAGGATGTAGAGCTTTTAGATACTCCCGGAGTCATGCCTCCCAGGATTGATAAACCCCAACATGCACTCTGGCTAAGTGCCATTCATGCTCTACCAGATGACATCTCCGGCGAGGAGGACACAGCGGTCTTCGTTGTGAAGTTTCTCATCGAAAATAAAGTTTCAGAATTTTTTGATCGATTTAAATTTGAATCTAAAGAGATCTCAGTGGACGAAGCTTTTTTAAAGATCGCCACACTTCGAGGATGTTTAAAACAAAAGGGTCTTCCAGACCTAGACCGAGTTTATAAGTTAGTTCTGGCCGAGTTTCGAAAAGGGGATCTCGGTAAAGTGTGCTTTGGGACTCCCCCTCTGGAAAAATAGGTAGAATCCATGACAATTTTTACTGACATGGATTTAAATCCAATACTCATCGAAAACCTTTCAGAAGCTGGTTTCCATCATCCTACTCCTATTCAATCCCTGGTCATTCCTCTTGTGCTGAGTGGAGCGGATCTAATTTCCATCGCTCAAACAGGAACGGGAAAAACGGGCGCCTTTTGTATCCCTATCATTCATCACTTAACTAAAAATCTTACTCCCATCAGGAAGGGAGAACCAAGAGTGTTGATTCTCGCTCCCACCAGGGAACTTTGTCTACAGATTCAAGGGACACTTGAGGTCTTTGCAAAAGAGCTTGGTATCAAAAGTGCTGCAATTATTGGGGGAGTTGATCAAAGTGTTCAAGTCAAACGCCTTCAGGAAGGAGTCTCGATCGTGGTCGCTACTCCCGGGCGCCTCTTGGATCTTCTCGGCCAAAAACTCATAAGAGTAGCAAAAGTAGAAATCTTTGTTTTAGATGAAGCCGACCGGATGCTTGATATGGGCTTTATTGAAGACATAGAGGTTATTTTGGAGTCATTACCAATCTCTAAACAGTCAATGTTTTTTTCAGCAACGATGAGTCCATCCATTGAAAAACTTGCCTTTAGGTTTTTAAATCATCCAAAAAAACTAGAGATCACTCCTTCTGGTTCTGTACCATTAAAGATAAATGAAAGAGTGATCCTTTGCTCCACTGTTCATAAACTACAGCTTTTAAAAAAGATCATAAAAGAAGAAAAAGACGGGCATTTTCTTATTTTCACCAAAACGAAATCAAGTACCGAAAATATTGTTCAATACCTTGCCTACCACCGTACCGCATCGAAGGTCTTCCACGGTGATATGAAGCAACCCGATCGTGAAAGGGCACTTCATCTTTTTAAAGATGGAAGTATTAGAGTTTTGGTGGCCACAGACATGGCCTCCCGTGGAATTGATGTGGAGGGCATAACCCATGTGATTAATTTTGAGCTCCCGCTCTCACCAGAGACCTACGTCCATCGTATTGGTCGGACCGCAAGAGCGGGGCAGGAGGGAGTGGCCATTTCATTTTGTGATGACTCAGAAAAAGAGATGTTCAAAAGAATTCAGGCACTCACTAAAATTGATTATAAATTAGAGAGATTTGAGGGGAAAAAAGAGATTCTTGGGATTAAGTTAACAGGAACTAGAAAGATCATTCCACCTACTCCGGGGAAAAGCCAGGAAAAAACTGCTTATCTTGACCACTCCAAAAGGCAGAAGCCCTTGAAAGAGGGGGAGAGGCGAATTCATCCGGGATTTAAAAACAATACCAAAAAAAAGAGGAAATAAAATGTCTGGTTGGAGATTTTTCAGAAGATTCATTTTAAAAGGTATCTCATGTCGTTAAACATAAAAATTTTTATTGATGCTGATGGTTGCCCCGTAAAGGAAGAAACATATAAAGTTGCCTTGAGATATCAAATACCGGTCATTGTTGTCGCAAATAGACCTCTTCATCTTCCTCTTCACCCCCTATTCCTTCTTAAGGTTGTGCCTCAAGGAGCTGATGAAGCTGACAACTGGATTGCCGAAAATATTAAAGAGAATAACATTTGCATAACCACGGATATTCCGCTCGCCGATCGCTGTTTAAAAAAATCGGCAAAGGTTCTAGGTGCCAGGGGGGATGAGTTCACGGAAGATATGATCGGGGATGCTATGGCGACCAGGGAGCTTATGAAGCATTTGCGTGAACTCGGTGAAATAAAAGGAGGGGCACCTCCTTTAGAGAAACGAGACCGATCACATTTTTTAAATTCACTCGATCGAATGATTCAATCAATAAAGCGCATGGGTTAAAAGGTGCCACATACCTTTTAACCTCAATTATTTTACTCAGACCATTCAAAAGTAAAATAAATAGGAATGATTCTATTTTTATTTAAACTTGAAAATAGAGGAATTTTTATATTGTGCTTTTCAAGATCAAGGTCGAATTGGGCATATTTACCATTTTCAGTAACTTTCAATAAGTAAGTTTGTTCAAATCCACGGATGCGAATATTCGCCACTAGAGTAAATTCTTTTTGCTGCCAAAGTTCTTTATAAAACTTCGCTTTTGCTGTTACTACTGGAAATTGGTAAGAATCAAGAAGGACTTGGAGAACATAGCCATCTCGACGAGGATCTCCGGAATCAAGTGAATTGATTGGTGCTGCAAGAAGAATTTCACACTCTCTTTCACAGGAAATAGTTCCTCGGATTTTAGTTGATGTCCCATGAAAGGTTTTATTATTGTCGCTCGCTTCATATCTCAAAGTACCACTTTTGAGTGTCCGCGTGAACGCTTGGACGTCGCTGATAAAAATGAGAAAAGAAAAAAATAAATACATCATATTATCGCCTGATAAAAAAAGATAGTTTGAGAAGGGAAAGAGCTGTAGGGTACGCTGGCCTTGATAGGTGCCTCCGAGAAATGATTAAAACAATAACTCAAAAGATTCATTTTACCAATCCAGGTAAGATAATTTGATAGTCTCATCTAATGAATATGTGGTACTGGCCAAATCTGGGATGCAGATATTGAAGGTCATGATAATTATTTAATACAATATCTTTTTTAAAAGGATAAAATCCTTGGAATTGTGTCAACGGCGGTGCCAATCCCTGTCCCCACAGGGTATCAATAGATTTCCTAGGGAACTTATTCTAGAAAAGTTGAGTAAGTTAACTGAAGTTGAACAGGACGGTAAAAAATGAAAGTAACTTTCATCGTTAAGTCCCTAATCTTGTTTCAAGGGATGGTGGACTTCAGATTATTGATTTTATTGAATTTATTAAGATTTAGAAAATCGAGTGAACCTTTTCTCTCTTTCGGCCGTCTAATGAGTGGAGAATAACAAAAAGGAGATTTTTTATGAAACTGATCTTACCTCTTTTACTATGCACTTTGGTCATAACTCCAGGCGCAGCCTCTGGAAAAGAAAGAGGAGAGCGCGTTGGAAAACTTAAAGAGGAGCTAAATCTTTCGGATGAACAGTTAAAGAAAGTAAGAGAACTTCGTGAACAGAGAAAAGAAAATATTGAAAAGTCGAAAGGAAGAGTTCAAGAACTCAAGAAATCCTTCAATGAAGGAATGGCTAGCGAAAAATCTTCAAAAGATGATCTTACTCAGCGATTTGAGGCTTTTCAAAAAGCAAAAGCAGATTTCCAGCGTGAGCGCTTCAGTATGATGATGGAGATGAGATCGATCCTTAACCCAGAACAATTAAAGAAATTTATTGAAATGAGAAAGAATAGAAAGGGCGGAGGCAAGAAAGGCGAGGGATACGGGGAATTTTAATGTTTCGATTTGGGAAGAGCGAAGAAGAATTTCAGGAGTTTTACCGGGACCATTATCGCCGGATCCAGCGGACTATTATTGGGATCACCAGAAGTCAGATGGTCTCGGAAGAACTTACCCAGGACGCTTTTCTTAAGGCCTGGAAAGGACTTCCATTTTTTGGGATGAAGAGCACTCTTTCAACATGGATCTTCCAGATCGCTATCAATGTTGCTCTTGACTGGATCCGCACTCATAAAATGACAAAATGGGTTCCTTTATTAGAAACCTCTGTTGATCTTTCACCGCAGGGAAAGGCAATTGAGGAAGCTTTAGATGAATTACTTGAGGATGATCGTCTTATCCTCGTACTGCACTACTATGAGGGCTTTAAGGCGAAGGAGCTTAAAAAAATTCTCGTGATTCCGGAAGGAACAGTAAAGTCGAGACTTTTTAGTGCTAAAAAAAAGCTTCGGAAGATTCTTTTAGCAAAAGGATTTGATGTATGAATAATGAATTTGAAAAACTGGATCAGTTCGTTTTGAGAAATATCCCGGTAATTAAAAAGCAAAAGGACTGGGTAAGGCAACCATCTACTGCAAAAAAATCTCTTGTTTTTTCCATGATGCTTCTTCTCGTGATCAGTTTCTTTATTTTTTACCCAAATTCTCCATATCAAGATGCTTACGCCATGGAAGAAGTGCTAATGTGGGACCTTACTGATGAGATAGATCTGGAGATTGAACTGTCTCGTTTTGATTAATCACTAACCGAAATCTTTTAGATATTTCCCTTCTGGATCATAGATCGAGAGCTGTTTGTCGATGTTGAAGTAGCGTTTGCCCCTGGGATCAACTCCTACACCGGCCAAATACATCCAATTGCCATAATTTGAATACACATCATAATCGATGAGATGTTCCTCAAAGAATCGGGCGCCTGATCGCCAACTGAGCTTTAAATCGTTAAGCCAGAAAGAGGCAAACATTTGCCGGGCGCGATTAGACAAAAAACCTGTGCTACACAGTTCTTTGAGAGCTGCCTTAAAAAAGGGGTGACCGTCTAAACTTGTGAGTTCCTCAATGGAGTAGGTTTTGATGGGAGAAAATTGTTTTGGTCCTTTTAGACCATGGTCTGAAAAGTAAAGCACTTGGTGTTTTTGGTAATGCCAATAAAAAAATTCTCTCCACAGAAGTTCAAAGATAATCCAGTAGGTAGACTTATTGGGGCCGAACTTTTCTTCAAAGCGCTTTACCTCATTATAGAGGTATCGCACATCTAGGGCACCTGAACTCAAGAAGGAGGACATTTTCGTTGAAAAGTCCTCTCCCGTCAGCGCATTTCTGGTTTCGAAGTAAGTTTTCGCCAACTTCTTCTCCCTGAAATAGGTTTTGATAGCATAGATAACTTCTTGATCATAAGGTTCTTTTGCATCTGTGTAGAAAGCTGGAAGTAGGGTTTCGGCCTTTTCTCTAAAAGAAGTAAAGACTTCAGGTATACTAAATGTCAGTTGAGAGAAAAGACGATTCTGTTTTGAAATAAGTTTAGATGTAAATTGCTTTTTTTCCTTAATGGCATCCCAGGAAAGAACCTTATCAACTGTTGAGAGATTAATTTCATTTATCCAGCGCAGTTCAGGAATGATCTTTTTAAGTTCATTAAATCGTTTTTCGAAAAACAGGCGTTGAATTTCGGAGTGAAAAACCGGAAAGAAAAGAAAAACATCGAACTTATCTTTAAGCTCTGGTACAAGGTGATAGTTATTCTGAATGACGAGAGTTCTCATACCTTTCCCTTTTTAAGAAGGATATCTTAACACAATTTTTTAAATAATGAGTTTAGAGTGATCATTATTTCGAATTTTTAGTTGAGAGGTTTTTCATATAAATAATTTAACAATTTTGAAGAGAGAGACTTGAGTCCTAAAAAAGAGTGGCTAAAGACGGTTCTCTTTTGCTACGCTTAAATAAGAAAATCATTAATTGTTAGGTAACCGATGAAGAAAAATGTGTTGTTCCTTTGCACTGGAAATTCCTGTCGCTCACAGATGGCGGAGGGCTTTGCTAAAAAATTTTGGGGTGAAGATTTTACAATCTATTCCGCCGGAACGAAGAAGCATGGTATGAATCCTAGAGCAATAAAAGTCATGGAAGAAGTTGGGATCGATATGTCGACTCACTTTTCTAAAAACATCTTAGATCTTCCACCGATAATTTTTGATTTTGTCTTCACTGTTTGTGATCATGCTCATGAAAATTGTCCTTACTTGCCTGGTGCTAAAATGATTCACATGAGCTTTCAGGATCCACCTGCTCTCACTAAAGACTTTTCTAACGAAGAAGAAACGCTCAGTGTCTATCGTCGGGTAAGAGATGAGATAGAATCCTTTATAAAAAATTTTAAAAGTGAACTTTAGATATGGAGAAGATTTCAACTAAAGAACAGTTTAAAATCTGGGGGCACGTCGCGGCCAATAGTTTCGGAGGACCAGCTGGTCAGATAGCTGTCATCCATAAGTTGGTGGTGGATGAGAGGAAGCTTATTTCGGAAGAACGCTTTCTTTATGCGCTTAATTTTTGCATGCTTCTGCCAGGACCAGAGGCTCAACAGCTTGCCACCTACATGGGTTGGCTTATTGACCGCTGGAGGGGAGGGCTAATCGCTGGAGGTCTTTTTATTCTCCCAGGATTTCTCTCAATCCTTGTCTTATCCTATATCTACGTGATCTATAATGATCTTCCTTTTGTTCAGGGCATTTTTTACGGTATGAAGCCCGCGATTATCGCCGTTGTTGCTGCGGCTTTGTACAGGCTATCTATGAAGTCCTTGAAGAATAGTTTTTATTGGATGGTGGCTATTTTTTCTTTCGTTTCACTTTTTTTCATAAATATTTCTTTTCCAATTATCGTTATTTCATCTGGTGTCATAGGAGCCTTCTATGGAAAGTTTTTTGCTCCACATGAATTTGTCAGCGAAGTTAAAGCGGTATTTCCTCAGTACGATAAGACATTAAAAACTCTTTTGCTTTGGCTTGGAATATGGTTCTTGCCGGTAGTTTTAGTTCTTCTAATCTTTGGAAAGGGTTCAACCTTTCATGAATTGAATCTTTTCTTTAGTAAGATGTCTCTCCTGACTTTTGGTGGGGCCTATGGGGCACTTAGTTATGTTTCTGACAAAGCTGTTGAAGTCTACGGCTGGCTTCAGGGAGCTGAGATGCTCGATGGTTTGGCCTTGGCAGAGATAACACCTGGTCCACTCATTCAAGCTGTTCAGTTTGTGGGCTTTATGGGCTCCTATCGATTTCCTGACATTTCTTCACCTCATTTTGCAGCTTTGATTGGTTCGATTCTGACCACTTGGATGACCTTTGCTCCTTGTTTTTTATGGATTTTCACCTTCGCTCCTTATGTCGAATTTATCCGAGGTCAGAAAGTGTTTACCGATTCTTTACAGGCCATTACAGCGGCTGTGGTGGGAGTGATTTTTAATCTTTCCATTTGGTTTGTGTTTAAGGCCCTCTTCTTAAGGTCAGGCCAAATTGAGTTTTCAATCTTAAAATTTGATTATCCTATTTTTTCTTCCCTCGATCCGTACGCCAGCGGGATTTGTTTTATCGCTCTTATCCTTCAGTTTAAGTTCAAGAAGGGACTTTTTTTGATTCTAGGAACTTCAACCATTTTAGGGATTCTTATTCGCCTGTTTTTCTTTAATCACTTAGTTTAGAAATTTTTCCAGGGACTGAGACCACTCATCACTGAGTTTTACAATTTTTCCTCGGTATGACCTTAGATCGAGAAGATTTGAGATTGGTGGTACCCAAGAGGAGGCAATAGTGATATGGTAGAGAAAAACATAGGACTTCTGATATGACTGATGGAATTGATTCTTCCTGGAATAACCTTGGCCTTTCGAACGAAATGCTCACTCTGATTGAGGAAGCTGGATATAAAAAACCATCTGAAGTTCAGGCAAAAACCATCCCATTCGCCCTTGAGGGCAAAGACGTTTTGGTTTCTTCTCAAACCGGAAGTGGTAAAACGGCGAGTTTTGTTATACCAACAGTAGAGCGCTTTAAAGGAAAAAACGGAACCTTTATTCTGGCACTTGCCCCCACCCGAGAAATTGCTCAGCAGACTGGTGAAGTCTTCGAACGTTTCGCAAAACCGTTTGGCATGAAGGTCGTGGTTAGTATTGGTGGCGCCAATATGAATGAAGAAAAAGAAGCTCTTTCTGCCTCTCCACAGATCATCGTTGCTACACCTGGAAGACTCTGTGACCACCTTGAGCGTGGAAATGTGTGGCTTGAATTCATTCAATGCTTGATTTTTGATGAAGCTGATCGAATGCTTGAAATGGGATTTGCCAAGCAAATAGACCTCATTACTGAGCAAATACCAAAAGAACGGCAAACTCTCATGCTCTCTGCTACTTTTGCTCCAGAAGTAGAAAAACTTGCTAAAAAGGCGATGAATAGGCCGGAACAAGTGATTGTTGAAAAGTCTGCCACCACCATACCAAAAATTGAGCAGGAGCTATATTGGCTTCCAGAAGAAAAGAAGCTTGGAAAATTGATCCGTCTTCTTGAAAAAGAAAAAGGAACAGCTTTTGTATTTGTGAACATGAAAGAAAAGACCTTTCAGCTTGCAAGAAATCTTATCAACAAAGGGATAAAGGACGTCACTTATATCCATTCCGACCTTCAGCAACAGCATCGAGAGGAAGCTGTTTCTGACTTTAAATCAGGAAAGTACCGAATTATTATTGCTACAGATGTGATGGGACGTGGAATTGATGTTGATGATGTTGCCCATGTCTTTAACTACGATGTTCCTAAAGAACCAGAAGATTATATTCACCGAATCGGCAGAACAGGTCGTCGAGGTCTGACCGGTTTTGCCACTACCTTTGCCGTTCCAGGTAAAGATGATAAGGCGATCGCCGCTATTGCCAGGTTACGAGGTGTTCCGGCCCCTGAAAAAACTCCACCTAGACAGCTCAATAGAGAAGATGGTCCCAGGAAGGCCCACGAGCGCTCAAGAAGAGGGCAGCTTCCAAGGAATAATGATAGACTTGAACAAAGATCGGGAAGACCGGCGTCGGGCCATGAGGCGAGAAGAGAACGACCACAGGGGTCTCGTCCTCCTTCACGATCTGGAGAAGATTCACTCAAGGAAACACCGCTTGCCGCCTCATCGCCAGCGAAGGGTAAAGGCTTCTTTAAAAAGTTTCTGACCCGGATTGGACTACTTCGCTAATATAAAAGATGTTAATTGGCCTATGAACCGTAGACGTTTATTAAAGCTCCTGACCCTCGTTTGTGGATGGATGATTGCCAAGATTTTTTTTAGTTTTTTCAACTTTTTTAAAAAAAAAGAGGATTCTTCGGTGATCACACAAAGAACTGCCATTGACTTTCAGTGGCTTACTCAAGAGCCTTTTCTTTTCTGTGTTCATCACCTCGATTGCTATCCGGCAGGAAATAAGAACCTGGGTCTTGATAAAAAGTACTTTAGAGGCAGAGATATGGGACAGGACTTTGAACTCAAGGATGGATTTCGCATTTATCATGGTGAAGAAATACCCGGATTCCCCGTTCATCCCCATCGTGGTTTCGAGACGATTACCATTGTTCGGAAGGGTTTTGTCGATCATGCCGACTCCCTTGGCGCCGCTGGTCGCTACGGAGAGGGGGACGTTCAATGGATGACTGCCGGAGGAGGAATTCAGCACTGTGAGATGTTCCCCCTTCTTCAAAAGGATAAAGAAAATACAGTTGAACTTTTTCAAATTTGGCTTAACCTTCCCCGGGAAAATAAGATGGTACCAGCCGAGTTTAAAATGCTCTGGTCCCATACTATTCCGAAAGTAGTCATGACACCAGGTGGAGAAGTTTCAATTATAAGCGGAGAATATCAGGGAACCTCTTTTTTTGAGGCGCCTCAAAACAGCTGGGCGCTTTCTCCGAAGAACTGCGTTAATATTTTTCTTGTAAAGCTAGAAAAAGGTGGAAACTTCCATCTTCCTAAGCGTGAAATTAAAACAAACCGCAGTCTTTACTTTTTTGAAGGACAGGGGATTGAAGTTAATGGAGAGTTCGTCCAGGGGAAAAAAGCTTTGTTCCTTGACTCAGAGAAAGATTTGATGGTCTGTTCTCTAAGTGAGGCTGAGTTTCTTTTTCTGGAAGCAAGACCCATCGGTGAACCGATCGTTCAGCATGGACCCTTTGTAATGACTACGAGAGAAGAAATTTATCAGGCCATCGATGATTATCAGCATACCAAATTTGGGGGCTGGAAGTGGTCACGGAGTGACATGATTCATGGCCCTCAAATTGAAAAGTTTGCAAAATATCCTGATGGCCGGATTGAAAGGCCCCTAATGGGTCAAAAAGGTAGCTGACACCTTTTTACCTTTATCGTGTAAAAAATTCCCATTCAAAAAAAAATGATGAGAAAATCCCAAAAAATAAGAACTGTGGCAAGTCATGCTTGGAAATTTTTTCAATGGTGTCTTTTTAAGAGTCTGTTTTTAGAGTAACTAAAGGAGGTAAAGTTATTTCAAAGGAGGATGTATGCAAAATAAATTTAAAAAACGTCTATCTACTCTCGTTCTTTCTTTTGCCATCTTGTCTGGCGTAGTTGTTCCCAAAGATGCCAGTGCCTACCTGATCATCGGTGGTGCCGATCAATGGAGAAGAAACTGGAACTATAATGGCCCATTCTTAAACACTATTTATGTTGTGACCTGTCTGTATTTTCTACCTTTTTGTCTTCTTGATGAAAAGAACTCTTCTTCAACGACAACAATTGAAAATCTTGTAGCGCAAGGTTTTACTGCAAAGGAAGTTGAGACGATCATTAACGACCAAAAGCTCCTCACTCAAAGACTCTTTGAGAACAATATGCTTCTAGAGGTAAGACCTCAAGATACAAGAGAAACAATCCGGAAGGATGTTCTCTCAATCGCTCCAGAATTATCTGATCTCTATCTCAACTTCTTATTTGAAATGAAAGGTCTCTGATAATTCGTACAAGACCAGGAGGAAGCTCGCGATGAAATTATCCTTTATCCTCTTCTTCTCTGGTCTTATTCTTTTCCCATGTTTCGTCTTGGGTCAAGGATTTGAAAAAAAAATCTGTGTCATTGGATTTGAGCGCAGAGATTTTCCTGCCTCATTAGGGCTTCAAAAAATTTTTAAAGAAAGTGAACATACCCGACTGGTCATCGAGGCAGGTCCTCAGGATCTTGAGCGTTGTCTACAGGAAGATTTTGATGAGATCATCCTTGTGACCCATGCCTTTTTTGCCGATAGTGACAAGAGGCGCCCGACACTTGGCTATTTTCAAGAACTGAAAGGAGATGAAAGAACATCCTTTATCGAGCTTAACAAAAAGATTATCACCGATAGGCTTGAAGAATTAGATAAATCAATTATTCATCATAATACACTTCAGAAAAGGATGGAAATAAGGCGGTTAAGAAAGCTCCTATCAAGAGTAGAAGAAACTCCGCAAGATTTGGCCCTTTACTCTTCTCCACAGATCATCTTCTCGCGTTTTTTTGAGCGTCTTTCAAATATTCTTCGCTCTCTTCAGGAGAGAGGAGAGTTGAAAATAAAAAAATTCCGTCTCATGACCTGTGCTAGTGATCTTATTCTACACAAATATCCTTTTTTTCAAGATCTTTCGGAGTTTGGTATAGACTTGGATGTGGCACCATCTAGTCGAATGGCCAGTTTCTTTAAAGGTCATCAGGTGACGAATCTCAATCGGCGGTGGTTAAAAGAATCCCTAAAATAAAAAAGGACGGCAAGAGATTAACCCTGCCGTCCTAAAGAACTTTTTTGACTATTGTTTGCTAACCTCGTTACTTCTTTTTTCATTAAAGTAATTGTCGAGTGCTTCTTTTTCATTCTGAAGGTCATCAAAGATCTCTTTATCCATCTTCTTACAGGTTAAGAAGATAGTGTTCTCATTAAAGAGAAGATAGGTACTAAGTTCCGCATTTTGACCATTCAAAGACATGTTGAAGGTGTAGTTAGGCGTCTTAAAGTTCAGGCGGGCCATATTCCCAGATTTTGAGGCCGAATAATTGATCCCAGACTCAATATCGTAAACCACCATTTCAACCACTTCTTTTGAGCTGACTTTAAGGTCTCTATTATCGTCTTTAAACAGGACAATTCTGTTTTTATCCTGTTTCTTCGATCCAGGGTGAAGAATGACTTTTTTCATTGCTATTTTTCCTCGCTCATCGAATCCTTCATTTAGGAGGAGGTGAAGAGTGGTTGTAGATTCTCGGAGTTGTTTTTCTGGACAAGTCCTAAAGATAGGACATTTAACAGTGTTGTCTCTTATTTTGAGGTCGCATTTTATGTAGTCCTCAGCAAATGATGTTGATGAGACGAATAGAGTGGCCAGTAGGCCTAGTTTTATTGATTTCATTGAGTCCCCCTCGTAGTGTTTTATATCCACCCATCAAGCAAGCTTTGTGCCAGAAATCCGAAATGTTAAAATCAATAAATTAAGTGATTAAGAAGTCGTGAGCTGACGACTCCTTAATCACTGTCTATTTTTTTTACATTTTGTTTTGCGAAATCACATTTGCGAAATCACATTTGCGAAATCAAAGACCTAGTTGCTGAGAAAAAAACGTGTAGAAAGCTGATACGAAGCGAGAGCTCTCCCTGGAGGAGCCACTAGCTCGAGCATGGCCACCCCATTCTTTGTTATAAAGAAGGATTGGTGCACTGGAGGTATTGTATTCCTGAAGACGGGCGACATATTTATAGGAATGCATGGGAACCACGCGGTCATCGAATTCAGCAGTCATGACGAGAGTCGCTGGATAATCTCTTTTTTGAAGATTATGGTAAGGAGACAGAGGGTAGATCCCATTAAATTCTCTCTCGCTAAAAGGGTTTCCATAATCATTGGTCCAGTATTTTCCAGCAGTGAAAAGAGGGAAGTTAATGAGGTCCATGACACCGACGAGAGGAACTGCAGCCTTAAAGAGTTTAGAATGGCGCTGAAGGGTCCCGGCCACAAGAGTTCCGCCATTACTAGCTCCCATCATCCCGAGGTGATCTGGTGAGGACCAGCCCTTTTTAAAGAGAGTCTGAGCAGCCAGAGCAAAGGAATCAAACGAATGGGTTCGGCCGCTATTTCGAGCAAGCTGGTACCAGGACTCACCATAATCTAATGAACCAGGAAGAGTCACGACCGCTAAAGCACCACCGCGCTCAAGCCAAGGGAGTGATTCGTAGATGCCGAAGGCGGGAGTCACAGAAACCCGGAAACCACCATAGCCATAGAGTATAAGAGGCGTTTCAGCAGAAAGGATTGTGCCTTTTTTTCTCATCACCCACATCGAGGCTTGCTGTCCGTTTGATGCCGTGTAATTAATTTTCTCTGCTTCAATTTCTATAGGGTATGAATGAGAAGCAATTAGGCTTAATTCTTTTGTTCCAAGATCATATTGATAGAAGCTCTTGGGGGTCGAGTATGTTTCGAGAGAGAGAGAGACCTTATTATTCTTAAATCCAAGGTACTCAATGGTTCCATCCTTCAAATCTTCAATCACATGTAGTGTTTGTGGAAAGGAAAGGAGGGCCACCACATGAGATGCGTCTTTAAGACCAATAATCAAAATCTCACTTGGAGAAAGATGGATGGACTTATCAAGGACAAAATTTTGTTCCTTCAAAAAAATCTTTCTTTGACCGTCTCTCAATCGAAGCTTGTTAAGTTCTCCGTAATTAGCTTCCTCAAAGTTAAGGATGACCGCTTCCGGATCAGTCTCGTTGATGACCTCAACGATTTCACCATTAACTGGTAGGCGATTAGTGATTTTACCGCTATCTAAGTGGAGTGAGCCGATGAATCCATCGAGTTCGATAAAAAAGCGATCCCCAATTTGATGGACCATCATACTTGAGGTATCGGTCTTGCCTGTTACTAGGACCTGGTCTTCACTCTGGGAATCTCCAACCGTATGCTTGAATAAGGCTGGTTTTCCCCCTCCAATTCTTTCATCTAAGTCTGAAATGTAATAAAAGCTCTGATCATCTGCCCAGGCTATAAAGTTATAAAATTTGACCAGCATGATATCAACAATCTTATTGTCGTTTTTCTGAGATACAATCAATCTCATCAAGTCGCCGCTTTGAACAGTCTGAGGCTGGATTTTATAGAGAGAGCTTTCGCTCTTTGGAGGAAGGGACTTGAAACTAGAAGACAACCCTTCCCATTTCATGAAACGCTTCTCAGTCCTTCCCATGAGTGAGATGTCTTCCTCAATTCCAGGAAGTGAAGATGACGGATATTCTAAAGGTTTTTTTATTTGATTATCCCGAATTTTTCTAATGTCTTTAATTCGAGCCGCGAAGGCTTCGAAGAGTTCCTGATTAAGGTAATCTCGAGTAAATTCTTTTTGTGCCTCAATCCAGCTCCATAGATCAGGGTCTGAATGATTCTCCATCCATTTGAAAGGATCAGTGATCACTGAACCGAATCGAATTTCCGTCTGTGAGATTTTTTTAGGAACAGGGTAAATATATTGGGCAAAACTCTGGGAGGTTAAAAGCGTTAAGATAAAGAATCTTAAGATTAATTTCATAGACTTCCTTTGAGGGCAGTTCTAACGTGCTCTTTTGGGACGTGTCAACAAGGGTTGAAAAAATGGATAATCTCACATTACGATGAAACAAGAACTTAGAGCTCAATCTTCGATAACTTCTTAAAATCCTCCTAACTGCCCCGGATGATGATGTTGGATCTCCAAATTTACCAGTAAAGTCCGAAGGATGAACTGACAAAGAAAGGCTGCCCTTGTCGAGTCTGCTCAGAAGACACTTCTATAAGGCCAGTAAATGAAGTGAATGCATAATTGAACCGTGCTTCATCACCAATCAAGGGGAGCAGTTCAAGCCCTTAAGAAGTTTAGTTGTTAAGAAGAGTATCATAGGGGCGAAGCACGCAGCGAAACCCAACCCCTGAGAAAGGGGTGTTATCATCAGCGAAGAAATTGAGGGAGAACACTCCGGCCTTTTCGGCATTGGTGAAACCACCACCTCGAAGCGCAGCACCACCGGTTCCTCCGTAAAATTGACCCAGTCCATAGTTAGAGTTGTAGTTGGAGGCCGTCACGCCTGTAGTATTGGCCGGCATATAATCAGCTGCTGCAAGTGCACCACAAGAGACGACTGGGAGTTGAGTCCAGGCACCTACACAGCTTGTGGGTCCAGAAGTCAGTCCTCCACTGAAGCTCCAGTCAGTCCATTCCGGGACGTTTCCTGCGATATCCCAAATCTCTTGACCATTTGAAAAGGTGTGTTTTCTTTTTTGCTCCCAACCAGAGCCAGCGGATTGTCCAGAGTTATTGCCGGTTTCATTATAAGGGTTGTTCAAATCAGTTACTTCCAGAGCTAATTCGGGGGTGCTGTCAGAGTGCCCACGGTTAAGCATGCCATTGCCTACCCCGCCACTTGACCAGTTTGCAGCAGTCTTTTCGATCTCACGAGCGATGGTCATCCATTCAGGATTTGAGATCAAATCATAACCAGGGCCAAGATTGGTACAAGCTGTTTTAGCATCCGTTTGAGAGATACTAACCCAAGGAGTACCTGCTGCTTGTGACGTTGCAACTAAACCAACGTTTTTCATTTCAAACTGGGCGGCACAAAAAGCTTTCACGACCCCCAGGTTTGAATTGGCGGGAACAGCTGCGTAATTATTTGGGCATAATGACACAGACAGACTTACGTTAGCCTTTGTTGAAGTACCAACTGAGTTCGTTGCCTCGATAGAGTAAGTGGTAGAGGGAAGTGTATCTGTAGGGGTTCCGGAGATGACACAAGTCGTGGCGTTGATCGAAAGTCCAACTGATAGTGCCGGACTCGCCACACAGTTAGTGATAGCTGATCCGTTATTATTAAGAGTGGTGGGGGTCACTGTCATTGAAGCGCCAACACGGCCCGAGTTTACAGTGGCAGCGTAAGTTATTGTAGGAACAGCAGCAACAGAAAGAGTCACGGAGGCAGCAGAAGATGATCCCGCACCATTGGTTGCAGTGATGTTATAAGCTGTAGAGTTAAGCCTACTAGTCGGATTTCCAGAGATGATACAGGTGGTGGCGTTGATGGAAAGCCCAACCGAGAGGGCCGGAGTCGCCACGCAGTTTGTGATAGCCGATCCGTTATTATCAAGAGTGGGGGGGGTCACTGTCATGGGAGTGCCGACACGGCCCGAGGTCCCGGTGGCACCGGCATAACTCAGAGTCGGAACAGCATCTACGGAAAGAGTTACGGAGGCAACTGGAGATGACCCAGCTGAGTTCGTTGCCGTAATTGAATAAATGGTTGTAGCAAGAGCTCCTGTGGGGGTTCCGGAGATGACACAGGTGGTGGTGTTGATGGAAAGCCCAACCGACAGCGCCGGAGTTGCCACACAATTAGTGATAGCTATTCCGTTATTATTAAGAGTTGTGGGTGTCACGGACATTGGAGTGCCGACACGGCCTAAGGTCCCGGAGGCGGCAGTGTAACTCAGTGTCGGAGCAGAAGTTACAGAAAGATTCACAGAGGCAGCGGTGGAAGATCCGGCTGAGTTCGTTGCTCTAACGGAGTAAGTTGTTGAGGCAAGAGGTCCTGTGGGGGTTCCGGAGATGACACAGGTCGTGGTGTTGATCGAAAGCCCAACCGTAAGCGCCGGGGTCGCCACACAGTTAGTAATAGGAGCACCGTTGTTATTAAGAGCGGTAGGGTTCACTGTCATAAGAGAGCCGACATTTCCGGTGGTTCCTGTGGCGGACGTGTAACTGAGTGTAGGAATAGAAGCGACAGAAAGAATCACGGGAGCCGCAGAAGAAGTACCAAGTGAGTTCGTTGCTCTGATGGAGTATGTGGTTGAGGCAAGTGCCCCTGAAGGTGTTCCGGAGATGATACAGGTTGTGGGATTAATCGAAAGCCCAACCGAGAGTGCCGGAGTCGCCACACAGTTTATAATTGTAGCACCGTTGTTATTAAGAGTAGTAGGGGCCACAGACATAAGAGCACCCACATTGCCCAAAGTCCCGGCAGCCCCGTTATAACTGATCGTTGGAGCAGAAGAAGCCACTGAAAGGGTCACGGAAGCACTAGAGGATAATCCTGCAGAGTTTGTTACCGTAATGGTGTAAGAAGTTGAGGCTAGTGGTCCTGTCGGAGTTCCGGAGATGATACAGGTTGTGGGATTAATCGAAAGCCCAACCGACAGCGCAGGATTCGCCACACAGTTTGTAATAAGAGCACCATTGTTATTAAGAGTGGTGGGTGTCACTGACATGGGATTGCCGCCACTACCCGAGGTCCCGGGGGCGCCGGCGTAACTGATGGTAGGAATATTAGCTACAGAAAGGGTTACGGAGGCAACTGAAGATGACCCAGCTGAGTTCGTAGCCGTCACGGAATAACTGGTTGAGGCGAGTATCGCCGAAGGTGTTCCGGAGATGACACAGGTGGTGGGGTTGATTGAAAGCCCAACTGAGAGAGCTGGAGAAGCAACACAGTTAGTTATAGTAGCACCGTTATTATTAAGAGTAGTGGGTGCCACTGACATTGGGGTACCGATACGGCCCAAGATTCCGGGCGCCCCGCTGTAACTTATTGTTGGGGGAGAAGGAGCTACAGAAAGCGACACGGAAGCCGCAGTGGAAGTGCCAAGTGAGTTTGTTGCTGTGATAGAGTAAGAGAATGGAGGAAGTGTGGCAGTGGGCGTTCCAGAGATGACACAGGTCGTGGCATTGATCGAAAGCCCAACTGTCAGTGTTGGATTCGCCACGCAGTTAGTGATAGCTAATCCGTTATTATTAAGAGTGGTGGGAGTCACTGACATAAGAGCGCCAACATTGCCCGAAATTCCGGTGGCCCCGGCGTAACTCAGAGTAGGAACAGCAGTTACAGATAGGATTACGGTGGCAACACTGGAAGTACCAAGAGAGTTTGTTGCTGTAACGGAGTAAGTGGTTGAGGCAAGAGGTCCAGTGGGAGTTCCCGAGATGACACAGGTAGTGGGGCTGATAGAAAGCCCAACCGAGAGGGCCGGAGTCGCCACACAGTTAGTGATATTAGCACCGTTATTATTCAGAGTGGTGGGGGTCACTGTCATTGAAGCACCGACACGGCCCGTGGTTCCAGTGGCCCAGGCATAACTGAGTGTTGGAGCAGCAGTTACAGCAAGAGTCACGGAAGCCGGGATGGAAGAACCAACAGAGTTAGTTGCCGAAACGGAGTATGTGGTAGAGGCAAGAGGTTCAGTGGGAGTTCCGGAGATAACACAGGTTGTGGTGTTAATCGAAAGCCCAGCCGAGAGAACCGGAGTCGCCACACAGTTAGTGATAGTAGCATCGTTATTACTAAGTGTAGTAGGTGTTACAGACATAAGAGTGCCGACACGGCCAGTGGTTCCGGTGGCCCCGGAGTAACTCAGTGTTGGAACAGATGCAACTACAGAAAGCGTCACAGAAGCCGCGATGGAAGTTCCAAGTGAGTTCGTTGCCCTGACGGAGTAAGTGGTGGAAGCGAGTTTACTCGAAGGGGTTCCGGAGATGACACAGGTGTTAGGGTTGATCGAAAGTCCAACCGAGAGTGCCGGAGTCGCCACACAGCTTGTGATAGGAGAACCATTCTGACTAAGGGTGGTAGGTGTTACAGACATAAGGGCGCCGACGTTGCCTGAGGTCCCGGTGGCATCGGCATAACTGAGTGTCGGAACAGCATCTACAATAAGAGTCACGGAGGCAGCAGGGGATGACCCTGCTGAGTTCGTTGCCGTAATTGAATAAGTGGTTGAAGAAAGAGCTCCTGTGGGGATTCCGGAGATAACACAGGTGGTGGTGTTGATGGAAAGTCCAACCGAGAGGGCCGGAGTCGCCACACAGTTTGTGATAGCTGATCCGTTATTATTAAGAGTAGTGGGGGTTACTGACATAGGAGTACCGACACGGCCTGAGGTCCCGGTGGCACCGGTGTAACTGAGTATTGAAGCAGCAGCAGCTACAGAAAGTGTGACGGAGGCGGAGGAGGATGATCCAGCTGAGTTCGTTGCCGTAATGGAATAAATGGTTGACGTAAGAGTTCCTGTGGGGGTTCCGGAGATGACACAGGTGGTGGGATTGATCGAAAGTCCAACTGTCAGTGCCGGAGTCGCCACACAGTTAGTAATAGGAGCACCATTATTATTGCGAGTGGTGGGAGTCACTGACATTGGAGCGCCCACACGTCCCAAGGTCCCGGAGGCGGCGGTGTAACTCAGAGATGGAGCAGAAATAGAGACTGAAAGTGTCACGGAGGCTGCAGTGGAAGTACCAACAGAGTTCGTTCCCGTAACGGAGTATGTGGTTGAGGTAAGAGCTCCAGTGGGAGTTCCAGAGATGACACAGGTCGTGGGGTTGATAGAAAGCCCAACTGTCAGTGCCGGAGTCGCCACACAGTTAGTGATAGCTGATCCGTTATTATTAAGAGTAGTGGGTGTCACTGACATTGGAGCGCCCACACGGCCTGAGGTGCCGGTCGCCCCAGTGTAACTTAAAGTGGGAGCTGCTGTTGCTACAGATAGGGTCACAGAGGCAGCAGAGGATAATCCAGCTGAGTTCGTTACCGTGACGGAGTAAGTGGTTAAGGCAAGTGTATCCGTAGGTGTTCCGGAGATGACACAGGTGGTGGGGTTAATCGAAAGCCCAACCGACAGTGCTGGATTCGCCACACAGTTTATAATATTAGCACCGTTGTTATTGAGGGTGGTGGGGGCCACTTCCATAGCAGTGCCTACACCACCCGATGTACCGGTGGCACCGGTGTAACTTAGAGTTGGAGGAGCTAATATCACCACTGACAGGGTGACGGAAGCGGCAGAGGATGATCCAGCTGAGTTAGTCCCTACAACAGAGTAAGGGGTTGGTGCGAGGGTGCCTGAAGGGGTTCCGGAGATGACACAGGTGGTGGGATTGATCGAAAGTCCAACTGTCAGTGCCGGAGTTGTCATACAGTTTGTGATTGGAGCACCGTTATTATTTATAGTGGTGGGTGCCACTGACATAAGTGCACCCACGCGGCCCGAGGTCCCGGTAGCGTTGGCGTAACTCAGAGTTGGTTTAGAAATAGCTACAGAAAGCGTCACGACAGCAGCATTGGAAGTACCAAATGAGTTCGTTCCTGTAACGGAGTAAGTGGTTGAGGTAAGTGTGCCTGAAGGGGTTCCGGAGATGACACAGGTGTTAGGGTTGATCGAAAGTCCTACGGAAAGTGCCGGAGTAACTATACAGCTTGAAAGAGGAGCACCATTGTTATTAAGAGTGGTGGGAGTCACTGACATGGGAGAGCCAACGCTCCCCGAGGTTCCGGTTGCCCCGGTGTAGCTCAGTGTTGGAGCAGAAGAAGCTATAGAAAGCGTCACATTGGCAGTAGATGATCCCGCTAAGTTCGTTGCTGTGATGGAATAAGGGGTTGAGATTAGAGGTCCAGTGGGGGTTCCGGAGATGACACAGGTGTTAGGGTTGATCGAAAGTCCAACCGAAAGTGCCGGAGTCGCCACACATTGAGTGATATTTGATCCGTTGTTCTTAAGAGTGGTGGGTGTGACCGACATAGGAGCGCCGGCCCGGCCCGAGTTTCCTGAGGCCCCATTGTAATCCAATGTTGGAGCAGAAGGAGCTATAGAAAGCGTCACGGAGGTAGCAGAGGATGATCCAGCGGAGTTAGTTCCTGTAACGGAGTAAGTGGTTAGGCCAAGTGTTGCCAAAGGCGTTCCGGAGATAACACAGGTAATGGGGTTTATCGAGAGTCCTACCGAGAGTGCCGGAGTCGCCACACAGTTAGTTATATTAGCACCGTTATTATTAAGAGTGGTGGGTGTCACTGACATAGGGGTGCCGACACGGCCGGAGGTTCCGGTGGAACCGGTGTAGCTCAGTATAGGAGCAGAAGGAGCTACAGAAAGTGTCACGGAGGCAGTCGAGGATAATCCAACTGAATTTGTTGTAGCGATAAAGTAACTGGTTGATGCAACAGCTACTGTGGGGGTTCCCGAGATGACACAAGTGGTGGTGTTGACTGAAAGCCCCAGCGGAAGTGCCGAAGTCGCCACACAGTTTGTGATAGCTGATCCGTTATTATTAAAAGTAGTGGGGATTACTGACATAGGAGTACCGACACGGCCAGAGGTCCCGGTGGCACCGGAGTAACTCAGTATAGGAGGAGAATTAGCTATAGAAAGTGTCACTGTGGCAACAGAGGATAATCCAGCAGAGTTCGTTGCTGTGATGGAATAACTGAATGAGTTAAGAGGTCCTGTGGGAATTCCGGAGATAACACAAGAGGTGGTGTTGATGGAAAGCCCAACAGGGAGTGCCGGAGAAGCGACACAGCTAATAATCGGAGCACCGATGTTATTAAGTGTAGTAGGGGTCACTGACATGAAAGCACCGACTTGACCTGAGGTCCCGGCGGCCCCGGTGAAATTAAGTGTAGGGGAAGTAGCTACAGAAAGTGTCACGGAGGCAGTAGAAGATAATCCAGCTGAGTTCGTTGCCGTGATTGAATAAGTGGTTGAAGAAAGAGCTCCTGTGGGGATTCCGGAGATGACACAAGTGGTGGGGTTGATCGAAAGCCCAGGCGGGAGTGCCGGAGAGGCAACACAGCTAGTGATAGCTGATCCGTTGTTGTTTAGGGAAGTGGGTGTCACTGACATATCGACACTCACCCGGCCCGTAGTTCCGGTGGACCCGATATAACTGAGTATTGATGCAGCTGCGGCTACTGAAAGCGTTACGAAAGCCGCTCTAGAAGTCCCAACAGAGTTCGTTGCCCTGATGGAGTAAGTGGTTGGGGCAAGAGGTCCTGTGGGAGTTCCGGAGATGAGACATGTCCTGTTATTGATCGAAAGCCCACCTGGAAGCACCGGAGAGGCAACACAGTTAGTAACAAATGCACCGTTGTCATAAAGCTCAGTGGGCGCCACTGACATCGCAAGGCCTACAGTGCCTAAGGTGGTGGCACTGTTGAAGCTTAGCGTGGGTGAGGAGTCTCCTGAAGAGACGGATGAGCTTGGTGAATCTAACTCTGCTTTATCTATCGGAGTGCATGAAGCCGCAACCGACAGTAATCCTAAGCATAATAAGTGTTTGAAGTTCATGTTGCTAAACTTGTTAAAATCAGTTCTATCTTATTGTTTTATCGGCAAAAAAACGGGAAAGACTTAAGAAAATGTGATTAAAAACTCGCCAGGATTATTTGTTAAGATTCAAATACTTAGGTGGGCTAGATTGAGGTGGGTGTACCTTCACTCAAGATGCCCCATCGTTTCTTTTCATCACTCTCAGTCCTAGAAATCCCTGATTGTGCTTGTAGCATCTCCGCTCCGGAGAGGTAGAGTCATCCATTCTCCGGTTTCATGCGGTTAAGATAATTGGAGTCGTGCTCATCCAAAAAAGGATGAATTGTTTTTTATGAAGGATAAATTAAAAAAGTAATTTCATAATATTATACATGTTCATGAAAAACGGATTTGAAGCTCTGGCCTTACTTAATGCCATTTTCTCCTCTCGCTCCCAGAAATGAAGTTTTACAGCCGTTTCAGCATAACCTTCATCATAGCTCGTAACATTTGGTGCTTTGTTAAATGCCAGCGACTTTGGATAGCGATTATAGTTCTTTTTAAGATTCAAGAGGATATCTCTGGCCTCGTAGCGTAAAGCGATGGCCTTGTCCAACCACTGCTTTTTATTTTTACCCTCGATAATTTTTCGGACGGCATAGGCGTGTTTAACTCTGAGCCATGTCACCATGAGCATTGATCGCAGCTCTTCATTTTTAATTCTGTTAAGAGGAGGAAGATTTTTAATCGCCTCTTCGAGGTTACTAAGTTCAAGGGAGAGTTCTTTTTTATCTCTGTGGAGCTTGCGAATTAGGGTTCTGTCATGAATAGGATGAAATCCCGGAAGTTCATCTAGAAGATTGGAGGAACTGATGTAGCGTATGACCTGGCGTTGGTTGAAGTATTTCTTCTGATAATCAATGATACTTTTCCAGACCTGCGTGTCTTCACCTAAGAGTTCGATTGTTAGGTTCTCGTTTCCTTCGGCCTCAGGCCATGTTTGCACTGCCAGATTCCAATCAAACAGCCAGTAGCCTAATTCCTGACCGGTAGTAAAGTTGAGATGACCTTGGACTCCCTCAGAAATGATGTGATTGAGATCATTTGTACGCATTGATAGATAATCCGTTAGGAAAATGGGTACATCAATATCCATTCCGACATAATAACTCGTTTCTGGGTAATACCAGGTAGGTCTTTTTCCCTTTTGTGAAATCATAAAATCGTAAATGTCTTTGAAATTTTCACGTCCATAAACAGGTGTACTCGTATCCCCAAATCCGTAGAACATAACAGTGTGTGGTAAAACACCAACTTCCGGGTGTGCATATTGGGCTAGAAAATTATAGTTTCCATAGGCGGGGTCGACCTGACCGGTTGATGTGTGAATTTTGATAAATAACTTTTTTCCGTGTGCGCTCAGAATTTTTCTAGTTTGCTCCATCCATTCTAGGGTCTTTTTGGCAGGGGTGGAGGTGAATTCGGTTGTGCCCATCTCGGCTGAGATGTAGTCAAATTCAAATTTTTTAATGAGTGAAGTGAGGTTCTTTTCTAGAGGCTTTTTCCAGAAATCTAGCGCAAAGGTTGCGCTTAGGGGAACGAGATAGATGCTCTTTTGTTGTCGGAGGGCAAAAGCGGCGCTGAAGCCAACCTCGAGTCCTGCCTCTTTGGCTAGCCTAAGAGCACTTTTTAAATGGTCTTCTTTTGAAGTTCGTAGAGTTTGGACTTGAAGAATATTTTGCTGGTTTCTAACCATCCACTTGATGAAATCTCTGGCTATGTCCAAGTCGTCCATAAGAAAACCGTTGACCCACTCGCTAGGGTGCATTGTATGGAGATGGAAACCACGTTTAGAAATCCTAGAGCGAAAACTTCCACTTGCTCCACATGAACTTTTTAGCCTTTCTTTCTTTGGTGAAATCTGCCATCTGGGATGAGGAAAAAGAAAGCCTAACTTAAAAATAGCTGCGTAGGCCTGTTCTCTTCTTTCCAAAGGACTAGGACCTGATGCGATAATATCGATGACCGAACTGCGACACTCTACACGGTATTGGTTATTTTCCTGGTTCTGCCAAATGACATTGATGGCAGTTCCTGTGTTGGCCTTAGACCATATTTCTTTAATATCTTGAATGCCCCAATCCTCTATGGGGTTGTTTCCCAAACAAAGAGAAGGAATGAGAAATATGGCACAGATTGTAAGTTTTAAAAAATTCATGGGCTTAATATTTCCAAAATTATAGATTATACGCAAGATGGAATCTGAGAAAAGGTACATGCGATGCGTCTTTGAATTTATTAAGGGTACGCATAACATCATGAGGGTATGAACAAGTTTTGCTTATTCTTAATTATCCTTACTTTTTCCCAGGCCAAGGCTTGGGCCTTTGCATATATTCCCGCACTTCCTCATCAGCTAAGGTCTATGCCGGAACTGAAAAAGGACTACCCTACTTTAGACAGAATCCTTGAAAAGAGAGATGGTGCAGTTTTCATGATTTTTGCTCATCCCGATGATGAACTTACAGTTCTTCCTCAAGTGATTAAAGTTAAAAATCAGTTTCCAGACCGCCCAATCTTTTGGATTTTAGTCAGCGATGCGGCCAAGGGTATGGTTCTCCCCTTTACTTGCGTTGGTAAGAAGAAGGGAGATTGCCGGCTGGAAGAGGCGAGAAAGGTTTCGGATTGCTCCGGTTTGCCTTTCCCTAAGCCCTTAGGTTACCCCGATGGAAAGGTCCGTGAAATTCCTCATCTTGATCTGGTGTTGTGGAAGCTTATTGATGATCTTTCTCCAAGTGGAGTTAGTGCAATTTTTACGAGTGATGAGGCTGGATTATATGGTCATCCAGACCACCTTGCTGTTCACGATGCTCTCAACAAAACTGCCAAAATACGAGGGATCCCTTTAATATCAGCTGCTCTACCTGAGCTATTTAAAAATAAGTTTAAACTAAGAGAGCCGGCGGCAAGCGAAGGCCGACAAAGACCCGCGATTACCCACGTTCTAAATCTCGACCAAGATCTTATAAAAAAGTCTTCTTGCTCGGCTTCAGCTTATAAAAGTCAGGCCTTATTAATAAGAAGTTTCATGCAGTTTCTACCCCCTGCAAAATTTTACGACACTGTTCCTAAAGTATTTTTTAACCTTAGTCATGCAGACTAGTTAAACTCATAATCTGGCTTGTTCTTTCTGTCTGTAAATGTTGCGGTTACAGAGAGTCCAGTAGTCCAAGAGGCGCCACCTTCATATCTTTTATCAAGGTCCTCATCCCAACGAATAATAAAAACATTAAGCTGAAGATAGACGTTACGATAAACTCCTCCGACACCAATTTTACCCCCGACTTTACTTTCTCTTTCTCCATTAGCAAGGAGTGAGTATTGTCCGAAAAAAGATGCAAAGAACCGTGGGTATTCCTGATCTTTTCCAAAGTAGGTGAAATCAATTGAAGAATTTGCACTAATTCGACTTCTATCTGCTAAGCCTATGGATGGAGTTAGAATAACCTCACCATTTATAGAAATATCAATGTGTCGGTTTTTGATGATGGAATACTTTCCTCCGACTCCTAGTAAGGCTTCGAGGTAAATCTGATGGCCATCTCTTGCGATATAAATTCGAGGGTCGCTGCCTTTATCAATTGTGTGCACTAAATTCTGTAGCCATGAGTGGAAAGAAGGACTTTGAGTCCTTTCATTTACGGACACTCCAAGAACGACCCATGTGTTGCCGGAGTCATCTAGAAATTGCCGGGAGGCTATTCTTAAGGTCGCAACTTCTTCCACGTGTTGGCGCATGGAATCTTTTCGGTCAATTTGCTTAGCAAAAAGCCAGTCCTCAAGGGAGACTGTGAGGCTTCCATTTTCGTGGTTTAGGATGTAGTTTAGCATGAGACCTGAGGTTCGACCGAAGTCATCCGTGTCAGGATAACCAAGATATCTGAGCTGGGCACCAGTTAAAAAGTCATGATCATTTACAACCATAAATTCAATTTTTTGGTTAATGATTCGTCCGATAAAAAAATAATTTTTATGGTCAGGGTTTCGATTGCTTTGAAAAGAACTCACAGAAAAAGAATTTGAAGAAAGATAATCGATAGCCTCTTCACCTTTTAGGTTCGTCTGAGAAGCTGGGGCGAGGAAGAGAAAGTGGCGGCTGAAGATTTTTTTATTTGAACGGAAAATTGTAAAAGGGGATTCTTTCTTGCAGTCACCTAACGAACAGAGAAACTTGATGGCCTCACGCTCACGAATCTCTTCTCGAGTTTGTGATTTGATCCTGATAAGCCATCTTTGGTAAATTTCTTGATCTGATTCTCCTGTGGCATGCGGAAAACCAATACTTTTGAGATCCTCTACTAGGGCCGTTAATGCTTCTTCGGCATTTAGACCTTTATTAAGTTGCTCTTGCTGGACTTTTTTAACTTTTTCTTGAACGAGACGATTGAACTCTTTTTTAGTGATTCTAAAGAATTGTCGATTACCACTTTTTATTGCTGTATGTTGGACTAGACGGATTAGACCCATTCGCTTCAAGGCTTCCGGCATGATCTCTTTAACAATTTTCCCTCTCTCCGCCTTAAAAAGTTCAAGGTCACGCTTCTGATCATTGAAAAGTGAAACCTGCGCCATATCCGAGATGATGACATCCTCTACATAGGTCTTAAGCTCATTAGAGGTCACAAGAGTTTCATCTACGCGCATGACCGCCCACTGCTCGTCAATAACTTCGGCCCTAAGGGAGGTCACAGTGAAAAAAATAAAAATTGAATGGAGAGTTAACAATGATCGGGTCTTAAACATAAGCATCCTATTTGAAAGATTTTGGGGGTTATAGCAGAAGAGTTCATGCTTTATAGCCCTCCCTGTAAAAAGGTAGTGATTGGTTGACGGGGATTGACGTGGATAAAGAATATCTTCCCTAGAAAATCAAACCTTTGGAACGCCAATTCATTAATAGAAAAAAGTCTTTTTTAATGGTCAGCAGGGGATATTCAAAGGGTTTAGTCAGCAATATATGATTTTTTTATCTACCACATAGGTTTCTTCGGGACTGGCTTTTTCCAAAAATCCTTGGTTTTTTTAAATCGAAGAGGGGTGGGTGATTTTTAATTAGTTGGATTCCATGATCAATATGCTTTATCCCCAGTGTTGAAAAAAATAAATGAAGGGTGATCACGAACAAGAAAGTGCCCTTCGGATAAGTCGACCACTAGGGTCAGTTGTTTAAGCCGCTAAATATCGGCGAGAAACTAATCCAACTTCTTTACTAGCATCTCATCTGATGTAGAATTCTTTTGTATGTTTACATTAAAAAATTTGAGCTTTAGCTATTATCTGGATAAGGCAGAGTTTAAAGCTATTCAAAATGTTTCTTTGGAAATTACCCAGGGAGATTTCGTGACACTCGCTGGCCCCAGTGGTTCCGGCAAGTCTACTCTTTTGAGCCTTTTAGGACTAATCGAAAATCCACCTAGAGGAAGTATTTATTATAAAGGAGAAGACCTGAGTATCCTCTCAGAAGGGCGCAAAAATTATCTGAGACGACATGAGTTTGGCTTCATCTTCCAGCACTTTTATCTTTTTCCTGTCCTTACGGCGTATGAAAACGTGGAGTATTTTCTTGTGAAGCAGGGAATTCTGAAAGAGGAGAGAAAAGAGCGAGTACATTGGGCCCTGGAGACAATGGGCCTAGATCAATTTAAGCACAAAAAACCTAGTGAGCTCTCCGGCGGCCAGCGACAGCGTGTGGCCATTGCCCGTGCGCTTGCTAAATGGCCCAAAGTCATCATTGCTGACGAACCAACGGCAAGTCTTGATAGTAAAACTGGTCAATCAATCCTTGACTACCTTCTTACCATTAACCGTGATGCTAAAGTAGGAATTATCATGTCAAGTCATGATCCTATGGTCCTCTCTCTTTCACCAAGGATCATTCGCCTCCATGACGGACGATTGGAGCTTTGATGCTGATGAAAATTGCCGTTAAAAATCTATCTCGTCAAAAGACTCGTACCCTTGCAGTCTTAATCACGGTGGCGTTAGGTATTTCATCGCTCATGATTTATCACGGCTTCAATACAGGAATCATGAACCAGTACCGGGAAAATACTATTCACGCTCGTTATGGGCACGGCCAAATCAATATCAAAGGCTACCGAGATACGATCTGGGAAAAACCCTGGGAGCATTGGATGGAGCCAGATCATAAGGCTTTCCAAGATTTAGCAAATTCAAATCTTGTTGATAATATCTTTCCTCGTGTCTCTTTCTATGGCCTTGTTAACAATGGGAAGCGAAGTATTTCGGGATTGGGAGAGGGGGTAGTGGGGAAAATTGAAGCTCCTTTTTTTAATACTATTAACATTATTAAGGGGAAAAATCTGTCCACCGAAGAAGACGGTATCGTTTTGGGAAAAGGTCTCGCCGAGGCCCTGGGTCTTGGGATCGGTGACAGGGTGACGATTCTCGCAAACACGGTCGACGGAAGCTTAAATGGCTTGGACTTTTTTGTTACAGGAATATTTCACTCTGGCATGAAATATTTCGATGATGTTTTTTTTAAAATCCAACTTGATAAGGCCCAGACCCTGATGGATACGAACAAAATTGAGTACGCTGCCATTGGTCTTCACAACATTGAGAATTGGGAAATTCTTGCAGGTTCACTTAAAGCTCACTCAGATATCGAGGCAACAGCCTTCAATGTCCTTGATAAGGTTTACTATCAAAACTCGGTTGATTTTCTTCAGGCGCAATTTAATTTTATTCTCATTGTTATTTTCACTATTGTCATTCTGGGGATCTTTAACACTGTGAGTACCATCATCATGGAAAGAAAAAATGAGATTGGTAACCTCCGGGCAAATGGAGAGTCGAAGGGCGAGGTGATGATCTTGATACTCTCCGAAGGTGTCATCCTTGGATTTTTTGGGACAGCCATTGGAATTGTTATGGCATATCTAATTAATTTCACGGTCCTTGCTAAGGGCATCGAGATGCCCCCAGGTCCGGGAATCACCAGGCAATTCATCACCCACGTTGAACTACAAACTTCCTTTATTTTTATCTGTCTTCTGATAGGGATTCTTTCAACTCTCATTGGAAGTTTTCTAGCTGGGAGAAAAGTTGTTAATTTGCCTATCAGTGAATTATTAAGGAATGCTCACTAATGAAAACTATCTTCCTGTCACTTTTATTCACCATCAAAGCATGGGCAATAACCGCCGATGAAATTATTAGAAAAGTTGACGATATAAGAAATCCGGCTGAGTCCTACTTTATGAATGTCCGTATCAAGTCCTCCAAAGAAACTGAAGACTCAACCTTTTCAGTATCTCTAAAAGGAAATGATAAAACCCATGTCAAGACCTTAGGGCCTAAAAAGCTGATTGGCCGGAACATGCTAATGATTGATGAGAATATGTGGGTCTATGTTCCTAACTTAAAAAGATCGGTACGTGTTTCTTTGGGTCAGAAACTGGTTGGAGAAGCTGCGAACGGAGATATTTCTAGAATGCGCTGGTCTGGGGATTATGACGCAAAAATTTTAAAAGACGGAAAAAAAGAGTACCTTATTTCTCTTTCTCAGAAGAAAAAAGGCCTTACTTATCCCGCTGTTCAGGTTCTTGTGGATAAGAAAACCTTTCATCCTCTGAAAGCCGTTTTTCTTACTATGTCAGGAAAAGTTGTTAAAAATGCAGAATACCGCTCGTTTAAGAAAATGGCTGGAAAAATGAGGCCATCAGTGATTCATATTGCGGATGCTCTGAATAAAGATCACTTTTCGGACATCATTGTTGAGAGTATGGAAGTGAGAAATCTTCCTGATAGCATGTTTACTGAAAAGAATCTTGAATGAACTTTTTTTTATGGTTGCTTGCCTTTTTCGTGTCAGATGCTTTTACATCTGTAAAATCTGAATCTTCCTACAGCTTCGGATCCAGAACATCTTACTTTGTTAAACCTGATCACTTCGACAATGGACTCAACTTTGTTCAGATGACTTACAAGGATCAAGAGTTTTTGGGCGAATCAACTTTAAAAAGGAGTCTTGAGTTCCGAGTTTTTGACCCAGCGACAACAGATGAGAACGTTTTTGTTGATCCGGTAAATGTCTCTCTCGAACTTCTCATGAACAACGTTTCTTTTCAATTGGGATTTCTCCGTTACCGCTTTAGTGAAACTTTCGGACTGCAGATCCTAGACATCGCTAATCCTCGTGATTATTCAGACTATGTTTTAAATGATTTAAGTTGGGCAAAACGTTCAGTCTTTGGTCTTAATATGCAGACTCGTTGGGATAAACTGGAAACTCTCTGGATGCTAACTTTTTGGTCAAACGGAGATAGATTACCATATCGTCATACTCCCTTCGATTTGACTGATGGAAACTTCGGTTACAGGGGAGGAGTTGTTCATCGTCCCTGGTTTAGAGACTATGAGTATGGCTTCCGGATGAAGTATCTTTTTGAAAACGGTCTAGACTTAAGCTTTCTCGCCTACCATCATTTCGTAAGACCCACTTACATTACTTTAAAACCTTCATTTCCGGTCTTTCGATCAGAACTTTCACAAAGGATGGTCAACTCTCTTGGCATGGCCGGAAGTTTTGTTTGGGGAGACTGGGTATTGAGAGGGGATTTCTTATATACCGGAAAAGACACTTTTCAGAGAAATCCCTTTCTTCTGGAGTACCAAGATCACTACCAACATCTTTTGGGGATTGATCGTATTTGGGATGAATGGTCTTTCGGATTTCAGGTACAAAATGATTTTACTTTTAAAAGAAACTTCGCAGGTTTAAAGATAGAGAACTCGAGCTTCGAATTTTGGAAGCCAAGTGCTATGGCCTTTGTGAGTGACAAGAATTCGGACCAATGGGTTCAATTAATGAATACCTTTGAGTTTGGTATCTGGAAGCTAAGCCTAATAGCTGACTTCCTTGAAGGTACAACTTCCAGTGATGGGCTTTTTGGTTCGTATAGACAAAATGACCGTTTTTTGGTCGAGATTTCTGCCACATACTAAGCGGCACGTAAAATGCAAAAAATTGGTTAGGAGTTTTTTATGGTGTTCAAAAACAGACTTGAAGCCGCATTACTTTTAGTATCTAAACTTAATCAGTACAAAAATCAACACGTGATTGTGGCAGGAATTCCAAGAGGAGCGATTCCGATGGCAAGGCTTATTGCTCGAAAACTCAATGCTGAACTCACGGCGGTGCTTGTGAGAAAAATCTCTGCCCCTCATAATCAAGAGTTTGCCATTGGGTCAATTGGGCTATCTGGAGAGGTTTACCTTTCACCTTGGGCATCAAACTATGCAGATACAATCTATATTAAAAAAGCATGTGTCCGCGAGCGAGAGATCCTCCTTGAAAGGCAAAAACGCTACGGAATTAAACCTCCTCATTATAGGGGACGGACGATTATCATCATCGATGATGGAATCGCAACCGGTGCTACGACATTGAGTGCAGTCAAGGAGGCACGATCATGGGGGGGCGACAAGATTGTTTTGGCAGTTCCCGTCTCGTCAAAAAAGGCTGCTATTAGTTTAAAACATGAGGTTGATGAATTTATTGCTCTGACAATTCCAGACTTTATGAACAGCGTGGGCGAGTTTTATAGAAATTTTCCGCAAATTAGTGATCAGGAAGTCGAAGAGATTCTCAAGGGAGCAAATAACGAATCATCCCTGGAGTTTTTTTAAAGCATACTGCCGACAGAGTTCAATTTCACTTTCTTTGATCTCACCGGAATGCCCCATGATGCTCGCCAGACGAATTCCATGTTTTCTTGAAAGTCGGTCAATTTGGACGACCTTTTCATAGGAGAGTTCTCTCGAAAGACTGAAACTTTCATGAAGACCTTCCATTGCCAACAGCGCTGTTTCAGCGAGACAAGCGTAAACAGTTTCCCCATGAAGACCTATAGTCTTACCAATTTTTATCTTCCCTGGAAGTTCGACTTCTCCACTGGCGATGATGAGGACATCGGGACGCCTGGCCGCATCTTCAAGTGAAATATCAAAGGGGCGACTTACATCACAGATCACACACCCCGGTTTTACGAGATCAATGTTGAGAATTCTTTCACCTTGAGCGGATGTTGATGTTACGATAAGATCTGCCTCAGGCGTGTATTTATTTGGATTTGTGGTTCCGATGATTTCTGTCTGAGGTGAGAATTCCTTTAGATATTCAACTAGCTCCAAGACCTTATAGGGACGGGGAGCGGCGACCACGATCCTTTTCCATTGTTTTGAGAGAATCTTAGCGCACACTTTACCGATACTGCCCGTAGACCCAATTACAATACAGGTACCTTGGTGTTGATTGTTTTCTTTTCTGACAAGCCCCATCTTCTCTATCCCAAAACTTGCCGCCCAGAGGGTAGAGGCTGAGGAAAGAGAATTTCCGGTCGTAAGTGGAATTGGGGAGCGCTCATTCACAGTAACACCAGCATCACCAACAATTTTAGTATAAGCTCCCAGACCGATGATTTTTGCTCCAGCTACGTGGGCCTTGTGGCAAATATCTACCAAGGAAGAATAAACTTTCTCCACAGGATTACTAAGAAGCATTTTAGGAGTCGAAGGTAAAAGAAAAAGATCACCTTCAACTTCTTTTCCTGTCGCTTCTGATTTTATGCCTGTGATCTTACAATAGTGGTATCCCGGTAGCATGCCAGAAATTTTTTCTGCTGCATCTATAAGAGGGGTCCCATCCAAAAACTCTAGACCTGGAATCTGGGCAATTTGCTTTTTGGAGAGAGGATGAATCACAAAAGCGAACTTTTCCTTTAGAGGTACGGGAGTAGTGTTCAAGATCGCCTTTGGGCGAAAGTTCATTTTTTCTAACTGAATTAAAATATCTTCCTCGGTCAAAACTCCGTCATGAACAGCACTCAGAGCGGCTTCAATAACCGAAGAACTAACGAGATTTTCAGAAGATTCTAAGGGAAAGAGGACAATAACTTTTTCAGCTCCAGCTGCAGTTATTTTAGCCTCTGACGCAGGAGTCAGACGATCAATAATAATGGTTTTTCCGGTGAGATTATTCAGTTCGATGAACTTAAGCTGAGATTCGTGGACAACGAAAATATCCGCCTTGTGGAATTCCTTCATACCCACTGTCTGCGCCTCTGAAGCGGAAAAACTACGTTTAGAATTTCCCTTGAATATCATCCGAGTGAGAAAAGGGGAGTTAAATTTAAAAAATTTCTCGAGAGCAGGAATCCCTTTTATAGTAAGGGGGATACCAAGTGAAAAATAGAGATCTGCAAAGACCAGATGAGAAGAGTGATCCTCAAAAAAATTTAGATAGTTCCAATGAACGATTCCCGAATAGAAGGCAATAGTTTTATTTGCGAGAACAAATTTATCCTGGTCAATATATTTTTTTAAGGCCCATGGCATGACCGCCTTTCTTAGCAAAGCACCATCATGTACTGGTACTCCTCCTGCTGCTTTCTTAATTTCACGAACAAACTTGTGAACGTAGAGATTTTTATTAAGTTTAATCTCATGGGGAAAACCGTAAATAGCAAAGGCATCACATTCGTCCCTGAATCGTCTCACTAGTTCGATAGCAAGATTAATATCGTATTCAGCGCCCAGCTGGCGCACATGGATGGTTTCACCATTTATGAAGTAGTCATAATCTGTATTTTCAGCGGCACTTTCAAAGGAGATTTTTATAACTTCTTTCATTCTTCTTTCTCTAAGTAAGCCTTGATAATATTGGGAAGATATTCAGCGTATTCTTTGCAATTAAGCTGTGGGTAATCGGTCTCAAAATTTGAGCGGTCGAAATAAGCGAGTTGATTCATATAAAAAGCCGCTTCTTTAGGTATCTTTAGCAATGGAAGTAATGGAGTGATCGCCTTAACTTGTCCTAAGGGAAGAAGTTTCATCGGAAGTTCTAATAGTGTCATTGAAGCTTCCATGAAATCTTTTGTCCTAATCGCTGGAGTGGGAACAAGGTGATATGTTTTTAATTTTTCTACAGGGGGGTGATTGATAATGTGACAGCTCCATTCGGTAAGGATATCAACTGGCAGGACCGGCAAATAGGCATTCTCATGCACCAGCATCGGTAAATGTGATATTCGCGCTTTCATGATATTCATTTTTTTTAGAAGTCTTACAAAATCGAAAAAAAAATAAACACCGTCAAACTTCGTTGTGAGGCCTGAATTTGAATCTCCAATGATGATCCCTGGACGATGGATAACCGTCTGAACATGAGATAAAGTATGCTTTCGCACGAGGTGTTCCGCGTGGTTTTTAGTTTTTGAATAGTGATCTTCGAACAGAAAATCGTTTTGAGTCAGATCATTTTCCGAAACAGAACCTTTTTGTATGGGATTAACGGCGTATGAACTAAAATAGTGAAAATGACGGAGGGAGTTCATTTTCCCCATGAGATGTATAATGTTCTGAGTTCCTAGGACATTCTTTAAATAGGCTTCACTTAAGCCTGCCTTGAGGTCATAAAAAGCCGCCAGGTGAATGAGTCCCTCAATCTCATTGAGGAGATGGGAAACAGTGTAGATATTCTTAACGACATCTTTATCTTCAATATCGCCTTCGATAAAGGTCAGGGAATTTAAGTCGCTGAAAATCTCTTTTGCCTTGTATATGCTCTGAGGCCGTACAAGTAGAGAAATTTTATGTCCCTCTTGAGAGAGTCTCCTCACAATCCTTTGGCCGATAAGGCCAGTTGAACCGGTGAGAAGAAGGTTCATTGAATGGTCTCTATTTGGTCCAGTGAGTAACTGGAGCAGAAAAATGATTCGCCTTTGTAGGTGCAAACTTCCAGGGCATTTTTCTCTATCGAGATGTCAAGAACGGAAGATGCCGGAAAAGTCTCTCCATCACCAAAAAATTCAAGGGGAAAACCATCAAGCTCATTGAGAATAAGCTTATCGGTCTCGAAAGTGATTAATTCTTTGTCGTTCTTCGGGTAGTTCCCGCTCATCATCTGAAGTGTACATTTCATCAGATCAATTCGATTTTTATGGAGAAAAAGTGAGACATTAAATTTACCATCATCATTCTTCGTAAATGGTGCCACTCGGAATTTCCCTCCGATATATTCCTGGTTATTTATCAAGATCATAGCGGTATTTATGCGAGGATTGATCAGGGGAAAGTCTGGTGACTCGATCATGACAGATCGAGTCACAAATGGTTTAGCGAGTATATGTTGTGCATAGATGAGTGAGTAAGTTTGCTTTCCAAAAGTCTTCATAAATCTTTTAAAGCCTGGTTTTTCATGACGATAACGATTCACGGTTTTAGCAACTTCATTGGCAAGTCCCAGACCGCCGTTAGAGATCATGTATCGGCCATTGACTTTGATGGCATCCACTTTTTTTGTTGTTTGATTGTTAAAAACCTGAGAAATTTTTTTAAGATTTGATGAAATTCCAATTTCTTGGGCAAAATCATTGGCAGTTCCCGCGGGAACAACCATTAACTTTACATTTTTCCCGATGAGGTTTTGCGAAATTGTATTTGCCGTTCCGTCACCGCCTACAGCAAAAATATATTCTGTTCCTTCATCGAGATCAGAGGCAATCTGACTGTTGAGATCATCCAAACCATTTGGGGATCGCACCTGAACTTCATGACGAAAAAAGAACTTTCTGAATTCCTCTTGAGAAAAATTACCAGTACTGTGGGAGGCATTCGAATTAAGATAAACAGAAATCTTTGCCATAAAATTTTCCAATTTAAGGTTAGAAGCTGGATGATTCATTTTAGGCGAATCTTCCTTCTGTCATCGTTTCTTTTGAAAGATTTACATGGACTAGGTGACATTTTTACACTCTTTCTAAGACACTGAATTCATACATTCGAGTGCAGTCTTTTTTGGCTAACTCTTTGTTTTTTCTTTCATCTGTTTTCCAGGGAGCATTTATTTCAAAAGAGGGTTTTCTCATGAAGGTCCTGATCACGATCTGACTCCTGGTGCCTTGTGCAGGTAGTTTAGAAAGAAAGTCCTTCACTTCGGAGTCCTGTAGATAAGAGAAGGTATCAGAAAGGGAATAAAACTCATGTCCTTTTTCGAGAAGAAGGTCTAAAAGATCTTTCTTATGATAGTAAATCTCTGTCTTCGTCCGTTTCACTTTTTGAAAAATATCCTCATGACATTCAGCCGGATAGCAATCTTTGTTAGAAACCTCATTTAAAAAGATCATATTAAGAAAATAGTTGCCTCTAACCCAGGTACTTTGAAAAAGGTCATTCACCTCATTAAAGACGAACTCTGCGGCAGAAATACTCATGGTCTTCTTATTTCTGCTACCAGCGTAATGTCCCTTGTAGAGAAATCGATTTGCGATCCACTCGTTCATCACCACTTCGGTATAGATTTGGAATAACTTTGGATGCCAGTATTTTTTGAGAATTTTCTTTTGTTCCTCAAAATTTGAAGCCTCAAAAACTGGACGAAGATTGCTGAAAGTCAGTGCCTGGAAAAGTCTTCCCAATCTCATAAAATGACGTTCCCATTTGCCCAGATAGATAAAACCATGAATTTCCCAAAGTTCCCGTTCCCTTTTCCAGAATAGCTCGTCTTCAGTATTGAGTTTGAGCTTCTTCATGAGTTCACTTCTTCTGGTCCCTCCGTTCTGAACGTAGCCCAAGAAGTATAAGTAATCTTGGTAAGAAAGATTTTTAATTGCCGCAACTCTTAAGCGGCAAAGAGCAAGTTGTGTTTCTGAAAGATCAACCACATGCATTTCCTCTGGACCTTTGGCAAGTAGTGGTGTTACACGACTTCCCGAACCGCAAACAGCGAAAAAAGACTTGGCACCTTCAGGAGCTAGTCCGTATTCGATCCAGGTGTCTTCATTGGCGAGCCCATAATTTAAACCTTGAAAGTATGCGCTCAATGCTAGAACTCCTTTTGAAGTAATGTATAGTAATGGGCCCAAGAAAACCATAATGTCTTTTTAACATTCTTTTCGATGCTCTCGCTGGCAATACCAGTTCTGACAAGCGCTGAGATCGTCCCTTTCTTGTTGTAGGCAAAAGACTGTTTCACGGCATGGTAGATCATTCCGGAAGAAAGATTTCTACCCTGATATTTTTTCTTTATGGCGATAGACTTTATGACCAGATACTCATCGTCATAAAAAGCAAAGATAAAGCCCGCAGTTTCGCCATCGGGTGAAATGAGAACGCTAGATGGGGAGAAATCATAACTCTTTAAGGCAACGGCATAAAGGTTTGAGAAAGTTTCGAGATCTATCGGCTCAAAGAAAAGCGAATCACCGAAAGCTTCGTGACTGATATTGTGAAAGACCGGCACCTCATGTGTCATAAAGCGATCTTTATCAAAAGGTCTTAATTTAAAACCTTGGCGATGAAGACTCTTCAGGGACCTTCTCATGGCGCCAGTTCCAAGGCACCAAGATCCGATCCGATAATGAGGAAAAAAAACGCTATGGAAAAGTGCGATGTCTTTAAATCCCTTTTCTCTAAAAAGCTGAAGGTACTCAGGTGGGGTGGTGGGTTCCCATTTAAGTCTAGGCCAGAAGTGCTTTCCTTCAAGCGAAAAGCGGTAGGTAAACCAGGTATTCAAATCCACTGGCGCCGTGACTTCCTTGACTCCCTTAGACTGAAGCCATGCCAGAGTGGATTGGAGAGCAAGAGAAAAGCCCTCATGAGCATCTTTATGATTAAGATCTAGCTCAAATAGACCCAGGGTCCCGTGGCTAATAAGATGAGGACTCACGCGTGCGCATATCCTGAGAAAAGCCTTTCCACGATGGTCCTTAACGAGCCAGAAGTTTGCACGGTTTTTTAGTCCCCACCGCATAAGCGCCTTTATCTGGTCTGGTCCGGCGCCTCCGATCTTAAACTTCTCCTCTCTCACGCGATCCCTTAGATGAGCGAACTCCTCGATAAACATCTCATCCTCTGGACCTTCAATCTGAATAATATTCAAATTCATTTTTTTAATCTAGAATTCGGATTTCGCCTTTAGAAGCATCCATCCGAACGCGCATTCCTGTTTTAAGTTTTTTCATAAGTCCTCCTTGAACACCTACAATAGTCGGAATTCCCAGTTCCCTGGCAACTACAGCAGAATGGGAGAGTAGACTGCCTCTCTCAATCAAAAGACCTGAGGTCGAAGGGAAGAGAGGAACCCATCCTGGGTCAGTTCTTTCAGAAACCATAATTTCTCCATTTAATCCCTCCGCATCTTCAGCTTCTCTCACGACCCGTACTACTCCTTCAACGATTCCTGGTGAGCAAGGAGTTCCAATCAAGATCTTTGGGTCGTCTGAGACAGGAAGTTCAGTAGCTAGAAGATCTTGATCAGCAAGAACTTGAGGAAAAAGGAAGTTAAGACTTGCCGCCCCCTCAGTTACGAAGCGATCAGGTGGTTGTGGCGTTTTTCGATATTCCTCAAATTGTGCTTTCCTAGTTTGTGTGAGGGCCTTTAAGCTTACCTCGAAGGAGCGACCCTCTTGATAGGCGATAATTTCCTCAACACTCAAGTAAAAGACATCCATAGGATCCTTAATGAGATCCAATTCAAAGAAGCGCTGACCCAAAGACTTAAAGATCCTTCGGCAAATTCCAAAAATGTTTGTTCGAAGAAGGCGCAAGTCCTCTCGGTCTTTTACTGCGGCACGCGCCTTATTTAAAAAGAAAAAGTAAACAATTCTTTTGATTCCTGAGACATTTTGGCAAACAATGGCCTCTGCTTCTATAGATTTCTTGGCTTCCTTTTTCATAATCTCGTCGATTGAAACGTTTTTCATCTTAATGAAGCTCAATATTGCATCAATGGCAAAAGTTGGATCTTCATGAAGATCAGTCGACTCTAGTTTTAATTCATTTATACAGCGGAAACCATAGAGGTCGATGTAGTGTTTAAAGTCTAGGTAGACTTGAGGAGCTTTTCCGGACTTTAGTCCTTCTAGAACATCACGCGCTGAATTTGAGGTAAACCATTTTTTCAGCTCGGGCTCACCTTTTTCAATTTTTTCTGCAATCCGCATAAGCATTCGAGTTGGTTCTGTGCTGGGGAGATCACCTTGACCTGCTAAAAGATCATTATAAAGAGAAGGTGTGCTATTTTTGATGATCCACTTCTCAGTGAGAGATTTTAGGACACCAAAGAAAACCATACAGCGGGTGTCACTGATGATAGGTGCCTTCCACTTGAAAAGAAGATCTTCATTTAAATTATTGTAGGCCTCTATGAGCTCTTGAACACTTAAATTTGAGTAGTCTCTATTTTTTGCCTTGTTGTAAACACAAAAAAAATCGGATTTAAACTCAGCGATAATGGCGTTCACCTTAAGGATTCTCCAGATATTAAGACCCAGGATCCATAGTTTTCTAGGAAAAGAGTAGTTTGGAGGATTTTTTGTAAAGTCAAAAAGGGCGGCCACTTCTGGTTTCAAGTTCTGTTTCACTCCCATCATCGTCTCCATGAAACTATTTGAAGTCGCTGAAAATGGAAAAAGGAAGATCATCTGATACCAGTTTCTTAAGTTGTAATAGACTCTACCACGGACAAGTCCTAGCATATTTCTGAAAGTGATTTCATGGCGATTTATGAGTTCTTTGGGAACTCCCATCACCTCACAGAATTGAATGTAAACTTGGCGATAGGCACGTGAAATATGGCTGAAAGTAAGGGGACTTGTGACTCCATTGTAGGATTCTGTGATATTGGAGTTGTCCCAGAGGATGTATTGCTGTCCTTTAATACCTTCCCTAAAAAAAGTGTTTGGCGGAAGGCTGGTGATAGGTCTAGTTTGAACACAGTAAAGCTCCCCTCGCTCTAAAACCCATTCAATATCCTGAGGAAGACCCAATTGTTCTTCCAAGGTCAACATGACCGATGAAATTCTTCTTATTTCTTCGTCACTAAGGCTAGAGCTTCCTTTCTTTTCCTCAGGGACTCTTTTTTTGAGAAGACCGCCCGATTCACTCCTTGTATAGCAATAGTCCTTTTTTACAATATGAGACTCTATCACTTTGTTTTCTCTATTTACAAAAAAATGGTCAGCATCTAGCTCACCACTGACGAGACCTTCACCGAACCCATAAACTGAGCTGATGATCATTTGTTCACGTTTCAACGGATGAATGGGATCTCGGCTGAAGCCAACTCCTGCTACGTCAGCGTTGATCATTCTTTGAATAACGACTCCCATACTAAAATGAGTCGCTGAAATTCTTTTCTCCTGTCGATAGATTTTTGCTCTATCTGAAAAGCCCGATGCCCAACAACGTTTCAGTGAATCAAGAATCTGCTCAAGATTTATTTGATTAAGGTAAGAAGAAAATTGGCCTGCGAAAGAGTTTTCGGCGGAATCTTCACCGATACCCGATGATCGGATCGCAAAGGTGGCACCGGGTAACATCATGTGTTTTAAATTCTCTTCAATACAGGAGATAAGATCCTGATCAATTTTACCCGATCGAAAAATATTCTCTACTTCAGAATGAGATAATTCCCAAAGGTTCTGCCCTTTAAATTGTTCGAGAAACTTTTTGAACGCCTGACTTCCAATGCAGAACCATGGTGGAACCGGCACACCACACTTTTCGATTCTTGCCATGTTGGTGGCCTTTCCTCCGCCTTCTTTTTCTAATACTTCAATTAGCGAATCAGTCGTAAGGATTATTGATCTCACGCTTGTCTCCAATATTCAACAAGCCAAATGAATGCCGGGCACCAGAGGATGACGGATGAAGAGAGCGCTGATAGTCCCGCCGGGAGCTTGAAGGTTTCTGGTTTTAATATCCAAATGATAAGAGCGGAAAGTAAGATCAAAAGGATCGGAACTGAGTACCAGAAATAGCCAGCAAGATGAGCGCCGAAGCCAGAAAGAGTCATAAAAAGAGCACAGAAAGTCACAGTGACTTCCCTCCCATAGTGATGGGCGTAGGTCTTTGCCAGTTGATGCGCTTTAGGGTTGAGCTTTCTGCAAATCTCAAACGTGAAAGATGCTCCGAAGTTGGAGATGAGCCAGCCAATAAACAATTTGTTGTCGATAAGATTGATGTCGTAGGTCAGTCCAGGCCAGGCAAAAATAGGGAAGACAATAAGTTGATGGGTAAAAGCATAGAAAATTGGAGTTTTTTCTAAAGATTTACCAATATAAAATTCTTTATACATGAGCCAAGAGAAAAAAGCGGCAATGATAAGGGAGAGTCCACCAATACTTGACTTATCAAAAGAAATAAATAGACCTGCGCCAAGCAAAAAAACAAGAAATATGATTATGAGGCTCATTATTTCTTCGGTTTTAAAAAGACCTCTCGGTAGAGGCCTTGTCGGGTTGATGATTTTGTCTGTTTCAAAATCTTTAAGTTCATCACCGAGCCTCATCAGGATGAAGAGTAAATTATTAAGAACAAGTCCCAGAACAAAATGTCCTAGGTGAAAAGATCTGTTGAGGGCCATTGCTGAAAGAGAAATTCCTGCTGAAAGAAAAGACAATGCTAGGAGAGGAGATCGCTCATTAAGATAGATGGAGAGGCGTTTGATAAAATGCATATCGTTCCTTAAGTTTTTAGGTAAGCTTTTTTTACGGTCGATCCTTGACCGGTGACGTTGATCTCGATAAATTTTTCCCTCGATCACCTGATTGAGTTCCAGAAATTTCTCTCGGAGATTTCTCTCTTTCTTTTTGACACCTTCCCCGATAAGGATAAGTTCTCCCTGCGAAGTTCGATGAATAAAACTCTTGGAAGACATGAGGAAGGTATAAATTTTTTGTTCCAGAAGAAAATCTTTTGGGTGTTGTCCCTCTCTTCCGGCATACCAAAGAAGGTGATCTTTTTCGACCACGCGATCACCCATACAATGCCATAGAACTCCTTTTTCATCCCTTTCTTTCACTCCAAGATTTTCCTCTGATGGACCAACATATTCTCCTGAGACATTCGGGCCACTTACCCAGAGTATTCCTCCCTCGCGAATCTTGTAATTTATTTGAGGAATCACTTCTCCCAAACAAAGTGTTTGAAAAAAGCCAGATTCACGACTTTTAACAACCGCAACCTTTGCATCCATGAGAGCGACAGGTTCCGCCTCACTACCACCATAAATGTGAAGAAGCTTTTTTTGCGGAAGAGTGTTCATGACTTTCTCAATTATCCAACAATCTGTCAGAGCGCCACCAATGACGATTCTTTCTAAAAAATGGAATTTTTCGAGAAGATTAAAATCGATGAGTGTTGTTAAGAATGAAGGGCCGGTGCTCAACGTTTCTGGTTTGAACTTTTTACAGAGGGTTAGGGTTTTCTCCAGATTTTTTTTCGTCCAACGGTGAGGTACTATTAATGAACCTCTTCCCGTCGCAAGGTGAAAGAGTGCGACGTTGGGAAAGATAATGAGATCTGGACTTTCAAAGTCCTGCGGCTCTAAGTTGATGAAGACGTCGAAAATATTCTGCATGTAAGCGTGAGTACGAATCACTCCCTTTGGGGCGCCGGTCGTACCGGACGAAAAAACGATAAATGCGTGATGATCCGGGGGCAGATCGTCGGTATGAAATTCCGCGCTACCCATGACCTCCACGTTCTTAGGGGTAAGCCACAGAGGTATTTTTTGTATGGCCCTTGAGCGAACTCCCCAGAGTTTTCCAAGAGAGGAAGTTAAGAAAGCCTTGGGTCTTGTGGACTTTATGACATGATCAATTCGATCTAGTGAAAGCCAAGGCTCAATGAAGACAACTCGGATTCCCAGTCCCATGAGGCCGCAGAGAACAGAGAAAAGAGTCGGAGAAGGAGGTATGGCAACAAGAATAGAATCGCTTTTCCCTAAGCCATGGAGCTTCATTAGCGACTGAACCTTGGAGCTTTCATCGAGGATGTCCTGAAAGCTCAAGACGCCATGATCAATATCGGCGATCGCCATCTTAAATGGATGTTTCTGAGCATTCTGTTTGAAGAGTTTAATGGAGTTCATTTACCTCTCTCCGCAACACTTGCCAGGCAACCGTTTTTGGGTTGAAGGGTGAGACTCATGAAGTATTCAGGATCAGCTTTTGAGTGAAGGTCAAAGTCATAATTCTTCAGACAAATTACGAGAATCGTCAAAGCTTCGACCATGGCAAACTGAGACCCAATGCAGACTCTGGGACCGCCTCCGAAAGGTATGAATGAGAAACGGTGATAACTTTTTTCACCGAGAAAGCGCTCAGGTTTAAATTTTAGGGGATGTTCCCAATACTTTGGGCTCCTGTGAATTGTGTAGATCGATGCGATGACGTTAGTTCCTGCGGGTATGTGATAGCCTTTTATATTTGTGGCTTCATTGTTTTTTCTGGAAATTCGCCAAAAGGGGGGAAAGAGCCTCATTGATTCCTCCAGAACCGCCTTAGTATAGGCAAGCTTAGGGATGTCATGGAAGGAAGGAACCTCACCCTCTACCACCGAATTTATCTCTTCCCGGACTTTCTTTAGGACCTCAGGATGTTTCAAGATCTGAGTCCAGGTCCAAGTAAGAGCATTTGCGGTGGTCTCATGGCCTGCGATCAACATATTGACCGCCTCATCCCGTAGTTGTTCTTTGGTCATTTGTCGTTGATCTTCGCTATCTGTCGCTTCAATCATTGCGTCTAAAAAATTTGTTTGTTCTTTTTTTATTTTTCTTTCTTCGATCATTGAATGAACCAGATCATCAATTTTCTTGATCGCGCAGAAGAAGCGCCGAGTGCTGGGGAAGGGGAGCGAAGCTTCAATTTTTAGAGCAAGTTCTCTTTTCCTTCTTATAGGAAAGGGCCAGAGAAACATCTGAATCCATAGGTGCTTAGTCGTCTGAAGATAAGAAAGAATATCCTTAAGGGAGTTCCGGATGTCTCCGGCACTTTCTAGTTGGCTTTTCCCAAAAAGGCTGACGCTGATAACTTGTAAGGTAATAAGATTCATTTCGTGGGCAAGGTCGATGACTTTATGATTTTTCCATCTGGTCATCATTTCTAAAGTTTCTTGGGTTATAATAGAATGAATGCGCTCAATGTGTTTTGAGGCAAACGCCCAAGACATGAGTCGCCTCTGCTTTTTCCACACTTCCCCTTCACTTACTAACAGACCGTTTCCGACGATAAGTTTGAAGCGTTCGTAGCCACTAGATTTGGTAAAGTTTTTGGCGTCTGTCTGGAGCACTTGTTCAATGGCATCGGCATCATTCAGCATGGCAAATCGGTAACTTCCCAATTGAAAATAAGCTATGTCTCCATACTCGCGGAATATGTCTTCATAAAGGCCAATAGGATTGACCTTACGCTTTTTAAGCATACCTAATAGGCCAAAAAAACTTCTGGGCCCTGGTGGAAGATTCATAAAAACCTTTTAATTTAAATAACTTCTACAAAATTATAGCTAAGGAGATCAAAAGCAGTTTGTCGGCAAAATTTGCAGAAATTTTAAAGATATAAAATTTTTAGAGAGTGAAATACCGGAGCAAATTTGTGCTAAAAGACAATAATGAAAATCTGGTTATTTTTATCTGTTTTCTTGATAGTGACTGAACGTTCTCATGCCCAAAAAAGAGATTGTTTTCGTCAGCATCTTTTGGAAGCAATCAAAATAAATCAAGAGGCAAAGAGTTTCTATGGTGAGTTATCCAAAAAGACCTCCGATAGAATATTTCGTCGTTTGATTCGCGCAGAACGAATCGGTCTCATATTTGCTGCACCCTTCGATCGAAAAGCTCAATTATATCACAAGCAAGGCATACCTCTTTTTTGCGATGAGTTTATTCCGATTCCTCCAAGCTTCACTCCGCCTATAAGACTCCCGCCGCCGAAGGAAGATTTTAGTAATATTAATTGGAGTGACTTTAGGAGCGACCTTAACAAAGCCGTCGATCAGGGAGATTTTCTTGAAATCCAAAGATCGGCTATGAGAGGGATTAAAGCACTTGAGCACTATCCTCAGTTCTACTGCATGCTAAGGCATGTTTTTGAATCAATTTATAGAATTTCTCAGTTTGCTCCTCAAAGAATCGAAGCCTCATCCAAGTTAGGGTTATCTTCTCCGAAAAAGATCATTCTTAAACTCATCAAACTTCATGTGAGATCCATTCGCTCATCTTACGAAATAGATCAATGGAGTGCACCTCTACAATTGGAGGGCATTCCTGTTTTATGTCATGAGCTTCCTTCACTACTAAATGAGTTGAATAATTAATACCTTGATAAGGGTTTAGTCAGGTCGCTCTCCTAGACTTTATCCAAATGAACTTGAAGGATACCGTCTTTGTAATCAATCTTCATGCTTTTAGCCTTGACCTTCTCCGGAAGCTCTATGACTCTCTTAAATTCTCCATAGCTAAACTCAGAAGTCCACACTCCATTTCCCTTCGTTATTATTTCCTCTTTCCGCTCGGCTCCGATGGTCAGCGCATTTTTAATAAGGGCTATCTTGATGTTCTCTCTCTTAACCCCCGGAACCTCCGCCCTTATCTCGAAGCTCTTTGGATTTTCCAATATTTCAATTTTTATCGAGTTATCTTCTTGTGCTTCACGCTCCTCTAATCCTGCCCTCAACTTTCTGGCCAACTCGAAGAGCTCATTTTCCACTTTCCGGAGTTCCCGGGTAAAATTATCGTTTAAAAATTCTCGGTTATCTGAGATTTTTCTTTTTTTACCTGGAAAAAGTTTTGATCTAAAATCTGTCATTCGTTTCAGATCCTTTTCCTGTCTCTTGATGAGGTCGTTAAAGAATTGGTTAAACTCTTTATTAAATTCTTCTACACGGGCCTTTCGAGTTTGATGAATTTCTTTTTCTTTGTGGCGGATGAGATTATCAAGTGCAATGGAGCCGCCATTGGCTAGGCAGCCAGAGCACCAAACCACGAGAGAGAGGATACAGATGAAGTGCATCATGATTATCTCCTTTTTTACCCCTCTTTAAATGTGCTCTGCCTGCACCAAGTTACTCCAGTCTGACTGCAGTGGCCTAAAAATCTGAAGAGTGGGATAATTAATAATTGGGGTAAGTTCGGGCCTCTGTATGGGACATGAAAAAGAGAGTTTCACTGAAAAATCTTTTAAAGATAAAAGGCGCTGGCCAAAAGCTACCATAACCGTTAACACTCAGGCCTCATCTCGGCACTCAGTTCGCCTTCCACCCCTGAAACAATCTTTTTTACCTTAAAGACTGAATCTGGAGAAAGTGATATCGAGTTAATTCCCTGCTTCACCAGAAACGCTGCCATCTCTGGATAGTCACTTGGTGCTTGACCACAAATTCCAATGGGACGTCGACATGTGAGCGCCTCTTTAATGGCAAGTTCAAGCATCTTCAGTGATGCAGGGTCTCTCTCATCGAACAGATGCTTTATGAGCTCTGAATCTCTGTCCACTCCAAGAGTCATTTGAGTAAGATCGTTTGAGCCAATTGAAAAGCCGTCGAAGATGTTTGCAAAGGATTTAAGCTCTAAGACATTTGAGGGAAGTTCACACATCACATAAACTTCAAGATCGTTTTTACCCTGGATAAGACCATTTTTCTCCAGCTCCTGTATCACCAGTTCACCCTCTTTTGCCGTACGACAGAAGGGAATCATGATCTTAACATTTCTCAGCCCCATATACTCCCGTACTTTTCGAATCGACTCGCACTCCAGACGGAAACCTTCTTTGTAAGCTTCGCTATAATAACGAACAGCACCTCTAAAGCCGATCATAGGGTTTTCTTCCTTGGGTTCAAAGGCTTCTCCCCCTATAAGATGACTGTATTCATTGGTCTTAAAGTCTGACATCCTAACTATTACTGGTCTTGGGAAAAATGCTCCCGCAATCACGCTCACCCCCTCTGCAAGTTTATCGATAAAAAATTTTTCAGGAGAGTTGCAGTAATTCCAAGTGATTTTTCTCAAGACCTCTTGGGTCTTCTGATCAATGATTTTTTCTGGATGAAGGAGTGCCATTGGATGAATCTTAACATGTTCAGCGATGATAAACTCCATTCTAGCGAGTCCTACTCCGTCCACTGGCAACTGAGAAAACTTTAGCGCCTCTGCTGGATTTCCTACGTTGACCATAATTTGAGTTTTGGTTTTAGGAAGATCTACCCAGGATATCTTTTGAGTTTCAAATTCTAATTCACCCTCCATCACCATGCCCTCATCACCCTCAGAACAGACGACAGTTACTAGTTGTCGATCCTTAAGAGTTAGTGTGGCATTCCCCGTACCTACGATACATGGGACACCGTGCTCTCGACTTACTATAGCTGCATGACATGTTCTGCCTCCCTTGTCGGTGACAATTGCAGAAGCTTTCTTCATGACCGGCTCCCAGTCCGGGTCTGTCATTTCTGTTACCAGGATGTCGCCTTGCGAGAAATTTTTAAGATCTTCGATGTCTTGTACAATCTTGACCTTGCCTGAGCCAATCTTGTGACCAACGGCACTACCTCTCAAGAGGATTTTTGATCTCTGCTTTAATTTCATTTCTTCAAAACTAGTGGTTACCTCCGATTTGTGGACGGTCTCCGGCCTTGCTTGAAGGATATAGAGCTCGCCGGATGGACCGTCCTTGGCCCATTCTATATCCATAGGTGTATATTTTTTGTGATAGGCACTATAGAATTCTTCAATCTCTCGCGCCCACCGACTTAGTTCAAGAATTTCTTCATCTGATAGGGAAAAGCGTTTCTGATCTGTTTCTAGTACTTCTTCATCTTCCGTTGGATGCGTGGATTTTTTGGAATAAATAAGACGATTTTTTTTGCTACCGAGCTTTTTTCGAAGGATGGGGCATGGTGCAGAATTTAAAAGGGGTTTTGAAACGAGGAACTCATCGGGGTCAACTCTTCCTCCAACCACATACTCTCCTAGGCCCCAGGAGCTCGTTACAACAATCACGTTATTCGCGCCGGTTTCTGTATCAAGTGTAAAAATAACTCCGGAGGATGCCATGTCGGAGCGGACCATTTTCTGAATTCCGACTGAGAGCCGGACTTGTCGATGATCGAAACCTTTTGCTGCTCGATAACTAATGGCACGATCTGTGAAGAGCGAAGAAAAACAGCGAAGTGAAGCTTCAATAAGGGCCTCTTCACCGCGAACATTTAAAAAAGTTTCTTGCTGACCGGCAAAAGATGCTTCCGGAAGATCTTCTGCCGTTGCAGACGATCGAACAGCGACGTCAACGAGATTTTCTCCCAGAAAGTGACAGAGTTCACTGTAGGCATTTCTGATGGAGGTACCAATTTCATGAGGGAGTCCTCGGAGTATAATTTCTTCTCGTATTTCTTTACCAACTCGCTGAAGGTCGCTGACCTTATTAGGATCAAGATTTTCAAGTTTTTGATAGATCCCATCAGCAAAAAATCTGTCTTCGAGAAGTTTGGAGAAAGCGTCGGCCGTCACTACAAATCCTTCAGGAAGATTTATTCCACGGGGTTTTAGCGACTGGTACATTTCTCCTAGAGAAGCGTTTTTACCTCCCACCAAAGAGATATCACTAAGTCTTATGTCACTAAACTTTTTTATATAATTCATTTCTTCCCCTTTACCCTGAACTCAATGATACCCCACCTACCATATTCTTCTTATTTCCCCTTAGTAACCGACAGGGTCAGTGATCACTGAGGAGCTGACGATACTGATATTAGATAAGTGGGCATTTCTGGAAGAGTTATCAAGGCGACTTTTTTATTGATTTTTTTCACGGGTCCTCCATTTTTCATCATCCTAGTCTGCATAATGGAAGAAAAACAGACTCAGAGAATTTAATGCAAACTAGAAAGCTCAGATCAAAATTAAGGAAAACAAAAAAAACAGTGCCAAAAAAACTTACTAAAGTTTATTCATGAAAAATATTTCACGAATTCTCGTGTGTACCGATTTTTCACCGACCTCCGAACTCGCACTTAAAGCGGCTAAAGATTTTCAGATACGCTTAAAAGCAAAGCTCATAGTGCTTCATGTTGTCGAGTACCCCATTCAATGGGACTGGTCTTTCAATCAAGTTAGCACTGAATACTTTAATGAAAATTTCGAGCAAGAATTAATGAGTGCTGGAAAAAAACGCATTGATTCACATTTGGATGATTTAAAGATAGAGGGTGAAGGAGTCGTATATCTGGGCAATCCTTTTCAGATTATTGAGAAGATGATTAAAGATGCCAGCATTGATCTTCTCATCATTGGACACAAGGGAAGAGGGGAGTCAGCTTTCATTTTAGGTGGGTTAAGTAATAAGCTCATCGCTTCTTCGGCTATTCCAGTATTTGTGGTGAAAACTCTTTTTTGGAAAAATCGAGTCGCCGCTCTTGTTGATCCGAACTCACCAATCAGGGGCATCATAACCACCGCACTTGAACTTGCGCATCTTCTTAATTGTCCCTTGGAAGTTATCTCACTCTTTGTGGATATTGCTGCAAGATTTGTTGGTATTGGAAAGCTTGGTTATTCAACGAAGCTTTTGGGTCTTACGTCTGCTGAGAGAGAAGAGATCATCACCGATATAAGGGAAAGAATTAAAAGAGAGTTACCTTCGAATTCGGATGCCACTATAAAAGTGGAGGTAAGTATTGAGAGGAGGTTTGCCTTTCATCTCAATTCGATCCTTGCTGGAGACCATACCGACACGGTGGTCATGAGAAGGCATGAGGCAGCTTTTCTTGAAAAAATTCTGATTGGCTCAGAGACCAGAAGAATGATTGAGATTTTCGAAGGAAATCTCATGATCTTACCTCCTTAAAATGACGGCTCTAAGCATGATGAAACTTTCGTGGCAGAGCTAGAGCGGTGTTAGATTTAATTAGTCCATCCACTGTCTTACATGGCTATAGAAAAGTGCCAATAGGAAAGCCTACAGAGATCCCGAACATAGCCGCTTGCCTCTCATCACGTTCCCATTCAATGTAGTTAAGTTCCCAAAAGAATCCCTTACCATATCTGACCCACACATTGGTGTAGTCATACATGCCTGAGAAACTTGCGAACATTCCGTAGGAAAAGCGGTAGTTGAGATTTCCAAAGGGATGCTTGTAAACGAACTCGAAGCCCTGTGGGTAGATGATTTCTGACTGTGTTGACTCACCTGAGGAGTAGCGATAATTCACTCCCTGAGCACCGATGAGAGAAGTTAAAAGACAGCGTTGATCGCAGAACTCGGCCAGATCCCAGGCAAAGTAAACACCCCAGTTGTGAAATTTTGAGATGTTCTGGGAGTAAGAGTCAAAAAACCGCAGTGAATTGGATTCATTTAGTGCAAAGTTTCCGTACAGCATAACTGTCGGGGCGATCTCTTTTCTCTTGTCTCCGAATTTATTTCTTGAATCAAGTAAATAAGGCCCGAAGCCTGCGGCCAGCTTTAGTCTAGGAAGTTTTTCCGGAAGCTTCGCCTGAATGGTTATGTCTTCAACACGACCATCATGATTTATCATAGAGAGCTTGGCTTCACCTGTTCTATGAAAAGCGATGAGGTAGGGTGGTTCGGATTGATCTCTTAAGCGATAAGAGGCGGAGGTGAGAAGGACTTCAAGGTAAGGCTTTTCTTTACCAAATTTTCCGGTCCTTTGAATTTTACAGCCCATCGATAAAAAATCATCTTGTAAACCAGTTACTTTGAGAGAATAGGGAGCGCAGCTGTAATCAATTAAGTGAGAGTGTTTTTGAGGCGCAGGCTCTATTCGAAGAGTCGAGACAATATTTTTACCCTCGTAAAGTAGCAGAGGAAGCGATTCGAATAGTGATACAAAGACTTGGGCCTGGTATTTTTTAGAGGCTTCATTAAAGAGAGGGATAATCTTTTGATGAGCATATTCCCATGAAAATTCGTGACTTGGTGGAGCATTGAAGCTCACACTCATGAGCGCTCGTGGCACAAGGAGGGATTTATCGAGTCTGATCCACTGAACAGTGTTGGGGATTAGGATAGAAGAAACTCTGTATTTTCCTTCCTGCTTTATCTTAAAGGACTTCAGATCAACGGCTATCCTTTCTTCGGCGAGATTGACTGGACCGAAGGTAATAGGATCAATTTTCTGCCTCTGGGCCCAGAGAGGAATCTGCAGAAAACAAAGAGTCAAAATGAGGAAGTTCATGATCAGAGGTGCCTATAATTGGTGTTTAAAACGTCATTTTCCGTGAAGGCAAAGGGATTGGTCAATCGGTTAAGCCAAAGAATTTAACGCGTTAGGCTCGGTAAGTCTTTTTTTTGATTTTTCTAGTGGTCTTTCTTTGATAATTGAGAAATATTGATGCTCCACACATGTTTTCTAGGAGTCGTTGTGAGTAAGTACCAGCTTAAGAATATGGACATTCCAAATTTCTTATTTCTTCTTTTAACGCCATTTGTTTCAGTGTTCCTAACTATTATCTGGCTTCAGACCGATGGTTTTCACTGGGGTCAGATCGCTTTGGGTGTAGTCTTTTATCTTCTCACTGGAATTTCTGTCACCGCCGGCTATCACCGCCTCTATGCCCATAAAGCTTACGACGCCCATTTTATCGTTAAACTCTTTTTTTTAATTTTTGGAGCTGCGACTTTCCAAAACAGTGTACTGAAGTGGGCAAGTGATCATCGTCTCCATCACGCCAAGGTCGACAGTGAGGAGGATCCCTATTCAATTCAAGAAGGCTTTTTTTATGCCCATATTGGTTGGATCTTTCTAAAGAAAAATAGTGAAATCAAGGAGCGCTATGCCCGGGATTTCATGACGGACAATCTCATCCTTTTACAACACAAGTATTACCTCGTTGTTTCGGTGATCGCAGGATTCGTTCTACCAGCAGTTTTGGGCCAGGTGCTATTCAACTCCTGGTTAGGAGGTCTTGCAATTGCGGGATTTGTCCGCGTTGTGTTTGTTCATCACTGCACTTTTTTCATTAATTCTCTCTGCCACTATTTGGGAACGACTCCCTATACCGATACCAACTCTGCTAAAGATAGCTGGTATATGGCGCTTCTCAGCTTCGGAGAGGGTTATCATAATTTCCATCATTTTTTTCAAACCGACTATCGAAATGGCATTTATTGGTACCAGTTTGATCCTACAAAATGGTTCATAAATTCTCTGCGCCCTTTTGGACTTGTCTTTAAATTGAAACTTACACCCCAGGACAAAATTCTTGCGGCTCGGATGCAGATGAAGATAAAAGCGCTCAAACTTAAAATGGTTGAGGACCTGAAGTTCGAAGAGGAAATTGAGACCATGAAAAGCCGAGTACTTGAAGCTTTGAACAAATTTCAGGACTTAAAAAATCAGTACCGGTTTAACAAGGCCCAGGATATCAAGGCGAAGATGAAGCTCGCTAAAGATGAGTTCAACACTACACTTGATGCGTGGAATGAGTATTTAACTCACCTCAACCGTATGCCACTGAAGGGATAAAGGCTTCGAAAAACCTTTTGAAAAAAGTTCTCTCATCAGCATGAGTTGAATAACATTTACACGATGGCCTACGGCTTGGGATTGTTGGACGTTGAATCTTTTGACTAGAGATTTTCTGTAATAGTCATTAGGCGTATCATTTATCAATCTACCCAGACTCTGTATGTTCGCTCGGCGATCTTTAGGTGGAAGAGCTCTTGTGGAGCATAGTCTGAAGATTGAACATTTTGAATCATCTTTCTTATGTTTAAATTTTCGTTTTTAATTTTTTCCAACACTTTCTCCGGCATGAGATCCTCCATATTTGGAAGAGCGGTGATCGGAAGGGTCATGAAAACAATTTGCTTTTTATCTTCTATGACCTCAACTCTAATCTGGGTAGCCTTCAAGGAAGGCTCCTTAAAAATCAGATATGGAGCAATAATAGGCTTTAGATAGACCGAAGTTTTTCGATCTTGATAAATCCGGATAAGTGAAAAGAGACTTCTCATCATTAATAGCACCCAGGGATCCGTATGCTCACGTAGTTGTTTGATCTTGTCCCCGAACTGATGGTTAAGTTCTTGAGAGTAAGACCATTCGGGTGGAATTTCTTTTTCAAATAAAGGGATAAAGAGAGCGTCCCGAAGTTCCTGCTCGCGGCCATTGAACCAAGTGGCATCGAGACGCAGTCCCAGCTCCTTGAATCCCTCGACGACTTTTACATTTCGTAATAATTTTTTAAGGCCATTGGTTCTTCTCTCAGAGATGATCTGGCCGCAACCGTAGTCGTAGACAACAACTTGTTCTCCCAAGAGTCCCCAATTTCGATCATTCAGGTCTCCGTGGAGAATCCCATGCCCCAGGAGCGAATGGAAAAAGAAATGAAAAATCCTCTGATGGGGAAACTGGTCTAGGTCTCTTGCTAGGCATGCCATAATTTTTTCCTGACACAAAAAATCTTCATTCGAAAACTTGGCGATAACCTCGGGAATTTTAAAGCGTGAATCATCTTTGAAAATCGTTTGAAATTTCGTTTGAAAGAGTGCTTCACGCTTTAGATCAGTCTCCTCTTCGAAGACCTCAGTCAGAAATCTATGAAAAAGTTGTTTTTCAAAATTAAATCCTTTTGATTTAGCAAAGTATCCACCAAGAATAAGTAGATTATCGATCTCTTTTTTAAGCTTTTCTTTGATGCCAGAATGAAGAATTTTCAAAGCATAGTCATGCCCATCAACGCCGACAAAAAAAACCTGGCCCATGGATGCGGCTAAAACTTCTCCCGAGAAGGTGATGTTTTGATGAAAGACCTCCCAAAAAAGCTTCCTCACTGCCTCCTCGTCAAGGCTGGATTTCGGTAGTTTGGTTACTTTTCCCTGTCCGAGAATCTGGCCGATCTTGGCTGTAAGCCCCTGGGACTCTAAGAGCTCTTGGGCCCAAAATTTTTGTGCGTCGCTGGGAAGGAAGCGGTATTTCAATCGCAGATAAGGGATCTTTAAGAGAGTTCCAAGCATATCGATTATGATACTCAAACATCTGAATTTCTGTCTAATCCTTTGAAGAAGAGGATAGCGATAGTTAAATAATAAACTCCGTCTTTTATAAATTAGGAAGAGGTGACCGAATTGAACTGCAAGATTATTGTTTTAGTTTCTTAAATTTTACCAACGAGATCAAGTCCGGGCCTAAGTGTTTTCAAACCTGGTTTCCACTTTGCTGGACAAACCTCGTTTGGGTGAGTGCGAACGAACTGAGCTGCCTGAACTTTCCTTATTAGCTCTTCAGCATTTCTTCCAATCTCATCATCATTAATCTCTGCTAGCTTGATTTTTCCATCCGGATCGAAAAGAAAAGTTCCTCTTTGGGAGAGACCTTCATGCTCCTTGTAAACACCGAAGGCCTTTGAGAGAGTACCTGTCGGGTCGGCAAGCATTGGAAAATTAATCTTTTTTATAGATTCAGAAGTATCATGCCAAGCCTTGTGGGTAAAGTGAGTGTCTGTACTGATAGAATAGATCTCGACACCCATACTTTTGAAATCCTCATACTTTTCTGCCATGTCAACGAGCTCGGTTGGGCAAATAAAGGTGAAATCTGCAGGGTAGAAGAAGAAAACGCCCCACTTCCCTGAAAGATCTTTTTCAGTAATAGTCTTAAACAGACTCTGATGAAAAGCCTGGGCCGAAAAGGCTGGGAGCTGGGAATTTATAATTGTATTCATTCCTACCTATCCTTGTGAAATAGCCAATTTGCTCACAGGGCAATCATCATCGGACTTATCCTAAAACTCTAGTCTTTGATTTCTAAAGATTGATAGAGAGAATCTATAGGTTCTTAAGGGGTTGTGAAGACAGGAGCAAATCCTCCACCCTCGGTGCGAAAGTTTGTTGTTTGCCCTGAATACAGTCTTGCGGCGAAAAGAATGACTTGAGAATTATAGGTGTAAGCTCTTATGTCAACTTTTAGTACAACTTGTTTGCCATCCACGTCAACAAGCTTGTAACTGGGAGGAACCATTCGCTGAGCAATATAGTTGTGTCGAGAAATGTCTTCCCAAACTCTTCGAGTGATCTTATCACCGCGGTAACTGCCTCGGCTTCCGAAGCCAGAAACCGGCTTGAAAAAAAAGTCTTTCCTTTGGGCCCAGAGAGTATCTAAATCCTTATAAAGGACTCTCTGTGAATGAGGGATGATATCCAGAAGGAGCTGCTTATCATCAAACGAAAGTTTTTGTTTTTCGAGAAAAGAGGGATCTCTAAAAATTTCTAAATTTGTTTTCCGAGCATAGAGAGCATGGTGATGGGGATTAGGAGTCAAAACGACTAAATCAGATAAATAGGCTTCTTTAAGTATTGCCAGTTCAGGAGCATCCAGGTAGAAGTCAGTAAGGCGATTGTACACCATATCGATGGCACCATTTGGGCCAGAGAGTCCTTCAGAGGCTATTCTTAGTTCATGAGGCTCCACAATATCACAGCTAATACCTCTTTCCTGAAAAAGGTGCTGGAATAAAAGAAACTCTGGGTAAAGAAATTGGTCTCGAAATTTTTCATCTACGATAGCGATCCTTTTAGGCTTTGTCCCACCTCGTTCAAGAGTCCATTCCGAGATGAATGTCTGAAAAATCTTTTCCTCTAGGTGTTCATCAATCGACACTTCTATACAACAGTAGCTTTGTGCCTGGGCCAGCTCAGCGTTCAGTAATACTCCTCCTGCATTAGTGTTGATCTCTATAAGTTTAGGTCCAGATTCTGTAAGGTGAAAGTCATAGCCCATAAAGACACCCTTGGTTCTTGGATTAAAGCGGGCAACCTCAGGAACGTCCTGAAATATTTTTTGTTCAAAATCATGGGAATGGATGATGTTTTCAATAATTTCGATCAGCCTTTTCATTTTTTCTGAGTCTTCTTCCGAGATTAAGACCATGGTAGATGAAAAAAGATAAGGTCTAGTGAGAATGATTTCTTGATAGATACCTTTGAGTAAACCGGTCTTTTCCAGTTGATCTTTGAGCTTTTCTTGATTCAATGTTACACAAGTGCAGTTTTGATTTATGAATGTTGCATTTTTCATAGAAGTAGTCATAGCTTATCTTATTCTAGCAAGGCTTTTATTGGAAGTCAGAGGACGTCAATAAACATTATCGCTACCATCTTTTTCTAATAATATATATCTACCGGACAGCCGACAATAGAAAATCTTTTGCTTCTGATTATGGATGGTGAAGTCGGATATGAGAGGAATAAACGGTGAAGATGATGATCTCGGATGCCATACAGAAATCAGAAACTAAAGGTAAACCAATCTTCAAATCTGCAGTCTCGTTTTGGACTCTCACAAGAAGTTTTTTGTTAAGAACAGAAGGAACTTATTGCATGACCTTTTGTTTAGAGGAAATGTTTTACATAAAAAAGGGAAAGAGCCGTCACGATGAGCCAGAGGCAAAGACCAAAGATCAAGGGGCGAAGGCCAATTTCCCTTATTCTCTTTTGATCAAATCCTACTCCGATCAGAAAAAGGGTTATAGCAAAGCCATTCCTTGATAGTAGAAGAATTGATGGCCTTAGAGGATCGAGTTTCTGAGTAAAAGTGAAGGTGAGGGAGGTCAGAAGAAAGCCCAGGACAAACCAGGGGATAGTGAGCTTTTTTTCACTTCTCTTCCATGCAAGACTCATCCCTACCGTTACAGGAATGATCCACAAAGCTCTCGTTAGTTTAAGCGAAGTCGCGACTTCCAAGGCCTTAGATCCAACAAGGGAAGAAGCGGCTACAACGGAACTTGTGTCATGGATGGCTAGTGCCGCCCATGCTCCAAATTGATCCTGAGTTAATTGAAAAAAACGGGATAGTGGTGGGAACAAAAATATCGCCGTAGCGTTAAGAAGAAACACAATTGCCATTGAAACCGAAATTGCTATGGGGTCAGCGACGATTACTGGCGCGAGAGCTCCAATAGCACTGCCACCGCAAATGGCAGTCCCGAAGGTGATAAGTAATCCTAACTTCTTTTCAATACCTAGAAGCCTCACACCAAAGTGACCTAAAGCTAAAACTAAAACAATACTCACAAAGGTCACGATGACCCCAGTTGCACTTTGGTTTATAACCGTTGAAAAGTTTAAGGCCGAACCGAGAAGGATGACACTAAATTGAAGAAGACGGGTTGACCACAACTTTGCTCGATTTTTAAGTGTTTGATTTTTAGAAAAGATGAGAGATAGAAAAATTCCTGCCAGAAGCGACCATTGTGGTGAAACCATCATGGGATCTCAATGGGAAGAACTTTCTGTAGCTCTAGGTAGCCACCAATATTCTCGGCCTCAATCTTCTCTTTTTTCAGAACAGATTCAACTTTTCCTGATCGTTTTCCGGACCGGCAGTAAAGAAACACCTCTTTACCTTTGGAGAAAGAAGTGAATTCTTTTTTCCAATCGGGATCAGTCTCTATTTTAGAAAGGGGAAACCACTTCGCCCCCTTTACCATTCCTTCTTTAATTTCATCTTTCTCCCTCACGTCAACCAAAACCGCTTTGCCTTTTTTTACTAGGGCAAAGGCATCTTTAGGTGAAGTGGCAAAAAGTTGAAAACTTATAGTAAAAAAAAAGATAACAAATATTTTATCCATTAGTCTTCCCTGGTCTTTGGTAATTTTAGAGCAATATTTATAAAAAGGAAGTGCTATGATCATTCAAAGAACTAAAAAACTTCGTCAATGATGATATTTCATTTTTAGGCTCTTTCGCCCCTAATCCTTTCCAACTTCGTTTACTTTGCTCTTTTTTAAGTAATTGTCATTGCTGCCGTTGGCTGAACTGGATTTTTATATGTTGCTGAAGAGTTTTTTGAGATCGCAAGCTTCAAAATTCTTAACTGCCCTATTGTATTAATAGTACTGATCTATCTCTTGATAGCCGAATGTAAATAATGACTTGAAGTTACAACCTTCAAGTTTTCTTCAGCACTTTAACTCAATGTCATAAATCTTTTTTCCCATTTCGGTAAAACAGTTCTTTATTGGAGATGATGGTCTCCGCAAACAATGCTGTAAAAATTGAAAATAAGGCAAGGCCCATAAGCATAAGAAGAATTCCCAGAATTTTACCGCTATCGGTTGCAGGAGTGATGTCACCGTAACCAGTCGTTGTTGCTGTTGCAAAGCTCCACCAGATAGCGTCGATAAAGCGTTCTACCTTGGGGTTGACCTCATGCTCAAGGCCCCAGAAAATAAGTCCTGAGAAGAAGATGAAACCATTACCGACAATGGTCAGCATGATGAAAAAAGGTGTTTTGATTAAGTAAATAATCTCTTTAAAAAAAAGTTTAAAATGTTTGAACATACCACTCATCTCAGGTCCTTTCATAAAAACGAATATTAAAAAGTTTGGCATGCATTATCGATCATTGTCACCTTTTCTTATTACTTCCAGGAATGACTTTTTGCTAAATAAAGGAGTAGTTTCTTAATGTCTTGCCCTTGGAAAATTCAAAAGGACAACTCCAATGACTCATCATCTCATTCCGGAACCCTGGAGTAAGGACTGTCAGGAAGTTCTTAAAGAATTGGAAGTTTCAAAAGATACAGGTCTGTCTTCAATAGAAGTCAGGAAGCTCATCTCTGTCTTTGGAAAAAATGTTCTGTTGACGGAAAAAAAAGTGAGTAAGCTTCGGATCTTTTTTAAGCAACTTAATAATCACATGGTCTATCTTCTGTTTAGCGCTTTAGTCGTTGCCCTGATCTTGGGGGAGGTGTTGGACGCTTCCGCGATACTGTCGATTCTTATTTTAAACTCAGTGATTGGATACTTTCAAGAATCTAGGGCGAGTGAAGCGATCGAGGCTTTAAAAAAACTGTCTGTACCGACGGCCAGGGTTCTGAGGGATCAGCGAGTGAAATCGATCCCCTCAGAGGATGTCGTTCCTGGCGATATCCTTATATTTGAAGCAGGTGACTATGTTACGGCCGATGCTCGGCTTTTAGAAGCCTTTCAACTTTCAGTGGATGAAGCTCTTCTCTCGGGTGAGTCACTCCCGATTTCAAAATCAATTGAATCTCTTTCTCAAGACACCTTCTTTGCTGAAAGAAAAAATATGATTCATGCAGGGAGTGCTATCAGTAATGGGACAGGAAAGGCGATTGTGACAGCCACGGGAATGCAGACTGAGATTGGGAGGATTGCCGAACTTCTCGAGGATTCTAACGAGAAAATGACGCCTCTGCAGGTGCGTCTTAATATCGTCAGTAACCGTCTTATCATGATGGGTGCAGTGGTTATTTTGATAGTTGTCGTACTTCGTTTTCTTGAGCATGAGCCCTGGTATGTTATTCTCATGTCTGCCATAAGTCTCGCCGTTGCTGCGATACCAGAAGGTCTTCCTACGGTCGTCACTCTTGCTCTTACTTTGGCGGTCAGACGCATGACAAAACGAAACGCGATAATTAGAAATCTCAGCGCTGTTGAAACTCTTGGATCGACCGATGTGATTTGTACTGACAAGACCGGAACCCTGACTACGGGAATCATGACCGTGAGAGAGATTTTTCTCTTGGATGAAAATAAACGTGATAGTTTCCTTCGGGCGATGGTCCTTTGCAATAATGCCTCTTTGGATAATGGTGGTTCAGGAGATCCTACGGAAAAAGCCTTGCTTGAGTATGCCAACAATTATGCTGACGATCTCGATCATATCCGGCAGAACTTTCCAAGACTTCATGAATGGAGCTTTGAAAGTGACCGAAAACGCATGAGTGTTGCAGTTCAATCAAAAGATGGCGTTCACATTTTCACTAAAGGTGCCCCGGAAGTCATGATCGATCTTTGCCTTCTTGACGAGGAGGATAAAGAAAGGATTCGACGCGAAACTCATCGACTTACATCTAAAGGACAGCGTTTGCTGGCGGCTGCTCAAAAAAAAGATGAAGTAAAACAGAGTGCCTTTGAAATAGAGCGAGATTTAGAATTTTTAGGTCTTGTTGCAATGGCCGATCCTCCTAAGAACGAAACTATTGCTGCTATCAAAAACTGCCAGGAAGCCGGTATTAAGGTGGTGATGATTACCGGAGATCATCCCGTTACAGCGAAGGCAATTGCTCTTGAGCTTGGGATTGCTATCCCCGGTAGCTTTGATGAAGTGCTTACGGGAAAAGAGATAGAAGAACTTAAAGTTGATGGACTTAGGGGCAGGGCCCAAAGAACAGCGGTTTATGCTAGAGTATCCCCGTTTCACAAACTGAAAATTGTGGAGGCTCTTCAGGGCCTTGGTCATGTAGTGGCGATGACCGGAGACGGAGTTAACGATGCTCCCGCGCTCAAGAAGGCGCAGATTGGAGTGGCGATGGGAAAAGCAGGAACCGAAGTGGCCAGGCAGGCTTCCAGTATGATTCTTACCGATGATAATTTTTCCACTATTGTTTCGGCAGTTGAAGAGGGAAGAGCTATCTTTGGAAATATCAAACGTACTATTCAGTATCTTCTTTCGACCAATCTTGCAGAAATCCTAATTGTCCTGGGAGCATCTATTTTCTCCTTACCGGTTCCTTTCACCCCGATTGGCCTTCTATGGATTAATCTTGTGACTGACGGATTCCCCTCCCTTGCTCTGGCAGCAGAACCTCTGGATAAAAATCTTTTAAGCGACAGCAAAAGACCTTCGCCCAACAGCTTTTTTGACAGATATTTTCTTACTGAACTTTTCTTTGTCGGTCTGATGATGACTCTGATTTCTCTTGGGACCTATGCCTACATGCTGAAGGTTTCGACGGAAGAAAAAGCGAGGACATACACCTTCAGTATTCTCGTCTTTATGGCACTCTTTCGTTCATTTTCCTGTCGAAGTGAAACAAAGTCTTTTTTTCAACTAAAACTCAATTACTATCATCTCCTATCAGTCCTCTTTCCCATGATTCTTCAGATTTGCGTTGATCAAACGCAGTTTTATCAAAGGTTATTTAAAGTTCAGGAACTCAGTTTAATGGAAAACCTCCATATCATCCTTGCTAGTATGCTACCTTTTCTTATCCTTGAATTGATAAAATATCGGAAATCTTCAAGAATTTTTTATTAAAAGCAATATCGTTTCACCCAATCCTAACATCGCACTGGAAAGTCTCGGTGTTATAAAAGGGGAGTAAAGCCATTCACTGTGGTAAAAAGAAAATCATCTTAGTTTTAAAACAGTTCTTTAAGAAAACCTTTATTTTACTACTCTCTTTTCCTGACCAAAACTAGGGTATGACTAGGGGGTTGTTATGACAAAAATTGACGAAGTCGTTAGAGGCGAGTTATTCGTCGTTAAAAGTACTGATACAAATTTAGCAGTAATCAAGAATCTACCAGATAAAGATCAACGTTATTCGATCCATCAGGTGCTTGCACATACTGCCATTAAGCTGGCGCCCTTCCCTGGTGCTGGCGTAAAAGAAGTTCTCTGGAACAGTGGTTCTAGGAGTATATTATCAAGTTCCTTTGGAGGGGGAGCATCTTTTTTTAAAGATATGGTTGCCTTTGGCGTAAATAAAATGAGTGAAGAACACGCAGTCAATCAATACCGTGAAGCGATCAAGTCTAAAGAGTTGGATCAAAACCTCCAACGTCTTATTGAGATAGATCTTCTTCTTGCCCAGGAGGAGGACTTGAAAACAGTCGACATTTATCTTCAATAATAAACAACAAAAAGAGGCGCTCTTTTTGATTTTTCGGAGGATTACATGCTACAGGAAATTAAAGCTATTCAAAAATCAAACGATCACACTGCTGCCATACTGAGGAAAATGATGCGCACGGGAGAGTTTAGGAATGCCAATCACGCATTCGTCGTTTTGAGAGCGACCATGAAGGCGATCCGCGATCGAATAGGACCTGGAGAATCGTTTCATCTGGCCGGTCAGCTTCCGGCGTTGCTGAGGGGTTACTTCTTTGAGGGATTTAATCTGACCCATGTCCAAAGTCAGAAGTCCTCCAGTAGAGGAGTCAATGAATTTCTGGGTGAGGTAAAAGATCATCTTAAGGCCTATGACTTCATGGATCTGGAAAAGCTTGTACCCATTGCTTTGAATGTCCTTTTGGACGCAATTGATGAAGGCGAGGCTACTCAGGTCATGAATCAGCTACCTCAGGACCTCCAGGAATTCCGTGCCCTTTAAAGGTTTGTCACACTAATTTATAGTGACTATTCTTTGATTATGGATTCGAAAAGTAAAACGTTGATTGCTCTTGGTCTCATTCTAATTTTCTTAGGGTTTTTGTTGTCTTTAATCGGAGGTAAAATTCCTTTGGGAAAACTTCCCGGAGACATCCGAATCGAGACTTTTAATGTTAAGTTTTACCTTCCCCTCACTACGAGTCTCCTCCTGAGTGTTCTTCTTTCTCTTCTCATATATTTATTCCGCAAATAGTTTGTCATCTTTTTTAAGGCTTCACGACACCATGAAAGAGGCTTAGACTTACGATTGTGAAGGGGGCTTTATGAGCTTACCAATTATGACTATCGTTATTATACTTTTGGTAATTATGCTCATACCTACCTTTTAAAACCGATGAAAAAAGGAGAAGCAGTATGAGGTTTTACTTTCTCATCCTGACTATTGTCCTTACTTTTTTTCCTTCCTGTTCAAGCCTTGATCCTAGTGAACAAAAGATAAATTCCTATGCCTTGAAGGCCTACAATCAAATAAAAACCCAGGCAAAAGTCTCTACAAATCAAAAATGGACCAAGATGCTGAACAGAGTCGCCTCACGAATTGCCAAGGCTTCAGGAGAGAATTTTGACTGGGAGTGGATGCTCATTGAAAGTCCAGAAGTTAATGCGTGGTGTATGCCTGGTGGAAAACTCGCAGTCTATACTGGAATCATGCCCATTTTAAAAAATGAAGCAGCTCTTGCCGCGGTCTTGGGACATGAGATAGCCCATGCAACTAAAAGACACGGTAAACAGCGATATGCCCGTGCTATTCGGGGTAATTTGGCTGGTCTTGTGATTGGTGCCGCTACGGCCATAGGAGGCCAGCTTTGGTGTAAGTCGGAATCATGTAAAATGGTAACCGGTTTAGGTGGAGCTGCTGCAGGTTTTACTATTGCCTTTTTTGAACGAAAATTTTCTCGAACTGACGAAACAGAAGCTGATAAACTCGGACAACAGTTCATGGCGCGAGCTGGGTATGACCCCCAAGAGGCAGCTCATATATGGGAGAGAATGGGAGAAGCCTCAGAAAGACCAGTGCAACCTGAGTTTCTCTCAACCCATCCATCAGATATGACGAGAAAAAAGAATTTGAGTAAATGGTTACCGCAAGCTCAAGAATACTACTCGAACGCACCCGCCCGTTACGGACTGGGAGAGCCAATTCTGTAGGCTATTCTTCCCCAGAGTCTTGGTCCATTTGAGATGAAGGGTTTTGCTCTTTTTTCCCAGAATTCCCATTCTTCTCTTCTTCGTCAATGATATTTATATAAAGTGTAATATCCATGACCCAAACATAATCTAGTTTCAAGGTTACCGGGCAATCATCTTTTAGTTGTCTAGGATTTTTTAAGGCCTAAGCCTAAGCACTCCTCTTCGTTTTTATCTCATCTCGTAGAGGCTATAATTTCCCTATGTGGAGTCTTTGGAGGTGCTGTGACGACTGCAGATTTAGGCTATCCCATCCTGGTTTCTATCCTTATCATTTGGGCTTTTTTCGCTTTGATCGCTTTCCTTGCTACCTTTCTTAGGAAAAAAAACCTCCTAGAGTTCAAAAACTATGTGAAACGTTTGACTGATTCCCGTCCCCACCGGAGAGGATCGAACGAAAGTGGACTCAAAACGCCAGACGGGGGAGGGATATGATCTCAAGAAATGTAAAAATAGGTGACCTCAAATTCGAACTCATTATTCCCGATGACTTGGAAGATATGCCAATTATTGAGATTGAAAACAAATTGACCATAGTACTTGAAAAGATGAGTGTAAGTGAGGCCATGCAGCTCCGAAATCTTCTCGATGAGTTCATCTCTGAGGTCTCAAATTCCTAGGAGGGCACCCCGGCGAGACCCTTCTGGCCCTCAATTCTCCCCCTTTAAGAGCGAAAATAATGCTATTTCCTTACAAAATCCTTCATTCTGAGCCTTGAAGTGAAATTTTTATTTGAATTTCCGGATCGATTGGTCAAAAGTATTAGTATAAGCAAGTAGGAACGATTGAGTCCGAATAACATTCCTCTGGAGGAAAAGATGGCTAAAAAAGCTACTAAAAAGGCACCTGCGAAGAAAACAACTGCAAAAAAAGCTGCTCCTAAGAAGGCAACAGCCAAGAAAGCTGCTGCTCCTAAGAAGGCAACAGCTAAGAAAGCCGCTGCTCCTAAGAAAGCTGCTGCTCCGAAGAAGAAGTCTGCACGTAAGCCAAATGCTGCTTTCATGCAAGCTTTGACTCCGTCTGCTGAACTTGCAGCTGTCATCGGAGCTGCTGCTGCTGCTCGCACAGAAGTTGTTAAGAAGCTTTGGGCTTACATCAAGAAGCACAATCTTCAAAACCCTAAGAACAAGAGAAATATCCTTGCTGATGACAAACTTTCTAAAGTTTTCGGCAAGAAAGAAGTTTCTATGTTCGAACTCGCCTCTCTAATCGGAAAGCACCTTAAGTAATTCTTTCTAGGGAAGGCCGGCCCTTCGCCGGCCTTCATTTATTTTTGAGATGCTTTAAGTTCTTCAGGTAAATTTTTAACTTTCCACAATACACTACATCCAACTGGAATTGTTTCATATTTATCTTCACCATCTGTGGTCGCCACCGATTCCGGTAGAAAAACCTTCCTAGGCATACCCTGAAAGAGAACAATGCGACCGGGGAGAGTGATCCCCTCTTCCTCGCCTAGTTTAATGATTTGATCTAGTGGATTTTCATCTAGGGTCTTGAGATCCTCAAAAAGACGAGAAAAGCTGGCGGACCTGGAATAGAACATCTTTCCCATCCTGTCCACAAAGGGGTACTGAGTATTTCCCGCCATCTGGGAATCGAGATCTCCATCAAAAGGTATGGTGATCTTACCTATCGCTAGGCGGGCCTCAAGGATATCAATGTAAGCGTCTTTATTAAGATCATCATTGATGTTCGGGCACCGACGAGCTGTGTAAATGGCCTGCTTAACTCTGGTCTCTTTCGGACCATATTTCAGGGTGACCATGGCACTAAAACTGTCTCCTTCTCTCTGCACTCCAACTAACCCAATTTTCTTGAAATGAAGATTATAGTTTACAGGCCAGATTTCACCGGCATAGCTGCCATTAACGTTCGAGCCATTCAATTGGACTGTCTCATTTTGATTAATTTCCCCATCCTCTTTCTGTGATTTTACCCTTCGATAATCAAGACAAGAGCAGAGTACAAGGAGTGAAAATAAGATCAAGACGGAAGAAGTATAAATTTTCATAGATCCCTCAATGGTTGGTCCAAAGTCTGGAGTGATCTTAAATGGGATTCTTTTTTTGTCTACTTAAGGAGAAACTTCAGTTTTATTCAGCCTGCGGTCCGCAACGGCTGGCATTCGTTTTGACATATTTTATTTGATCGGACCTTCTTTAGGAGACCGAGTATGGCAAGAAAATTCATCTTATTGATGCTTCTATTCAATTTATCGATAGCTTGCACAACAGTAAGTGATGAAGATGATACACCTGATCCCAGACAAATAGAGCAAAGTGATCCGGGTATCTTTAAGGAAAATCCCCTTCCGCTGAATGTCGATAAAAGTGGGTCTATTTCGGTATTGACTATAATCCGTATTGAATCTGATGAACTTTTTATTTTTGCAGTTCAACCCTTTTGGGCCCATCATCGAAAAAATGATCGTTTTCCTTCGCCTAACAAGTCAAGTTACAACATAGGTTCAATAAGCCTAAACTTTGAAAAAAAGGATTGCAAATACGACGCTTCCAGGTGAGAGCCTTTGAGAAACATTCTGTGGTCATTAATTACCCAAATAGGAAGAGGAGGATGCATGAAATATTTAATCTACTTTGTTACGCTGTTTGGTCTCAGCTTTGTTGTAGTAGCAGAAAGCTTCCAATATGAGCTCAAAGGAAGCTTTAAGCGCGGGGAAGGGGAAAAACCGGTTAATTAGACTCTTCGTTGGTCAGAAGAAAGTGAAAAAATTTCAGGAGTCTACAGTGATGATCACTTCACCAAGAGAAGCGAGGTAAGGGGAGTAGGCGATGAAGTTGGAAGAACTTTCATCGTTCCTTTTTCTCAAAGTAAGGATGGTGTTAGCTCTCTGACGATCTTATGTTCACAAGTAAGAAAAGTTGATACGGCCACCACTGTCCCTATTAGCTTGGTAACTCGAGATGAGAAAGGTAATCCGTTGATCTCTTTAAAGACATCTGCCTATTTTGCCACAACTTCTGACCGAGCCTTTGCCCAGCTTCAGGAAGAAAATCGCTGTAATGACGAATTTGGTGTACTTGCGGGATTTTGTGGAACTTATTCGGGGATGCTCACTGAACAGAGGGATCGTCGTAATAGCTGTAATTTACTCATGGCCGACTCTGTAAGGCTGGAGCTATCAAATGAGGGGATGCTCATTCTTCGCCTTGGAGAACTTAAGGGAACTGCGGAATCTCCAATTCATACAATTGGTCGTATTCCTTTTAATCCTCAGAAAAACTCTATCGACGTGATGAATCGAGTCTGCGTTCCTCTTTATGGGATAAACATGTCCGGGGGATCCTGCAAGATCCTTCATTTAAGAGGAGATTTTAGTAGGGCCAAGGACAATCTTCATTTCTCTGGCACCTATCAAATATCTGAAGAGGGAGCGAACAATGTCTGTCTTTATGGTCTTTCCATGGACAAGGTTGAAAGTCCCTAGTATTCGCGGATTGAACTAGGATCGACGTTTACTGGTATGGCAGTTGCGGTGAAGACGGTTTTTTTGTGAGAGCCAATAATGATTTTTCTTTGGGTGTATTGAACGTCGAGGAGGCAGTTAAAACCATCCTCGGCAGCGAAAAAAGCTAATCGAAGAAGAGTTTCATCCTTGTCCTCACAGTCCTCAACTTGATAGGGAGCTTCTTTTCTTTTAATGTGGCCGGTTTTTCTTGTTTCATCTTTATTGAAAACAATCACCTCTCGCGCCTTATCAAGGTTCTCTTCATAACGATTTTTTGCCTCGCTTACGTGTTGATCAAAACAAGGACTGCAATAAATGGTGTGAGCGAGTTCCTTCGGAATCTTTCTTAGAAAAGAAAAAGCATCCTCTCCAACAAAGTGACCACAACTCTTACAAATAGAATGTTGGCAAAGACCACACTGGTAGTTAGCCTTGGGCTTCCGACAGGTTTCGCATACAGCCGACATTAGTAGACCACTCTGGTTCGAATTGAGCGTTTGAGTTTAGAAATCTCTTGGGCGAGTATATCGGCGTGATCAGAGTGAACATCCATAACGAGGTAACCAATTTCATCATCGGTCGACAGATACTGACCCTCAATGTTAGCACCAGCTTTTGAGATGATAGTGTTAATTTCACCTAAAACACCTGGCTCATTTCGGTGAACATTTAAAATCCTCGAGGTTCCTTTCTTAACTGGAAGATCAACATTAGGAAAATTTACAGCCCCAGAGGAGGAACCAATTTTGAGAAAGCGCCTGAAGCTTTCTGTCACTTCAGTTCCAATTGCTTTCTGAGCCTCCTCGGTACTTCCACCGATGTGCGGAGTAAGAATAACGTTGGATAGGCCCTGAAGTGGCGAGATGAATTTTTCTTTATTAGATGCCGGCTCCATCGGAAAGACATCAATAGCGCAACCTGCAATGTGCTTTTCTTTCAAGGCCTTCACTAAAGCATCGATGACGACCACAGTGCCTCGAGAGGCATTAATGAGATAGGAACCTTTTTTCATTTTTACTAATTCTTGTTCACCAATCATATTCATCGTCTCGGCAATTTCTGGAACATGAAGTGTGACAAAGTCTGAAGCAGCGAGAAGCTCATCCAGGGAGGTCATAGATAGGGCATTTCCTAAAGGAAGCTTCTTTATTGCATCATAGAAAATGACTTTTAGACCCATGCTCTCTGCCAGAACGCTTACCTGACTTCCTATGTGGCCGTAACCCACGATCCCCAAAACTTTACCACGAACTTCTTTTGAGCCTTCCGCCGATTTTATCCACTCCCCCTGATGAGCACGCGTATTTCGGTCACCAAGTTGGCGCGATAAAGCGATCATTTCTGCGATGACAAGCTCGGCAACACTTCGAGTATTAGAGTGAGGAGCGTTGAAGACGGCAATCCCCGACTTACGAGCACTAAGAAGATCGATTTGATTTGTTCCAATGCAAAATGCTCCGATTGATAAAATACTCTCCGCGTGTTCGAGAACTTTGGCGGTGATTTCAGTTTTTGATCTGATACCAAGAGTACAATATTGCGGAAGTAGAGCTATGAGTTCCTTCTCATCAGGAGCATAGGAGAGAAGATCAACATGGTAACCCTGTTCTTCTAAATATTTTTTGGCAACGGGATGGATGTTTTCGACAAGTAAAATTTTTGATCTAGCTTGATTCATGGTTTCCTTAAGAAGAAAAACGTTCGAACATATTGTATTTCTTGAGAGAGGAATGGAACAGTCAAATTTTTGAAACTTTATAGAAACAGAAACACTTTTTCATAATATTTTAGTGTTGCAATCCAGTAATAAATTGATCACACTACTTCTACACACACCGGAGGTTTTATGGAAAACACAGAAACTGTTAAAAAATCTAATCGTAAGCCAAACCCTGCTTTCATGAAGGCCTTTACTCCTTCGGCTGAATTAGCGGCCGTCATTGGTGCAAATCCGGTCGCTCGTACTGAAGCCGTTAAGCAAGTTTGGGATTATATCAAGGCCAACAACCTTCAAAACCCTAACAACAAGAGAAATATACTAGCTGACTCTAAGTTGAGTAAAGTCTTCGGTAAAGACGAAGTAACAATGTTTGAGCTCACTGGTATTCTTGGAAAGCACTTAAACTAATTAATTTGATGTGTCGTGGCTAGCCAAAAAAGCTCTTAAACACAAGTGATAAATAATTAAAAATACAGGTTTTTTTTTTT